>NZ_RZNH01000001.1 GCF_013141825.1 Marinifilum caeruleilacunae
ATCTGTTTGGATCTATAATAACAAGAGACCTCATTTGAGTTTGAATTATAAAACACCTAATTTTATACATCAAAAATCCAGTGAGGCTAGCCTCACTGGATCATATAATTAATTTATAAATGTGTCAACCTATTTTAGGACGACTCACCCATCTTGCTCAAACATAAGTGCAAAAAAAACGCCAAGTGGATGACTTAGCGCAGTTTCTTTATCGGATTGTATTTCAGCAATAGCTTACTCCATCAATCTAAAAATTGCAAGGGCAAACAAATAGAATCTCAAGAATCGGAATAACCCATAGAATAAGTACTTTCTAAAGCTAAAATGAATAATTCCAGATGCAATGCTCACAATAGAGAATGGGATTGGCAAAAGGGCTCCTACAATAATCAGAAAGCCACCCCATTTTCGGATGTTTTGGATGTGTTTTCCAATTTTCACCTCTATCCACTTTTTTAATCGTGGTATTCTCACCACTAAGCGCCCTATAAAATAGGATACACATCCTCCCAGGTAGGAAAGAATGGCCAGAATGGTAAGAT
Source organism: Marinifilum caeruleilacunae (assembly GCF_013141825.1). Lineage (GTDB taxonomy): Bacteria > Bacteroidota > Bacteroidia > Bacteroidales > Marinifilaceae > Marinifilum > Marinifilum caeruleilacunae. The sequence goes on from NZ_RZNH01000001.1 coordinate 543, forward strand.
AAACCAATGGCGACGGTAAGGTTTTTACCCAGGCAATGAACAATTCGGGTGGAATCAGGCCTAAAAACGACTCAGAGATAAAGAACACCGTTAACAAGCCAAAGGTTGGCAAATCTTTGGTGGTTGTATAAAAAAGGTTCTCGAAATCGAGCACATAGTATTCCAAAAAGAAAACCAGCCCACCTATCAGTAATAAGGGAACAATGGCCTTTTTTAGGTTGGAAACAATGAAATTATAAAATCCGGTATACGAATAATATTGATGCAACAATAAAATTCTTGGTTTTTTGCTCTTTTTGCTTGGTTGTAACTTCATAAATAAACTTTGAACTTGTTTTGCTAGGACAAGAAATCGGTAATAATTTGAATTAAACCCCTTGCAATAAAGGTTTAAATCAGACGAAAAAAATGAGGGTAATAATTATGCCTGTGGAGGTGGTGTTATAAAATTGAATATGGGCTTTCCACACTCAGGCTCATGGTAGTAGAACTGATCTGAAACTAAACCTGAGTAAAGCGAATCCAGCTGCTTTCTGTAATCATAGCACTCTTCGCTGTCGGCTTCCTCTAAATCGCCCGGTAGTTCCATAGAATCGCCACAATTTTCAACCAATTGATCATTTGCAAAATCATCCTGCATGCTAGCAAGATTGAAAACAGTGCTGCAAATCAATAGCAATGAAATAATGATAATGTGTAGCGACTTCTCGTTCATACTTGAAAATTATATTCGGCAAATGTATTAAAAATAGATATATCACAAAGTGATTAATAAGGAAAATTAGGAAACTTTAACAAGTAGGGAAATCCCCCATATGATTTAGGATTCCTCCTGTTTTCCAATAATAGGCTCTGCGCTACTTTTGTAATAAAAAATAAAGGCATGGAGAACAGGAACAATTACACAAACAGAATACTGATTCTTGCAGATTTCTCAGAGGGGAATCAATCAGCGATCGATTTTGCAATAAAATATCTCTATAATGATACAACAAAGGTTTTTCTTGTGCAAACCTGGCAAAAACCTTCTTATGGAGCTTCTATGGTGAGAGATTTAGCTCCAATTTTACAGGATATCTCTAAAAGAGAATTAAAAGCACTCAAGGCAGATCTTCTTACAAAATATGACCTTCAGGAACAAGAAGTAGAAATGTTGTCATTCGAGGGTGAATTGAGCAGGTTTTTTCAATCGGAATGGTATCAAAATCACAATTGGCAAGTAGTGCTGGGTCTGAACGAGACGAATAGTGATTTGCAATACAATCCGCGTTTTAAAGAAATTGTACAAAATGTAAATCAGCCATTGTATGTGTTGAACAATTGTAAAGCCAATCAAAGCATTGATAATATATATGTCAGGAATTCAAATTCCAGTTTGTCATTGCCTATTCTAAGTTCATTGCAGAAAGTATGTGCAAAACAAAAATGTAATGTTCATGTCGGTCTTAATATCAATCACATTACAATTAGCGAAAAAGCAGAAATCGTGAAGACTTATGCAAACGCTTGCATTGGATCAAATGTGCGATTCGAGAAATTATCTGAAAGTGTTCAGAAACCGCTGAATGTAGATTCATTACTAACGATTTATCATAGCGATAAGTTGCCAGATAAGGAACGTGATTTACTATCCTACTTCGACAAGTGGTTTGTCAAAAGTAAAGGAATTACCGTTAGAAACTTTTAAAGCTTTTTAAGATGAAAACGTACAGATTTAAGAGGATATTGGTGCCAGTAAGTCTGGCAGTTGAGAGTACTACAGCATTTAAACAAGCGCTCTATTTCAGAAAAAAGTTTGGGGCAGAGATCGTTTTATTGCATGTGGTTCAGAAAATAGGAGGCATTTCGAACGTTTTTCAACCTAAACTTAAAGATAGTCTTCAAGGAAGAGGTATGGTTCGACTGATAAGGTTCACGAAAATGCATTTTAGGGGGCGAATTCCTGATGATGTAAAGTTAAGAGTCGAAGTGGGGAATTATTTGAATATCATCAATTCGATTAGCAGTTCTGAAAATTTCGATTTGGTAATTCTTAACCGAAGCAATAGGATAGAAGGCTTAAGTGAGAGGTTTAAAACAAATAGCATCGATCAGATTATTCGTGAGTCGAGATGTCCGGTAATTAGTGTAAACGATAGATGGACGGGCAGTGGAATTCGAAATATTTTGGTGCCGGTGGATATTTCCAGACAATCGCGAGATTTATTAAACTGGTCTATAATACTAGGGAAGGCATTTAATGCAAAAATTAAACTTTTGGCAGCACTAACTGTAAATATAGAGCTGAAACGAAGTTTAGCATACAAAAAATCTCAGATCATGAAACATTATATTGAGCGGGAAGGAATAGACTGTACGGTAAGCATTGTAGAAAAAGAGAATTTTGGAAAAAACGATGCTTTGGTAGAAGGCGCTAAGAAAACGCCAGCCGATATTCTCCTGATTCAAGGTTTCCAGGATTTGATGTTCAGTCATTCGCAAAGCGAGCGCTTACTGGTAGAATTTTTACAGAATTCGAGTAGACCCATTTTTAGTCTGGGAGTGAAAGATGAAGGATTTGTAGCCAATTTACTGACGATGAGTAAAAAACAAGTGAATATTAGTGACAGAATTTCAAGCAAAGCATTAAGATGGTAGTTAATCCGTAAACAACAAACCAACCATTGATGATCAGAAAAGAAAATCATACAATTTAATTGATTATTTAGGGGATAAACGATTGATTTTCTTCGGAAAGCTTCCAATAGAATATTGAGATAGTGAAACCATAGTTAGTTTTTGGGAGCTTTCCACTCTGATCAAATCAGATCAAACCGAGGCGGAATTTTACATCAAACTCACGTTAAATAATAACATAACACTAGAAAATTATTAGTAGATTTGATATAAATAATTCAGGACATACATAGCAATGAATAGAAGATTTTTCGTAAAGCAGAAAATTGCTCTTATCCTTATCGGCTTTAGTTTAATAGCGATTGCTGCTATTTTCTATACACTAAATCGAAGTATCGAATTGGATAGAGAGCACATTCAATTGGTCGAAAATTCCGAGAAAATAGAAATTAAAATCTTCGATGCCCGAATTAAATATGGCAATTATCGTTCTGAGCCAAAGCCAGCTCTGATAGAGTCAATCGATTCACTTTTTGTAAGAGCTTTTCTGAATATTGAAATCATTGCTGAGATTGCATCCAGAGAATTCAGCTTTAAATCACAGGAGAACAAAGAATTTACCAAAGACTTAATGCTGCTTAGGGAATCTATATCCGAAATTGAGCCCATTCTGAAAAATTCGATACCTGATATCAGTACGAGTGAACTCGATAAGGCATTTAGGTCATTCGATGATACATTTACACAATATGAGAAAGCACTGCATTTATACATCAATCAAACCAATCAGAAATTCAAAAGAAACATCTTTTTTCTGCTTGCTTCTTTGCTTCTTTTGCTAATTGTGAGCTTGGTAATCGTAATCAGATTAATGAATTCTCTAACACAAGCGCATGTGCAACTGGTTAGAAATACCATGACGGTAGAACAGCGAGAGAGAAAGAGAATTGCCAGGGAATTACACGACGGATTGGGTGCGCTTCTTTCAAGCATTGGTCTTTATGGTAAAATGTTGGGCAAGGAGTTGCAAACACAAGAAAAATCACTTGAGAAAGTGAAGCAAATTAATCAACTCTCCAAACAAGCATTAGATACAGTTTCTGAGGTAATTAACAATTTGAACCCATCGGTTCTGAATCGTTATACTTTAAAAGAATCCTTAGAGCGTTTAGCCATTAAAATTAACAAACTCGATCATGTAAATGTACAAGTCGATCTCGATAACTTTCAGGGTCAGCCTCAACAAAGTACGCAGGTTATCATATATCGAATTTGTAGTGAACTGATTAATAACACACTAAAGCATGCAGGGGCTTCAAATATCACGATCAAATTATCTGGTGTAAATGTTTTGATTTTGCATTATTCCGATAATGGTATCGGGTTCGATTTTGATGTGAACAAAACCAAAGCAGGAAGTGGTATGGGCTTGCAGAACATCATCGAGAGGGTTGAATCTATAAATGGGTCCTATCATGTTCAAACAGCAGAGAACAAGGGATTTCAAATAAAAATTCAGTTTGCACTCAGCAAAATAAATAGGAATTAAATGGATAAGATTAAGGTAATATTGGTAGACGATCATAAGATTTTCAGAGATGGATTTCGTTTGCTTCTTCAAACTTTTTCATTTGTTGAAATTATTGCAGAAGCTTCTAATGGCAAAGAGTTTTTGGACTTAATTCCCAACCACCAGGCCGATATCATTTTCATGGATATTAATATGCCACAGGTAGATGGAGTAGAAGCGAGCCAGAAAGCCTTGGAATTAAACCCCGATCTAAAAATTATTGCCTTAACCACTTTCCTTGATGATGATTACCTGGAGCAAATGCTAATGGCTGGAGTAGAAGGATATATGCTGAAAAGCGCAGAAATTGAGGAATTCGAGAAGGCCATTTTAAAAGTATACGAAGGTGGCAATTACTTTTCCGATGAAATAGTAAGTTTATTATCAGATAAACTTAATATGCTTCGCAAAAAGAGAAAGCGCAAGGATGAGTTACCCGAATTTACCGATAGAGAAAAGGAAGTGCTCGAATACATCTGCAAAGGTTTTGGAAACAAACAGATTGCAGAAGCAACATTTTTGAGTATTAAGACCGTAGAGAAGCATAAAAGTAGCCTGTTTCAGAAAACAGGAACTTTTAATACTGTGAACCTGGTTATTTATGCCTTTAAACACCAAATTATTAAATATTAGTAAAACACCTATCGATCATATCGAACAATTATGATGCTGTAATTGTTATTTCGCTGATTGCTGACCGAAGTAGGGAAATCCCCATTGTACATACTATCGCAGCATTGTATTTTCGCAGTAAGATTAAAAACAATAACAAAATAGTTATACAGAAATTTTAGGTGATGATTCAATTTATTAAAAAGCAAAAGTTGTTCCACAGGATTAAGGATCCGTTGGTAGAATTCGTTCGATTAGAGGCGTTTAGTGGTATTGTTTTGATGTTTTTTACCCTTTTGGCACTCGCCATCTCAAATTCGATACTAGGAGAAAACTTTATTGCATATTGGACCAATTATTTTGGATTTCAGTTTGGTGACTGGACTTTAAAAAAGTCACTATTGCATTGGATCAACGATGGTTTAATGGCCATCTTCTTTTTTGTAGTTGGATTGGAAATTAAACGAGAATTGCTTACCGGCGGACTTTCTTCGGTTAAAAAGGCAAGTTTGCCAATTTTTGGTGCTATAGGTGGTATGCTCGTTCCTGCCTTAGTTTATGTCAGTTTAAATACTCAGGGTGAAGGAACACACGGTTGGGGAATTCCAATGGCTACAGATATTGCTTTTGCACTTGGTATTTTGATATTGCTGGGAAAGAGAATACCAACCTCTCTTAAACTATTGCTAACATCAATTGCAATTGTTGATGATATTGGAGCTGTAATGGTGATTGCATTGTATTACACCAGTGAGATCGATTGGATTTATTTATTGTATGGTGGTGGAATTTATGCTTTGCTGTGGTTATTCAATTTCTTAAAAATCCGAAACATATCAGTTTACCTTATATTTGGGTTATTCCTTTGGTACGTGGTGCTAAAATCGGGTGTTCATGCAACACTGGCAGGTGTGTTATTGGCTTTAACCATTCCGGCACGTGCAAGTCGAAATATCTTTGAATTCATTGGTTCAAATCAGGAATTACTCAAAAATCTTGAAGATAAAACTCCTGATTTACAATTAAAACCAAATGAGAAATTCATTCAGGCATCGGTAAGTTCCATCGAAAGCAACTGTTTAAAAGTACTGTCGCCATTACAACGATTAGAACATGATTTTCATCCATGGGTAGCATACATGATTGTGCCACTATTTGCTTTTGCTAATGCTGGTGTAATTATCGATACAGATTTAACCAGCAGGGTATTCGAGCCTGTTTCAATCGGAATTATTTTAGGTTTATTTGTCGGAAAACCATTGGGAATCTTCTTTTTCTCCTGGATTGGCGTTAAGCTTAAAATTGCTCAGAAACCAAGTGAAATTTGTTGGTCACAAATCCTTGGTATTGGTTTCCTTGGAGGAATTGGATTTACCATGTCATTCTTTGTTTCACAACTGGCTTTTGCAGATCCGGAAGTGTTAAGCCTGGCCAAATTTGCAGTTTTAATTGCATCATTAATGTCTGGAGTAATAGGATTCCTAATTTTAAAACTGTTTTGTATTAAGGAACAATAATTTCTTCATAATTTTCATAGTTTAATTAACAAGCCGGAGTGAAAGCTTCGGCATTTTTTTTCAAAAAAAAGAATGAAGTTAATGAACTTGTTTATCAGATAGTTTTGTTGCGAATTGCCCTAAAATAGGCTTGTGCAGAAGAATTTTTTTATCAGAATATTTTGGTAGTAAAAAAAAATCCACCATATTTGCATCGCAATCAACGCAACGCGGATGTGGCGTAATTGGTAGCCGCGCTAGACTTAGGATCTAGTGCCTTCGGGCGTGGGGGTTCGAGTCCCTTCATCCGCACAAAGGATCAACTAATGTTGATCCTTTTTTTGTTTAAAATAAATTGCAATTCATATCATGTAGTTTGTACCTTAAAAACACCCATCTGTACATAAAATTTGCAAAAGCACTTAAATCTGCTCAATTTAGTTGGATATATACCAATTAACTGAAACGATATGAGATTATTACTGCTTTTACTGTTGAGTTTTTCTTTAAGCGCATATGCCCAACTTCCAGATGTAGCTAGTGGCACGATCAAAAGGTTCGAAAATTTTGAATCAAAATATATAGTTCCACGAAATGTTGATGTTTGGTTGCCCGATGGATATTCTAAAGAGAAAGAATACTCCGTATTGTATATGCATGATGGACAAATGTTGTACGATGCCAACAAATCCTGGAATAAACAGGAATGGATGGTTGATGAAGTGGTGAGTAAATTGATCAATGAAAAGACAATTGATGAATGTATAGTGGTAGGGGTATGGAATGGAGGTGCATATCGCCACAGCGACTATTTTCCCGAAAAGGCAGCCAATTATTTGCCGAAATCACTGCAAAGTCAATTAAGAGACAGTTTAATGGGTGATTTAAGAGCCGATGAATATCTAAAATTCCTTACCAAAGAATTGAAGCCTTTTATCGACAAAACATTTTCTGTTAAAACCGATAAGGAACATACATTTATAGCAGGTTCTAGCATGGGCGGATTGATCTCTATGTATGCAATATGTGAGTATCCTAATGTTTTTGAAGGTGCTGCATGCATTTCAACCCATTGGCCAGGAGATACCAGAATTGTTAATAATCTAATTCCAGAAGCTTTTTATTCTTATCTAAAAGACAACCTGCCTTCGCCTAAGAATCACAAAATATATTTCGATTATGGAACAGAAACTTTAGATAGTTTGTACAAACCATTACAGTTGAAAGTGGACGAAATTATGCGACAAAAAGGATTTACCAGCGAGAATTGGGTAACAAAGGAGTTTGTTGGAGAAAATCACTCCGAAGATTCCTGGTGCAAAAGATTGCACATTCCTCTTACATTTATCATGAAAAAATAAAAACAAAAAGCTTCCAAACGGGAGCTTTTTTAATTTTACAATCTTAAGGTTAATTTATATCTTGATGATATGGCAATAAAAACCTTATCGCAAATTCTGAATATTGAACATCCCATTTTACTGGCACCAATGTTTTTGGTCTCTAATACTGAAATGATTCTGTCCGCATTGGAAATGGGCTGTACAGGAGCAATTCCTGCACACAATTATCGCACCGAAGAAGACTTGCGAAAGGCCATACAATGCATTAAAGAGGCAAGCAATAAACCTTTTGGAATTAATTTAATTGTGAATCGCTCTAATCCGAAATACCGCAAACAACTTCAGGTATTACTCGATATGCAAGTCGATTATATCATTACATCATTAGGAAACCCAAAAGAGGTAATTAAAGAGTGTAAACCACTCGGAATTAAAGTGTTTTGTGATGTTGTAGATGTCAAATACGCAAGAATTGTGGAAGATTTGGGAGCGGATGCCGTGATTGCAGTAAATTCGCAAGCTGGAGGACATTGTGGAGGATTTGGTTCCAAACAATTATTGGAGAATTTACAGAAGGAAATCAACATTCCTATAATTTCAGCTGGAGGGGTTACAAATTCGAAAGATATTGAAATGGCAATGAATCTTGGTGCCGCAGGAGTATCTGTAGGAACCATATTTATCGCAAGTATAGAATCCCCTGTTAGTGAGGAATACAAAGCAGCATTAATACGTTATGGGGCCAAGGATATCGTAAAAACTACAAAGCTAACAGGATCACCATTAACCGTTATCAATACACCATACGTTCAGAAAATTGGGACCAGGTCGAATATTTTGGAATGGTTAATTAATCATAGTCCACAACTAAAGAAATATGCAAAAATGCTATTGGCATGGAGAGGTATGGCTAAGGTTAAAAAATCAGCATTTAAAGCAGCTTATGACAATGTTTGGTGTGCTGGTCCGGCGATTGATTCAATTCGGGAAATCAGGCCGGTAAAAGAGATTATAAAAGGGCTGATTAATTCTTAATGATAGCTCTTTTGAAAACCTTCTCTGTTCATCCATCTTTGATCAATGGATTCATCAACAATACGATTTAATCTTGCTTTGAACTCTGCCTCAATTCCATTCTCTCGGATGTATTTTACCGCTTCCTGAAAAGATTTTAACATGCTTTTGTAAAAAGATTCTTGCTTAATGTATAACTCAGTTGTATAGGTTTGAGCTACTTCAATATTATATAGCATGATATCGGCGATTAAGGAAGACTCTACACCCAACCTTTTAAAATGCCTGATGTATCCCTGGGCAACCGAGCGTCTCATTTTTGCTTTTCGGCCATTTACAGGAAAATACTCTTTCGAAATTTTAAACTTACACTCTTCCATTAGTTTATTTTCTTTCGGATTGAACGCGAAATCGTAAAACTCTTTTACTTCTTTAAATCGGGTGTATAAATCAAGAATTTGATCTTCCAAATGTTCCTTCGAAAGGTGATGAATGTATTCTTTTAAATCTTTTTTACTCATGTTGTTCGATTCAGTTACTGCAAAGATATAATAAGATTGAAATTTAACAGGGATAAAACATTATTTAAGTAGATTTTTAAAGGGTTTTAGCAATATTCTATTGTTTATATTGTTAATATAAAATATTTAAACCTAGCGTTCAAAACTTGTATGTACAAAATTACTTGTTTAAGATTGCTTAACAATTTAAACTGTTTCGAACACGTTAATCTATTTAATGAAATCATTTGTCATTTAAATGAGTCATTTCATGTAATACACATAAGTATTGATAGAATAGTTCACTAGCTTTATTTGTGTAAAAAAAATTACAAGTCTTATTGATTTATGTTATTAGTTGAAATAAGGATGTAGTTTTACGTACAACAAGCTTAAAACCTAGTGTTTGTGTATTGATAAATATGCTAATAAAACCACAAAAAGTGACAGAACGAAATTACTCTAATCTACATGATTTAATGTGTTCCATGATGACCAATTCAATGGAGCAGTCTTTGTCACCAAATATACACAATAAGGTTTGTAGTTCTTCTAATTATTGCCAAATCGAATCTATTACAATACTCTCTTTTTTGAAAATGTATTTATCGCAACTGTTTTGTCAACCAATTGGCGATAGAGATATTTTACTGCTTAAAATATTTAAACAAATAAAGTTTAATAGTAAAAGATAAAGAAAAGGATAAAAACCAAACAACCACATACCAATGTTTTCTTTATCTCAGTATTCACTTTTACCTAAAAATTCGACGATGAAAAAATTCATGTTTACATTGATGGCTGTAGTATTATCTGCAGGTATTTCATTCGCACAGGAAAACTGGTCAAATATTGATCAAAGTGGAATGGACAACGAAGCTACAGTATTACAAACTGGCTTATGGAATATGAGCGACGTGCTTCAGATTGGAGATTATAACGTAGCAGACGTTACTCAGGATGGTTTCTTGAACTATTCTTCAATTGTACAAGTAGGTTGGGATAACCTTGCAATGGTAGACCAACTAGGTACAAACACATCTATTATTTCTCAGTTCTTTACTGAAAGTAATAAAGCGTATGTTATGCAAAGAGGAGCTAATTTATCTGTTATCGATCAGTTCTGGGGAGTAGATAATATCGCTTCTGTATATCAGAATGGAATGAATACATCTTTCATTTACCAGTGGTTCAGTACTTGGGTTGAAGCTTACGTTGATCAGATTGGTTACTTTAACTATTCTATGATTGATCAAATGAGTGTTTGGGATATTGCTTATGTATTCCAGTATGGTGATTTCAATACATCATATATTACTCAGTATGACAACTTCTATTCAATTGCTGACGTTTTCCAATTGGGTTATGACAACTTCTCTATGATTGACCAAATGATGGGATATCGTGATTTAGCTATGGTAACACAATTTGGCGATTACAATTCTTCATATATTACTCAGGATTACAACGAAAGAGCAAGAGCTACTGTTGTGCAGGATGGATCTTGGAACTTAGCTGATGTTTATCAATTTGGTGGTTTGTACAATAGCACAAATATTAACCAAATGGGTTATGACAACTGGGCATTTGCAACTCAGGTTTATGGTATTCTAAACCATATCGAAATTGAGCAATATTATGACATCAACACAGCTTATGCTACTCAATTTGATGGATTCTTCAATACTGCTTACATCGGACAATTAGGCGCTTGGAACTTAGCTGAAACTTACCAGGAGTTTGGTATGTTCAACTATGCAGGTATCGCTCAAATGGGTGATTTCAACCGTGCAGAAGCAACTCAATTAGGCGGTTATGGCAACTGGGCTGGTTTAGTTCAATATGGTTACTTCAACAAAGCTGAAGCTCTTCAGATTGGTGGAGAAGACAACACAATTTATGCTGAGCAAGATGGTGATCACAACTACGCAGGAATGTATCAAGAAGATGGTATGTACAATCTTTCTAACGTTCTTCAGTTAGGTCATGGTAATATGGCTTACACAGAGCAAATTGGTGGCGAAGCAAACGAAATTTATGTAGTACAAGAAGGTATGCATAACATGTCTGAAACTTACCAATTTGGTGGAGCAGGTACAGTTGCTTTAGTTGATCAGTTTGGAGATTATAACTACTCGGGTATTCTTCAAAGTAACGTTACCAACTCTGTTGCTGACGTAGCTCAGGAAGGTATGTTTAATGAGTCAATCATTTACCAATACAACGGTGATAACAATGTTGCAGAAGTTACTCAAACTGGTGATTTCAACTTCTCTGGAATTCTACAGGTAGGTTCTGATAACACTGCTACAGTTGAACAAGATGGTTTTGGTCACTTTAGTACAGTTACTCAATTTGGAAACGGTAATACTGCTACTGTTACTCAGTTGAATACTCCTACACCTTAATCGCATTTAATTACAACGAATTAATAAGTGCAAATTTTAATGGATTTCGATATTTGTAGTGGTTGTGAATATCGGAAGTGAATTTAGGTTTTAATTAAAATAGGGAGCGTTAACTTGGTTAACGCTCCTTTCCTTTGCATTAAAAAGAACCGATAGCTATTAAAATATCCATCGGTTCTCCCACTTAACTGCCTATGTTTAGTGTAATATTATTTCATTAATTGTTTATGTATGGAACTTGCCGTTTTTCGACCGCTATCAATGGCGCGTACTACTAAACTAGCACCACTTGTAGCATCTCCACAACAAAATACTTTAGGGTTAGAGGTTTGTCCCTGTTTATTGGTTTTAATATTGCCACGGGGATCCAATTCCAATCCTAACTCTGTAACAAGCCCTTCATGAATTGGGTGTACAAAGCCCATTGCCAGCAATACCAAATCGGCTTCAATTTTCTCCTCGCTTCCAGGTACTTCCTTCATTTTGAATTCAGCTTGACTGTCCCTTTTCCATTCAACCTGTACAATTTCTAGTTCTGAAACATTGCCATCTACACCATTAAACTGCTTCGAACTTAAAGACCAACGTCTTTTACAGCCTTCCAAATGAGAACTGGAAGTTCTTAAGGTATCGGGCCAATAAGGCCATGGATTGTTTTCTTCACGTTCTTCCGGTGGCTTTGGCAACAATTCAATTTGTAGTACCGATTTTGCCTTCTGACGCACCGATGTACCAACACAATCGGAACCAGTATCTCCACCTCCAATTACAACAACATTTTTTCCTTTGGCAGAGATTCTTTCTTCTTTGCTGAACTCATCGCCCCGAACAACTTTGTTTTGTTGTTTCAAAAAATCCATTGCAAAGTAAATGCCGTTTAAATCTCTTCCTTCTATAGGTAAATCGCGTGGTTTCATGGCACCAATGGCTAAACAAATTGCATCATACTCTTTCTCAAGATCAGAAAAAGAAACATTGACACCCACGTCCTGTTTGGTTCTAAACTCAATTCCTTCTTCAACGAATAATTCCAATCTGCGGTCAATAACATGCTTGTCCAGTTTAAAATCAGGTATACCATAACGAAGCAATCCACCAATTGCATCATCTCGTTCAAACACCGTTACTTTATGCCCCGCCTGGTTCAGAAGGTCTGCTACCGATAATCCAGCGGGGCCAGATCCAATGACAGCAACTTTTTTTCCTGTTCTATTACTCACAGGTCTTGCCTTGATGTACCCGTAATCAAAAGATTTTTCGATTACTGATGCCTCATTTTCACGAATTGTTACCGGTGAATTGTGCAGTGACAAAACACACGATTTCTCACAAGGAGCCGGACATACCCTTCCTGTAAATTCAGGAAAGCTATTGGTGGATTGAAGAATTTGAGCTGCTTCTTCCCAGTTCTCCCTGTAAATGGCGTCTTGCCATTCGGGAATTTTACTGGCAGTCGGACAGGCCCAGTGACAGAAAGGAATACCGCAATCCATACATCTGGCTGCCTGATCAATTCTATCTTCTAAATTTAATGTTTGTTCAACCTCTCCAAAATCTCCAATTCTATCTCTAACCGGGCGATAACCGGCTTCTTTTCTCTTTATTTCTAAAAAACCTTTCGGATTTCCCATAATCTTTCATTTTACAGTGATCAATCAACACTTACCAATTGATAATTGCCAATTGTTTTACTCGTGTACCTCAGTCTGCGATTGCGCCTGCTTTAGTTTGCGGCGTATCTTTTTAAGTTTCTTCTCTTCCAATACTTTTTTGTATTCATATGGAATCACTTTTACAAAGTGTGGGAGATATTCATCCCAATGAGTTAATACTTTAGAGGCTACACTACTTTGTGTCAGTAACAAGTGCTGGTGGATCATGCCTTGCAATTCGTGAATATCCTGAAGGTTTTCAACAGGCTCTAGTGAAACAAGACTCTGATTACAGAAGTAATCCAACTGGCCTTCCATATTCAAAACATAGGCGATACCACCACTCATACCTGCGGCGAAATTCCTACCTGTTGGACCAAGTATAACAACACGTCCTCCAGTCATGTATTCACATCCATGATCACCAACACCTTCAACAACAGCTCTGGCACCTGAATTCCTCACGCAAAAACGTTCACCAGCCATACCCCTTATGTATGCTTCTCCGTTGGTAGCACCATACATTGCCGTATTACCAATAATAATTTGCTTTTCGGGTTTAAAAGTTGTTTTATTTGGAGGCTGAACAACAATTTTACCACCAGATAAACCTTTTCCGAAATAGTCATTAGAATCACCTTCCAGTTTAAATGTGATGCCTTTTTCCAGGAACGCTCCAAAACTTTGCCCTGCAGACCCTCTAAATCTGCAATAGATGGTATCTTCAGCCAACTGGCGTTTTGGTTTTAAAGCCGCAACTTTGCCAGATAACATGGCACCCGTTGTACGATCTGTATTCTTTATTTTTGAATCAATCCATACTTTTTCTCCATCGTGAAGGGCTTTTTCTGCTTGCGCAATCAAATCATGATCCAAAACTTCACCGATAGATTTTATACTTGCATTCATGCCACAAAGTTCGTGACCATTGGTTTCAGGCAAGTGTAATAGGTTTTGAATGTCAATTGTATCAGCTTTCCATTTTCTGATGTCTTTACGCTTTACCAATAAATCCGATCTTCCAACAAGATCATCAAATTTGCGAATTCCTAGCTCTGCCATTAATTCACGACATTCTTCTGCCATAAATGTGAAATAGTTCACCAACCATTCCGATCGACCAAGAAATTTTTCACGCAACTCTTTGTTTTGTGTAGCAATACCTACCGGGCATGTATTCAAATGACATTTACGCATCATAACACATCCTAAAACAACCAAAGCACTGGTTGCAAAGCCGAATTCTTCAGCTCCCAGCAGGGCCATCGAAATAATATCTCTCCCGGTTTTTAGCTGCCCGTCGGTTTGTAGCTTTATTCTACCTCTCAAATCATTCAGAACAAGAGTTTGTTGTGCTTCGGCCAAACCCAATTCCACTGGCAAACCTGCATTTTTTATAGAGCTTAAAGGGCTTGCACCAGTTCCACCTTCTGCACCACTAATCACAATTAAATCGGCATTTGCTTTGGCAACACCAGCGGCAACTGTACCAACCCCGTTTTCCGATACCAATTTCACACTTACACATGCAGTAGGATTTACATTTTTTAAGTCGTAAATCAATTGGGCCAAATCCTCTATCGAGTAAATATCATGATGTGGAGGAGGAGAGATTAAGGTAATTCCTGGAGTGGAATTTCTTAATTTTGCAATAATTTTATCCACCTTAAATCCAGGTAACTGTCCACCTTCTCCAGGTTTTGCTCCTTGTGCAACTTTTATTTGCAACTCATCTGCGTTTACCAGGTACTCGGTATTTACACCAAATCGCCCCGATGCAATTTGCTTAATAGAACTTCTGGCACTTGAGAAAAATCTTTTCGAATTCTCACCACCTTCACCTGTATTGCTTCTGCCACCGATCTTATTCATCGCAATTGCCAAAGCTTCGTGAGCTTCTTTGGAAATAGATCCATAAGACATTGCTCCCGTACAGAAACGTTTCATGATATTCTCAACAGGCTCAACCTCTGAAATATCGATAGGGTTTGATTTGAAATCGAAATATCCACGTAAAAAATTTGGATTTCGTGTTTCAGAATCAACCAAGGAAGAATATTCCTTGTATTTTTTATAGTTGCCAGTTCTTGTCGACCATTGTAACAATCCAATTGATTCAGGATTCCAACTGTGTTTTTCACCATTTTTTCGATAGTGAATACTTCCATTGGTATTCAATAGATCTTGGTTTTCAAATGGATCTTTCTCTGTAAAGGCCTTATTGTGATGACACAGAATTTCTTCCGAAATCTCTTTTAAACCAACACCTCCAATTCTGGATGTTGTGCCTGTAAAGTATTTATTAATAACCTCCTCGCTAATCCCTAGAGCTTCATATATCTGGGCGCCCAGGTAACTTCCTATGGTTGAAATTCCCATCTTTGACATCACTTTCAACAGGCCTTTATCAACCGATTTTATATAGTTTTTACGCGCTGTTTTATATTCAAGACTGATCCGTCCTTCCTTTACCAATTTATCGATTACCGCGTAACTCATATAAGGATTGATAACGCTGGCTCCATAGGCAATTAAAAGGGCAAAGTGATTTACTTCACGGGCTTCACCGGTTTCAACCACCAAACCAATTTGCATTCTCTTCCTTTTCTTGATAAGGTGATGATGAACAGCTGCTACAGCCAACAAAACAGGAATAGGAGCCATGGTTTTACTCACATTTCTATCTGTAAGAATGATATAATTCTTTTGGTTATCTACAGCCTGCTCAGCTAATGTGCAAAGCGAGTCCAATGCTTCCTCCAAACCTTTCCCATTATCGGCTGCCTTAAACAACATATCAAGGGTAGCATGTCTAAATTCCTCATGTCGTAATTTTTTAATTTTGCCAAGATCTGTATTGGTAATTAATGGACTTTTAAATCTTATCAATTTACAGTGCTGCGGTGTTTCATCAAGAAGATTTTTCTGAACTGCTCCAATATAATTGGTCAAATCCATCACCAAATTTTCACGAATCGAATCGATAGGTGGATTGGTAACCTGTGCAAATAACTGTCTGAAGTAATTAAACAACAAATGTGGCTTTTCCGATAAAGCTGGAATAGGGGAGTCATTACCCATCGATCCTACTGGTTCCTGACCACCGGTTGCCATAGGTAAAATAATACGCTCAAAATCCTCTTTAGAATAACCAAATACATCCTTACAAACTTCAAAGTGTTCTCCAATATCTGAAGGCACTCTTCTTTCTACAGGAATTGCTTTAAGATCCAAACGATTCTCTTTTAGCCAGTTCTGATATGGGTTCCTGTAAGTCAGTTGAGATTTTACTTCCTGATCGGGTATGATGATTCCTAACTGAGTATCGACCAACAAAAGTTTACCAGGACGTAGCCTACCTTTCTCCTTAATTTCCTCGGCTTTAAAATTTTGAATTCCAACTTCTGATCCCATAACGATCATATCATCCTGGGTTATTACGTAACGAGATGGACGCAATCCGTTTCTATCGAGTGTTCCACCAATATATCTTCCATCAGAAAATACCAGAGAAGCCGGGCCATCCCATGGCTCCATAAAGGTAGAATGGTACTCGTAAAAAGCTTTTAAACTGTCTGGAATAGGGTTCTTTTCGTTCCAGGATTCAGGCACCATCATACTTAAAGCGTGTGGTAAACTTCTACCGGTTAAGAAAAGGAACTCCAGAACATTATCGAAGGAGGCTGAATCACTTTTGTTAGGTTCTACTACAGGGAATAATTTTTTAATATCCTCTCCATACATCTCCGATTTAAGCAGTGACTCTCGAGCTTGCATCCATAAACGGTTCCCTTTAATGGTATTGATCTCACCATTATGGGCAACGATACGAAATGGTTGGGCCAAATCCCAGGAAGGAAATGTGTTGGTGCTAAATCGTGAATGGACCATAGCAATGGCTGATTCCATACGAGCGTCTTGCAGATCGCCAAAATATCTGCCAAGCTGATCGCTTGCAAACATGCCTTTATAAACCAATACTTTTGATGAAAGACTTGGAATGTAGAACATTTCCTTTTCTTTCATTTTTGTTGCTCTTACATAACTTTCAGCTTGTTTTCTGGCCAGGTATAGCCTTCGTTCAAGTTCATCCTGTTCGTAGTTTCCTCCAACAAAAATTTGTTTGATAACTGGTTCGGATTGTCTTGCAATTTCCCCAATTGCATTGGTGTCCGTCGGGACATCACGCAAGTGAAGAAATTCCAATCCTTCTTCTTCCAGAATTTGTATTAAAACTTCGATACAGAATTTCTCTTCAGATTCATCTTGAGGAAGGAATACCAATCCTGTTCCATACTTTTTGGGAAGTGGAAGTTTAATGCCGATTTTTTTGTAAAAACCATGAGGCACTTGCATTAAGATACCGGCACCATCACCACTCACATTATCAGCACCACGAGCACCCCTGTGTTCCATATTGCATAGAACTTCCAGACCGCGCGTAATAATTTCGTACGATTTCTTTCCTTTAATATTGGCTACAAAGCCAATTCCACAATTGTCATGTTCATTCATTGGGTCGTAAAGACCCTGTTGGCTTGGTCTTAGGTTTCGCATAGGCATAAAATTAAGTGCGAAGCCAGGCCATGATTTTCTTTTTAATGAAGACGTCGAAATTCAGAATAAGTCCCCAACTTTTTCTGTAATTCAGAAGCGACACTATGAATCCGATTGTCGCTGTCCTTTAAGAAAACATTCTAAAAATGTAGAGATAAATATTTTAGCTTGTCTAATCCGTTGCAACAAATATAGAATAAAAAAATGCTTTAAAACAAGCATTATTGTTCAGTAGAATTTCGAAAACGTTTTAAAACCTGAAAAAAGTCATATTTTTTTCACGAAAAGGTTTTCGTGAATATCAGTGGTTTACGATTTTTACCGATTGAAATCACTCTCTAGTGAGGGTGCTGAGTTAATTTGGATTAATGTTAAATATTTTGACAAGAGACCAAAAAAAATATCCTAAAAAGGATATTGTATTTATTTTGTTGTTTCAACAACTGGTTGAACTCTTAGAATTTTCAGAAGTTTCTTCTCAACCCATCTTGGAAGGTATTTTCCAATCTTTGTAATGAACTGCTGACCTAAAATATATAAGGAAGAATAAAAGAAAACCTTATTTAGGACATAAACTGATGCAGTTAAGAAAACAACTTTTTTAGTTCCGGCAAGAATAAAAGGAAAGGAGAAAGTAAGAATAAAAGTAACAACAGCTAAACCAAACAACACAAACCCAACAATTTTTTTCCACTCCATAATGATTTCAACTATTTAAATTTTGACATTTAAACCAATTCTACGACGCAATTTATAAATGGTTATCTAAAAATCAACATTTTAAGTGTTAAAAATCATTAATTTAGAAGTAGTTGCGAACATAAAAAAGACAATTGTATCTTATTTAAACAAGAATAAATTTGTTGCTCATACAAAGGTGAAAATTATAAATGCCTGTTTTTATCTTGCTAACATGATATAAGTAGCGGTTTTCTTCTAAAAAAATTACAAAATTGCCACGCAAAGGTTTGAAATGATAGGGATTGTAAAAAAAATACTTTTTCGTTAGGAATTTAATTTTTTTTGCCCTTATCTTTGTAAGCAACAAATCAAAAAAAGTATGGAAAAAGTAATAATCATTCGACGATGCATGTTCAGATCTTTATTGTAACGATAAGGACAAGTATTGGTATGATTTATTTCCAAGCTTTCCCATTCGGAAAGTTTTTTTTTGAAGTTTAATTTATAAAAAGAACCAAATGATTCAATTGTTTTACATACGACGACGACGAATGAGCGCACCCCTGGGGAAAGCGGATTTAGTCTTATTGTCTTGTAATCAATGATTAAGAACAATATTTAGAAGGCTTACCGTTTTCCCGGTAAGCCTTTTTTTTGAAACATTGAAAAAACATTGAATTAAGAATACAAAAAATGAAAAGTATAATCTTTACAGAAAGCCGCCGCCATTTGCGAAGTAACTGTTACCCTGGAGGGACGGATGAGCTTGCTGTATCTGATTGTCAGATATATTATAAATTGTATTAAGCTTACCGTTCCTACGGTAGGCTTTTTTTGTGTGAAATAGTTAAAACAAAATAAGATGAAAACAAACAACTCCTTAAAATTCCGACGACGATGGTTTCGGATTTTAAACAACAACAATTTAAAAGAAACATTCTTTATCGATATCAATAACAAATGGTTATGCCTAACTGGCGTAGCATTATTTTGGGAAACCTAGAGACTAAAAAATGATAGATACATTCATGGAAGTTGAGCAAAAAATAAGTGTCATTGTAGCAGATTTGAGACATATTGATTATGCCTCGGAGATTTGTGAAATGATTGAAAGTGCTGCGAAAATACGCGGTACTGGAATTGCAAAAAGAAATCCTTTGTACATCGTACAAAAGATACAGGAAGGAAAAGCTGTCATTGCTTTTGATGATTTAAAGGTTATCGGATTCTGTTATGTAGAAACCTGGGAACATGGCAAATATGTAGCCAATTCGGGTTTAATTGTTGATCCGGAAT
The DNA here is from genome assembly GCF_013141825.1 of Marinifilum caeruleilacunae. Taxonomy (GTDB): domain Bacteria; phylum Bacteroidota; class Bacteroidia; order Bacteroidales; family Marinifilaceae; genus Marinifilum; species Marinifilum caeruleilacunae. Next base: position 20,288 of record NZ_RZNH01000001.1, read on the forward strand.
ACAGAGCTGTGGGATTAGCAAAACTAATTAAAGCAGAAGCATTTAAATTATCGAGAAAGCGTTATCCTCAGGCGAAAATCTTCGGTTTAACAACCAGTCTTCCTGTGATGAAAATCAATTCGGATCTCGGATACCGACCGGTAACATTCTCGGAATTAACAACAGATGAGTCTTTTTGGAAAGGATGTAGTAGTTGTATTAACTATGATATCCTGCAAAGAACTGACCGAAAAATGTGCCTGTGCACTGGCATGTTATTCGATCCAAACAAGAATGGTACAAACAATCTGAGTGAAACAATCAAGCAATTCAATCAATCAAAAGAAAAAAACGATGACAAGCAATAAGAAAAAAGTAGTATTAGCATATAGCGGAGGTTTAGATACAACATATTGTGCACTTTATCTTTCTAAGGAGTTGGGGATGGAAGTGTATACAGCATTAGGAAATACAGGCGGTTTTAGCAATGAAGAACTGTGTGAAATCGAAGAGAGAACCAAGCAATTGGGAGTAATAGAACACGTATCGCTTGATATTACAAAGGAGTACTACGAAAAATGTATCAAATATATGATCATGGGTAATGTTCTGAAAAACAACACCTATCCATTGTCAGTTAGTTCGGAAAGAGCATTCCAGGCCATGGCCATTGCTCAATATGCTCACTCCATTAATGCAGATTATATTGCACACGGTAGTACAGGCGCTGGTAATGATCAGATTAGATTTGATCTGATTTTTAAAATCATGGCACCTAATGCCGAAATTATAACCCCTACAAGAGATCTTGAATTAAGTAGAGAAAGCGAAATTCAGTATTTAAAGGATCATGGTATTGATGCCAACTTCGAAAAGATGAAGTATTCGATTAATGCTGGAATTTGGGGAACCAGTATAGGTGGTAAGGAAACCTTAACTTCGAGTCAGCCATTGCCAGAAGATGCATATCCAAAGCAAGTTGTGAAGAGCAATTCGGAAAAGTTAAGTATTGAATTTAAGGAAGGAGAATTGATTGCCGTTAATGGTGAAAAAGTAAGTCACCCATTAGAGGCCATTCAAAAAATTGAACAGGCCGGAGCTGCCTTTGGAATAGGTAGAGATATGCACGTGGGTGATACCATTATTGGAACCAAAGGGAGAGTTGCTTTTGAGGCCGCTGCTCCTCTGATGATTATAAAAGCTCACGAAACACTGGAAAAGCATACGCTAACCAAATGGCAAATGTATTGGAAAGAACAGATATCCAATTTTTATGGGATGTTACTTCACGAAGCTCAATACCTGGAGCCAGTGATGAGAAATATGGAAACTTTTCTTGTTGATTCTCAAAAGAATGTGAATGGCAAAGTATTTATTAAAATGAGTCCGGAGCAGTTTTTGGTGGAAGGGATTGAATCTCCAAACGACTTAATGTCCGATTTATTTGGACAATACGGTGAAAGTAATGAGGGTTGGACCGCTGACGATGTAAAAGGCTTTACAAATATACTGGCCAATTCACTTAAAATTTATCATACAGTAAATAAGCAGTAAAGATGATAAATGTTGGAATTATAGGTGGTGCAGGATATACTGCAGGTGAATTGTTGCGGATTCTTATCTGGCATCCAGAGGTAAAGATTGCATTTGTACAAAGTACAAGTCATGCAGGACAGCCAATCGCAAATGTACACAAGGATTTGCTTGGGGATACTGATTTAATATTTGCTAAAGCTGATTATACACTTGTTGATTTGATATTCATATGCTCAGGTCATGGCAAAACCAAAGCATTTTTAGAGCAAAACGAATTGCCAGAGAATCTTAAAATTATTGATTTAAGCACAGATTACAGACCCAAAAATAATGATAAGGGATTTATTTATGGTTTGCCCGAATTGAATAAGGTATCAATCGCTAAAGCAGATAAAATTGCCAATCCGGGTTGTTTTGCAAGCTGTATTGAGTTGGGAATTCTTCCCTTGGCAGCAAGTGAAAAATTGCAAGAAGAAATCCATGTAAATGCCATTACTGGGTCTACAGGAGCTGGACAAAATCCCACTACAACTTCTCATTTTAGTTGGAAAAATAATAATGTGGCGGTGTATAAAGCTTTTACACATCAGCATCTGGCTGAAATCACTGAATCAATCCTTCAGTTGCAGCCCGAATACGAAAAAGCAATCAACTTTATACCGGTAAGAGGAAATTTTAGCAGGGGGATTATGGCTACAATCTACACGGAATGTAATATGACTCTGGAAGAAGCAAAAGAGCTGTATCAGAACTATTATTCAGAGCATTCTTTTGTTTCTATATCGGATTCAATTCCCGATGTAAAACAAGTAGTTAACACAAATAAATGTGTGTTGTATCTCGAAAAGCATGGAAATAAACTGATGATTATTTCGGTGATTGATAATTTGTTAAAAGGAGCATCGGGGCAAGCGGTTCAGAACATGAATGTCATGTTTGGATTGAATGAAAAAGAGGGATTAGGCCTGAAACCTATTGGTTTTTAAAAAGAAAGAAAAATGAAATTATTCGACGTATATAATTGTTACGATATCAATCTGGTTAACGGAAAGGGAATGAAACTTTCCGATGATAAGGGAAATCAGTATTTGGATTTTTATGGTGGTCATGGTGTGATCTCGATTGGTCATTCACACCCCAATTACATGTTCAGAATTGAAAACCAATTGCATTGCCTGGGATTTTATTCCAATGCAGTAAGAAACGAATTGCAGGAAAAACTGGCTTGTAAGCTGGGAAAAATAAGTGGATATGATGATTACAATCTGTTCTTGTGCAATTCGGGAGCAGAGGCAAACGAGAATGCCTTGAAAATTGCCTCTTTTCACAACAAAAAAGAAAAAGTAATATCGGTAAAAGGTGCATTCCATGGTAGAACTGGAGGTGCACTATCCATCACAGACAACCCAAATTTGTCTTCATCTTTTAATGCTGAACACAATGTGGTATTTGTGGAAATGAATGACACTAAGCATGTGATAGAAGAACTTAGCAAAGGAGATGTTTCTGCAGTTATTGTAGAAGGCATTCAAGGGGTGAATGGTGTAATTGAGCCAACAATTGAGTTTCTAGAATCTATCAAATTGGCTTGTGAGCAGAATGAAGCTTTATTGATACTTGATGAGATTCAATCGGGCTATGGAAGAAGCGGTAAGTTCTTTGCACATCAGTACACAGGAATTCAACCGGATATTATTACAAGCGCCAAAGGCATGGGAAATGGTTTTCCGATAGCTGCTGTATTAATATCGCCTGACATAAAAGCATGGAAAGGAATGCTGGGAACAACTTTCGGTGGCAATCATTTGGCTTGTGCTGCCGCAATGGCCGTTTTAGAAACCATTGAAGAGGAACAACTAATGAAAAACGCTTTGGAAATTGGAAGTTACCTACTGGATAAATTAAAAGAGAATAAGAAGATAAAAGCAATAAGGGGGAAAGGATTAATGATTGGTCTTGACATGGAAAACATGTCAGAAATCAGAACGAAATTACTTAAGGAGCATGGAATATTTACCGGTTCCTCGGGAAAGGATACACTTCGCTTGTTACCGCCACTTTCGATAACAAAAGAAGAGGCAGACCAGTTTATTGAATCATTAGAATGTGTTTTGGCTGGCACATGTGTGGCCTGATACGAAATCGTAAAACCCAAATTGTAAACAGAAATGAGCGAACTAACAGTAGTCAAAATTGGAGGAAATGTAATAGATGACCCAGAGAAGTTGAGTGATTTTTTGGAAGCATTTTCGAAACTGAGCGGCAAAGTTGTTTTGGTACACGGAGGAGGAAAACTAGCTTCGGATCTTTCAGGAGAACTAGGCATTCAAACAAAAATGGTAAATGGCAGAAGAATAACCGATGCCGAAAACCTAAAGTTAGTCACCATGGTATATGCCGGCTTGGTGAACAAGAATATTGTGGCTTCATTACAAGCCAGAGGTGTGAATGCCATGGGAATGTGCGGCGCTGATCAGGATTTAATCCTGGCCGAAAAGCGAAATCATCCGAGTATCGATTTTGGGTATGTGGGCGATATCACGAAAGTGAACACATTGGCCTTATGCAAGCAAATTGAGTGTAATTCTGTATTGGTTATTGCCCCAATAACACACGATGGGAAAGGGCAATTGCTCAATACAAATGCTGACACAATAGCAACCGAGGTAGCTGCTGCTTTAAGCCGTTTCTATAAGGTAAAACTTGTGTATAGCTTCGAAAAGTTAGGTGTATTAATGGACTCAGAAGATGATAGCAGTGTAATGCCTGTATTAGATTCGAAAAAATGTGCCAAAATGATAAAAGATGGCACGATTAACACAGGGATGATGCCGAAGACTGAAAATGCTTTTTATGCATTGAAACAAGGAGTTGAAGAGGTAATCATTGGCAACTTCGTCTCTATGGAGAACAATCATTCATCTGGAACGCAAATTATTCAATAGAAAAGAAATGAGTCTAACTAAATACAAAGATATCGCCCTAAGCATACTAAAAGAACTGATTTCAATTCAGTCCTTCAGCAAAGAAGAAAATCATGTAGCTGATTTGATGGAAAAGAAATTGGATGAATTTGGATACCAGGTTAACAGGGTAGGAAATAATGTATGGGTGTTCAATAAGGATTTTAAGGAAGGGCGACCAGTATTATTAATGAACTCTCACCTTGATACAGTTAAGCCGAATGAGAAATGGAGCAAAGATCCATTCACCCCAGAGGAAATTGAAGGCAAACTTTTTGGTTTGGGAAGCAACGATGCTGGTGGATGCCTGGTATCCTTAATGGCAACTTTTCTGGCTTTGGAGGAAACACAACAGGATTACAACAGGGTGTTTTGTGCCTCTGCAGAGGAGGAAATATCTGGTAAAAACGGATTTGAGCTGGTACAGGATAAAATCGGGAGAATTGATGTGGGAATTGTTGGTGAACCTACCTTAATGGAAATGGCCATTGCTGAAAAAGGATTGATGGTATTAGATTGTGAAGCCAAAGGAGTTCCTGGACATGCGGCCAGAAATGAGGGTGTGAATGCAATTGGTGTAGCAATGAATGACATTGAATGGTTTCATACCTTCCAGTTTGAAAATGAATCGGAAATGCTTGGTCCGGTTAAAATGACTGTAACACAAATTAATGCAGGGAAACAGCACAATGTAATTCCAGCATCATGCACCTATGTTGTTGATGTAAGAACCAATGAGTTTTACAGCAACGAAAAAGCTTTTGAAATCATTGAGGAACATGTTGAGAGCACGGTAAGAGCAAGGTCATTCAGAATGAATTCATCTGGGATTTCGTTGGAACATCCTTTAATAAAGAAAGGACTTAAGCAGGGCATGAAGTATTACGGATCTCCAACGACATCCGACCAGGCAATTATGAAAGGGTTTCCAACATTAAAATTAGGACCCGGAGATTCAGCAAGATCACATACTGCAGATGAGTTTATCTATATCAAAGAAATTGGGAAAGGCATCGAAAAATATTATAACTTGTTGAACGGATTAGAAATCTGATGGTAATTGATGGCTCGTACCTGATGGATTAATGAAGAAATAGCCAGATGTTATCACTTAAAACAAAAGCTTAAAAGAAATAATAAACACCTAATATAATCGAATATGAAACTTTGGGACAAAGGCGTACAAGTTGACAAGAAAATTGAACAGTTTACGGTAGGTATGGACCGTGAATTAGACCTTGAATTGGCAGCTTTTGATGTACTTGGATCACTTGCACACATCGAAATGCTACAATCTATTGGTCTGTTGGAAAAGAAAGAATTGAAATTAATTCAGGAAGAACTACGAAAAATCTATTCATCTATAAAAAACGATGCCTTTGTAATCGAAGATGGAATTGAAGATGTTCACTCCCAGATTGAATATTTACTGACCAATGCCTTGGGCGATATTGGAAAGAAAATCCATAGTGGGAGATCGAGAAATGACCAGGTTCTTCTTGATCTTAAGCTATTCACAAGGAATAAACTAGAGGAAATTGTTCGAGAGGCAAGATTGCTGTTCGATGAGTTGATCGAAAAAAGTAATACCTATAAAAATGTTCTGATTCCCGGATATACACACTTACAGGTGGCGATGCCTTCATCTTTTGGTTTGTGGTTTGGATCCTATGCCGAAAGTTTAACCGATGACCTTTTGGTGCTTCAGTCGGCCTATAAAGTGGTCAATCAGAACCCATTAGGATCGGGAGCAGGTTATGGCTCTTCATTCCCATTAAACAGGCAAATGACAACTGAATTGTTGGGTTTTGATAACTTAAGCTATAATGTTGTGTATGCTCAAATGGGTCGTGGAAAAATGGAATTTACCGTGCTATCTGCTTTAGCAAATATGGCAATGACCATTGCAAAATTGGCCATGGATGCCTGTTTATACAACTCCCAAAACTTTAACTTCCTGAGTTTCCCTGATGAGCTAACCACAGGAAGCAGTATTATGCCTCACAAGAAAAATCCTGATGTTTTTGAGGTGATTAGAGCACATGCCAATGCATTACAAATGTTACCGGCACAAATTCAGGCAGTAACATCAAATCTTCCTTCCGGATATCACAGAGATTATCAATTGACCAAGGAATTCTTTATGCCTTCGTTTGACAAGATGCTCTCTTGTCTTGAAATGACCAGGATTATGCTATCGGAAGTTAAAATAAACGAAGAAGTACTGAATGATGAGCGATACAAATACCTGTTTACTGTTGAAGAAGTAAACAAGATGGTGGTAGACGGAGTACCATTTCGTGATGCATATAAAAAAGTAGGGCAACTTGTCGAAGCAGGTGAGTTTAATCATGAAGGCGAAATTGAGCATGTTCATGAAGGAAGTCTTGGGAATTTATGTAATGATAGAATTGTTTGTAAAATGAACGAAACATTCGTTGCCTTTAACTTCCACAAAACCAAAGAAGCATATATGAATTTACTAAATAGAATTTAAGTGTCGTAGAGCGACACAGGTAACTATTAATCGAATTTTAATAACCATTTTATAGAACTTTTATGTCACAACAGACAAAAGCAAAGCTAATTTTACAAGATGGATCAGAATACGTCGGTACATCTTTTGGGTATGAGGGCTCCGTGGCAGGAGAGATGGTGTTTAACACTGCAATGACCGGTTATCCGGAAAGTTTGACTGACCCTTCTTACAAAGGGCAGATTTTGGTGAGTACTTTCCCATTAATTGGGAATTATGGTGTTCCGGGAACTTTGCAAGAAGACGAATTGTTCCGATTTTATGAATCAGAGAAGATACAGGTATCTGCCTTTATTGTATCTGATTACACGGAAGAATTCAGTCATTGGAATGCAAGTTTAAGCCTGGCAGATTGGATGAAAGATCACAAAATTCCAGGGATTTATGGGGTTGATACCCGTGCACTTACCAAAAAACTAAGAGAACAGGGGAGTATGCTTGCAAAAATTGTTTTTGAAGGCAAGGAACCAGAATGGAAAGATCCAAACCTTGAAAATTTGGTTGCGCAGGTAAGCACACCAGAGAAGAAGGTATATGGTGAAGGAAAGCACAAGGTTCTTTTATTGGATTGTGGTGTGAAAAACAACATCATCAGATGTCTTTTAAAGCGAGATACAACCGTTATTCGCGTTCCACATGACTACGACTTCAGCCAGGAAGATTATGATGGCTTATTCATTTCAAATGGCCCTGGAGATCCAAAGCAAAATACAGCTGCCATAGCGAATTTAAAGAAAGCTTTCCAACAGAAAACTCCAATTATGGGAATCTGTCTGGGTACACAATTAATGGCTTTGGCCGCAGGAGCCGATACCTACAAATTAAAGTACGGACATAGAAGTCACAATCAACCAGTAGTTCTCCAGGGAACCAAACGTTGTTTCATTACCTCTCAGAATCATGGGTATGCCATTAATAATGAAACTTTACCACAAGAGTGGGAACCATTATTTATTAATGCTAACGACAATACCTGTGAAGGAATTAAGCATGTGAGCAAGCCATTTTTCGCCTCTCAGTTTCATCCTGAAGCATCAAGTGGTCCGACCGATACAGAATTCCTTTTTGATGATTTCATTGAAATGATGGAAAAACATCAAGACAACTAACAATTCGTAATTTAAAATTATCAATTAACAGTATAGAGCGTAAAAGAAATGATTAAAGACAAGATAAAGAAGGTACTCGTATTGGGTTCAGGAGCCCTTAAAATTGGTGAAGCTGGCGAATTTGACTATTCCGGATCGCAGGCATTAAAAGCCATGAAAGAGGAAGGTATTCATACCGTATTGATCAATCCGAATATTGCAACCGTTCAAACTTCCAAGGGAGTTGCCGATCAGATTTACTTTTTGCCGGTTACTCCCTTTTTTGTGGAGCAAGTAATTTTAAAAGAAAAACCTGATGGAATTCTGTTGGCGTTTGGTGGACAAACTGCGCTAAATTGCGGGGTTCAATTGTTCGAATCGGGTATTCTGGAAAAGTACAAGCTAAAGGTTCTGGGTACGCCTATCGAAGCAATTATCAAGACTGAGGACAGAGAAATATTTGCAAACGAGCTGCGTAAAATCGATGTAAAAACACCACAATCTTATGCAGTATCAACCGTTCAGGGAGCATTAGATGCAGCAGAGAAAGTAGGTTTTCCAATTATTGTTCGTGCGGCCTTTACTCTAGGTGGACAAGGGTCTGGCTTCTGTTCCAATACGGAAGAGCTGAAAAAACTAGCTGAGAACGCTTTATCCTATTCGAACCAGATTTTGGTTGAAGAGTCACTAAAAGGATGGAAAGAAGTAGAGTACGAGGTGGTTCGTGATGCTTATGACAATTGTATTACGGTATGTAATATGGAAAACTTCGATCCACTTGGTATCCATACGGGAGAAAGTATTGTAATTGCTCCATCACAAACATTAACCAATTCGGAGTATCATAAGCTAAGAGCCCTGGCCATTAAAATCATCCGTCATATGGGTGTTGTTGGTGAATGTAACGTTCAGTATGCGCTCGATCCAAATTCAGAAGATTATCGTGTGATTGAGGTAAATGCACGTCTGTCGAGATCGTCGGCATTGGCTTCGAAAGCCACCGGTTATCCATTGGCCTTTGTAGCCGCCAAACTGGGTTTGGGATACGCGCTTCATGAGCTTAAAAATACAGTAACTCAAACCACTACAGCATGTTTTGAGCCTGCGCTCGACTATGTGGTTTGTAAGATTCCACGTTGGGATTTGAACAAATTCGAAGGGGTAACCAAAGAGATTGGTTCAAGCATGAAATCGGTAGGTGAGGTTATGGCAATTGGTCGTAATTTCGAGGAAGCGATTCAAAAAGGCCTTCGAATGATCGGACAGGGAATGCATGGATTTGTTGGCAATGTCCATTCCAAATTTGAGGATGTTGATAAGGAACTTACTCATCCAACCGATATGCGTATTTTCTCCATTGCACAAGCTTTTGAAGAAGGTTACAGCATCGATCAGGTACACGACTTAACTAAGATCGATAAATGGTTCCTAAGCAAATTGGAGCATATTACGAAAATAAAGTGGGATCTTCAAAAGCATAATAACTTACAGCATCTACCTAATGAATTGCTTAAAGCGGCTAAAGTATATGGATTTTCTGATTTCCAGTTGGCAAGATTCATACTGAAGCCTGAAAATACCAATATGGAATCGGAATTGTTGGCGGTAAGAAAGCATCGTAAACAAAAGGGAATTGTTCCTGTTGTGAAGCAAATTGATACCCTTGCAGCAGAGTATCCTGCACAAACCAATTACATTTATCTTACTTATAGTGGAGATGAAAATGACATCGACTATGTAGCCGATAACAAATCAGTTATTGTTTTGGGATCTGGCGCTTATCGAATTGGTTCATCGGTTGAGTTTGACTGGTGTAGTGTGAATGCACTAAATGCAGTAAATAAAGAAGGTTTACGATCGGTAATGATCAACTATAATCCGGAAACGGTAAGTACCGATTACGATGTTTGCGACAGATTGTATTTCGATGAGTTGTCCTTCGAAAGAGTATTGGATATTATCGATTTGGAATCGCCAAGAGGTGTAATTGTATCGGTAGGAGGACAGATACCAAATAACCTGGCTATGCGCTTGCACAATGCAGATGTAAAGGTGTTGGGTACTTCTCCAGAATCGATTGATAGGGCAGAGAACAGACAAACTTTCTCTGCCATGTTAGATGAGTTGGGTGTAGATCAGCCAAGATGGAGTGAGCTTACTAGTATAGACGCTATTCACGAATTTATTGATGAAGTGGGATTTCCGGTCTTGATTCGTCCGAGCTATGTTCTTTCTGGTGCTGCCATGAACGTGGTTTCGAACCGCGAGGAGTTAGGACACTTCCTGAATCTTGCAGCACAAGTATCAAAACAATACCCGGTAGTTGTAAGTGAATTTATACAGGAAGCCAAAGAGATTGAGTTCGATGGAGTAGCCAAGAATGGCGAAATTGTAATTGATGCCATTTCGGAGCATGTTGAGTTTGCCGGTGTACACTCCGGAGATGCAACCTTGGTATTCCCACCACAGAAATTGTACTTCGAAACCATTCGCAGAATCAGGAAAATTGCTCGTAAAATTGCAAAATCGCTTGATATTACCGGACCTTTTAATATGCAGCTTCTGGCAAAAGATAACGACATTAAGGTAATTGAGTGTAACCTTCGCGCCAGTCGTAGTTTTCCGTTTGTTTCGAAAGTTATGGACTTTAATTTTGTGGAAACAGCAACCCAGGCCATGTTGGATGTTCAGATTCCGAACAATCTTCCTTCCATGTTTGAGTTGGAGCATATCGGAGTAAAAGCATCCCAATTCTCCTTCTCGAGATTGTCGAAAGCCGATCCAGTTTTGGGTGTAGACATGTCTTCGACAGGCGAAGTTGGATGTTTGGGTTCAGATTATTACGATGCGATATTAAAATCAATGATATCAGTTGGTTATAGAGTGCCGAAGAAAGCTGTATTAATTAGTAGTGGTCCTATTCGCTCAAAGATTGAACTTTTAAAGAGTTCAAAAATGCTGGAAGAGCGTGGATACAAGCTTTACGGAACGCGAGGTACTGCAAAATTCCTTCAGGAAAATGGAGTGAGTGTGGAAGCGGTGGCATGGCCAGATGAAAATGAAAAGAAAACGGCAGTGAGTTTGATTCGCGATCACGAGGTTGATTTGGTAATTAACATCCCAAAGAACCTAAGCAAAGATGAATTGAACAATGATTATCAGATCAGACGTTCTGCCATCGACTTAAATGTTCCCTTGGTTACCAATGCCCGTTTGGCATCAGCATTCATCTATTCCATTTGCAAAAAGTCGGAAACCGATCTTAAAATAGAGAGTTTTAGCGATTACGTAGAGCAAAAACAAGATTGGTAAAAAAGTAATAAAGAGTAATTAAATGCTAAACCTGACAGGCAATAAAGCTTGTCAGGTTTTTTCTTACCATAATTTATTCTAGTTTTAAGATCTTAAAAAGCAAAACAAAATGAGCAAATACATCTATACATTGCCACTAAAGGTGCGCGATTACGAATGTGATATACAGGGAGTTGTAAATAATTCGGTTTATCAGAACTACTTAGAACATGCACGTCACGAGTTTTTAGAATCTATTGGAAGTAATTTTAAAAAATTACACGAGGAAGGAATTGATGCCATGGTAGCACGAATTGAGATCGATTACAAAACCTCTTTAACCAGTGGAGATGAATTTGAAGTACGCCTTAATATTGAACGTGAAGGTTTAAAATTGGTATTTAATGAGGATATATACCGAAAATCAGATAATAAATTGTGTGCCAAAGGCAAGGTATTTGTGATTTGTCTTGTAAATGGCCGTTTGAGTAAAGGAGAGGTTTTTGACGAATTGTTTAGAGAGTACCTGTTATAAAAATTACATTTTCTGCATCAGGCAGAAAATTGCCTGGTGTGGACTTGGATTTCCTTCCAATTCAATCTCTTTTATTTCTATTACTTCAAAGTATTTACTCATGAGCTTTTGTAGTTCTTCTTTTGATGAGAAATACAACTTGGTACCTATTGATGTATCTCGAAATTTACCCTCGCCACCAAAGTTTATATCTTCTTCACTAAAACAAATCGATAGGTAATAAGATTTAGCTTTTAGCAAATCACTAACATTTCTAAGATAAGTATCGCGGTTGGAAGGAAAGATGTGATGAAGCACTTCAATGTCATAAGCCAAATCATATGAATGCTTTGGCAAAGCCAACAATTTGCACAAATCTAATTCAAAGAAATTTCCTTTTAAGTTCCGCTCTTTAAACAGTTTATTGGTATAATTTATGGCCGTTTCAGAAATGTCAATTCCCGATATTTCAAATCCCCTGGCTGAAAAATATGCTGCATTATGCCCTAAACCACAGCCTAAATCAAGCAAATGCGCTGGTGAGGATATTAATTGTTCAATTGTATCCACAAGTATTTTATGAGGAGTTTCACGTTTCCATGGTACCTCTTCAATAGGAATTCCTTTATAGATATCAATTTCAATCATATTATCTAAGGAATGAAATTCCAGATTAAATAGCAACTTTATTAACGCAAAAAAGGATCGAACTCCTCCGATCCTTTTCTAACACTAAATGTTAACCTTAATCTCAATCTATGATAAAACTACTCTATTCTTTTTCTTCATTGAATACATTTCAAAGGTAAGGCAATACGCGGTTAAGAGCTGCAAAGGAAAGTTAAAAAAGATTAAATGTATTAAACTAAAAAATGGCTGAAGAACTCAGCCATTTTCATCTAACCATTAACCAACTAACTAAAAACTCAATTTATGAAAATCCCCCAATCTTCATTGATTTTATCTAACTGATATATAGGATATAACAGCAGATAAAATAGATATGAGTTTTAATCGGGCGCAAAAGTAGAAAGTATTTGTGAAAATGCAAATGCAATTGTTGAAAAATGTAAAGAATTAAACATTATTTAAGATTTACAAGTGCCATCTTTTTTCATTTTTCAATTGACATATCAAACTAGTTTATCTATATTGCATATAGAAAGCCTTCCAATTATCTTATTACCACCATAATATCAGGATACCACATGTATTATCGTTGACAATCAAATCAGCGGATGTTGTGTAATTCTAATTCATTAATTCATGTTTGATCTTGATAAATGGCAAGAGATATTTGAAACCATTCGAAAAAATAAACTTCGTACAATTCTTACTGGTTTTAGTGTATCATGGGGTATTTTCATGCTAATTATTCTTTTGGGTTCAGGAAATGGACTTCAGAATGGGGTTTTGGACCAATTTAAGCGAGATGCTGTTAATAGTCTGTGGATATATAGCGGCAGAACCAGTATGGCTTTTGATGGCATGCAACCTGGCAGACGAATTCAATTCACAAATGAAGATTATACGCGTACAAAAGACTCAGGTCTGGATGTAGATAAAATTAGTTCGCGCTATTCAATTTTTAGAAACAATATCATTTCCTACAAAACAGAATATGTTTCTTATGAAATTATAGCAGTTCATCCCGATACAGAAATTCTGGAGAATACCAGTTCAACCAAAGGAAGATTCTTAAATGATATTGATGTTGAAAATTACAGAAAAGTAGTGGCTATCAGCACAATTTTGGAAGAAGCTCTCTTTAAAAGAGAAGAACCTGTGGGAAAGTATATTAAAATTAATGGCATTCCTTTCCAGGTAATCGGTGTGTTTACAGATCATTCCGAAAGAGATTTACAAAGGGTTTATGTTCCCGTATCGACTGCTCAGCGTGTATTTAACGGAGCTAATCGCATTTCCAACATGTCATTTACCACAAATACACCCGACATTGAAGCCTTACAGCAAATGGAAAAGCATTTGAGAAAGAGTTTTGCGGCACGTCACAAATTCGATCCGGAAGATAAGCGAGCCATGTGGATCAATAACAATATGGAAGGCTATCAGAGAACAATGGCTTTGTTTGCCGGCATTCGCATATTTGTGTGGATTATTGGTGCTTTTACCATAATTGCTGGAATTGTAGGAGTTAGCAATATCATGATTATTGTAGTTAGAGAACGCACAAGGGAAATAGGTATTAGAAAAGCTCTTGGCGCAAGTCCAAAATCAATTATTGCCCTCATATTGCTTGAATCTGTATTGATCACCTCGGTGGCTGGTTATATGGGTTTGGTTGGGGGTGTTGTATTACTTGAAATTCTGGCTCCTCATACGCAAATTGAATTCTTTATGAACCCTTCGGTTGATTTGAGTGTGGGCATACAAGCTACTGCTGTTCTAGTATTTGCAGGACTATTGGCCGGATTTTTCCCTGCCTGGAAAGCTGCAAATGTTAAGCCAATCGAAGCACTGGCCGATGAGTAAGAAGATAAATTTTTACGATAAAACGAATTACATTAATCTATACTTAAAATCACAATCATGTTTGACAGAGATCGATGGACCGAAATATATATGGCATTGAAAAGTAATAAACTAAGAACCTTTCTTACTGCCTTTGGCGTTTTTTGGGGAATATTCATGTTAATTATCATGCTAGGATCAGGTCGTGGATTAGAAAATGGTGTATATCATGGAATGGGAGATTTTGCAACCAACTCGGTGTTTATTTGGGCACAACCTACCAGTAAGCCGTACAAAGGTTATAAGCAGGGACGTAGATACAATTTTACCAATCAGGATACAAAAGCTATTTTGGATAACATTCCTGAAATTGAAATTCTTGCTCCAAGAATTCAAGCCTGGGGTGGTGGCGATGGTGAAAATAATGTAATAAGAGGTTTGAAAACGGGTGCTTTTAGCATCCTTGGCGATGTTCCGGAAGTCAATAAGATTGATCCTGTCACTATTTTAGATGGACGATTCATTAATGAAGTAGACATTAAAGAGAAAAGAAAAACTGCCGTAATTGGTAAAAGAGTAATTGAGGTCCTGTTTGAAGAAGGAGAAGAACCATTGGGGGAATATATCAAGATTAATGGAGTTTATTTTCAGATTGTAGGCACTTTTAAATCGATGCACAATCAAGGATGGGGCGATTGGCAAAATCAATGCGTTATCATTCCCTTTACCACATTACAAAAAACTTACAATTATGGAAATCGGGTTGGTCATTATTCAATTACATCAAAAAAGGAATACTCTGCAACCTATGTAGAAGAGAAGGTGAAGAGTCTTCTTCGCAGGCGACATACGATTCATCCGGAAGATCAACGTGCTTTTGGAAGTAATAATGTTGAAAAAGAGTTTATCCAGATTAATAATCTTTTTATCGGAATTGCAGGCTTGATATGGATTGTAGGAACAGGAACCTTGCTCGCAGGTATTATTGGTGTGAGTAATATCATGCTATTTATCGTGAAAAAGCGAACAAAAGAAATTGGCATACAACGTGCTCTGGGCGCATCTCCATCGGTGATTATCAGTTCTATTTTAACGGAATCTGTTGTTCTTACCGCCATTGCCGGTTGGATCGGGTTGGTTTTTGGTGTATTTCTCCTGGAAGTCATAACAAAAGCGATTCAGAATGGTGGCGGAGATGAAAGTATGTTCTCAAACCCAGAGGTAGACTTTAATATCGCAATTATTGCTTTGGTGATATTAATCATATCAGGATTAGTTGCCGGTATTATACCTGCCAAAAAAGCAATGGCTGTTAAGCCTATTGAAGCCATAAGGGATGAAGGATAATGGTGTTAATAGGTTGTTTTTATGATCTTTAATTGAATTCCAGGGGGGCTTTTGGCTTGATTTTTGTTTTGTGATAGAATAATTCTTATATTCATTAATCATTAAACAAAATTTATTATGAAAACTACCGCAAAACTTTTAACCTTAACTTTTTTTGTACTATTTTCTTTTCAGTGTTTTGCACAAAAAATCGAACTAAAAGGTAAGGTTGTTACCTATGATTCTATTGCTGTAAATAAGGCAAAAATCCATATCAGTTCATCTCAAAAAGAAGTTTTCACCAATGCACAGGGAGAATTTACTTTGATATGTAAATCCAAAGATAAACTAGCTATCATCGCAGATGGATTTCAAAAGCATAAGTTAAAAATCAATGCTAAAGTGAAAAGTCCTTTGACAATTAACTTAGAAGTTGGAATAAAAAAACACTCTACAAAACTTGCCATTAAATCAGGTCATGTTCTTGATACTGATAACTTTTTAAAGTCATACTCTAAATCGATCAGAAATACCAAGTATGGTAGATTTGAAACGGTTTTTGATTTATTGCTTGATGAGACCAAAACTGCCAGAGGTAACAGAAGAATTTTTTATGAAGGAGGAGAATTAAGATTAAGTGGGTATAGTGCAGAGAATCAATTAAATGATGTTGCAATAGAAGTTGATGGAAAACTTGAAGATGATAATATTATTGAAACATTAGATCCAAATACAATAACTCACATAGACATTTATAAGGGGAGAAGGTTAGGTAAATATAGTGCAATGAAAGTGGCCATTGTTGTAGTAATTCTAACGACAAAATATAATGGTTAATGTAAGTGCGAAATATTTTACTTAAATTGAAAACCATACTTTAACTCATTAAAACACCCATCATGAAAAACACAATTTCTTTATTCGTTTTAATTCTCTTTTCTTGTTTTACAATGAGTGCCCAGGAAATTGAGATTAAAGGGAAAATTACTACTTACGGACAAATACCAGTGGTAAATGCTGATGTAATTATTCAAAGCAGTTCCCAAGCAGTTAAAACTGATGAAAAAGGAGAATTTACCTGTACTTGCCAGGCAAAAGACAAGTTGACATTTATTGCTAATGGCTTTATTAAACAAACTTATAAAATTAGGAAGAAGCACGATGGTATCGTAAATGTGGATTTAAAACTATCTTCAAAAGCAGGATCTGAAGAAAAAGCAATTAAAGCAGCTCATATATTGGAATTAGACAAGTTCAGAGAACTAGTAAAATTGGGGCCTAATTACAAAGATTATTCAAAATACAGCACTTTGATTGAAGCACTTAAAAACGAATTTCCGTCATTAAAAATAACACCAAATGAAATTATTATTAGAGGTCCTAACTCAATTTCACTTTCAAGTAGTGCAGGTATCGAAGTTGATGGTATATTGGTTGGCTTAGGGATGTTACGTTCGTTAAATCCAGACAACATTGCCAGTATTGAGGTAATTAAAGGCAGTCAAACTGCACGTTATGGAACTCGTGGTGCTAATGGTATGGTGGTTATTAAAACCAAAAATTAATCATCAATTCTAACCCATTTATAATTCAACTATGGTCTCACTGAAAAAAAGCATTGCAGTTTTCACTGTTATGATAATTTCCTTTGTTGGACTTGGTCAGATTCAATTCGAAGGGAAAGTGATAGTAGATGATTTGATACCAGTGGTGAACGCCAAGGTCACAAACTTAAAATCGGGTGAATTCACATACACGAATACGCTTGGTAAATATAAACTAACATGCAATTTGAAAGATAAACTTCTAATTGAAGCAAAAGGTTTTTCTTCAAAAAAAATAAAGGTAAAATCAAAAGGAAGCAGAACTCATTTGGTACTGTTGAAGAAAGCAGGTTCTGATAAAATTGCAATTCAAAATGGACATATCCTTAACACAAAAGAGTTGAATGAATACCTGGAAAGTAAAGCCAATTCAAAACCAAAGGATTATTCCAGGTATGGCAACGCAATTCAAATCATAAAGGATCATCACCCTAATGTAAAAGCAGATGAAAAGGGATTGGTAATTCGTGGAGGAAGTTCATTAATGGGTAATAATTATGCAGCAATTGAAATAGATGGTGTTCTGGTAGATTTTGATGCATTGAAAAGTATTCCTACTGCAAGCATTAAAAAAATCACTATCCTTACAACATCACAATCTGCTTTGTATGGATCTAACGGCGGGAATGGAGTTGTGAAGGTAACTACATTCAAATAATGAATATTAACTGCCATTTGGCAACTTTTAAATAAAATATGAAACTGAAAAAATTAATCCTCTCATTGGTATTTATACTAATTACTGGTCTTTTTGCAAATGCACAAAATGTTCAGCTTAGCGGAAGAGTTCTTGTATTCGACTCCATTCCGGTGAATCAAGCAAATATTCATGTGCTAAGTAGTAAGCTTGATGTTAAAACTGATTATCAGGGTGTATTTAATATTGTCTGCGAAAGCAAAGATAAAATTATCATTACTGCCGATGGTTTCAGCAAAAAAGCACTGAAAGTAAAGAAAGGCAAAAAAATTGATGAAATGATCAATTTAAAAATAGCAAAAATTCCAAATGCTCAAGAAATTGCAATTGATAAAGGTCATATATTACAAGTAGATGCCTTTAAGAGTTTAGCAAAGAAAAATTCTCGAGCTAAGGATTATTCCAAATACACAACTGTAATGGAGATTCTTCGCAATGAGTTTCCTTCTTTGCAGATAGTAAATGGTGAAATTATTATTCGAGGTCCATCGTCTTTTGTTGGCTCAAGTGCTGCTCAAATTGAGATAGATGGTGTTATGACCACTTATTCGGCATTAGATAACCTCTCGCCAAATAATGTTGCAAGTATTCAGGTAATTAAAGGAAGCGATGCAGCCATTTATGGCTTAAGGGGAGGAAATGGCGTTATTTCTATTAAAACAAAACGATCATCCGAATAAATCATAAAATGAAAGGCCGATTCAGTAAAGAATCGGCCTTTTTTTTTAAAATAACTCTTCAATTGAAAGGTATCTTTCTCCAGTATCATAGTTAAATGTTAATACCGTAGCTCCTGAATCTATCGATTTGAGTTGTTTACTGACAGCCGCTAAAGAAGCTCCTGTTGAAATTCCAGCAAGTACACCTTCTTTTATAGCCAATTCCTTAACCTTCGAAAATGCTTCATCTTTACTAACCTGAATGGCACCATCAAGTAGGTCTGTATTCAGATTTTTTGGAATAAAACCAGCTCCAATTCCTTGAAGTGGGTGCGGTCCAGGTTCACCACCACTAATCACTGGCGAAGCCTCAGGTTCAACAGCTAGCACTTTAAGTTTTGGAAACTTCTGCTTTAAAATTTCGGCAACACCAGTAATGTGTCCGCCTGTTCCTACACCGGTAATCAAATAATCAATTCCATCTGGAAAATCCGCTATTATTTCTTCTGCAGTAGTTTTTCTATGTATTTCTACATTTGCTTCATTGTCAAACTGTGATGGCATCCATGAATTTTCATTTTTGGAGATAAGCTCTTCTGCCTTTTCGATTGCACCTTTCATCCCTAATTCTCTTGGGGTAAGTACAAATTCAGCACCATAAGCAGCCATTAAACTTCTTCTTTCTACCGACATGGATTCAGGCATAACCAGAATTAACTTATAGCCTTTTACGGCAGCTACCATTGCCAATCCAACACCTGTATTTCCAGAAGTTGGTTCAATAATAATCGATCCTTCCTTTAACAGTCCATCTTTTTCAGCAGTTTCAACCATCGATAATGCAATACGGTCCTTAATACTGCCTGCCGGATTTGCTCTTTCAAGTTTCATCCATACATCTGCACCGTTAAATACCTTATTCAATTTTAATACTGGAGTATTACCAACTCCTTCCAAAATATTGTTCAGTCTCATCTTTATTTAAATTTGAAAATTAATAATCTTGCTTTCGTCAAGGTTAGTTCTAACCTTGGTTTCGTGTTTGTGATATACCACACTGTTTGAGTCCACACTTGATGTGAGCCATACGTTTCCTCCTATAATACTATTTCTTCCAATTACAGTATCTCCACCAAGAATTGTGGCACTGGAGTATATAATAACATTGTCTTCTACAGTTGGATGGCGTTTCTTTTTAGCAAGGCTTTTTTTCACTTGCAAAGCACCCAATGTAACTCCCTGATATATTTTTACATTATTTTTAATAATGGCAGTTTCTCCAATTACTACACCTGTTCCGTGATCGATAAAGAACGATTCGCCAATGGTAGCACCCGGATGAATATCAATACCGGTTTTTGTATGCGCATACTCACTCATTAATCGTGGAACAGTTGGCACTCCAAGTTTGTATAATACATTGCTTAATCGATACACCATAATGGCAAAGAAACCCGGATATGCAATGATTACTTCTCCAATGGTATCTGCTGCCGGATCGAACTTTTGAATCGCTTCAGCATCTTTTAATAAAGCGCGATAAACCGAAGGCAATTGCACCATAAATTCCTGTGTAATATTTTCAATGGTATCGTTCAACTTAAAATTAACCGGGAGAAGCAACAATTTCAATGTAGATTCCATCTGATACAGCAAAGATTCTTCAGCACAGCAACTTTTAGTTCTCCTTGCACTAATCGGGAACAAGGTATTCATTGCTTCTTCCACAAATCTTTGCGACAAGTCTCGAGATGGCATGTCAATTTCATTGTTTTTTCTGGCGGATTGTAAGTCATCCATAACCTTACTTAAGTAACTCATTGTTTTTTTGATTTTATTATGTATAGATATACAGTTATTTAAGGAAAACTCTAAAGTAAACCTAAAAGGGATTTGTCAGTGATTTGTTTAATCTACTAACAACAACAGCAACAACAACAATATTTTGAATTGTTGTTAGTTGTAAATGCTTGGGAATAAGTTAAAAAGGATTTTAAAGTAGTACACATGCTGCTTTCAACCGAAGAGTTTCGGTTGGTATTTTTAGCCTCGCTATGTGTGTAATTCCTTTTCATTTTTGAAGTTTCTAAAAGCAAACTTAGGAAAAATTAATTAAACAAGACTCCTGTGTCTTAATTTTTCTGTTAAAAAAATGTTATTTATTTAGCAAATCTTAAATTCGAGATCATTATCTTTTTTATTACTTTTAATATAGAGGTAAAATAAACGAATATAAAAATGGATACATCAAAGTATGTTTGCCCTAAATGTGGGTATGGAAATTTTGAAACCGATGAATTTAGAGCTACAGGAGGTCGATTTGCTAAAATTTTCGATGTTCAGAATAAAAAGTTTACAACAATTACATGCAGCAGGTGTTCTTATACCGAATTGTATAAAGGAACAACCAGTCAATTAGGCAACATCTTTGATTTTTTAACGAACTAAAATCAATTAAATGAAAAAGAAATTACTCTTTGTTTGTTTAGGAAATATATGTCGTTCGCCAAGTGCAGAGGCTGTTATGAATGGCTATTTAAAACTAAATATGCTTGACGACGATTATACATGTGATTCGGCAGGTACAGGAGGGTGGCATGCAGGAGAAAGAGCGGATAGCAGAATGAGAACACATGCTGCCAAAAGAGATTACGATTTAACTAGTATAGCACGTCAGTTTAATCCAAAAACCGATTTTGATGAGTTTGATTTAATCATTGGTATGGATCCACAAAATGTAGCAGATCTGGAAGGAATGGCAAGAAATCAAGAAGATTTAAATAAAATTTCGTCGATGACAGACTACTGCATTAGATATACTCATTACAATTCTGTTCCTGATCCGTATTATGGAGGTTCTGATGGATTTGAATTGGTTTTAGACATTCTGGAAGATGCATGTGAAGGTTTATTAAAGCAAATTGATAGATGATAGAATTTCAAATTATTGAGAAAATACAAGATTGGGCCAAATGCAACATTTCTAAACAGAAATCGGTTGGAGGTGGCTCAATTGCTCAAACTAATTTGATCAGATTAGAGGATGGAAGAACCTGTTTCCTTAAGACAGGTTCAATTCGTCCTGATGCCTTTGCCAAAGAAGCAAATGGTTTAAACGAGATACGTAAAACCAATTGCATAAGAGTACCCGAAGTGCTATTAGTCGATGACACATTTTTGCTATTGGAACACATCGAAGAAGGAAGAAAAGATCAGAATTTTTTCACGAAGTTTGGTGATCAATTGGCCGATTTGCACAGCCGTACTTCATTTAAATTTGGCTTTAAAGAAGACAACTACATCGGATCGACACCACAGCACAACATTCCTTCAAAAACTGAAGAAGAAAGCTGGTTGGATTTCTATTACAATAAAAGATTACTCTTTCAATATAAGCTAGCAGAGAAAAAAAAGCTTGTTGGCAATGAGTTGAAAAATGGATTCATCGTACTGGAAAATAGGATAGAGGAAATTCTGGAAGGTAGCGAGGAAAAGCCTTGTCTCTTACACGGAGATTTATGGGGAGGCAATTACTTGTGCGATATGGAATCGAACCCAGTTTTAATTGACCCCGCCGTGTATTACGGACATAGAGAAGCTGATTTAGCCATGACCAAACTATTTGGTGGTTTCACAGAGCAGTTTTATCATGCTTATCGCAGGAAAAAACCATTGCCTCAAGGTTACGATTACCGCGAAAACATTTATCTCTTGTATCACGTATTAAATCATCTTAACCTTTTTGGAAGTTCCTATTACGGACAAGCAGTTCGCCTGGTATGGTCCTACCTACATTAATTGAGAAGTATTGCTTATTAAGGAATAAAGAAATCTTCAGCGATGCTTTCTATCTGTTTGTAAGTTTGCAATTTACCCTTTCTATGATATTCTTCCATCCTAATTAATCCAACATTAATGGCGTACCATTCAATTAACCTGGTTTTATTCCTGGAAATTCCCGAATAGGATATTTTATCCGAAGATATTTTATAGCACTTAAATTTCCCTGCTGGAGTTTCTATGGTCTCTATTGCATCAACCTTTCGGTTCACAAGTAATACTGTCATCGACATCAGCACAGAACCAGTACCTCGCAAAATATCTGCCTGACAAGTGGCTTCCGGAAGTATTTTGCCTTTGATTGGTTTTAGTGGCAATACAACGCTGTCCGCATCTATTTTAACCACCATTTTTTGATAGGAGTCTAATTTAATAGGATCCAGATACCTTTCCGCTCCAATGTAAAAATTAGAATCTTTCGAGGTAAAATGAAAATATTGATAGAAAGTGTTTTGTTTCACCGTAGTAATCTCAGATTCGATATTATAACGAATTTTTCCACTGTCATCTTTGGTTTTTCCAGCCAATTGCCACACCTCGGTATAGGTTTTCCGATTTTTATGATCGTAATTCACATATTTTACTTTAAAATTCCTTTTGGAAGGCATATAGGAGTAATCTCTTTGTCCAAAACAAAGAATTGGTATTGCTAATAGTAATAGAGTAGAGTAAAAATGCTTCATTAAATATGCTTTAAAATAGTAGTCGTAATTAGACCAAATTTACATAAATTTTGATTCAGCAAAAAACTTTGAAGCCTAATATTCATAGGAAGTTCATCGAATTCTAAATAAGAAGCAAAGTGTTTAAGTTTTATTAAAAACCATTATATTTGAGCTACCAACCTTACAATATCAACCTACATTATTAATTGATAAACATTTCGAGAATGAGAAATTTATTATGTGTAGGTTTTGCTGCAATTTTATTAGGATTAAGTGCGTGTAGTAGCGATGAAACTGAAATTATTGAAGAAGAAGTAATATCCCAACCGATTCAAATTGATGCACAATTATTACTGGATCTGGTGAACGATGTCAGAGCTTCAGGAACTACTTGTGGCGACACTTACTATCCACCGGTTGATGCCGTATCCTGGAACAATAAACTTGAGCAAGCAGCCACTAATCATAGTACAGATATGTATGAGAATGATTTTTTTGCGCATGAATCCCCAAATGGAAGTACCTTAACAACTCGTTTGCAAGAGGTGGAGTACAATTATTCTACGGCCGGTGAAAACATTGCTTATGGTTATACCAGCGAACAGCAGGTAATAGAAGCCTGGTTAAACAGTCAGGGGCATTGTGCCAATATCATGAATGGCAATTATAAGGAAATGGGTGTTGGAAGAGTTGGGAATTACTGGACCCAAAATTTTGGATCACAACGCTAGAATTAAGAGCATGAAAAAACCACACCGAGCGTTAATCGGTGTGGCTTATATCTGTTTGTTTGAAAAGCTTTAAGTCTGTCTGTTAAAAACTTAAATTAATTGTGTTGTGAAGCGAATTATTCCGACACTACTTCAAATTCGATCTCAACCTTAACTTCTTTGTGAAGTTTGATTGAAGCGGTATATTTACCGATCTCTTTTACAGCGTCTTTGATAGAAATCACTTTTCTGTCAATTTCAAATCCTTTTTCCACTAATGCTTCAGCGATTTGGATGTTGTTAACAGAACCGAAGATCTTACCAGTAGTACTAGTTTTAGCACCTAAACTTAAAGTAACACCTTCTAATTTCTTAGCAACTTCTAGTGCTTCGTTTTTGATTTTTTCCTCTTTATGAGCTCTTTGTCTCATGTTTTCAGCATGCATTTTTTTAGCTGACTCTGTAGCCAAAATTGCAAGACCGTTAGGAATTAAATAGTTTCTTCCGTAACCGTTCTTAACAGTTACAATATCGTTCTTATATCCTAAAGTATGGATATCTTGTTTTAAGATTACTTCCATTTCGTTTCCTCCTTCTTTAAAGATTATTTCATCATGTCAGTTACGTATGGTAGTAATGCTAGGTGACGTGCACGCTTAACAGCAGTAGCTACCTTTCTTTGATATTTTAAAGAAGTACCTGTGATACGACGAGGTAAAATCTTACCCTGCTCGTTCAAGAATTTCTTCAAGAATTCAGGATCTTTGTAATCGATATACTTGATCTTGTTTTTCTTGAAACGACAGTATTTTTTCTTTTTGATCTCAACTGAAGGTGGGGTCAAATATCTGATTTCTGATTGATTCTGTGCCATAGCTTATTTCTCCTCTTTAGTTTCTTTAAGGTTTCCTTTTCTTTTAATTGAATACTCATAAGCGTATTTATCAAGCTTGAAAGTTAAGAAACGCATGATTCTTTCATCACGTCTGTAGTTTACTTCCAATTTCTCAATTAATTCACCTGGAGCTTCAAATTGAAGTAGTTGGTAAAAACCAGTACTTTTCTTCTGAATTGGATAAGCAAGCTTGCGCAGTCCCCAGTTCTCTTCATTTTCAATCTTACCGCCATTTTCGGTAATAAGAGTCTTGAATTTTTCTACCGCTTCCTTTACCTGAGCCTCAGATAAAACGGGAGTTACAATGAAAACGGTTTCATAATGATTCAACATAACTTAAATAATTTAATTAATACTTAATAATTAAGTGTTTTTATCGAGCCGCAAAATTAACTATTCTTTTTTGATTTTTCAAGAATATCAATCCTTTATTCGGCTACGAATTGCAAAAGTAAGCAATACCAAATGAATAGAAAAGAGCTTGAACTGATTTTTTCAAAATGCTAAGCAACTTAATCAGCGGCATAATCACTGTTTTTATTCAGTCTGTATTCCTTGCATTGCTTGGCAAGACACCCATTTTTTTGTAACTTATTAGTAACAGTATAACTAAACTCAGGCTTATGAAGGACAGGATGATAACATTAGCGACCTATAGTTACTCAAGAGCCCAGTTGCTTCAAACTCGTCTGGAATCAGAAGGAGTAGAGTGCTATTTGAAGAATTTAAATCTAATTCAATCTGCCATTGGTGGCGGAGTAAAGGTTAGAATTAAAGAAGAAGACCTAAATCGTGCTTTAAAAATTATTGAAGAGCTCGATTTAAGCTATGCTCAGGAAGATTTAGATGCTGCTTTTCCACATCAGAATATTGATGTGAACCGCATCTTGGTTCCTGTTGATTTCTCGGATTTTTCTCCAAAATTATGCGATTGTGCAGTTGGCATTGCCAAAAAATTTAATGCTGACATTTTACTGTTCCACACTTATTTTGCTTCGGCAATAGAAACAGTGCCATTTTCCGATAGCTATACCTACAATTCAACGGTAGTGGAAGTACTATCAGAAGTGGAAAAGAATGCCAAAGCAAAAATTAAGGAATTGTACTATGATATTCGAAATCGACTCGAAAAGGATAAAATAGAAGGGATTGAGGTAGATTATGAATTAAGTGGAGGCACTGCGTCATCAGAAATATTGAATATCTGTAAAAAATACCAACCCGATTTAATGATTATGGGCAGTAGAGGAGAGACAGCTGGCACAACCAATTTATTGGGTAGTGTGGTTTCGAATGTAATAGAGGAAACCGATGTTCCAATGTTAATACTCTCCGACCAGGGTGATGAAGTAGATTTTGACAAGATTCACAATATCATGTATGCTACCGATTTTGATAAGGCCGATTTTAGAGCCATAGCCAACCTGAAGTACATCACTCAGCCTTACGATATGAAAATCCATTGCGTACATTTTGATGACAAATCGACTGATGATCCGATGGAAGAGCACCGCATGCAAGTGATTCGCAAATACTTAAAAAGAGCGCTTGGCGATTCTGATGTGAGTTGCAGAATTATTCATGAAGACGAAAAAATGGAAGGGATTGAGAAGTATACTCATGATCATGATATTGGTTTAATTGCGATTCTGGCAAGAAAACACAATTTATTGCAAAGGTTATTCTTTGGTCAGATGTCAAGAAAACTATTTATTAAAACACACATGCCTATTCTGGTATTTCATTAAAACATAAGCATATAGACAAAAAAAAGACGCAGCATTGCGTCTTTTTTTATATCATTTGCTCTCCGGTTAATACAGGTTCATCTTCAGCCGTCATACTCTTGATTTTAACCTTATAAAAGTGATTTTTCTTGAGCTCTTCTCCTGAAAATTCTACCGGGATATAGTGCTCTCCGTATCCTTTGGCTATTTTGCCATTTGTTTTTTCTACCAAAACAATTTGCTCTTTACCAATAAATTCTGTTCGGTATTGCTTTTTAACCTGGTCGGATATTCCTCTGAGCAATTCGCTTCGTTTTGTCTTTATTTTTTCATCTACCTGCTCTGTCATTCTTTCAGCTCTTGTTCCTTTTCTTATGGAATATTTGAAAGCATGAACATGGCCAAATTGTAACTCTTTAATAATGTTACATGTTGCATCAAAATCCTGATCCGACTCTCCAGGAAATCCGATAATAACATCTGTTGTGATATTAAAATCGCTTCGTACCGAACGCACTCTATCAACAATCTCCTTAAATCTTTTGATGGTGTACATTCTTCTCATTTGCAACAAAACAGGATCTGATCCACTTTGCAAACAAAGATGAAGGTGAGGAGTCATTTTTGGATGATTTAGCAGGCCTAAAAATTTATCTCCAAAACCATCAGGTTCTATGGATGATATGCGAAGGCGAAAATCTCCTTCCAATTCCAGAATTTGCTCAACAATATCATCAAATTTATAATTCTCGAATTCGTAACGACCAATATTAACTCCAGTTAAAACCACCTCTTTTGCTCCATTGGAAATTACATCTCTTACATTATCCAAAATGTCCTGAATTGGCCTGCTTACAGCCCTTCCTCGTACCGAAGGAATGATGCAAAATGTGCAAAAATTATCGCAACCATCTTGTATTTTAACCATGCTTCGAGTGTGAAAACCCTTCTCTGTTGAACCATAAGAAAACAAATCAGTATTTAATTTCGATGGGTGTAAAATCTCACCTTTGTAATGTGCTTCAACCAAAGAGAATACAGAGCTTTTTCTATCGTTCTCAACCACGTAATTGATTTCCTCGCGACTTTCGAGTTCGTTTTTAGCATTGTTGGCCATACAACCGGTCACAACCAAAATTGAATTTGGATTTTTTCGATTGGCCTGATTGATGAAATTTCTGGATTTATGGTCACTCTGATGAGTTACTGTACATGAGTTGATAACATATACATCAGCCTCTTTGTCAAATGGAACCAATTGAAAATCATTATCCTGAAACTGGGATGCAATGGCATCTGTTTCATACTGATTTAATCTACAGCCCAATGTTTTAAAAGCTACTTTTTTCATGCTACTTTTTCATTAACAACAACCAATTCGCCTTCTACAGAAAAATCAGCAGCCGATGTAATTTTAATATCTACAAATTCTCCAATTAAGGCCTTATCATCCGATAAGAAACGAACATTGATTTTCCCTTCGGTTAATGCAGCAAGGTAACCATCATGACGCGCATTTCCTTTCACCAAAACTCTATAAGTTTTACCTAACATGCTCTCATTATAGGCCTTCGAATGTACTTTTAAGTCCTCGGTTAACTGGTGATGGCGTTGCTTTTTAACATCCAGGCTCACGTCGTCGAACCAACGATGACTTAAGGCTCCGGGTCGAGGAGAGTACATGGCAATATATGCCATATTATACTTAAACTCTGCCATGGCTTTTCGGGTGTTTTCAAACTGCTCATCGTTTTCCCCGGTAAAACCAACAATAATATCTGTAAACAGGGTAGCCTGCGGAATTAATCTTCTAATGGTGTTTACAATTTGACGATATTTTTCCAATCCATGTTTTCTGTTCATATGAATCAAAACCTTATCATCACCCGATTGAATAGGCAGGTGGATCTGTTTGGCTAAACAATCATACTCTGCAATTACTTCAATCACTTCATCAGTCATATCACGTGGGTGAGGGGAAGTAAAGTAAACCCAAAATTCCTTTTGCAATTCATTACCCAATTTTCCAATTTGCCTTAGAAGTTCAGGAAAATCAACCTCTTCACCCTTTTTGTCAAGTCCATAAGAATTCACATTTTGTCCTAATAGGGTAATCGATTTAAAGCCTCTTTCCACCAAACTTTTCACTTCTCCAACAATCTCAGCCGAAGGGCGGGACACTTCACGACCACGTGTGTAAGGAACAGCACAGAATGAACAAAATTTATCGCATCCATTTTGAATGGGCACAAATGCCTCGAATTCTGAAGTGTAGTGCGGTTTCACGTTCCAAAATTCAGAAATGTTTTCATTCTGCGAATCAAAGCCATTTTGCAAACCAACCGGTGTAGAGATTCCATACTGCTGAATCATTTCAGGCAATTTTGGAAGATCCTTCATCTGAAAAATAATATCAAACAGTTTTAGAAATTTCTCTAAATCAGAAGGTAAAATACAACCAGAAACAAAAGTCACCAGGTTTCGTTTGTTCTTCCAAAGATTCCATTTGTGTATTTTTGAATATACTTTATCAATTGCTTTTTGGCGTACCGAACAGGCCAGTATTCCAATTAGGTTTGCCTCTTCCTCACGATCAGTCCACTGATATCCCATCTTTTCAATAACCGAACGAACACGTTCGCCATCGGAAGCATTCATTTGGCAGCCTAATGATACTAAGTGATATTTCATTATTCAATAATTATCAATTACTAGTGATAAGACTTGAGTTGCCTACAGGCCTAACGCTTATCAACCTAAATTTGTTAAGTTTAAAAATATACTTCGGTATGAATAGGGCCTAGCTGAACCCCCTGTTTTTCAAGGATATCATAAGCTTCATAAATCATATGGCAGTTCCCACACAGGTAGCAAACTGTATCCGAAGAAACAGGGTTCTGCTTTAAATATTCCGTTACGCGACCATGAAAATCTCCAGTTTTTTCTCTTGATGTACACAAAATATAATTGCCATTTTCGTAAGAATCTCTTTCATATGCTTCTTCTTCTTTACGAACGCCGTGCAACAAGCGGTAGTCCATTTCCGGATGTGTAGCAATAAAACTATGAATAGGAGAGATTCCGGTTCCGGTTGCAATGAATAAAAATTTCTTCTTATTAATTTCATCATTTTGCAAGGAGAAATGCCCAAAAGGTCCGTCAATATCAAGCTTATCGCCAGGTTTGCAACGCTTTAATTTCTTTGATACCAATCCATTTTCAACTTCTTTAATCAGAACTTCCAAATGTTCATCATTTTCCGAACTATAAATAGAATATTCTCTTCTATCGATACTTCCAGAAAATCCCAAAGTGATGTACTGACCAGTTTTAAATGTAAAGTCATTTTTCTCCATTCGAATGATATAGGTCGATGGAGTAAGATTTCTTATTTCGATAACTTTATGTGATCTCATTTCAATTATTGTATTTTTTAATTTTGCCCAAATTTTCTTCAAATTCGCTATGTGGAATCTTTTTAAATAAGGGATTACAAAAAAATACAAAATTACTTGAACTTACAAGCATTATAAGACCTTTTTGTCTCTTTATGGTGTCAAAATTGTCAAAGCGCTCCCAAAACGGCAAAAATTAGTTGATTTTGCACAGAATGTGAGCTGGTTCGATCGGCTTATTTTTGCTATATATCTCTGATTATCTTGACATTTCGTGCAATATAGCCCAAGCTTAACTTCCTGAGAATTTCGTGTTTGGATTGTTTCTTAGTGAATGGCTGTAATACTTTGTGAATTTTGCTTTAAATTTTCAGTCGAATCATGTGAGCGATGTCACTTTGTGTTTTTTTAAGATCGCTTAGAAAAATTTTGAAAAATCCACCCTTGCACTTTCAAAATTTTCAATTACCGGAATTTCAACGATTGGACAATCAAAATTCATTTTATTCAAATAGTGTTCAAATACCTTGACCGAATCTTTTAGAATAAATTCGGAATCTGCAGGAAAATGATTGTAAATTAATCCATGCAAAGGAATATTTCTTTTTTGCAAAATTTCCAGGCTAAGCAATGTATGATTAATGCTGCCTAATTTTGATGAGCTCACCAAAATGGTTGGGTACCTCTTTTCTTCCAGGTAATCGAGTAAAGAATAGTCTAAAGTGATCGGGACATTTAAACCTCCAACTCCTTCTAATAAAACAAGTTCAAACTTATCGTTTAATGTTTTAGTTGAATGTTCAATTTTTTCCAAATCAATGGTTTTATTTTGCATTTCTGCTGCCAAATGAGGAGAGGCAGGATAATCAAACACAAAAGGACAGGTTGTTCCATCACGATCCACATCCATTAAATCAATCCCCATCAAATTTCGATGAGTTTGAATATCTTCTGATATGCCTTTACAGCCAGTTTGCGCAAATTTTTGGGTAACTACATCAACTCCCTTGCTGTGTAAATACTTGGCCATTAGGCCAGTTGCAAAGGATTTTCCAGCATCGGTATCAATACCGGCAACAAAATATATCGACATCAATTCTATTTTTTAGGTTTCGCAATAAAGTAAATTGGTTGATAGGTAAGAGGCACTCCCAATTCTGTTCCAAACAAATCGGCATAATCTTCTTCGAATCTTTTTAAATCGCTCTTAGTCCATGCTTTACCAGGTATGCCGTTCACACCAGTTTGTTTCATATGCTTTAAAACGCCAAGCGGATTTGAAAAATACCTGGTGATAGTTTCCCTATCGCTCCATATAATTTCAAACTTATCAGAAAGTAAGCGTTCGTGTTTACCAAAGGATAAATAATTTAAGCCTTTACCTTCAACATCCCTGATTTCACGGTAATTGTCAGGCCCAAAAGAGCTAAAAACCAACAGCGATTCCGACGACAACACATCATAAACCTTGGAAAGAAAGGCTTCTAAGTCGCTAAACCATTGAAATGTAGAACTGGAAATCACCAAATCCAAATTGCTTGGAAGTTCCATATTTTCAATATCCCCACCAAAAAAATGAATACTGGAATCAATTCTTTGCAGCACTTCCTGATATTCCAAAACAATATCATTAGCATGATATTTATCTGCCTGAAAATGATTGAAAAACTTCTCGGTTAAAACTGCCGGTCCACAACCAATTTCCAGAACATTCTGAAAATGACCACTTTTAATTCGTAAAAGTTCATTGATTAACCTGGAGGCAATTGCTTCCTGAACAATGGCGTGCTTACGATAAGTTTCTATGCTTTTTACAAAGCTTTTTTGTACACTATCTTTATTTATCTTCTGATTTTCCACAACTTAAATCCTCAATAATCTCATCCCACGTATTCCAATTATCAAAGCAATAATGAGGGTAATCTCTTTCTATCGAAACAGTATCCTTGCTCCATGCATTTCTTTGATTATCAGCGGAAAATATAAAATCTTTATTTCCAATTAATGCTTTATTATAAATCGACCAATCGGTAAAGTGATTTTGAATTATCGACTGTAATTCAAGTAATTCCTTCAATTGATCATCTAAATCTCTTTTCGGTAAATTTGCGTGAAAGTGCTGATATGCCGATTTGCCACCACACATTCTCATCCAAAATTTTTCAAGGTTTTTCTCGTTTAAACCTGATATTGTTCCCTGGAAAACAGCGGGTGGAATGCCCTTTAAATTATCGATTGGATGGACAGTCCCATTTATTGCAATTGCATCTGTGAATAAATTTTTACGATCCTTCATTAATAGATTCGCAACATAAACTCCTAACGACCACGCAAGCAAATAGATCCCTTCATAGTTCTCAAAAAGTCGCTTGATTTCTTTCGTCTGTAGAATATCTCTGTAGTCATAGCACATCAGGACATCATACTCCTTGCTAAGTAGTTGAGAAAACGGCGTTTCATCACAACTCCATCCATTAAAAAAAAGGATGCATTTCTCTTTTGAGTTCTTGTGTAACCATTTAGTTTTCATGGCAAAAGTCTTTTATAAGCATTGGTAAATCCTGAATATCTTCCCAATCCATATCTGCGCATAAGGATAAGCGTAACCTGGAAGTACCAGCAGGAACTGCAGGTGGTCTGATTGGAAACACCAAAAAGCCTTTTTTCTGCAGATGGTCTGCTAAATTTACACATTTTTGGCTATCACCAATAATAACAGGAACAATATTAGAGCTACCATCAGTCTTTAAACCCAATTCTATCAGTTTATTCCTGAGCTTATCTGCCAGAAAGGTCAGATGTTCCCGTTCCATACGCATTTTTACTATGGTGCGTAACATGATGTAGTTCCAACTAATTACGATAGGCGGTAAGGCAGTCGTAAAAATTAATGATCTCATCTTGTTAATCAAGTATTTTTTAATAATTGGATCACAGATGACAAAAGCACCAATAGAGTTCATCGCTTTGCCAAAAGTACCTACCAGTAAATCAATGTCTTGAATGAAGTTTTGTTCCTCGGCTAGTCCGAGTCCTTTTGTACCCCTAACTCCAAGAGAATGTGCTTCGTCCAGGTATAGAAAACAATTGTATTTCTTCTTTAATTCAACCAGTTTGCTTAAATCCGCTTCATCTCCGTCCATGCTGAAAACCGATTCACTTACAATAAAAACACGATCGTATTGATCACGTTTATTTATAAGAATATCCTCCAGGTGCCTGTAGTCCAAATGTTTAAAACGTATATATTCTGCATTCGACAAACGGATTCCATCAATAATACTGGCATGGTTTAGTTTATCGGACAATATAAGGTCCGATTTTCCACTTAACGCAGATAGAATTCCAATATTTGCATGATAACCAGAGTTGAAGAAGAGGGCAGAATTTTCATAGAGTTTCTCCAATTCCTCTTCGAGTAGGTCGTATTCAGAAAAATTTCCGGTTAAAAGCCTGGAAGAACCTGAACCAAATGAATTTCCTTTTGGCCTTGGTATATTTTTTTTGCTTACACCCAGATAATCATTCGAGGACAAATTGACTTTACAGTCAAGATCTGAGAGTTTTTTTAGTGATCGTAAATTCCCAGATCTCTCTAAATTTTCTAATTCTTCCGAATATTTTCTCAATAAAGGCTTCATCTTAAAATTAGATAGTTTTAACGATAGAAATCAATTGTTTGCATAAGAAATTCAAATCTTCGTCACTGATGATAAACGGAGGCATTAGGTATACATTTTTACCAAATGGACGTACCCAAATCCCTTTTTCCACAAAGCTCTTTTGCAGAGATGCCAAATCAACAGCTTCTTTCATTTCAATAACACCAATGGCTCCTAAAATACGAACATCTGCAACTTTCTCAAAGTCAATAGCTGCTTGCAATTCCTGCTGTAGTATCCTTTCAATACGCATAACTTTCTCTTGCCAGTTATCACTCAACAGCAGAGAAACACTGGCTATACCGACGGCGCACGCCATCGGATTTCCCATAAAGGTTGGACCATGCATAAAGTTCCCTGGTGTTCCATTTGAAATGCCTTCGCTTACCTTTAAATTGGTTAATGTGGCTGCAAAAGACATGTAACCACCAGTAATAGCCTTGCCGACGGTCATTATATCAGGCTCGATATTGGTGTGTTCGCATGCAAACATCTTCCCAGTTCGTCCAAATCCGGTTGCAATCTCATCAAATATCAGTAAAATATCATATTT
The DNA here is from genome assembly GCF_013141825.1 of Marinifilum caeruleilacunae. Classification (GTDB taxonomy): domain Bacteria; phylum Bacteroidota; class Bacteroidia; order Bacteroidales; family Marinifilaceae; genus Marinifilum; species Marinifilum caeruleilacunae. The sequence goes on from NZ_RZNH01000001.1 coordinate 54,400, forward strand.
GTCGCAATAGTACCTTAATTTATTCAGGTATTCAGGATGATAAAATCTCATTCCGCCTGCACCTTGAACAATTGGTTCAACAATTATGGCAGTGAGTTCTTCATGATGCTTTTTAAGCATTTCCAACATAGGAACAAATGATTCATCTTTCCAAGCATCATGAAATTTGCAAGAAGGAGCCTCTACAAAAAAATTGATTGGCAATACACCACTAAAAATTTCGTGCATTCCAGTAACAGGATCACAAACCGACATTGCATTGAAAGTATCCCCATGATAACCTGAACGAATAGACAGAAATTTATTCTTTTTGAAGTTTTTTGTAGCAAATCGATATTGTAAAGCCATTTTCATGGCAACTTCAACGGCCACGGAGCCCGAATCGCAATAAAAAACTTTTTCCAATGAAGGAGGTGTAATATCTACAAGTAATTTGGCAAGATCAACAGCAGGCTGATGCGTAATTCCGCCAAACATGACATGAGACATATTTTTCAGCTGATTTTCAACAGCTCTATTTAATACAGGGTGATTGTAGCCATGCACAGCACACCACCATGATGACATACCATCGATCAACTCTTGCCCGTTCTCCAGCTTCAACTTCACACCATTTGCAGATACAACAGGGTATACGGGCAGCGGATCCTTCATTGAAGTATATGGATGCCAAATATGATTTTTATCAAAATTAAGATCAATCTTAGCTTGTTCGCTCATACAATTAATTTCAATTATATTCTGCGTAAAGCTATGATTTCTTAGGCTAAGAGAATAGGATTTGTAAGTATTTTTATAACATATCAGCTTAATAAACCCTGTATCAAGCTACTAATTCTACAATTTATAGGCCCATGTGTTATTTCACTGTTAAAAACGATCAGATTAAGCAAGGCAAATGAATTATTACTTAATTTCGAACAATTATAAATCTGACATTATGAAGACAATTAAATTGATTTTAGTGGCTAGCCTGATGTTATTTCTAACCAACATTGTAATGGGACAGAAAATTTACAACCCACAGGCCGATGCCAAGAAAGACATTCTTGAAGCTGTTGCTAAAGCAAAAAAAGAGGGAAAACATGTTTTAATTCAGGTAGGAGGGAATTGGTGCCCATGGTGCATTAAAATGCACAAGTATTTACATGGCGAAGAGGAGATCACAAAGCTTCTTAACGACAACTATATTTTTCTGGAGGTAAACTATAGTAAAGAGAATAAAAACAAGGAGGTTTTAAAAGACTTGGGCTTTCCGCAACGATTTGGTTTTCCCGTAATGCTGGTCTTGGATGAACAAGGAAACAGATTGCATACACAAAGTACAGGAAATTTAGAGAAAGATAAAGGATATGATTTTGATCGAGTAAAATCATTTCTATACAATTGGCGTCCGGATGCGTTGAATCCTGCGCATTACAAATAAATACTAAAATCTGTTAATATTAGACTAAGAACTCCGATTTTATTTGAATAAAGAAATAAATGTACTTTCTTTGTATCGGATTATTAATAAAATCTACAGAAACACAATATTAAAAAAAGATATTATGACTATTGCAAAAGATAAAATGGTATCAGTAATTTACGAATTGAAAACTGATCCAGCTGGTGAAATCATTGAAAAAGCAGTTGCTGAAACTCCATTAACTTTCTTATGTGGAGCAGGTCAAATGCTAGAAAAATTCGAAGCAAACCTAATGGGATTAAAAGTAGGTGAAACTTTTGATTTTAAATTGGAAACTGCAGAAGCATATGGAGAAGCTTCAGAACAAGCTGTTATCGATCTTCCAAAGAACATTTTCGAAGTAAACGGTGAATTCGATGCTGAAATGATTAAAGAAGGAAACGTTGTTCCTATGCAAGACAGTTCAGGTCGTAGAATGAACGGTATCGTTTTGGAAGTTGCTGATGCAACTGTAAAAATGGACTTCAATCACCCATTAGCTGGCGACGATCTTTATTTCAAAGGTGAAGTAATCGAAGTTAGAGATGCTACAGGAGAAGAAAAGCAGGCTGCTTACGCTCCACAAGGCGGATGCGATAGCGGAAGCTGCGGAAGCGGATGTTCTTGCTAATAGCAAAATCATATAAAACATATCAAACCCGAAAGTCAATTGGCTTTCGGGTTTTGTTTTTTTAATGCATACAATTACCTTTAAAGCTCAATAAAAATTTTGAGTATGTGGAAAAGATTACCTCTTTATGCAAAAATACTAATTGGTATGGCCCTTGGTATTTTCGCAGGAATGTTAGCAGTATATTTTGATTTTAACCAGTTCACAATAGATTGGATCAAACCTTGGGGAGCAATCTTCCTGAACCTTCTGAAGCTTATTGCAGTTCCATTAATTTTTGTATCGCTTGTTAAAGGGATCTCTAGCCTTTCCAATATCTCGAAACTCTCGCGTATTGGAATTAAAACCATTTCACTTTACGTGATTTCTACTGTAATTGCCGTTAGTTTTGGACTTTTACTGGTAAACAATTTCGAACCAGGCAACACTTTTCCCGAACACAAGAAGGCAGAGCTACAAGAAAGATTCGGCTCTGCAATAAGTCTCAAAAAAGATCAGGCTGATCACATCAAAGAAGAGTCTCCTCTCCAGTTTCTGGTAGAGGTAGTGCCTGACAACTTCTTTAAAGCAGCTACAGACAATAGCAAAATGTTGCAGATTATCTTTTTTGCGATTTTGTTTGGTATCGCTATGGTAATACTCGAAGAAAAGAAAGTGAAGGTGGTAAAAGAGTTCTTTGATGGGATAGACGCTATCATTCTCAAGATCATTGACATTATCATGCTCTTTGCTCCTTATGGCGTTTTTGCACTAATTGCTGGTCTAATTGTCGATTTTTCTGGTGATGCTGATCTTTTTGCAGCCTTGGCGTGGTATGCACTTACTGTTGTAGCAGGCTTATTAATCATGATTTTCCTGATTTATCCATTATTTCTTCGAATTTTTACACCAATTAAATATACCGATTTTTACAAATCAATTTCTCCCGCTCAATTGCTCGCGTTTTCTACCAGTTCGAGTGCAGCTACATTACCGATCACACTAGAGTGTGTCGAAAAGAAAATGGGAGTATCCAACGAAGTGGCAAGCTTTGTTCTCCCTGTAGGAGTTACCATTAATATGGACGGAACAAGCTGTTACCAGGCAATTGCTGCAGTTTTTATTGCGCAAGTATTCGGAGTTCCATTAGATATCTACGATCAGCTTCTAATCGTTGTAACAGCTACATTAGCCTCAATAGGAACACCTGGCGTACCAGGAGGAAGCATTGTAATGCTTATTATTGTACTTACATCGGTTGGTATTCCAATTGAAGGACTTGCATTGATATTAGGAATTGATCGTCCTTTAGATATGCTTAGAACTGTTGTAAATGTTACAGGAGATGCTACGGTTTCAACCATCGTTGCAAAAACTGAAGGAAAACTAAGCTATCCACCGCAAGTAATTGCAAGAAAAGTAAAATCTTAATTCATAGATAAATAGGGCTGTTCAAGCTGCTTACTTATTTTTTGTTTAAACTTTTTCACTTTTTCATGAACAAAAATTAATTGCATTTGTTTCCTGATTGAACCATTAAAAAAAAATGACATGAATTTCAGGAATTACAAATTTAGTTTAGGATTATTTCTCCTAATGATCGCAGCAATAGTAAATGTTTCATGCGAAGATGATGATGATGACATGCCTAAGCCAATGCCGATGGAAGAAAATATCGTTGACATTGTTGTAGGCAATAGTGACTTTTCAATTTTAGCTGCCGCTTTAACAAAGGCAGATCTAGTTTCAGCTTTAAACGGTGCAGGACCATTTACAGTTTTTGGACCAACAAATGCAGCTTTCGAGCAGTTATTTACCGATTTAGGAGTTTCCGGCCTTGATGATTTAAGTGCTGAGGCATTAACTCCAATCTTATTGTACCATGTATTGGGCATTCAGGCCAAATCAAGCGACTTGAGCGAAGGCTATGTAGAAACTCTTAGTACATTCACTCCGGGTGATTTTGGTATCAATCTCTTAATCACCCTTGATTCGGGAGTTCAGCTTAACTCAAGTTCAAATGTAACTACAGCAGATGTAATGGCATCAAACGGTGTAATTCATATTATCGACGAGGTAATTCTCCCTCCTGATGTAGTTGACATCGCCATTGCAAACGCAAGCTTCTCACACTTGGTGGATGCCGTGATCAAAGCAGATCTGGTTGACGCACTTAAAGCTGATGGACCATTCACAATTTTCGCTCCAACCGACGAAGCTTTCGAAGCACTTTTCACAGAACTGGGTGTGAGTGGAATCGAAGATTTATCAGCGGAAGATCTTATTCCAATTTTAACTTACCACGTTGTTGCTGGTAATGTTCGTGCAGCAGATGTAAGCACAGGAAGTGTACCAACTCTTAATACTGAAGCAGATATCGAAATTGATGCTGACGGTAGTGGTGTAATTCTAAATGGATCGAGCAATGTAATTGCAACAGACGTACAAGGTACCAACGGAGTAGTACATGTAATTGATAAGGTATTAATTCCAGGAGCCGATGAAGAGCCTCAATCGATAGCTGATATTGCTTCAGCAAATGCAGATTTTACCAGTCTTGTGGCAGCACTAGCCAAAGCCGAATTGGTTGAAACTATGGATGGAGAAGGAACATTTACCGTATTCGCTCCAACCAACCAGGCATTCCAAGATCTGTTTGATAACCTGGGTGTTTCAGGAATCGATGAGCTATCAAAGGAAACTTTAACTCAAGTTCTTTTATATCATGTTCTTGGGACAAAGGTAATGTCGGGTGATATTAGTCCGGGATATGTGGAAACACTTGCTACCAATAGTCCTGATATGGATCCGGTTTCGTTGCAAATTGCATTGGATAACGGAGTTAAACTAAACAAGGAAACCATGGTTACCACAGCTGATATTGAAGCTTTTAACGGTGTAATACATATAATCGATAAGGTATTATTACCACCAAACGTAGTTGATATTGCCATTGCAAATGATAGTTTTGAGCATTTGGTAGCAGCAGTTGTGAAAGCCGATCTTGCCGGCACTTTAAGCGGAGATGGACCTTTTACCATTTTTGCACCAACCGACGCAGCTTTTGAAGCACTATTCGAAGCTCTGGGTGTTAATGGAATAGATGATTTAAGTGCAGAAACCTTAACACCAATTCTACTTTACCATGTAGTTTCGGGTAATGTAAGAGCAGATCAGGTTTCAACAGGAATGGTACCAACTCTTAATGAAAGTAATATGCTTGACATTGATACAAGCTCAGGTGTTACCATTAATGGCGATACGAATGTAACTGCTACAGATATACAAGGAACCAACGGTGTAATTCATGTAATCGATAAGGTTTTATTGCCTGAATAAACCATAAATAACTCACTAAAACCTGCGTAATAATGCAGGTTTTGGTTTTTTTGATTAGCTTTAATAATTATTAAAAAGAGTAGACTTACAATCTTCTCACCAAATGAAAAATATGAGTAAATATTCCATAAAAGACCTTGAAAAAATAACCGGAGTAAAGGCTCACACCATTAGAATATGGGAGAGAAGGTATGGCATCATTCAGCCTGAACGAAGCAAGACTAATATTCGCTCATATTCTGATAGTGATCTTCGTAAACTACTCAATATCTCTATGCTTAATTCATCAGGAATTAAGATTTCTCACCTCGCCAAGTTAAGCAGTATCGATCTTGAAGCTAAGATTTTAGAGCTATCCAGATCCAGCAAAAGCATTGGTTTTCATATTGAAAAACTCACACTTGCAACTGTCAACTTCAACGAAGAGTTGTTTGAATCCATCCTATCAAAATGTGTATTGGAAAGTGGTATGGAATCGACCATTACAGATGTTCTTTTCCCATTTTTCGAAAGGATAGGGGTACTTTGGCAGGTTGGCTCAATTAGTCCAGCCCAGGAGCACTTTATTTCAAATTTGATAAGACAAAAATTATTTGCATCAATAGATTCTCTTTCCGGCAAATCGCTCGAAGGCGCGTCGAAAGTATTGATCTACCTAAAAGAGGGTGAACTACACGAAGTGGGCATCTTATTCTACAATTATATTTTAAGACGTAACGGATATAGCACACTTTACCTTGGACAAGATCTGCCTTTTAAGGATTTGAAAAACGCTGTAAATGATTACAATCCTGATTATATAATCAGCTCCTTTATCTCTCCAATCAATCCGGAAGATATTAATGCTTATCTTATCAATATGGAAAAATCATTTGAGGGCAAAACAATCATGATTACTGGTCTGCAACTAAAGCAAGACGGGGTAGTAGTGCCCAATTCTATGGATCTGATTACATCACCACAGAAATTTAAAGATTTACTGCAACTGAAATAAATAAAAGACTTCTTTGTCTTATTTAGAATAGGAGATATAAATCCATCAAAAGGCTTACAGTTAAACACTTGTAGGCCTTTTTTATTTAGAATGCAAGGCAATTCTAATGGTTTTGTTTAATGATTGATTGTTTTTTGTCTAACGTTTTTGTATTTTTATTAGACAAAACAGAAAAAGATACAATCATGACAACAATTGAATTTAATAATACGATCGTTAATTTAGAAGAGCAACTACGTGTTTACGCTTATCGATTAACAAACAATAGAGAAGATGCTTTGGATTTGTGTCAGGAGACCGTTTTAAAAGCTTTTTTGTACAAGGCTAAGTTTAGTCACAATAACCTTAAGGCATGGCTTTATACCATCATGAAAAACCTCTTTATTAATGCTTACAGAAAAAGGATTAAACAAAGAGAATGGATGGCCCATGAAACCAATCAAAATCTTGGAAAGGTTAATGTGAGTTTTGACAATCCTTATTCAACCCAGAATTACAAGGATATCATGAAAGAATTAGACAAACTTGAAGAAAGTTTACGCACGCCATTTAAAATGTTCTTAGAAGGCTTTAAATACAGGGAAATAGCCGAACAAACCGATTTACCAATTGGTACCATCAAAAGTAGAATTTTCCAGGGCCGTAAGATATTATCGGAACAATTGGCAGATTATTCATAAAGCAAGATTTAAGTTTTACGCGATTTTAAATGATAAATTAATTGGTGTTTATTACCTTTGCTACCGAACAGAGGGAAAATCCCGATTTATTCATCAAAAACAATTAAGATGGCTAGTAGAAGACGCTTAAAAAAAGACATTGATTATCTTTGCTTTGAAGTTATTTCAGACTGTTATAACTACAATTACCTGCACCCGGAAAACAAGGAAGAGGTAATGGAAATCATTAAGGATACCATTGTTGCCAGAAATAATTTAATTGCAAGAGTGAACCATCCTGACGGAAAAGATAATCCTAAAATGGTTAAAGCTTACTATAAGTCTATTTTTACAGACTTGATTAAAAATGTAGACGAATCGTTTACTCGCTTAAGCACCTTAATTAAGGAAAAGTAATTTCCAGAATTAGATATTTTGATAGCTTTGCATATTGCAAAGCTTTTTTTATGCCTACCGAAACAGTTGTTCATATTAAAGATATAGGTGAAGTGCACCTTAGGAAGGATAAGCGATTCAAACGCTTATCAATTCGAATGGCACCCACAAAAGGCATTTGGATCAACCTTCCTTATGGTATTGGCCAGGATGAAGCAATCCAATTTGCCATTGAAAATAAAAACTGGATCATCCAAGCAAAGAAAAAAAAGGAAGAAAAGGAGAATCAACAAACCAGGTTTAGCGAGGAATCAGTATTTAGAACAAAATACCACGAATTAAGAATTAAGCCTGCAGCTACAAAATCATATGATTCAAAACTAAACAATGGCTTACTTGAAGTGATTTATCCGAAAGGTATGGATGTGAACAATGAAGAATTGCAACAGTTCATACGCAATTCCATAGTCGAAACTCTACGCCGTGAAGCCAAATATTATTTACCCAAAAGGTTAGAGTATTTAGCCAGGAAACATGGATTTACCTATACATCGGTACAAGTTAAAAACACAAAGAGCAGGTGGGGATCATGTTCGCATGATAATAAAATCAACCTAAGCCTGCATTTAATGAGGTTGCCCGAAGAGCTTTCCGATATGGTCATTCTTCACGAATTGTGCCATACGAAGGTTAAAAATCATTCGAAAACCTTTTGGGAGCTTTTGGCTAGCCATTGTCCTGGGCTTACTGAGAAGAAGAATCAAATCAAGAAATACGCTATAAACATCATTTAAATGAGCAAAGAAATATACATTGTTATCGGATTGTGTGTTTTTGCCTTTCTATTGGGAGGTCGCCTTAAAAAAGCTTTAAACTCTAAAGGACAGAAGCAAACCAAAAGGAAATCCAAGCCTGCCAAAAAGGAAGTTTCTCCAACTCAAATCAAGCTTCGCCGCATATTTACCATTGCAATGCTGGTATTGGTTTTTGGAATTGTAATTTTTATGATCCCGGCATTATCCAGAGATCTATTAACTCACAATGGGAACATAAGCGAAAACCTCATACTTCGAATATTAATTGTAGCATTTGCAATATATATTCTATTTATGGGATTTATGAAGATAAGAAAGTCAAAATAGGCCTTCTTATCTTTTATTTTTCTTATCTCATTACAACAGGCTTATTTTTATCACCTCTTCATTGTCTCCTATACTGCACTCTATCTGCCATTTAGGGTGATTGCGCCTCGCTTTTAAACTCCTTAGAATTTAATAATTGTAAACACAGTGTAAAAAGTGCTTTAAAATCTTATTGATTTACATTCTACAAGTCACAAAATACAATTTCATCTACACTTTCGGTTTACATTAATGAATTAATCATGTAAAATCTTAATGCAACTACTATTTACCTTTGTGAACTGAATCCTCACACTTTTTATTGCACTTTGTAACCAAAAAATAAGGAATATTGTAATCTCTCATTTCAAGTGCATATTGACAATTGTAATTAATAAATCCTGTCCTTATCGATTAATAATTCATGATTACAACAATAACAGTCCACTAAACCTTTCGTCATAAAGTTCTAATTACCAGTTGTTTTGAATTAATTCGGTAAAGTGTTAGTTTAATATTGTAGTTTACAATGATATATGAATAGTGAATAAGCGATTATATTTGTAACATATTGCGCATCAAATCTCTTATATTCAGTGTATTAAGTGATTTATCTTACCTATTAATTTAATAGTGATCGCGCATGACTTCTCACGAATGCCTAAAAAACAAGTAAATTTGGTAAATTACCTTTGTAAATAGATATTATGACTCTGATATACAGGCTAATTGTTCGAAACTTCAGCTTTTTCATTAGAAATTTCAATATTATTACTGATTGATTTAAATAAGATCTTATAACATGTCCATACCTCTTTTCTTAGCTAAACAATTAGGAATAATGATGTTTAGAATGCTTACGATTGTAAATTACAATGTAAATTGATACTTGTAACCTATATTGTTTATTGTTTACATTTATAAATTACAAAGGTGAAATATTTTTTCTCTATAATCTTGCCATTTGTAAATTAAATTTTACCTTTGTATCAATCGAGATAATTAACATCTGTAAAATACTAAAACATGAAAGACAGAATCGTTCAATTAATAAACAGTGAAGGCTTAACATCTTCTAAATTTGCTGACACAATAGGTGTACAACGCTCCAGCATTTCACATATACTATCAGGAAGAAACAAACCAAGTCTTGATTTTGTGCAGAAAATACGACGTTCCTTCCCTCATGTAAACATCGACTGGATTATTTTTGGTGAAGGTGAAATGTATAAAAGTCAGGAAAGTGCAAGCCTATTCGAAAATGATGCGATACAATTCGAAAAGGAAGAAGACACTTCTGCGATTACACCACAACCTCCTAAATTAAAGAAAGAGCCTGCTTCTAAGCCAGTTAATCAGCCTGAATCATTCCCTGAAATGAATGCTTTTGTGCCTGGTAAGCAGATCGAAAAGGTAGTTGTGTTTTATACTGATAAAACTTTTAGAGAATACAACCCATCTTAAGCATTTTTTAAATTATCTTTGCCTGGATTTATTCTTAACAGATATAATATTGCTAGGCACCATGAAAAAATTAGTACAAGACTTTGAAGTACTACAAAGAAAAGAGCTAAACGACGATCATTTTGTGCTGGATGTAAAGGCATTAGAGCCTCTTCCTGAAATACGTCCGGGACAATTTGTGAACGTTTTGGTTAAAGATTCGAACACAACCTTCCTAAGAAGACCATTATCAATCCATTTTGTAGATTATGAGCGAAATACAATCAGCTTATACATTAAAAAGATTGGCGATGGCACCAAAAAACTGGGTGAATTAAAGGAAGGCGACACATTAAACATTGTTTACCCATTGGGTAACCAGTATTCCATTCCAAATAACGCCAATACCTTACTTGTTGGAGGAGGCTGTGGTGTAGCTCCTCTGCTATACCTGGCAAAACATCTTAATCAGGCTGGAAACAAGGTGACTACCCTCCTGGGCGTACGCTCCGAAAAAGATGCTGTAGAACTAGATGCCTACAAGGAGTATGGCAACATCCTGGTAACAACCGAAGATGGATCTTTTGGCGAAAAAGGATATCCAACTCAACACTCTATCCTCGAAAAAGAGAAGTTTGATTACGTATTTACATGCGGTCCGGAGCCAATGATGAAGGCTGTTGCGGCTTATTCTACCCAAAAGAATATTCCTTGCGAAGTATCGCTTGAAAACACTATGGCATGCGGATTTGGAGCATGTTTATGCTGCGTAACCGAAACAACAGAAGGCAATAAATGTACTTGTACCGAAGGACCGGTATTCAATATAAACGATCTGAAATGGTAAATTTAGGAGTAAAACTTAAAGATCTAAGCTTAAAAAACCCAGTAATGACTGCTTCGGGAACCTTCGGGTTTGGTGAAGAGTTCGAAGATTTTATCGATTTAAGCAACTTAGGCGGTATTTTGGTAAAAGGTACCACCAGACATCACAGAGAAGGAAATCCTTACCCTAGAATGGCCGAAACGCCTTCAGGAATGCTTAATGCAGTAGGATTACAAAATAAAGGTGTAGAAAATTTCTGCAGCGAAATATACCCACGAATCAAGCACTACGATACCAATATCCTGGTAAATGTTTCAGGATCAGTAATTGAAGATTACGTTGAAACAGCTGCTATGATTAACGATTTGGAACACATTCCTGCAATTGAGCTGAACATCTCCTGTCCAAACGTTAAGGAAGGCGGAATGGCATTTGGAACAAGCTGTGCTTCGGCAGCCGAGGTAGTTAAAGCGGTTCGCCAGGTGTATAAGAAGCACTTAATGGTAAAACTATCGCCTAATGTTACAGATATTACCGAAATTGCCAAAGCTGTAGAGGCAGAAGGTGCCGATTCTGTATCACTGATCAATACCTTATTGGGAATGGCCATCGATGCAGAAACAAGAAAACCTCTACTATCTACAGTTACAGGAGGTTTATCGGGTCCGGCAGTAAAACCAGTAGCCTTACGAATGGTATGGCAGGTGTTTAATGCTGTTAAGATTCCAATTGTTGGTTTAGGCGGCATTATGAATGCAAAAGATGCCATTGAGTTTATGCTTGCTGGTGCAACTGCAGTTCAGATCGGAACAGCGAATTTTATCGATCCTCAGGTTACAGAAAAGATTGTAGTGGGTATCGAAGACTATATGAAGCGCCATAACATTCAAGATATCAACGACTTGATTGGAGCTTTGCAAGTTCGGTAATTCAGAAGACATAATTAAAGAAATATTTCTTTAATTCAGATATGATGAGTTTACATTTGTAATTACATTTGTAAACTCATTCTTTTTTGATCGAAATCACAAGATGTAATATCTTTATAAAAATTAATCTTTATACACTATATAACAACATGTTACAAGGACACGGAGACGATGGATACAAATATAAACAACACATTAAAGCTAATTTTAGCACAAATGTTTGGTATGGTGGATATTCCGAAGCTTTAAAGAATCACCTGATCGAGAATTGGAATGCCATAGACTCCTATCCTGAAGCATCGGCAGAGAGCTTTGTTCATGTATTGGCCAAAGATCTTGATGTAGATCCTGCTATGTTAATGGCTGTAAACGGTGCCACCGAAGCTTTTTATCTAATTGCACAATGCTATAATAAAAAGAGTTCTACCATTGTAATTCCTACCTTTTCGGAATACGAAGATGCCTGTAATATCAACAAACACGAGCTAAATTTTATTAATTGGAAGGAATTGTCCTCTTCTTCCACTTTCAATTCAGACCTGATCTGGATCTGCAACCCAAACAATCCAACTGGTGATGTCTTGCAACAAAAAGATCTTGATATTTTATTAAAGAATCATCCAAATTCGATTTTTGTATTGGATGAAGCCTATATAGATTTCACCGATTCAATTTCATCTTCCATAGATTTAATCAAAAAGCACCAAAATCTGATCATTGTAAAATCGCTCACAAAAAACTTTGCAATTCCCGGCCTGAGATTGGGATATTTGATCGCAAACCGTGCATTGGTACAGAAAATTGAATTCTACAAGGCTCCCTGGACGGTTAATTCGCTGGCTATTGAAGCCGGAAAATACCTTGTTCAGCACAAAAGCGAAGTTTTGCCTCCTGTAAAACACTATAAATCAAGCACGGAAAAATTCATTAAAAATTTAAGTCAGATTGCAGGAATTAAAATTCACCCCACAAAAACTTCCTATTTTTTAATCGAACTAGAAAAAGGTGACTCAACAGAACTAAAAAATTACCTGATTTCGGAATTTGGCATCCTAATTCGTGATGCAAAAAATTTTCGTGGCCTAAATTCTTCTTATATTCGCGTTGCAACATTAAGCGAAGAAAAAAATCAATTGCTAATTGATGCATTACAAAAATGGAGCAAATTACATTAATTATCATACCTCTCCTTATCGGATATGTTTTAGATCTGATTTTTGGAGATCCTAGAAAATTACCTCACCCAATCGTTGGTTTTGGTAATTCAATCTCTTTTCTAACTAAATTATTAAACAATGGTAAAAATCGCCTGATCAAAGGTGCATTCATGTGTTTGTTCCTGGCATCATCGGTATTTGCATTGTTTTACTTCTCGTCGTATTTACTACTACAAATTGACCAGTACGCATATCTTATATTTACATCGATATTTGTATTTTATGGCTTGGCCAATAAAAGTTTATTACAAGAAGGTGTCGAAGTATTTCACCATTTAAATACCATGGGATTGGAAGCCGGAAGAAAAAGGTTGTCCTGGATTGTTGGGCGCGATACTTCACAATTGTCAGAACAGGAAATCCGCCTGGCTGTATTCGAAACCTTATCAGAAAATCTTTCAGATGGCGTTGTTGCTCCATTGTTTTATTATGCAATTGGAGGTGTTCCAGGCATGATGTGCTATAAAATGATTAACACCATGGACTCCATGATTGGCTATAAAAATGAAAAATTCATTCTCTTTGGAAGGTTTGCTGCACGTCTTGATGACCTTGTAAATTTCATCCCGGCACGAATAACCGCATTGCTAATGGCCTTGGTTACTCTAAATTACCGCTCGCTAAAATTTATTTTTAAATATGGTAAGGCTCACACCAGTCCAAATGCAGGTTATCCCGAATCAGCTTTAGCGGGAATTTTAAATTGTCGTTTCGGCGGTGCTCACGATTATGGAGGGAAGAGTGTTGATAAGCCTTTTATTGGTGAGAACGACAGACTTCTAAAGAATGAAGAAATCAATAAAATCAAATACATCAACCATGCAGTTTGCTTTGTAAGCATTGTATTGATTAGTACATGCTATTTAGCCTGGAATGGCCTGTTTTAAAAAAGAAAAAAAATCTTCCTGTCGGATTGATAAATTCGTAAATTCACCATAACAAATAATTTATATATATAATTTACAAAACACTATGATTCATTTAATTACAGGAGGACAAAGATCAGGGAAAAGTGAATATGCCGAAAAATTAATCCTGAATCAAACAGATCAACCTGTATATATGGCCACTTCCCGTGTTTGGGACGAGAATCATAGAAAAAGAATTGAAGCCCATAAAGCCCGCCGTGGGGACCAATGGTTAAACATTGAAGAGGAAAAATTTTTGAGCAAGCATGATGTAAATGGCAAAGTTATTTTGCTGGATTGCATTACTCTTTGGCTAAATAATTTTTTCTTCGATAATGGCGAAGATGACGATAAAACCATTGAACAAGCCAAAGAAGAACTGGATAAAATATTTGCCCAGAATTGTGATTGGATTATTGTAAGCAATGAATTGGGTTTGGGAGGCCATCCGGGTAACAAAATGGCTTTACGCTTCAACGATATTCAAGGATATATCAATCAGTACATTGCTGAAAAAGCTGAAATTGTAACGATGGTTATATCAGGCATTCCACTTGAAATAAAGAACACACTAAAATAAACCACTAACTAAACTAACATGAACAAATTCCTTACAATTGGTGTAATTTTACTTACACTTTTAATTACAAGTTATTCGTGCAAACGAGTTGAAACCAAAGCTGAACAAAGAATTAAAGTTGGCGTTTTCGATAAAAACGGCGATAGCCCTTGGTGTATTGCCGATGCTATGGAAGCCTTAAAAATAGATCCGAAAATTGATTGTGAAGTAATTCGTGCAAGTCAGATTGTATCGGATGAAATTCTTGATTTTGACGCCATTGTATTCCCTGGTGGAAGCGGAAGAAGCGAAACCATGAGCTTGGGAGAATCAGGAATTGAAAGAGTAGTTTCCTTGGTTAAAGACAAGGGAATTGCTGTAGTCGGTATCTGTGCTGGTGCATATATCATGACAAATACTCCTGATTATCCTTGTTTACAACTAACAGGTTATAAAGCTATTGATATCGAGCACGATCATCGTGGACACGGATTGGCAAAGTTCTCCTTAACAGAAGAAGGTCAAAAAATCTTCCCTGAATTGAAAGATCGCGAAATTTCATTCTGTCAATATTATGAAGGTCCGGTGTTGGTATCAGCAGAAGACGCAGTAGAAGAAATTTCGTTGGGTACCATGTTATCTGATGTTCATACCGTAGAAGGGTCTCCTGCCAACATGACCAACAATCGTCCGTTTATTGTAGCCAACTCTATTGGAAAAGGTAAAGTTGCCTCATTCGTAGGCCACCCGGAATGTACACCTGGAATGCGTTGGATGCTGCCTCGTATTGTTCGTTGGGCAACAAACTCAGAAATGGTAAGCTACCCAGAATCCGTAGTTCGCCCTGATTTTTTCAGCAATGAAATCATCTACACCAAAGACATTCAAGATTTACAATCGAAATACTACAATAATCTATCGGGTTCGAAAGAAGAAAAACTTGCTGCAATCGATAAGGTAATAGAGATGGCTTGTTGGTCTTCAAAAAAATGGATTCCAGGAATGTTACGCGACAAAGATGCTGATGTAAGAAGCAAAGCATCAATTGCCTTAATCAAACTGGAAAGAACAGATGCAATTCCTGATTTGGAAATGGCTGTCCTAAACGAGAAGAACGACGATTGTAAAGAGCAGCTAAGCAAAAGCCTAATCGAGCTAAAAAATATTCTTGGTAAAAACAGAAAGTAAGAGATGATAGAATTTAAAATTGATTCTTTATCAGACAATTTAAATAAAGAATTACAGGAGAAGATTGATACGAAAACCAAGCCAATTGGTTCGTTGGGAAAATTGGAGCAAATTGCATTCCAATTGGGAAGAATTCAAAACAGCATGACACCGGAAATCAACAAACCAAATGTTGTTGTTTTTGCAGGCGATCATGGTATTGCTGATGATGGAGTTAGTTTTTATCCTAAATCTGTAAGTTACCAAATGCTCTACAATTACATGGAAGGTGGAGCTGCTTCCACTGTATTTGCCAAACAGCATGGCATTCAGTTCAATGTAGTTGATGCAGGTGTCGATCATGATTTTGATCCAAGCCTTCCAATTCTGAATCGTAAATTGGCCTATGGCACAAAAAACTATCGATTCGAACCGGCAATGACAAAAGAGCAATGCATAGAAGGCATTAAAAGAGGTGCCGAGGTTATTGAAGAGATTCACAAAAAAGGCTGTAACTTTATTGTTTTTGGCGAAAAAGGGATCGGAAATACATCTTCGGCTTCATTGATTTTGAGTCTATTGGGTAATATCCCTCTGGAAGAATGTGTTGGTCGAGGCACAGGTCTCGATAAAGAAGGTGTTAAGAGTAAGTTTGACCTTTTAAACGAAGGACTTTCGAAATACAACAAATCTGATGATCCAATTGACGTTTTAACTCATTTTGGCGGATTCGAAATTGTAATGATCGTAGGTGCAATGCTCAAAGCTGCCGAACTAAAAATGACACTTTTAATCGATGGTTTTATTATTACGTCGGCACTTTTGGCTGCATTTAGAATTAACCCTAAAGTGAAAGATTACTGCTTGTTTGCTCACAAATCGAACGAACAGGCACACATTAAAATGTTGAATATTATGGGTGGCGATCCGATACTCGACATTGGAATGCGTTTGGGAGAAGCAACAGGAGCAATGGTATGTTTTCCATTAATTAAAAGTGCAGCCCAGTTTATGAACCAAATGGCTTCTTTCCAGGATGCTGGTGTAAGTGAGGCCAAGGAATAAATACGAATTTAGAAATACAATCTTATACATATGAATTTCGACATCAAAACTCCTCAGAAAGAGTTGATTGAACAACTTCAGCACAAAATAGATTTTAAAACCAAACCAATTGGTTCTTTGGGTATGCTTGAACAATTGGCTGTTAAAATTGGTTGCATCCAAAATACCTTATCCCCGGAACTGAACAAGCCTGTAATTATGGTATTTGCTGGCGACCATGGTATTGCATTGGATGGAGTTAGCCCTTATCCGCAGGAAGTAACCTGGCAAATGGTTGCCAATTTTATGGCTGGCGGAGCTGCAATTAATGTATTTGGTCGTCAGAATGGCATCGACATTCAAATTGTTGATGCCGGAGTAAATTACGATTTTGACAAAGATTGGAATGTAATTGATGCCAAAATTGCACATGGAACTCAATCGTACCTAAATGGTCCGGCCATGAACAAAGAACAGTTCACGAAGGCCCTTGCTAAAGGAGCAGAACTGGTTCAGAAAGCCCATAAAAACGGCACCAATATTATCGGATTTGGCGAAATGGGTATCGCCAACACCTCTTCGGCTGCCGTTCTTTTACATTTGCTTGCAAAAGTAGATTTAAAGGAATGCGTAGGTCGCGGAACCGGATGGGACGATGAAGGCTTGAAAAGAAAATATGAAATCTTAAAAAGCGCAGTCGAAAACTACAAAGGTGATGATTCTGTCGAAGATATTTTTACACATTTTGGTGGTTTCGAAATAGTGATGATTGCTGGCGCAATGCTAAAAGCAGCCGAACTAAAAATGACCATTATGGTTGATGGTTTCATTATTACTTCAGCTCTGCTGGCAGCGTCCAAAATGAATGCAAATATTTTGGAATATTGCATTTTCACTCACAAATCGAACGAAAATGGCCACAAACACATGCTGGAACATTTGCAAGCCAATGCCATTCTCGATTTGGGCATGCGTTTGGGAGAGGGAACAGGAGCAGCCGTTGCATATCCAATTATCGAATCGGCAGTTAATTTCCTAAATCAAATGGCAAGTTTCGAAGATGCAGGAGTAAGCAATAGCGATCAAATTGTAAGTGAATAATATCAATTCAATGCCCGGAAAAATAAATCCAATGAAACGAGAACTCAATATTTTCTTTACAGGATTATCGTTTTTTACGCGACTCCCATTTCCAAAGTGGGCTAGCTTTAAGGAAGAATATCAGCACGAAGCAATTAAATATTTTCCAATAGCTGGTCTCATTATTGGTGGTATAGCGGCCTTTGTTTTCTATCTTTTTAATTTACTCTTGCCTTTTAACCTTGCGGTGATAGTAAGTATGGCAGCAACAGCACTCTTAACAGGTGCTTTACACGAAGATGGATTTATGGATGTATGCGATGGTTTTGGTGGTGGCTGGACCAAGGAAAGAATTCTCGAAATTATGAAGGATTCTTTAATTGGAGCCTTTGGTGTTACCGGAATTATCTTTCTGATTATCACAAAATTCTACTGTCAATTTTCCATATCAGCGAACCAGCTTCCATTGATTTTGATTGCGGCTCATTCATCAACCAGAATGGTTGCCGCCAGCCTGGTGAACACTCATAAATATGCAAGAGTAGGAAATTCTAAGGCAAAAGATTATTCTCAAAAGCTGAGCCCAGGCAATTTCATTTTCATGCTGATAACAGGAATACTGCCTTTGGCACTCTTGGGGAATCTAAAGTTTTTTCTTATTCTCATTCCTGTTTACCTTTGCAAAGTTTTATTGGGAAGATATTATAACAAATGGATTGATGGATACACCGGCGATTGCATTGGCGCAACTCAACAAGTTTGTGAAGTTGTATTCTATCTTTCTTATTTATCACTATTAAACTATTTATAATACATATGGAAATCTATTTAATACGACATACGGCAGTTGCAGTAGATCAGGGAGTTTGCTACGGACAAAAAGATGTTGACCTGGCCGAAACATATCCTGAAGAATTAAACACGGTAAAGAAAAATCTTGATGGAGTAGAATTCGATAAAATTTATGCCAGTCCTTTATCAAGAGCTAAAAAACTGGCAAACGATATTTATCCCGAAGAGGCAGAAGAAGACAAAAGATTGATGGAACTGCATTTTGGCGACTGGGAAGGAAAAGTTTGGGACGAAATTAAAGATCCATTTTTAGAAAAGTGGATGGAAGATTTCGTAAACCTGAAATGTTCAAATGGAGAGTCGTTTGTAATGCTTCGCGATCGTGTTCTTGAATTCTGGAACGAATTAAAATCAAAAGATTATAAGAAAGTAGCCATATTCACGCATGGTGGCGTAATTCGCACCATACAGGCCATCGAAAAAAACGTAAAACTGGAAGATTCATTCAATATTCCAACGCCAGCCTTTGGCGAAATTTCCATTCTTAGTGTATAAATACATTTACATGATATCAAAAGCAGAATTCTTTATCGGGTTCTGCTTTTTTTTGCTCTTTCGCAATTTTCATAAATTGTATTTCGTCCACAGCATCAATATTTTACAATGATTTTTATAGTGTAAAACGGCTCAGAATAAACAAGCAGAGCAGATCATTCTTCAATTTGCGTTACAAAAATAAAATGCTATTTTAGCAGACTGAAATTAACAATAATTCAACATGAAAAAGCTGTTTATTTCTTTATTTTGCCTGATTTTACTGTCTTCGGCATGCACAGAACGTATTCTTTTCACCAATGAAAAGGTAAGCCCAGAATATGCCGAAATCGAAAGTAAAAATGATGTTCATGCTTTTTCCGACACCGTGATTACGCCGTACATCTACACCAAAGTAATTTCATTGCGAATGCTTCCGGTAGATGAAAAAAAGCAGAAATTTGTTGAGATGCTACTACCGGCGGTACTACTCACACAACACAATCTGAATCAGAAAATAAAAAGACTGGAACATATCGAAAGCTGGTTGACCCAACATCCCCATTATATTGAAAGTGATAGTGTTTTTCTTTTCAATTTATACGAACAATACAAGTGTTGCGAAATTACCGAACTAAAAAACAGGCTAAAGCCGCATCCGGCAAGTATTGTTTTAGGACAAGCAGCTTTGGAATCGGGATGGGGATCTTCAAGGTTTTTCCAGGAAGGGAATAATGTTTTTGGAATTTGGTCGTATAATGCCGGTGAAAACAGAATTAAAGCACTTGTTGGAAGAGATTCCACAAACATATATGTACGAAAATACACAAGCATAGAGGAATCGGTAAGCGATTATTACCAGACCATTGCAAGGGTAAGAGCCTATAAAGAATTTAGACTTGAAAGAGCCTTAAGTAACGATCCCAACAAATTGGTACCATTATTGCATCGTTACTCCGAAATAGGAGAGGATTACACCAGAAAGCTGAATCGCTTAATAAAGAACAATAATCTTAGTCAGTACGACAATTATTCAATTGATAAAAAGTACTTGCAGAAAGAAACCATTGAGCTGGCCCAGTTAAATAAATTCCCTCTAAAAAAACTCTATTGAAGAATATTTTTGTGTTAATTCTATTTGAATTTTCTCTGAAATATTTATTTTTAGGCTTGTTTTGACAGAAAAATCTAAAATCAAATAATCATAAAAAATTAAAGTATGAAAAAATTTATTTTATTTATCGCGGTATGTTTTTGTGCTACAAGTTTATTCGCACAATCTGCTGCTCAATTAAAGAATGAAGGTAACGCTGCAGTAAAATCAAAAGATTACAAAACTGCACTTGAAAAATATGAAGCATTTTTAGGAGCTGAAGATACTTTTGAAGATCCAGCATTGGTATTTAACGCTGCTTATTGCGCAAATAAATTGAAAGATTACGCAAAAGCGGAAAAGTATTTTGCTCAATCGGTAGCAAGCAACTACAAGGCTTCTAAATCATACCAGTATCTTGCATCTGTTCAAAAGAAACAGAAAAAGATGAACGAAATGGTAGCTACTTTGGAAAAAGGAATCAAAGCATGTCCAACTAAAAACTCAAAGTTAATTGCTACTTTATCTAAGCATTACCTTGTAGAAGGTCAGAAAGCTCAAAAAGCAAACAAAGTTGATGCGGCTGAAGGTCTTTACAAAAAAGCTGGTGAAGCTAAATCAAAATACCAGGCTGATGCATTGGTTGGATTAGGAATGTTATATTTCAACCAGGGTGCAACAATTATGCAAAAAGCAAACCCAATTGCAAACACCGAGCCAGAAAAATTCAAAGCTGAATCGGCAAAAGCACAAGGTTTCTACAAAAAAGCTATGGCTGAATTGACTAAAGCAAAAGCAATTGCTCCATCAAGAGAAGATATTACTAAAACAATGGCTACTGTAAAAGGTGAAATCAAGTAATTTCTTAGAAATAATATAAATAGAAAGGGATACTCAAATTTGAGTATCCCTTTTTGTTTTCTTTCGTATAGGAAATTGTATTTTCATACCATCCCACTATGAAATTGAGTTTTTATAAGATTTGCAAGTTGTTTTGCAAGGGTTTTCTACTCTTGCTGCTTTGTTGTGCATCAATATCTGCAACAGCAAATAAAAAGGAGCTGAAAGGCAAATTCAACCTGCACTCTGTGAACTTCGTCCAAAACTCAATTGATGTTAGCAAATCAGACGAAACCCTTTACTTTTCATTGCGTGCCTATTCACTACAAGGCTTAAGCAGGGTGGATGTTTATTTTGAATCGCCATCGGGTAATGAGCTGATCCAAACCACATGCAGTAATAAAAAGAAGACAAAAGTGGGAATGCTTCTGGGAAGAATCCTTTTCAAGAAAAAATCTGAGAGTGGAGAATGGAAGATCAATAAAATTGTAGTGGTCGATCTTGAAGGCAACTCGCACACTTACGATAAAGAGTTTCTCGCCGAAAACAAATTCACACATTCCCTCATGATTAAAAGCAAAAGGTAAGCTGCTTTATTTCATATTATTCAAGAAAAAATCCGTTATTTATCACTAGTCTTAATTAAAAGTAATTCAGTAAGATACTGATATCTTTACAGTTTTTAAGCTTTTCCCTTCATTTCGTACGCCCATTTATTAGCATCTTTGCATTTCACAAAATACTATTAACCGTGCGTTTGCACGACGAAAATCAAACAAATGGCAAAGATTAGTTCAAAAGATGCTTTAAGATACCACGCAGAAGGGCGTCCTGGTAAGATTGAAGTAATTCCAACCAAACCATACAGAACACAACGCGATTTGGCTTTGGCCTATAGCCCTGGTGTTGCTGAACCATGTTTGGAAATCGAGAAAAATGCAGCCGACGCTTATCGTTACACCGGAAAAGGAAACCTGGTAGCTGTAATCTCAAATGGAACCGCAGTTTTGGGCCTTGGAAATATTGGTGCGCTGGCAGGGAAGCCAGTGATGGAAGGTAAAGGTCTGCTATTTAAGATTTTTGCAGATATCGATGTATTCGACATTGAAGTAGATGCAACAGACGTAGACAAATTTGTAGAAACTGTAAAAGCAATTGCCCCAACCTTTGGAGGAATTAACCTTGAGGATATTAAAGCACCTGAATGCTTTGAAATTGAGGAGAGACTGAAAAAAGAGCTCGATATTCCTGTAATGCATGACGACCAGCACGGAACAGCAATTATTTCGGCAGCAGGTTTGTTAAATGCCTTAGAATTGGGCAATAAAAAAATTGAAGAGGTTAAAGTGGTTGTAAATGGTGCAGGAGCCGCTGCCATTTCATGTACCAAACTATACATTTCGCTTGGCGTTAAGCCCGAAAATGTAATCATGTGCGATAGTAGAGGTGTAATTAACGCCAGACGCACTGACCTTAACGAGCAGAAAAAGCAGTTTATGACTGACCAGGATGTGGATACACTGGAACAAGCTCTTGTTGGCGCAGATGTTTTCCTTGGATTATCAGTAGGTGGAATCATGAGCAAAGAAATGGTTTTGTCCATGGCAAAAAATCCGGTCGTATTTGCTTTGGCCAATCCCGATCCGGAAATTTCTTACGACGATGCCTTCGATGCCAGAAAAGATGTGATTGTAGCCACTGGTCGTTCCGATTATCCAAATCAGATAAACAATGTATTGGGTTTCCCATATATTTTCCGTGGAGCTCTTGATGTAAGAGCAACAGCCATTAACGAAGAAATGAAAATTGCTTCGGTACATGCCATTGCAAAATTGGCCAAAGAACCTGTTCCAGAAGCGGTTCATGCAGCATATAACGAAGCAAATATTGTGTTTGGCAAGCATTATATCATTCCTAAGGCACTTGATCCTCGCCTGGTATCGAGCGTTGCGGTAGCAGTTGCAAAGGCTGCTGTTGAATCTGGTGTTGCTCAGAAAGAGATTAAAGACTGGGATGCATATGCCGAAGAGTTGAAACAACGTTTGGGTACTGAAAATGAATTATTAAGAACTGTATTCAACAAAGCAAAACGATTCCCTAAACGAGTTGTATTTGCCGAAGGGAATAACTTTAACGTTCTTAAAGCAGCGCAAATCGCACTACACGAGGGAATTGCAAAGCCAATCATTCTTGGTAATCCTGAAAATATCAAGCGAATTGTAGATGAAAACGATTTGGATTTAGCTGGCGCTGATATTATTGATGTAAGATGCGAAGCAGAGAGAAAAAGAAGAGATTGTTACGCAGATATTTTATGTGAGAAACGCGGCCGTAAAGGATTAACCCATAAAGAAGCTGCAGAAAAAATGTATGACCGAAATTATTTTGGTGCCATGATGGTTGAAAATGGCGACGCTGATGCCTTTATTTCGGGCTATGCAACCAGGTATTTCGAAGCACTTAAAATTGCAACCAAAGTAATTGGTATCGAAGATGACATGAAAACCTTAGTGGGTATGAATATCATCATGACCAAGAAAGGACCACTTTTCTTTTCGGACACTACAGTAAACTCGGAACCCACACCACAATCATTGGTAGATACTACTATTAGTACTGCTAGAGCTCTGAAAACATTCAATGTAGATCCTGTAATGGCAATGGTTTCTTACTCTAATTTTGGATCGGTTAGAAAGGGTAGTCCGGTTAAGGCAAACCTGGCTATTGAGCATTTACATGAACATCACCCTGAACTACAGGTTGATGGCGAAATGCAGTTGAATTTTGCACTTGACAAGAAATTGCGCGATGAAACCTTCGCATTTAATAAAATTAAAGGAAAGGATGTAAACACCATTATCTTTCCGAACTTAAGCTCTGGAAATATTGCATACAAATTGATGCAGGATTTGGGTGGACTGGAAAACATTGGTCCAATTTTGCTGGGAACAGCAAAACCATTCCATATTGTTCCTATGGGTTGTTCGGTTCGTGAAATTATCAACATGACAGCCATTGCTGTGGTGGATGCACAAGGATAATCAACTTACCTAAATCATATGATCGTTACAAAAGGGTGGAATTCTGTTCCATCCTTTTTTCGAATTGACATTCTTATTTGTTTGTTTTCGACAGGCAATTTCTCCTTAGCTCTAAACGAAGTTCATTTTATGATTATTTTTATTGATAATTGGTATTGTTTTCTCGTTTGACTTTCTATTTTTGCAAAAAAATTAAATCATGAGTGTAATTTATATTCTCGATCTTGTTGGAACACTTGTATTTGCAATTAGTGGAACCATGTCTGCTGCAAATAAAAAGCTGGATCTGTTCGGTGCTTATTTCACCGGATTTATTACTGCCATTGGCGGTGGTACACTAAGAGATGTAATTTTGGGTAATTTTCCAGTTGCCTGGATCAGTGATTTAAATTATATCATTATAATCAGCTTGGGTGTGATTTTAACTTTCCTGTTCAAAAATGTGATCATGTCCTTAAAGCGCACCTTGTTTTTATTTGATACCATTGGAATTGGCGTATTTACCGTAATTGGTATCGAAAAATCTTTAAGTCTTGGTATTCATCCATTCCTTGCCATTATTATGGGATTATTTTCGGCAGTAATGGGTGGTGTAATTCGCGATACTTTATGTAACGATATTCCATTGATTTTTAGAAAGGAAATTTATGCAACTGCATGTCTGGCAGGTGGAGCATTGTTCATTTTGCTCAACTCATTGGAAATTAATTCTGCTTTGAATCAATTCCTTACCATTTCCTGCATTATACTTTTCAGATTACTTTGCATCCGATTTAAAATATCGCTTCCAGTATTAAAATACTAATCGATATTAACCTGTAAGCCATTCTTATTTCATTAACGAGCACGAATTTCGTATATTTAGTAAGCTCGCTAAAACGGATGAAAATGGCCAAAAACAACAAACCCATTCCCATAAACAAGCAGGTTCTTCATTTTACTCCTGACGACTCCAGGGTGGTAACTCGTTTTTTTACACCTGGTAACGAAAAACGTATTGAAAATATTTTTGAAAGAATCTTTCTATTATCCGATAAGGAGGCAAAAAAAATTCTGGATGATACCATCAAAAGTTTCTCAAAACGTCATCGAAATATCAAACGAATCTTTAAGGATAACTTCGATGAGATCGTAAAAACTACAAATTTCAGCAATGATTTTAGCCTGGAACAAAAATTACTGATAGGTTCGTATTTTACCATGGAGTATTCCATAGAATCGGCTGCTTTATTCAATCCGTCCATTGTGGTACATCCCGAAGACATTGATTCAGACTCGGGCAGATTGAAAGTATTACTCAGCTTTCGGGCTGTTGGAGAAGGTCATATCTCATCTATCGTATTCAGGCGAGGTGTCATTCGTTCCAATGGCGATTTGCTGGTACAAAAAAACAGTGCCTTGGTAGAGCGTGTTAATAGAACTCCTGATCCAATATATCTCAAAAGCGACTTCTCTTTAAAATTGAAGGAGTTGGGCACCTACGATCTGGTCTCAAAAATATTAGACAATTTGTTGGATGAATTCACCTTTGAAGAACTGAATGAAGCCATTCAGATTTTTAGAAAAAAGAAGGATATCAAACACAAAAAAGTCGGACGAAGCAGCGAAGAGGCCATCGAAACATTACTATGGTTGGCAAACGCTAATTATGAGATCAAATTTTCACCAGAATTGGATATCAGTGCCAGGGTAATATTCCCGGTTTCGAACAACGAGGTTAAAGGGGTCGAGGATGCCAGGTTTGTATTATTCAAAAATGGAAATGGCAAAGGAAAGCATGTGTACTATGCAACCTATACAGCTTACAATGGATTTAATGCACTGCCTCAGTTGATCGAAACGGTAGATTTTTGTCATTTCAAAGTATCTGTCCTTTTGGGCGAAGGATCGAAAGGAAAGGGTATGGCCTTGTTCCCACGAAAAATAAATGGCAAGTTTGCTACCATATCCAGAAATGATAATGAAAACCTGTACATCATGTTTTCTGATAATATTAAGTACTGGGAAAAGCCAATTCTTTTAAAACCCCCGGCATTTTACTGGGAGTTTTTCCAAATTGGCAATTGCGGATCGCCCATTGAAACCGAGAAAGGTTGGCTGCTATTAATTCATGGTGTAGGTCCGGTTCGAACCTATACCATTAGTGCAATTCTTCTCGATTTAGACGATCCTACCAAAGTAATTGGCTTGTTGAAAGATCCATTTTTAACCCCTGATGAAAAGGAGAGAAATGGATATGTTCCAAATGTAGTTTACTCATGTGGAGCTATTGTACACAAAGACATGCTGGTACTGCCATATGCAATGGCCGATTCTCGTTCGGGAATAGCCTCGCTTAAGGTTCAGGATCTTCTGGATAATATGGTATTTTATTAAAGCAAGATTTCCTTGCCAGAATTAATTGATTCTGAACGAAAATAGAACTGAGCGCCTGCAACAGGTGATTTCAGCAAGTTCCTGTATAATTTGATATGTCTACTGGCAATATTGGTCCAGCTAATCTTCTTGTTGTTTTCCCTGATATTATTCTGGAATTCAGTCCTAAGATCATCATCCTGAAGTAAATGGCTAATATGAGACACATATTCATCATCCGAACTTGCATAAAATCCGCCTCTCACTTCATTTATCCAGTTTTTAAAGCTCATTAACTCAGAGGTTACCACAGGCAGTAACATGGCTGCAGCCTGCGCCAGAACACCACTCTGCGCACCTTTTGAATAAGGCAAAGCCATTACATCGGCCGCACTTAATATGGTGTCTAAGGTATATTGAGGAAACTTTCCGTAAAGAATCTTAACATGCTCTTTCAAACCCATTTGATCGATTTCCCGATATAGTTTCTCTTTATACATGGAGTGCTCATTGATTCTGGTTCTTGAAGCCATAAGCAATACCAGGTCTTTGTTTCTTTCGATCAATTGTGGCATCAGCTTAATAATTTTCTCAAAATTCTTTGTCGACCTCATATAACCAGCCAGCAAAAGAACCTGTTTTCCTTCTAAACCCAATAAATTCTTGGCATGTTTTACTCTTTCAACTTCTCGTACACCATGAGGAATCACAACAATTGGTTTGGGACATTCGTAGGTTTGCAATAGAATCTCTTTCTGAAAGCTCTCATGCACCACAATAGCTGTGCTGAAATTAAGAATGTGCTGCAGGATATTTTTTTCCTCATATTTCAGGTCTTCGAATACGGTATGCAAAGTTACAACCACGGGAGTGTCCGCAAGCTGGCATCGAATCAGGAATTCTACAATCTGAACTCCACGCTGATCTCCAAATAAACCAAATTCATGTTCAACATGTACAATATCAGGCGAATGCCGTTCGACATGAAAAAAGAGTTTGGCAGCAATGTCTTTATCATGTGGCGCATAAGTTTCAAATACATGATTTCCTTTCGCTCCAATTTGTGCTAAAACCCTTATCTCTTTTCCATAATTGGCAACCGAATTACTTAAGTATTGGGTGTAGGTTGCTATTCCGCATTCTGTTGGCGGATAAGTAGATACATATGTAATTCTCATGATTAAGCTTAATTAAAATGATTTAATAAATCGGTAATGCTTGTTCTGGCAAGACAAACTGTCTCATCACAAGCACCGTAATAAACCCACAATTCTCCATCATCTTCTTCCACCATTCCGTTGGTAAAAACCACATTGGGAAAGAAGCCATTTTTTTCGTATTCAGTCTCTGGCAGCAAAACGGGTACATCTGCCTTTTTTATAATTTTTGTAGGATCTTGCAGATCAAGTAGTAGTAGTTTTAGAGTATACACACTATTTTCTCCCTTGGCGTGATAAAGAACCAGCCAACCTTTTTCAGTTTTAATTGGTGAAGAACCACCGCCAATTTTTTGTTGTTCCGACTTTGTGTTATCTGGGCGAAGCAAACAAAAATGTTCGCCCCAATTCATCATATCGGGAGAAGTTGCATACCATATCGAAGGCAATCCAAAGCCTTTGTTGTCTGGTCGATGAATGGCTGCGAATTTTCCATTTATCTTTTCAGGAAAAAATGCAACATCCTTATTCAGTGGTGGAAATATAATTCCAAGTTTTTTAACAGTTTTAAAATCTTTAGTTTCGGCCAGATAGGTAACATAGCCATCACCCGAAACAGCAGTGTAGTTGATATAGTAGGTATTATTCAGATGTACAATTCTGGCATCTTCAACACCAAAACACTCACAATCTAAAGTAGGGTAGATAAATGGCTGATTTTCCACTTCAAAATTGACTCCATCTTTACTACGAGCCAAACGAATATGGCTTATGGTGGTTAAATAATCAACTCCTTTATAGAAATAACCTCTTGTATCTTTGTAAATTAAGTCAGGATCATCCTTATCAACTTTCATTACCAAGGCTTCACCCTTATTATAATAGGGAATGGTAATGTGATCTTTCTCGGGCAGGCAGTTTTCAGCCACGCGAAGCAATAATATCGTTTCACCTTGATATTTTACAGCACCCGGATTAAAGGCACCCAACACCTGGAAAGAAGGATGGGAAGCCATTACATCTTTCGGTGAAATCAATGGATTACACGAATGTCTTTTCATGGGGATCAAGACATGTCAATCAGGTTCGTGAAATTCAGGTATTTGGATGCATGCTCTCCAAAAGTATGTACCTTTTCTTCTGTAATTTGGTAGGTGCATCTTTCACCATAAACTCCAGAAAATAATATTTCGTATTCCTGATCTTCTTCATCCTGCATCAGAATTTTGTAAATGTTATCATGGATTCTTCTGTCTATAAGACTTTTATGACAACAAGGGCAGAACATGCTAATTTTCTCATTTTCTTCCATTTCGAAATTTGCATGTTTCAAAATTTCATAATCTCCCAAATGGATACTAAATAAAAGAACTCCACGCTGTCCTTTTTCATTTTTTGCAGAGATAACGATTCTGTCGTTTACATTCAAGTAATTTCGGCAATGTGGACATATATAATTTGCATTCATAACAGTAAGTTTTAGTAGTTCGATTCCTATAAAAAATATACGCTATTCTGGGTAGAAAGTCAATTTAAATCCATTAATAATCAATACTATGAAACAAGATCTTTATTACATGACAATATTGGGATATGAATAAGTTTCTGCAGCGCTTTTAATTCCATATTAAATCGGCTATATTTGAGTTGAGGCAGAATACAAATTGCCAAAAACTAAAGATTTGAAATTAGCAGTAAGTATAATTCGTTGGGTGGCCAGGTTTTTAGGAATATTTTTATTCCTATTTTTTCTGTGGTTTGCAATTGAGATTGGTGCTCCCGATTTGGATATGATGAGCAATCAGGAAGTGAAGTTATTCACAGCCAACCTGTTGATGCTAATTGGCTTAATCGTAGTATGGAAATTTGAATTTATTGGAAGTTTGTTCTTACTAGGCGGCTACATCTTTTTTTCAATCGTGAATTATTCATTCTGGATTGGACCAGTTTTTCCAATTTTTTCGCTCATCGGGATACTTCATATATTTTGTTGGTTTTCTGATGTTTTAAGATTTTCGAAAACTGACAAGTTCTCATTTCGATTCTTCCTGAAATAATAAGTAGGATATAAATCCTTTAATTTAGGCGGATGTAGCCTAAAAATTACTAATTTTGAATCTTGACTAACTTAAAAACATAAATTTAACCACATGTTAAACATTGCATTGTTCGGCCCTCCTGGTGCCGGAAAAGGAACCCAATCAAAAATGCTGGTAGAAAAGTACAATTTGGCTTACATTTCTACTGGTGATATTCTTCGAAGCGAAATTGCTGAAGGTACTGAACTTGGGCTTCAAGCTAAAGATATTATCAAAAAAGGGGGATTGGTACCCGATGAAATTATAGTTCAAATCATTGAGGAACGAATTAAAACAAATACAGAAGTAAAAGGTTTTTTGTTTGATGGATTTCCGCGTACAACGGTGCAGGCATACATTTTGGAAGGATTGCTTCTAAAAATGAATACCAAATTGGATTGTATGTTAAGTCTGGAAGTTCCTACTGAGCAACTACGCAATCGTTTGCTTGAGAGAGCAACTAAGGAGAACAGACCTGACGATACAGAAGAGGTAATCAATGTTAGGCTTCAGGAATATGATACCAAAACTGCTCCGGTAGCTAATTTTTACAAAGAGAAAGAAATCTACCATGGCATTGATGGAATGGGTGGAATCAACCAGATTTTTGATCGTTTGACGAATGTAATTGATCAAACGCTTGAAAAATCATGGATCAACCTAGTACTTCTTGGCCCTCCTGGATCAGGTAAAGGGACCCAAGGAAGAAGATTGGCTGAAAAATTCAACCTTGTGTACATTTCTACTGGTCACCTGATGCGTCAGGAAATCAAGAAAGGTACCGAAATGGGTAAAAATGCCAAAACTTACATCGAGAAAGGGGATATCGTACCTGATGAAATCGCCATTAAATTAATTGAGCGTCAGATCAAAAAACATCCAAACGCCAATGGATTTATTTTCAAGGGTTTTCCGCGTACCATTGTACAGGCCTACATACTGGATGGTTTGCTAAGAAAATTGGAATCAACAGTTACAACTGCTATTAATTTGAATGTTCCTACCCTGGAATCGATTAAAAGATTAACAGCTCGTAGCAAAACTCAAAGCAAGCGTGCTTACGATGCCGATACCGATATTATTATTCACAGGTTGGAGCAACACGAAAAAAGAAGCTCTAAAGTGAGTGAGTATTACTCCAAGCAAAATAAGATTGAGCGGGTAGATGGAGTTGGAGATGAAGACACCGTGGCGAACAGGCTTAGCGATGCAGTTCTTGACTCATTTAAAAAGATTAGATAATACAGCTGCCGGTTTTACAATTAAAACCGGCATTTTTTTTGCGATTAATTATAAAAATCACTACTTGACAAGCTCACGAGAGCATTTAGTCAAATCAGATTTTAACAAGTTTGTAAATTTGTTAAAATTGTATGTTTTACCAATCTTCATTTCATCATATGTTTCTGGAAAATCCAACAATTAGCAATATTATTTCTGGATTAAAAGAACTTTCTGCAACTGAAAATTCTCAAGTACTATTGTTTATAGGCGAAAAATGTGATATCGACCTGAAGGTATTGGTTAACAGCTTAAACAATGAAAATATCCTATTTATAGGAGGAATTTTTCCCCAGGTAATTCACCAGAAGATTACATCTGACAAAGGCATCGTAATTAAAAAAATCGAGCTTGAACTGGTTCCCATCTATTTTAATTCAGAAAGCGAATTTGTGAATAAATTTTCCGATTACCAGGATCACAAATTTACAACCGCCTTTACCTTAATAGATGGACTTTCTGAACGAGCCTCAGATCAATTGATGACTTTATTTACACATTTGGGTAATAATGTCAGGTTTTTTGGAGGAGGTGTTGGACGACTTCAAAGCGCAAAAGAAGGCATCTTAATAAGCAACGAGGGCATCTATCAAACTGGCACCATGGTAGTTTTTTTATCTTCTAAAACGAAAATAGATGCAAAACATGGATGGAAAAAATCGGTCGGGCCTTTTATCGTAACAAAATCGGAGAAAAACCTGATTAAAGAATTGAATTGGGAAAATGCCTTTACAGTGTACCAACGTTGCCTAAAAGAAACTCAAAATATAAGTTTAACAAAGGAGAGCTTTTCGCAGCATTCGATTCATTTCCCATTTGGGATTTTCAAAGAGGAGAGAGACTATATCGTGCGCGATCCTTTCGAAGTAAATAATGAAGGACACATTACCTGTGTTGGTAATATTCCAGAAAATTCTTTGATAGATATACTATCTGTAGAAGAAGATAAACTAAGGGAAATTCCGGAAAAAATGATCTCCAATTGTATCATGAAAACTGGAGTTAAACCGTTACCTGTTCTGTTTAGTTGTATTTCCCGATTTACCCATCTTCAAGATCGCTTTGATGAAGAGCTTGAAGGTTTTAATTCTGAGCTATTGAAACATTTTCCTGAAAGCGAACTGGAAGGTGCATTATCAATTGGAGAAATATATTCAAGTGGCAGTGGATATTTGGAACTATTAAACAAATCGATCGTCTTAGGTTTGGCCTATTAAAATTTGACAATGAATACAAATAGTTTAATTACTGATATATCATTTTTATATGAACTCTCTCTATCTGTAGGACAATCCTTAGATAAAAAAGAGAATTGTAAAAGATTTTTGCACACATTAATGTCTCGTAAAAATCTAGAGTTCGGAGGTGTTTGGCTTCGCAACTACAGCATTCCATATTCGCCAAAAACAACTGGATATACGGTAATCTACTCTCATCCTCAAATCAAGTTGGATCAAACTGAAATTCCCGATTCAAGTTTTTTAGATCATTGCTTCGATGAGTCCAGTTCATTTTCAATTGAGCTTACACCAGAGCTTGGAGAAGCATTGGGCTTTAAAAAGAAGGAGAGAGGCGCCATTACATTTTTCAAGTTACAGGATATGGGTTTTGTAGTACTGTTCCCATCTGCCAAAGATAGAATATGGAGTCAACTGGAACAGAGAAAACTGAAAAATGTAATTAATAAATTTGCCGTTTCCATTAAAGCCTGCTTATTTCATGAAAAATCGATTCTGGATTTAATAACGATTTCTAAAACTCAGAAAGAACTAGAGAAAGCCAAAAAGGAAGCTGAAGAATCCAATGAATTAAAATCGGCTTTTCTTTCCAATATAAGCCATGAATTCAGAACTCCAATAAATGCAATAATTGGATTTTCTAACCTTCTGAATGAGCCGAATTTGGATCAAAAGGAACAATCTAATTTTGTGCAGAATATTTTGAACAGCAGTAGCAAGCTGATGAAAATGGTGAATAATCTTCTGTTTGTATCCAAAATGGATTCAAATCAGCTGAACTTCAACATCGAATTCTTTAACATTAATGAAACTTTAAGAGAGGTACAAACCCACTTAAACTCAATGATTTTAAGTAGACCTGATGTTGAGTTTAAATTGATTTTTCCGATAAATTCTGAAGAATTACAAATTAAATCGGACAGGGATAAATTGATCCAAATTCTTGATAATTTACTTGATAATGCGCTGAAATTCACCAAGTCAGGAAAAGTAGAACTAGGTTATTATATCGATGATAACTCCATTCCAGTGTTTTACATAAGAGACACAGGGATTGGAATTTCTAAAGAGAAGCAAGATCATATTTTTGATGTTTTCAGGCAACTGGATTATGAGGCGAACAGAAAGTTTGAAGGCTCGGGATTAGGTTTAACGCTAAGCAAAAAGCTGGTTCATCTGCTAGACGGTGAATTGTGGTTTGATTCTGAAGAGAATATTGGCACAAACTTCTATTTTAGGCTTTCGGGAACCGGCAGAATCAAAATGAATCTCCTAAATGAAATTACATCTAAAACAGGCAGTAAATTAAACGATATAGGCGATTTAAAGTATTCTGAAAAGAACATACTGATTGCTGAAGATGTAAAGTCCAATTTCAATTATCTCAACGCCATTATTGAATTAACAAACGCAACTGTAATCTGGGCAAAAAATGGCAAGGATGCGATCCAAATCTGCAATCACAACAATCCAAAAATTGATTTGGTGCTTATGGATATAAGAATGCCTGAAGTTGATGGCATGGAAGCCATAAAACAAATCAAGAGCAATAACAAATCGATTCCCGTGATTGTACAAACCGCCTATGCAATGAATAATGAACGCGAAGAGTGTTTGAATGCCGGAGCAGATCAATTCATCACAAAGCCAATTGATCCAAGAAAACTCATGAAAATTCTTCAAGAATATCTATAAAAGCAATTCAAATGGAAAATGGGTAAGTATACGCATTTCTTAATTCGAGTCTTATAATTCATATTATGTTAAATTGGATGCATGCAAAAAAAGGGAACCATGAGCTCCCTTCATATTTTCTTATTCTAAGCCATCCAACTGGGCCTTCACCTCATTGTACTTTTCCATATACATTTCCTTTTGGTTTCTTAGCTTAAAATAAATCTCTTTTAAAACCAACAAAGAATTCTTCTCGTTTGGCCTTACTTGCAATGCTTCTTCGAAGTATGGAATTACTTTTTCGTACTCTGCATATACAACTTTCATGGCTTCGTTGTATTTCTTGGCATTTACAATTTCATTGGTCTCCTTATGCAGCTCACTTACCTTATTGGCTTCGATAATTGCCAAATTGTATCTTGGATTAAAATTATTTGGATTTAATTCTATCGATTTTTTATACATCTCAATTGCTTTATCACTTTCACCAATCTTATCACATAGCATACCTTTAGCACTATAGAATGAAGCATTATTGGGATCTAAAGCAATCGCTTTATCAAGATATTCTGTAGCTTTTTCTGGTTCTCCTCCAAACATATAATAGTTAATCAATTCAACCAGCATTTCGGCATCATTTGGGTACAACTCAAAACCTTTGTGCAAATATTTTACCGCTTCATCCTCATTGCCATTTTTCTTTAAAACATTAGCCAGATTTGCATACGATTTTGCTCCCATATAATTATAATCGATTGATTGCTTATAGAATTTAATCGCCTTCTCATAATTTTCCGATTTCTGAGCAGCCAGGCCAGCATTAAAAATAACGGCTGTATCAATCACCTGGTTGTCTTTGAACATATCCATGGCCTGAATTTCAAGAACTTTTTCGAAAGCATTTAAAGCACCAGAAAAATCTTTCCTGTTATAACGATTTACAGCTTCGTTTGTATAGTCAGGAATCATATTGGTCATTTGAGATTTAACCGGCTTTAACATCTTCCCTTTCGCATCTAATTCAAGGGCTTTCAAATATGCAGCATAAGCAATATCCAAAGGATTCTGATGCAAATCTTTAAATACAGGAAGCGGACTTTCAAATATGCCTTGGTAAACTTTACCTTTCACAAGATATGCCTTAGCATAAGACACACACTTCTCGTGTTTGATTCCTTCATCGATAGCTTCCTTAGCCTTATCCAATTTGCCAGAATTAAGAAAGTTTTGTGCTCCGGTTACTTTGCTTTTCTGTGCGAATACAGCAGAAAAGCTCAAAAGCACTAGCAGAATGAGTGATAATTTTTTCATATAAGGTCTTTAAATTAAACTTAATAATGTTTAAATGTAATAAAAAAAGGGAAACATTACGTTTCCCTTTTTAAATTTTTTATGTCAATCTTTAGACCTTATTCCATTCCGTCCAACTGAGCTTTCACTTCGTTGTATTTTTCCAAATACGCTTCGTTTTCATTTCTTAACTTGAAATACAATTCTTTCAAAGTAATCAATGAATTCTTCTCTCCTGGTTGCATTTCAAGAACTTTTTCGAAATATGGAATTACCTTTTCGTACTCAGTGTAAACAACTTTAATTGCTTCGTTGTACTTCTTAGCATCCATAATTTCGTTTGCTTCCTGGTGCTTAGCAATAGCAGCATTCAATTTCAAAAGACCAAGGTTATACTGAGAAGTAAAATCTTCTGGAGACAATTCTAAAGCTTTAACATACATTTCTTCAGCTTTGTCATACTCTTTAGTTTTCTCGTATAATGTACCTTTTGCACGGTAAAATGAACCATTGTTTGGATCTAAAGCAATCGCTTTATCAAGATAATCAGCAGCTTTTTGAGGCTCACCACCTAGCATGTAGTAATTGATCAACTCAACAAGCATCCATGAATCATTTGGGAACAACTCAAAACCTTTGTGAAGGTATTTTACTGCCTCTTCTTCGTTACCTGCATTCTTTAGAACGTGTGATAAGTTTGCGTATGATTTAGCTCCGCCATACTCGTAATCGATAGATTGCTTGTAATACTTAATTGCTTTGTCATAGTTTTCTGATTTTTGAGCAGCCATACCTGCATTAAAAATAACAGCAGTATCAACAACTGGGTTATCTTTAAACATATCCATAGCTTCAATCTCAAGAACTTTTTCGAAAGCATCTAAAGCACCAGCAAAATCGCCAGCGTTATAACGGTTTACCGCTTCGTTTGTATAATCAGGAATCATGTTAGTCATCTGAGCCTTAACTGGCTTAACCATCTTTCCTTTTTCATCT
This sequence comes from Marinifilum caeruleilacunae, assembly GCF_013141825.1. GTDB lineage: Bacteria > Bacteroidota > Bacteroidia > Bacteroidales > Marinifilaceae > Marinifilum > Marinifilum caeruleilacunae. Next base: position 90,508 of record NZ_RZNH01000001.1, read on the forward strand.
AATTCCAAAGCTTTCAAATATGCAGCATATGCAATATCCAAAGGATTCTTCTCTAGGTTTTTATATGCAGGAAGTGGGCTTTCAAAAATTCCCTGGTAAACTTTACCTTTAACAAGATATGCTTTTGCATAAGCAACACATTTCTCATCTTGAATTCCTTGATCAATAGCATCTTTCGCTTTATCTAACTTACCTGAGTTCAGGTAGTTTTGAGCTCCAGTTACCTTGCTTTTTTGTGCGAATACAGTAGAAACGCATAAAAGCATAACCAAAATGAATGATAATTTTCTCATAATCAATGTTTAGTTTTTATAACAATCTCGAACAAAAATAGATCTTTCTTTGAAATTTCGAACAAGATTAATCACTTTATAATTATTCTAAGTATCAAATGTTACTCTTCAGTACCCTCAGTCTGTTGTTCTGGTGCCTCATTTTCTTCATCTTCGTTCGATGAGTTCACTTTAGCCACAGCAGCAATTGAATCACTTTTCTTACTTAAGTTGATCAAACGAACACCCTGGGTTGCACGTCCCATAACTCTTAGATCCGAAACTGCCAATCGAATGGTGATACCTGATTTATTGATGATCATCAAATCGTCGTTGTCAGTAACATTTTTGATTGCAATCAGGTCTCCGGTTTTTTCGGTAACGCTAATTGTTTTTACACCCTTACCACCTCTGTTGGTAATTCTGTAATCTTCAATATTCGATCTTTTACCATAACCATTCTCCGATACAACAAGAATGTCTTCTTCTCCATTCTCTACACATATCATGCCAACAACCTCGTCCTTGTCATCTTTCAGAGTAATACCGCGCACTCCAGAAGCTGTTCTACCCATCGATCTAACCTGATCTTCAGCAAATCGAATTGCCTTACCCGAACGCACAGCAATCAAAATTTCATTTTTGCCATTGGTTAATTTCGCTTCTAAAAGTTGGTCGCCTTCACGAACAGTAATTGCGTTTACACCATTTACTCTCGGACGAGAATAAGCTTCTAGTGGAGTTTTCTTCACAACACCTTTCTTCGTACAAAGAACGATGTAATTGTTGTTAATGTATTCTTCTTCTTTTAGATTCAATACATTAATATATGCCTTCACTTTATCGTCAGGTTCAATATTCAACAGATTTTGAATGGCTCTACCCTTCGACTGCTTCGTTCCTTCCGGAATTTCGTATACTTTCAGCCAGAAACATTTTCCTTTTTCGGTAAAGAACAACATGGTATTGTGCATTGTTGCCATAATCATGTGCTCAAGGAAATCTTCTTCCCTGGTAATCGATCCTTTAGAACCTACTCCTCCTCTATTCTGAGTTTTAAATTCTGCAAGTGGCGTACGCTTAATGTAACCCATATGCGAAATCGTAATTACCATTTCTTCATCAGCGTAGAAATCTTCAGGATTGAATTCTTCAGAAGCATAAACAATATCGGTTCTTCTTTCATCACCGTATTTAGCTTTCACTTCCAGTAATTCTTCCTTAATGATATCCATTCTCATCGATTCATTGGCCAAAATTGCATTCAAATGGTCGATCAACTTCATCAACTCTTCATATTCTGCATGCAGTTTTTCACGCTCTAAACCGGTAAGTTTCTGCAAACGCATATCAAGAATTGCTTTCGCCTGAATCTCATCCAGCTCAAAATTGCTCATTAAGCCATTCTTCGCTTCTTCAGGAGTCTTGGACCCACGAATCAAAGCAATCACTTCGTCGATATGATCTAAAGCAATAATTAATCCTTTAAGGATATGAGCTTTGTTTTCGGCCTGTCTTAATTCATATTGAGTTCTGCGAACAACAACATCATGTCTGTGCTCTACAAAATTATCAATCAGGTCGCGAAGGTTAAGCAATTTTGGTCTACCCTTCACAAGTGCAATGTTGTTCACACTAAATGAAGTTTGCATCTGTGTGTATTTGAACAATTTATTCAAAACAACATTTGCAATGGCATCTCTTTTCAAATCGAAAACGATACGCATACCTTTTCGGTCCGACTCATCATTTACATTCGAAATCCCATCAATCTTCTTGTCGTTGATTAAATCAGCGGCTTTCATAATCAGCTCTGCTTTATTAACCATGTAAGGAATCTCGTTTACAATGATTTTTTCGCGACCTTTTTCGTCGGTTTCAATATTTGTTTTAGCGCGTACAACTACACGACCTTTACCAGTTTCAAATGCTTCTCTAACACCCTGGTAACCATAAATTGTACCGCCGGTAGGAAAATCTGGAGCCTTGACAATTCGAATCAGCTCGTCCATTTCCACCTCTTTGTTATCAATCGTGGTAATAATGGCATCAATGGTGTCCGACAAGTTGTGTGGAGGCATATTTGTAGCCATACCCACAGCAATACCTGAAGCACCATTTACCAAAAGGTTAGGAATACGGGTTGGAAGTACAGTTGGCTCCTTTAATGATTCATCAAAGTTAGGAACCATATCAACAGTATCTTTATCCAAATCAGATAAAGTTTCTTCTGCAATCTTATCCATTCTGGCCTCTGTATAACGCATAGCCGCTGGACTGTCGCCATCTACAGAACCAAAGTTCCCTTGTCCGTCAATCAATGGGTAACGCAAAGACCAGTGCTGGGCCATACGAACCATAGTCATGTATACAGAGCTATCACCATGTGGGTGATATTTCCCCAATACCTCACCAACAATTCTTGCTGATTTCTTATACGGTTTATTTGCTGTGATACCTAACTCGCCCATTCCGAAAAGTACTCTTCGGTGAACCGGTTTTAAGCCGTCTCTAACATCTGGCAAGGCTCTGGAAACAATAACCGACATCGAATAATCGATATAGGCTGATTTCATTTCCTCCTCGATGTTGATACGTATAATTCTTTCTCCCGTAGTCATCTATAATTAATTTAAAATTCTAAACTTTTCTCAGATCTACAAAAGTAACAAAATATGTGATTTTTGCGTAAGAAAAGGAGCTATATTTACAAGTGGATTAAGATAAATATTCGCACAGTTTTCTTTACAGCTTGATTTCTAGTTTAATTCCGATTCCAATTGAGTTTTTAATTGAAATTTGATGCAGAAATTAGGCGGTATCTAATATTTTTTCATTATTTTAATGTTGCTTTAATCAAATCGACGAAAATAAAGTCGAATATTGACAATCATTTAGAATTTAATTAAAAGACCTACTATATGGATTCAAAATTTTCACCTCGTATTAAAGATGTTCTTTCGTACAGCAAAGAAGAAGCTGAAAGGCTTGGAAACAGTGCTATTGGAACCGAACATTTATTTTTAGGGATTCTTCGTGAAGGTGAAGGCATTGCTGTTGATATCCTGATCTCTTTGGGTGTTGATCTTTACGACATCAGAAAAAGTATTGAAAGGGAAATCAAATCAGATACAATTACTGATTTAGATCAAAACAACATTCCTTTGCAACGTTCAGCCGAAAGAGTTTTAAAGTTAATTTATTTGGAGGCCAAGGCCTTAAAAAATAACACAATTGACACCAGTCATTTGCTGCTTGCCATTTTAAAGGATGACAAGAGCATGGTAACTCAAATTCTCGAAGGACAAACCATCGATTACAATAAGGTAAAAGAGAATTTAAAAACCTTATTCCCGAAGGCTCAAGCCGACTACCCTTCGGAAGAACGCGAAGGAAAAGGCGGCATGGGTGGCGGATCGAAAGGTTCAACTGCTCGTGGAAAATCGGAAACTCCTGTGCTTGATAATTTCGGTATCGATATTACCAAATCGGCCGAAGAAGGTACACTTGACCCTATTGTTGGGCGCGAAACCGAAATTGAACGACTGGCTCAGATCTTAAGTCGTCGTAAAAAGAACAACCCAATTCTGATTGGTGAACCTGGTGTTGGTAAATCTGCCATTGCAGAAGGTTTAGCACTTCGAATTGTTCAAAAGAAAGTTTCGAGAGTTTTATTCGGGAAACGTGTTGTTACCCTTGACCTGGCTTCAATTGTTGCAGGTACAAAGTATCGCGGACAATTTGAGGAAAGAATGAAAGCCATTCTTAACGAGTTATCAAAAACAAGCGATATCATCTTGTTTATCGATGAAATTCACACCATTGTTGGTGCCGGTGGAGCTACAGGATCACTCGATGCTGCAAACATGTTAAAGCCAGCCCTTGCAAGAGGCGAAATTCAATGTATCGGTGCAACCACATTAGATGAGTACCGTCAGAATATAGAGAAAGATGGCGCATTGGAAAGAAGATTCCAGAAAGTTATGGTGGAACCAACTTCTCCTGAGGAGACTGTCGAAATTCTGAATAACATCAAGGAACGATACGAAGATCATCACAATGTATACTATACCGAAGAAGCCATTGAGGCTTGCGTTAAGCTAACTTCAAGATACATTAGCGACAGGTATCTTCCGGATAAAGCCATTGATGCCCTGGATGAAGCAGGTTCTCGTGTTCACATCTCAAACATTCATGTTCCTGTAATTATTGAGGAATTGGAAAAGAAGATTGAGGAGACACGCCAAAGCAAAATAAAGGCTGTTAAAGCGCAAAAATTTGAATTGGCTGCAAGCTTTAGAGATAAGGAAAAAAACTTCTCTGAAGATCTTGAAAAAGAGAAAGACAAGTGGGAACAAGAGCTTAGTCTGAAGAAAGAAAAAGTGTCGGAAGAAGACATTGCTGAAGTTGTGGCCATGATGACTGGAGTTCCAGTGAAACGTATCGCCCAGGCAGAAGGATCTCGTCTGCTTAAAATGGACGACGAACTACAAGGTAAAGTAATTGGCCAGGACGATGCCATTGCCAAGATTGTGAAGGCCATACAACGTAACAGAGCCGGATTGAAAGATCCTAACAAACCAATTGGAACCTTTATTTTCCTTGGTCCTACAGGTGTTGGTAAAACCCAACTTGCGAAAGTTCTTTCCGAATACCTGTTCGACAGCTCAGATGCACTAATCCGTATCGATATGAGTGAATACATGGAAAAATTTGCTGTTTCGAGATTGGTAGGAGCTCCTCCGGGATATGTTGGCTATGAAGAAGGCGGACAATTGACAGAAAAAGTGAGAAGAAAACCATATTCGGTAGTACTATTGGATGAGATTGAAAAAGCTCACCCCGATGTATTCAACATTCTTCTGCAATTATTGGACGATGGACAGTTAACCGACAGTTTAGGACGAAGAGTCGACTTTAAAAATTCAATTATTATCATGACATCGAATATTGGTAGTCGTGAATTGAAAGATTTTGGTAAAGGTATTGGATTCCAGACTGGTGGAAACGATTCTAATGAATATGCCAACAGCATTATTCAGAAAGCTCTGAAGAAAGCCTTTGCTCCTGAGTTCCTTAACAGAATTGATGATTTGATCATGTTTAACTCATTAACTCAGAAAGACATCCATAAGATCATTGATATCGAACTTAATGGATTATACAAAAGAATTAACGATTTGGGTTATAACATTAAAATATCGACTGCTGCCAAAGATTTCATTGCGGAAAAAGGCTATGATGTACAATTTGGTGCAAGACCTTTAAAGCGTGCCATCCAAAAGTATCTTGAAGATGAAATGGCCGAAGTCATTATTAAAGCAACCATCTCTGAAGGTGATACAATTTCGGTAGGTTTAGACAAATCGAAACAAAAAATCACCACAAAAATACTGAAAGCTCAAAAAGCAATCGAGTAAATATTTAAACCGGGGTTAAGCTCCGGTTTTTTTATGCTTTTTTCACAATTTTTCTGCTTTATTTATTTAGAACAAATCAAAACAATTTCTATCTTTGATCGAAACAACAAAATACATAATTATGCAAAAAAACAATAGCAAAGTTACATTCGCAGGAAATGCAATGACTTTAGTAGGAACAGAAATAAACAATGGAATGAAAGCTGAAAACTTTACGGCTTTAGGACAAGATTTAGCTCCTGTACAACTTTCTGATTTCGATGGTAAAGTAAAGATCTTATCCATTTTTCCATCTATCGATACTGGTGTATGCTCTGCACAAACTCACAGATTTAACAAAGAAGCTGCTTCTTTAGACAAGGATATTCAAATTATTACTCTTTCGAACGATCTTCCATTTGCATTGGGCCGTTTTTGCGGTGCTGAAGGTATCGAAAACCTGCTTACTTTATCAGATCACAAAGAGTGTGATTTCGGTTATAAGTATGGTTTCGTGGTAGAAGAATTGCGCTTGTTGGCTCGCGGTGTTGTAGTTATTGACAAAAACAACGAAGTAAAACATGTTGAGTATGTTGCTGAAATGACAGAAGAACCAAACTATGAAGCTGCTTTAGAAGTTGCCAAATCATTGGTTTAATACCTGGCTTAACGAAATTATAATGAAGCTCCTTCGGGGGCTTTTTTTATGCCTTAAAGCGGATAAAAAACTGCATTAAAAAAGGGAACCAGGCAGTAACCAGCTGCTCAAGTTCCCTTTTTTCAATTCACATTCACTTTTATTGACTGATTTTTTTAAAACCAACCTGTTTAAACTCTTGTTTTATTCTTGTGCTTGGCCGAAAAGCCATCTTAACATTTTTAATATTTGATCTCTTCAAATCTTCAGGACGATCGACCCCTTCTCCACTCACATGAAGCGAAAATGTGCCCAAATCGCCAAGCTCAACACTGCAATTGTCCTTCAGGAAAAAAGGAATTTCCGATACGAATGCTTCCAGCACACCCACTACATCAATGGTACTAAAAGTCGACATTTCGGATATTCTCTCTGCAACATCTCTTAAATTCTTCTTCTCGCGGTATGCCACTCTGGGATAATACTGCTGCTTACGACCTTCCTTTTTTAAAGGCGAATTCATCTTTACCGCTTTGTACTTTACAGTCATACCCTTCTTTCTTTTTATTTATCGAAAAGATAATAAATTTTAAGGTATATTAAAAATATTTCTAACATATATTAAAAAAATTATTAATATATACTTAAATAATATTTGATATATATTAAAAAGATATTATGCAGTGATATTTTTATCCTGATATGGTAAGTGCATAAAAAAAACCATCTGCATTTCTACAGATGGTTTCTAATATGTTGATATCTTCCTTTACTTTACCATTCCGAAAAGGTCGTAATCTTCGCAGTCGGTAATTTCTACCTGGTAAAACTCTCCTATTTTCAAATCTCCATTTTCAGCCGGGATTAAGACTTCGGGATCTACCTCGTAAGAGTCAAATTCTGTTCTTCCGTAATAGTAATCGTCTTCTTTTCTATCGATGACCACTTTTAATGTTTCGCCCAAACGTTTTTTATTGGCTTCCATGCTAATGTCTTGCTGAATAAGCATGATCTCCTCTTTTCTTCTCTCTTTTTCTTCCTGTGGGATATTGTCCTCGTAGTGATCTGCAGCATAAGTATCTTCTTCGTCGGAGTAAGGGAAAACGCCTAAACGCTCAAATTTCATCTCCTGAACGAAGTTTTTCAGATCCTCCATATCTGCCTCTGTTTCACCAGGATGCCCAACCAACATTGTGGTTCGAAGTGTAATTCCTGGCACTTCCTCACGGATTTGTTTGATCAGATCAATGGTTTTTGCTCGATCAATACCTCTTCGCATCAAATGTAACATGTTGTCACTTGAATGTTGAAGTGCAATGTCGAGGTAACGGCAAACTTTAGGATTCTCGCGCATTAATTTTAATATCCCGTAAGGGAATTGAGTTGGATAGGCGTAATGCAATTTGATCCACTCCAAATCTTCTATTTTCGATAACTCTTCTACCAGTTCGGCCAGCTTCGACTCGTTGTACAAATCGATTCCGTAATACGATAGATCCTGGGCAATTACCAAAAGTTCTTTTACTCCACCTTTTACCAGGTTTCGTGCTTCTTCAACAATATCTTCTATTGGACGGGAAATGTGTTTTCCCGTAATAATTGGAATGGCACAGTATGAGCAAGAGCGATTGCATCCTTCCGAAATTTTAAGGTAGGCAAAATGCTTTGGTGTTGTGACCACTCGCAGGTTTTTGAAATCGGGTACATAGTCTTTATTCAGTTCTTTTACCATCGATTTCCAATCGAACTTTCCAAAATATTTATCAACCTCTGGAATTTCTTCGCTCAATTGTTCTCTATAGCGTTCCGATAAACAGCCCATCACAAATAGCTTATCGATTCGGCCATCTTTTTTAGCTTCTACATATTGCAGAATGGTATCAACCGATTCTTCTTTGGCATCGCCAATAAATCCACAAGTATTAATGATTATGGTTCTGGCATCGCTATTCTCTTCTTCACAGGTAACAGAAAACTGGTTTGCATCCAATTGTTTCATTAACAATTCGGTATCGACCAGGTTTTTTGAACACCCCAGGCTCACTATGTTGATTTTATTTTGACTCATATTAATCTCTACACAAATTAAATTTTGGCAAAAATAGGATAAAATACTCTTTTTTCCACCCTATGCCAGTACAAGTATTACAAGAAAAGAAAAGGCCACCATAAATGGCAGCCTATCTGTATATATTTAATGCAAGAATCAATCGAACAATGATGCTACAAATTCATCTCTGTTAAAGACTTGCAAATCTTCCATTCCTTCGCCAATTCCGATGTATTTTACCGGCACTTTAAATTGGTCTGAAACACCAATTACAACACCGCCTTTGGCCGTACCATCAAGCTTGGTGATTGCCAATGCATTTACTTCTGTTGCCTTGGTAAATTGTTTAGCTTGTTCGAACGCATTCTGACCTGTTGATCCATCAAGCACTAAAAGAATTTCGTGCGGAGCTTCAGGAATTACGCGATCCATTACTCGTTTAATTTTGCTCAACTCATTCATTAAGTTGACTTTATTATGCAATCTACCAGCGGTATCGATAATTACAACGTCTGATCCTTCTTCTTTTGCCTTGGTTAAGGTTTCGAATGCTACAGAAGCAGGATCGGCCCCCATTCCCTGGTTTACAATTGGCACTCCTACTCGCTCCGACCAAATAATTAGCTGATCGACTGCAGCAGCACGGAATGTATCGGCAGCACCAAGCATTACTTTTTTGCCCGAGTTTTTAAACTGATGAGCCAATTTACCGATTGTAGTTGTTTTGCCTACTCCATTTACACCAACCACCATAATTACATATGGATGATCTGATTTTGGAAGTTCGTAAGCTTCATAATTGCCTTTATTGTTCTCTTCAAGAAGAGAGGCAATTTCCTCTTTCAGAATACGGTTTAATTCCGATGTACCCAAAAACTTATCTTCAGCAACTCTATTCTCTATTCTCTCAATAATTTTCAGAGTTGTATCTACACCAACATCGGAGGTGATCAATACTTCTTCCAATTCATCAAGTACATCATCATCAACGGTAGATTTACCAACAACAGCTCTGGAAAGTTTCTTAAATACACTCTCCTTTGTTTTGGCTAATCCTTTATTAAGATTTTCTTTTTTCGATTTCGAAAAACTTCCAAATAATCCCATTTCTTCTAAATTTTAAGCTGCTAAAGTACAAAAAAACATAAAGACAAACAATTAACAATAAACGATTTAAATTAAAACATTGAAAGTTTTAGTTTAATGCACAAAAAAAAGCTTCCCGAATAATCAGGAAGCTTTTATAATTCAGTATGATATGAATTTCTTACTTCTTAGCAAAGAAATCCTTAACGTTCTCGTTTGGAACAATCTCTTCTTTAAAAGAGTATGCGCCAGTCTTAGGTGACTTCACCATTTTGATTACTTTAGCGTAACCACGGCCTTCACCTTTCTGTAGGGTTGCTACTACTTTCTTAGCCATATCTTAAAATTATTTAATTTCTCTGTGAAGGGTTACTTTCTTCAAAATAGGATTGTACTTCTTCAACTCCATACGATCAGGAGTATTCTTCTTATTTTTAGTAGTGATGTATCTTGAAGTTCCTGGCATACCGCTTTCCTTATGCTCAGTGCACTCAAGAATTACTTGCACTCTATTACCTTTTTTAGCCATTTTCTATGCCTTTTTTTAATAATTTTTAATAAATCCTTTTTCTTGAGCTTTAGTAAGTGCACCTTTTAAACCTAATTTGTTAATTAGACGTACACCGGCAGCAGAAACTTTCAATTCAATCCAACGATCTTCCTCAGGAAGATAGAACTTTTTAACGAAAAGATTTGGATAGAATCTTCTTTTAGTTCTTCTCTTAGAGTGAGAAACATTATTTCCCACCATTACGCTCTTTCCAGTAATTTGACAAACTCTTGACATAGTCCAGATTATTTTTTTCCTTAAACGCTTTTCAAACAGGTCGCAAAATACGTAATAATTTTCTAAAAAATCAAATTATCTTACAACTTTTTACAGATATATTTTCGATCAGCCCCAAACACCCTCTAATCTGCAAAAACAATACGTTTCTACGATTTGTACAATTTTCGAATAACAAACAATAAATTCTTGAATTGTAAATTGAAGTGATCCTAAATGCAAAAATAAAAAAATCCCTCCGGATTTGGGAGGGATTTAACGATTTATATCGAATTATTCTTTATTCTTCTTCCTCGTTAAGAGATTTAAATCCTTTACCGATAATTTCATTTGCTTCGGTTACATTCACAAATGCTTCAGGATCTACCGATTTAACGTGTAGCTTTAAAATCTCAAGCTCTCTGCGGCTCATTACCGAGTAAACCATTTTTCTTTCCTTACCCGAGTAAGCTCCTGTTCCTGTAAGTACAGTAGCACCACGCTTCAAATCGCCTTTAATTTTCGATACGATTGATTCGTACTGATCAGATACAATCATTACAGTTTTGTGATAGTTTGCACCACTTACAACCATATCGATAATCTTACCTTCGATGTAGATAATGATTAATGAGTAGATGGCAAACTCCCATCCGATTGCACCTGTTTCGGTTGGCTGTACCAAAGTAAATAATACAATTAGTCCATCAACAATCATTACCAACTTACCCAACGATAGTTTGGTATATTTGGCTAAAATCATGGCAATAATGTCCGATCCACCCGAAGTTGCTCTCGATTTAAAAATCATTCCAATTGCAATACCATAAAATACACCGGCAACAATGGTATTCAGCATTGGATCTGCAATTACTTTTGGATATCCTGGAACAATATGCGTTTCCATTACCCAAACAGTCAATAGAATTGTAGCAATACTAACAATTGTTTTAACCCCAAATCGAGGCCCCAAAATAATGGTACCTACAATTACAAGTGGAATTTCCATTGCAAAGGTTGAATAACTAATTTTCCAGCCAAACAAGGTATTCAATACGGTTGCAATACCATAAACCCCACCTGGAGCCAATTTGTAAGGTACTACAAATAGGATGTCTGAAACAGCAAAAATAATACTACCCAAAATCAGGTAAGTATATGCCGTTAACCATTCATTCGACAAGAACTTTTCTTTAGTAATAAAAGCCATTTTAAAAGTGTTTGTTAAAGTGATTAAAAATTCGCCGACAAAAATAGATTCGAGTATTTTATTTGCAAGATTTTTTCTCACTTTTCTCACATTTGCAAAGATCAGATAATCAGACAAGAAAGAAAGTTTGGCATATTTTTTTTAGCAGGTTTTTAAAATTTGGACAAAAAAGACGTCAATTTTTCACTTATGAAATCTACAGCCATTCTTAGTGATCCTGATTTTAAATCCTTAATACTGGCTAAAAAGTAGAATATAACTTTACAATTATGTTAGTAAAGTACGATGTTTATTAGCAATACATTGATAAATCTGCCTGACCGATGGCAAATAGATCATCTTAAACTGCAATGAATGAAGTGCTTTAGCCCGGCATTACATCATCAATACTTAAGTTAGTCATTCTCTGCATTCTACTTACTTCGATACTCAAAAAGCCGTATTCATCCACCACTTTTCCTTCTATAACATAACAACCTGGTCCGCGAAACGGATACTCTTTGGCAACTGGTGGAAAATGTACGGTATCGAGCCAGTGTCCGTCCAAATCGATCCAGGTTCCGAAATACATAATTTTACCATTACTGGCTTTTGTGGGCTTGCGATGAATTAAAAAACCAACGATTCTAATGTAACGGTTGATTAGGCATGGCAGATGACAAGCCTTTAAATCGGAAGGCAAATCGTCTTTTACCAGTTGAAATGGCGATTGAACCGATAAGCCCAGTAATTCCAGCTCGTCAAATGCATCTTCAAGTTTATGCTTCCACAATTCGGGCAGCTCAAATTCTTTTACTTCGGCCTGGAAAAGTGTTTTCTCGGGCTTGGTCTTTTTCGAGTGTCCCAATAAAAAATGAGCATCCCAAAGCAATTCTTTCTTTGCTTTTTGGGTAAATCGGAAGGCTCCGATACGTATTAAAATGATCAGCTGCTCCAGGCTAATTGGGAAACGTTTCACAAAATCGCGTAAACTTTTAAAGTTTCCGTGTTTATTGCGCTCTTCAATTAATTTTTTGCCGGTCGACCGCTCCAAATCTCTTAAAAGGTAAAAGCCCAGCCAAATGGTTTTTCCATCGATGGTATTTTCCCATGAGCTCCTGTTTACACAAGGCACCTCTGCCCTTGCACCATGCATTACTGCTTCGTGCAGATAGAGTTGTGCCGAATAGAATCCTCCTCCATTATTTAGAGTAGCTACCATATATTCTAAGGGGTAATATGCCTTTAAATAGAGTGCCTGAAAACTCTCTACTGCGTAGCTGGCCGAATGTCCTTTTGCAAAAGCATAATTGGCGAAACTTTCAATTTGCCTCCAGATATCGCTTACCACAGCATCGGCATAGCCTTTTGTTTTGCAATTGGAAAAGAATTTGTCTTTCACCTTTGCAAACTCGTTTCTCTGCTTAAACTTCCACGACATTCCGCGGCGCAATACATCTGCTTCATCTAAACTTAGCTCTGCAAAATAATGAGCCACTTTAATTACATCTTCCTGGTAAACCATTACGCCATAGGTTTCCTCGAGTATGCTGTAGAGTTCGGGCAAGTCGCGCTCTGCCTGCTCTCTCTTTTCCTTATTCTGGAAACGGACGATGTATTCGCGCATCATTCCGCTTTTGGCCACCCCCGGGCGAATAATGGAGCTGGCAGCAACCAGACGCTTGTAATCTTCTGCTTTCAGTTTGGTTAAAAGCATGCGCATGGCCGGCGATTCTACATAAAAGCAGCCAATGGCCTGCCCTTTTTTTAGCATCTGCTTTACGCGAGCATCTTCCATAAACAAGCTGGTATCGTTAATATCGATATCCAGTCCATGATTCTGCTTAATAATTTCCAGTGTATCTTTGATTTTACCCAAGCCTCGCTGACTTAAAATGTCGAATTTATGCAAACCCAAATCTTCGGAAATGTACATATCGAATTGGGTAGATGGAAATCCCTTTGGCAACAGTTCTGTAGCCGAATAGTTGCTAATGGGCTCTTCCGAAATCAAAATGCCGCTGGAGTGTATGCTATTGTGACTTGGAAAACCACTAATGTACTGGCTGTATCGAATCACCCATTTTCCATACTCATCGGCTTGCGCCGGATTGGGATTTTTCTGCAAACGACTGATTTCTTCATCGGGTAAACCGAATACTTTCCCAATTTCGCGAAATGCCGATTTGTGATTGAAGGTGATAAAGGTGCCCAGCAAAACAACATGATCATACCCATATTTTTCGAATAGGTAACGGGTAACATCATCTCGGTCGGTCCACGAAAAGTCGATATCAAAATCGGGAGGCGATGTTCGAAAGGGGTTGATAAATCGCTCAAAGTAAAGGTCTAAGTCAACCGGGTCAACATTAGTGATTTTCAACAAGTAAGCAACAAGACTATTGGCGCCACTTCCTCTTCCAACATGATAATATCCCTGGCTTTGCGCATAGCGAACCAAATCCCAATTGATCAGGAAGTAGGAACAAAATCCAAGCTGTCGAATCACTTTCAGTTCCTTATTCAGGCGATCTAAAATTTCATCTGTTACATCATGGTATCGATAGCCCAAACCATCGCAGGCCAATTTCATGAGCAATTTGAAATCTTCCTCTTCCGACTGGGTAAAAAGCTTCTTGTTTTTGTTGGTTCCAAATTCGAAATCCATACTGCAGCTTGCCAGTAAAAGCTCGGTATTTTCAATAATTTTCGGATAATTTTTGTAGAGCTCCAGCAAATCGGATTTGCTCCTGTATTGATCTTCGAAAACTGCCTGCTCCTCTTTCGAAAGCTTACTCAGCAAAGTGTTTCCATCTATGGCCCTCATGAGCCTATGGATGTTGTAATCTTTCTTGTTTCGAAAGCTGGCGGTTTGCAGCATCACCAGTTTTTCCTGCTGCTCAATCCATTCCGAGAAAGGCAGGTGCGGCAAATCCTGCGGTCTGATTCCGATGTATTCATTTGCTTTTAGTTCTCTGTGGCTGCCCTGGTATGGATAGATCACAAAAACATCATTTAAATTGGGAGCTTCTGGCGCGAATATCTTACTGGTGTGAAGATTTCCCGATAAAAACTCGTTGATTTCCCGAAATCCATCGGCATTTTTAGCCAGTAAAACATACTGCTGTTTTGCCCTGTTCCTGATATCGACTCCAACAAGCGGCCGCACTTTAAACTCTTTTGCCTGCCGCAAAAAATCGAGGCTTACTGCCGTATTATTAATATCAGTCAATACAATGGCATCGTGCCCTCCTGCCTGGCTTTCCTTTAAAACCTCCTCTACAGAAAGGGCTCCGTATTTAAAACTGTAATATGAATGGCAATTCAACAACATACGCAATGCATAATGAGTAATTAATAATGAGTAATTCGTAAATCCTTGTTTGGAGTTTTGTATCATTACACATTATTCATTATTCATTCTTAATTATTAATTGATACTACTGTCGGCGATGAGCAGGAATAATTGGTGCTTGTCCGTTAAAAGGATTCATTCCTCCAATGGTTTTTACATCCATTCCTATGGCTCGTTTCACTGCATTTTTTCCAAATCGGTTTCGCAAATGATCCATTTTTTGGTACAGTTTAATGAGTTTTTCAGAGTCTTCGAACAGGCGAATCTGGTAAGTTCCGCCTACCAAATTGCTAAAGCGAACCCCGATGAGTCGGATCAAAACCCGGCGTTCATACATTTTATCGAAGAGGTCGAGCACTGTAGCGATTAGCGTATGATCGAGCGATGTGTAGGGAATTCGCTTCTGTTTGGTGTAGGTTTGAAAATCGGAATAACGAATCTTAACCGTCACACAAGCAGTTAGTTTGTTTCCATTTCGAAGCTGGTAAGCCATATTTTCGGCCATTGCAACCAAAATACTGCGCAGTTTCACAACATCGGTGGTATCTCGTTCAAAAGTTCGTTCTGTAGATATCGATTTTCTCTCGTTCCAGGCAATCACAGGAGTGTTATCGATACCTTGTGCTTTTTTCCAAATCACTTGTCCGTTTTTCCCCAGCACCCGTTCCATTAACTCCATAGGCATTTCTTGTACGGTTCGCACTTTTTCGATTCCCATGCTTCGCAACTTGTGGTAAGTTTTATCGCCCACCATCGGAATTTTTTTAATGGAAAGCGGGGCCAAAAAAGGCATCTCTTCGCCACTGTTAATATTGATATGATTATTGGGCTTGGCCTCGCCCGTTCCCACCTTAGATACCGTTTTACTGGTTGATAAACCAAAAGAAATGGGCAAATGCGTTTCTTTTATAATCTTGTCTCTAAGTTCTTTTGACCACAGGTAGCTCTCCTTCACAAAACGATCCATGCCTGTAATGTCCATATAAAACTCATCGATAGATGATTTTTCGAACAAAGGCGAACGCTCCCGAATGATTTCCGTTACCTGGTCGGAAAATTTACTGTAAGTTCCGCTATTCCCCCTAATTACTACAGCTTCGGGACAAAGCATTCGAGCCATTTTCATGGGCATGGCCGAATGAATGCCATAGGTACGCGCTTCGTAAGAGCAAGCTGCTACTACTCCCCTGTCTGATGTTCCCCCAATCAATACCGGTCGGTTGTTCAACCTACTGTCCAACAACCTCTCACACGACACAAAAAATGTGTCTAAATCCATATGTAATATTGTCCTTTTCATTAAATGTCGATATTTTCGTCATAATCCTGTCAATAATTTAGTCTATTGTTCGTATATTTGAAAGAAAAAAGCATGTTTTTTGCAGAAAATATCAAGTTTCTTCGCAAGAGAAGAAAGAAATCTCAGGCCGATTTGGCTGAGCAATTGGAGATTACACGAACCACACTGGCCGGCTACGAAAAAAATGTTCAGCCCCCTTTTAAAGTACTGGTGAAATTTGCCGAATACTTTAATGTATCCATTGATGCATTAATAAGGTATAATTTGCAGGAATTATCGGAATTTCAGCTTTCGCAGATCGAAGATGGATTCGACATCGATGTAACAGGAAAGAAACTTCGACTGCTTACCATATCGGTAAACCAGAATGGAGATGAAAACATTGAAATGGTTCCTTTAAAAGCCCAGGCAGGATATACAAACAGCTATGGCGACTTGGATTTTATCGAATCGCTGCCAAAATTCTCGCTTCCTTTTTTGCCAAAGGATAAAACCTATCGAAGCTTTCAAATTGAAGGAGATTCAATGCTTCCAATTCCTGAAGGATCATGGGTTACGGCTTCCTACATTCAAAACTGGGAAAGTATTAAAGATGGTACGCCTTGTATTATTGTTACACAAGATGACGGAATCGTTTTTAAAGTAGTATACAAGCAACTTGAGAAAAACCAGAGTCTTCTTTTGGTATCGACCAACCGAAATTACAAGCCTTATGAACTGGCAATTGGAAAAGTGGTAGAAATTTGGAAATTTGAGACTTATAATGGGTTTGATATCGAGTAAGCTCCTCTAAATATGATCCTAAATTGTTAAAAGATCCAAAAAAGTATATATTTTATTTGTATGTACAACTAATGTCTATATATTTGTCACATCAAAAGGATAAAAAATGAGCGAATCTTGCAACACATATCACGAATGCTGCCTGTATTTTACGGCAAATTCACTGGCCCGACAAGTTAATGAAATGGCTGAAGATGCATTTAAAATTACTGGCCTGGCGCCATCTTATGCACATTTAATGCTATTGCTCATCGAAGAGCCAGGCTTAAGTCAAAACATATTAAGCGATCGCATGAATTTAAAAGCATCTACCATGACCCGCTTTATCGATAAATTGATGCAAAAAGGATATGTAGAGAGAGTGCAGGAAGGAAGATCGGTTTATATCTACCCTACTGAAAGTGGCAAGAGCCTAAAGAAATCGATTAACCAGGCTTTAAGCATACTATTCGATAATTACTGTGAAGTGATGGGCAAAGATTTTGCCGTGAAACTGACAGCAGATATCCACAAAGCAAATACAATATTAAAGGAGTAAAATCCTTTATTTTTTAATATATAATTTGTATGTACAACTAATGTAAATATTTTTACTTTTATCCATTTTATTGTATGTACAACTAAGAAAATAAAAATATGAAGACACTTGTAATTTTAGCACATCCAAATCTGGATGAATCCATTGCAAACAAAAGAATTGCAGAACAATTATCAGCAAAAGTTGAAAAGCTGGAAGTCAGAGATATCTTTAACTTATACCCTGACTACAAAATTGATATTAAAGCAGAGCAAAACGCATTAATTGATGCTGATACCGTAATTTTTCAATATCCTTTCTATTGGTACAACATGCCAGCCATTTTAAAGGTGTGGTTCGACGAAGTATTCAATTTCAATTTTGCCTATGGTCCTGAAGGAGATAAATTAAAAGGAAAAAATTTCATGCTAAGCTTCACCATTGGTGGTCCTGATGATGCCTACTCTCCTTTGGGCTACAATCATTTTAGAATTCCTGATTTTTTGAAACCAATGGAACAATCGGCCTATTTGGCACAAATGAATTACCTGGAACCGGTTTACGAACATGGAATGGTTTACATTCCTGGCGTTTACAACACCAAGGAAGCTGTAGAGGAAAAATCTGATGTTCAGGTTCAAAGATTAGTAGAAAGATTAGATGCCCTGGCAAATGAAAATCCGGAAAACAAAATTAAAAAGTTTGCAAAAGACTGGTTTGAACATTTCGACCTGATGGCTGACGATGGCTATTTCAACAATTACATTGCCAATGGTGCCAAACTTCAGTTTCCGGAAGGAGAATTTATTGGGCATGAAGGATTCAGCCAGTGGTATGCAAACATGAAGAAAAACATTAAACCGAATAATGAACACCGCATCGAATCCATTAATGTATCAGCAAACAATGGTCATTTTGATGTTGACCTGGCGGTGAAATTAAAAGCTGAAACTTTCGAGGGAGAAAGCATACAGATTAATGCCAAAGAAAACTGGAAGGTAGAAATTACCCGCGATGGCAGAGTAAAAATCCACGAATATATAGTAAAAACAGTGTAAGTATAAAGGAGGGTTTTACATCCTCCACCTGGCTTTTAAAACAAATTATGAGAAGAGAGATAGAAGATGTTGTAACAAAAATGTTTGTGTACAACGACGAACACAACTGGGAAGGCCTGGCATCGGTTTTTGCCCCTGAAGTTAGCATGCTTCACCTGTTGGAAGGAAATGAAAGTGAGCACAGGATGACTCCAAATGAGATTGTTTCGGCATGGCGTCCAATTATGGAGCAATTTCAATCGGTTCATCACCAAATTGGCAATATGCTTTTAAGAAGTATGGATGAACAATCTGCAATTTTAACTTGCTATGGTAGGTCAACCCACTACAAAACCGATGGTAACGTTTGGGAAGTAGTAGGAAACTATGAATTCAAACTTAGTAAGCTGGATGGCCATTGGAAGATTGTTGGTGAGATTTTTCAGTGTAAACATCAATCGGGCAGCCTAAATTAATATTCTATGAAACGATTATTTGAGCCTGTAAAAATCAACTCTTTAGAGCTTAAAAATAGAATTATCCGATCGGCAGCATGGATGAATGCTGCCGAGGATAATGGTAAGATAAACGAACAAACTCTAAAGATTTATGAAGATTTGGCTAAAGGAGGTGCCGGACTGGTGATGACGGGATATGCTTATATCCTGAAGGAAGAACAGCCAAACCCACATATGCTGGGAATTTACAGCGATGATTTGATTGAAGAGCATAAAAAGTTAACATCCCTTGTACATGAAAATGGTTCCAAAATTGGACTTCAAATTGTGTATGGAGGCTCAGCTAGCACTCATCCCAATGCAGGATCTATGAAATTTATTGGACCTTCTGCTATACAAAACCGAATGACAGGTATTACACCAAAAGAAGCAACTATTGAAGATTTTCGGAGAATTACCAAAGCTTTTGGAGATGCAGCATTCCGTGCAAAGCAAGCTGGTTATGATGCCGTTCAATTTCATGCCGCACATGGCTACTTTTTGAGCATGTTACTCACTCCTTATTTCAATAGAAGAAGCGATGAATATGGCGGTGATATTCATGGCAGGGCAAAGTTAGTCTATGAGATTGTTCAAGAAGTACAGAACAGAGTTGGTAGCGATTTTCCCGTAATGATTAAAATGAACTTTGATGATTTACTGGAAAATGGTGAAGGAATGACATTTAAAGAAGCTCAACAGCTTTGTCAGAGATTGGATGAGATAGGAATCGATTTAATCGAACTAAGTGCAGGAAGTCTATCGGGGAAACCAGATCTTCCTATTGTTAGAACTAAATTAAAGTCGCCTGAAGCACAATCATACTATAAAGAGGCCGCCATCAAAATTTCATCGCAGGTGAAAGCTCCAATTTCATTTGTAGGAGGAAATAGAACGCCAGACCTTATGGAAGAGATCTTAAATGATTCAAACATCGAATTCTTTTCCATGGCCAGACCATTTATTGCTGAACCGGATTTGGTTAATAAATGGCAGAAAAACCAATCCTATCAGTTAAAGTGTGTATCCTGTAATCGATGCTGGGATACTGTCCCTGTATCATGTGTTTTGAATCGAAAAAAGTAAGTAGAATCATGAAAGCAAAAGTGTTAGTAGTTGGTTGTACCGGACAAACCGGTAGCCTAATTGTTGAGCAGCTGGAGAATAATAATTTGGTTGATGTGAGGTATTGCTCCAGAAGACAAGAGCAAGTGAACAGGTGGCAGAGCGAAGGAAAAGATGCGGTTTATCTGGATTTAAATGAACCCAGAACTTTTGGAATTGCATTAGCTGGTATCGACCGACTTTTTATTTTAACGGGATATACCGTAGATATGCTTCTACAAAGCAAAACATTAACCGATGCTGCTGTAAAGGCTGGCGTATCGCACATTGTACATTGGGGAATATTTGCCAATTGGGATTGTACCGAAGGTCATTTTGCATGGCACTAGCTGGTCGAAACTTATATTAAGGCCAGCGGAATTGCCTGGACCAACCTGCATCCCAATTACTTCATGGAAAATTTACTTCATGTTACCCCTATTGTAGACAATCAGTTTGTTATGTTTTCGGGGAAAGCACGTTGGGGTTGGACTGCACTGGATGATGCGGCTCGAGTTGCTGCAAGAGTATTGGAAGAAGGTGAAAAGAAACATGCGAGCAAATCTTATTGGTTAAGCACTGAAGCTTTAAACGGCGATGAAGCTGCTGAAATTCTTAGCGAAGAACTGGGCACTAAAATTACTTGTGATACCAGGGAACCAGAAGAATTAGAAGCTCTTTTTAATAGCGGGAAAACGGATATAGAAATTACCTACGCAAAAAATGCAGTTGACATTATGCATCAAATTCAAGATGGGCGAATGACCTATATGGGAACCATCAGAGATGATGTGCCTTATGTAACAGGTACTCCTTCTACCAGCTTTAGAGAGTGGGTGAAAATTCATAAGAGTGAATTGCTTGGTAAATAGTTTAACAAGTCATTAACACAGGCTTAATTCTCTTTAAACGTGCATTTTACACATTTATGTAACTAAGAAAGGCCTGTGTTACAAATCTCTTTGCATTATCGAAACCATAGCTTTGTATCAAAATCAATAAAAACATTATAAAATGATCATTGTAACTGTTAAAGCCTCACCTAAACGTGAGCATAAGGAAGATTTTTTATCGGCTTTTAAGTCTGTATCCGAATTGGTGTATAAGGAAGAAGGATGTATTGAATATGAAATCTACCAAAAAGACGAAAAATCGAATGATTTGTTTCTTTTCGAGCGTTGGGAATCAAAGGAAGCATTGGATGCTCATTTAAAAACAAAGCACATGGAAGATTTCTTTGCACAAGTGTCTCCATGGTTTGAGAGTGAAAATGACATGCAAGTTTACGAAGTGAAATAACATCAATGAAAGTATTAGTTATTTCATGTAGTCCAAGAGCAAAATCTTCGAGTCTGGCATTGGCACAACACAGCATCAATGCCTTGAAGGAAAATGGTATTGAGGTGGAGATCTATCATGTAAGAAACAAAAAACACCAAGTATGTGCGGGCTGTATGGCTTGTGTGAATAAACACAAGTGCATATTAAAAGATGATATGATTGAACTTCATGAGAAAATGAAAGCTGCAGATGGAATTCTAATGGTTAGTCCTGTATATTTCTATGACGTTAACGCACAATGTAAAATCATAATTGACCGAAGTTATGCCGTTCAACCCTTAAACGGAAATAAGCTTGGAGCATCAATTATCACAGCTGGAAGTTTAAGACATATGGGTGCAATCAATACGATCAGCAACTTCTTTCTTGTACAAGGAATAGCCAATCTTGGCTTTGTTTCTGCTTACAACACAGAGCAAGAGCTAAGCAAAGGTATTGAGTCCGCAAAACAGCTAGGGATAAAAATGGTTGAAGCCATTAAATTGATGCAAACATCAGAAGAAACACCATTCTCTATGCATAATCATTACTCATATGGAACGCATACTTTTTAAGATCATGGCTTTGATTTTCAGTCAAATAATAAATTTCAATGAATAAAACGATGACACAATACTTCAAACCTATCTTACTAATTGTAGTATTTACCATGAACACAAATACGATGAGTGCACAGAATAATAAAATTAAACAAGACAAATACCTGGAACCAACAGTAGGTTATGTCACTTTAATGAAAGAAGTCAGAAACCGACAATTTACCAGAAATGACATCAAAAGTTTTGTGTATAAGGTATTTGCCATGTACGAAAGAGCTACTTGTGAAAATGTACATGTTAATGTAGATGAATTCAAACCCTTTATTGATGAAAATATTTACGTGGACTTTCCTGATTATCAAATTAGATCATGGAAGGACTACGTAGAATGGCATCAATGGATTCATAATCTTTTGGAGTCCGATGATCATAATATCGAGAAGATAAACGTGGAATTTCTTGTTAATGGAAAATATCAGGTCACTTTTGATGTACGCTGGCGTGGTTTGTTCAAAGATGGTACTTATCTTGATAATACGATTCGACAAGTATGGATTATGAGAGAAGAAGAAGGAAAACAACTTCCTGTAATCGAAAAATATATTGCGAAAGTTAATGACCCAATGGTAATCGCTAATTAATACCATTATTCCCTCAATTAGTATAAGTGTTGAGCATAGCTTGCAAATATCTTTACCCAAAATAAAAAAACACGAAGAATGAAAAGAAATATCTTAATTACTGGTGGATCAGCAGGTATGGGCTTAAGTACCGCTATCAAATTTGCTGAAAATGGCGACCAGGTAATTATTACTGGACGTAATCGCGAAAAATTAGAAGAAGTAAAACAAAAATATCCGAACATATATACCATTGCTTCCGATGTTTCCATTAGTGAAGAACGAAAGGCATTAATGATTGAAATACAAAAGAAGTTCGGCCATATTGATATTTTGTTCTCCAATGTTGGAGTTGGAATTTTTAAACCATTAACAGAAATTTCAGAAGATGAGTTCGATAAGTTGGTGAACGTCAACTACAAGGGCACTTTTTTCTTCATTCAGGAAGCTTTAAAAATTATGCCTGATAACAGCAGAATTATTGTGAACAGTTCCTGGACACATCACCGGGGCTTATACTCCTCTGCCCTTTATGGATCAACAAAAGCTGCCATTAGTCACCTGGTTAAATCTTTATCTATCGAACTGGCAGACAGAGGAATTAATATCAATGCCATTAGTCCTGGCTATATCAATACAGAACAATTTAATGAAGAGATGCTGGGGGAAAAAGCAGCCCAGGCACGCAAGCTGCAAGTTCCGGTAAAGCGTTTTGGAAAACCTGAAGAAATAAGTGGCATGGTGTATTTTCTTGCCTCTTCTGATGCCAGTTATATTAATGGTCAGGACATCCTAATTGATGGAGGCCTTACCGCAGTACATAACTATTAAAACCATAAGCATATGAACACATTAACCAAAAGAATAACTATATCGCTCTCTATCATCCTATTTGTAAGTTTCCTAAGCAATGCTCAAACAAATGTTGCCAGCAAGCTTGAAGGTAAATCAGACTACGATCAGAAAGCTCGTACTGAATATAGTGTGAATGATGTAATCGCATTTATTTATCAATGGTTCGCAGCCTTCGACCATCAAAAAGAAGTTGATTACTATCTAGAGCATATTGCAGAGCCTGTCGATATGCATTTTCCTGATTTTCCAATTAAATCAAAAGATGATTTTAAAAGGTGGTACAAGGGTGTTGAAGACAATATTACATGGAACAGTCATGCACTTCGAAATATCCAGGTTAGCGGAAACGAAAAAGATGGCTGGAAAGCCAGCTATGATGTAGAATGGAAAGCGATTGGCAAACAAAATCAGCACTTTGAGATGATCATTCATCAGGATGTAGAATTGATTCGCAAAAAAGATATTTTACAGATAACACAGCATAAAGCCTATATGAAGGATATCAAGCATCAGGATACACATTTAACAGCCTTAATGAAAGCTGCAGGAAATGGCAATGCTGAATTGGTAAAAGACTTGATTGAAAAGGGAGCTAATCTATTTACTCTCGATCCTCTTACAGGCACAAGTGTGCTTCATTTTGCTGCCCAGGGAGGCAATGTTGATGTAATGAAAACATTGGTGGATAATGGTGCCGAAGCCATCATTAACTTACAAGCTGCCAGCAATAGCTTTTCCCCTTTAATGGTAGCAACATGGTATCAAAACCCTGAAATGATAAAATATCTTTTGAGTCTGGAACATATTAATCCGAATTTGAAAGATCAGTTTGGGCGTCGCGCAGATCAATTTCCAGCTATCGCAAAGGGTTATGATGATTATCATAAAATTGACAAAGAAATCCAATCGATTTACAAAAATTATTTTGCCAAGTATAATTCTTATATGCAAGATAAATTTGAAGCTGATAAAACAACACCTAAAAATTTACCTGAAGATGTAAATTTAAGAATTCCAAATAATGAGGTTGGTGCCGGCCAGCACACTGCTGCATTGGTTGCAGCTAGAGACAATAAAATTAAGCTCTTTAAAGAAATGATTAACAATGGAGCCGATTTAACTGCGGATGGTGAATACATGAAAGCAATTGTTGCGCACAAAGCAGCATATATGGGAAATCCCGAAATCATGGCCTTAATCGTAAAACATCCGGATTTTGAGAAAATTAAAAATGCACAAGGTCCTACCAATGGCTACACCCCACTGCACGATGCCATTTGGCATGGTCATACCCAAACGGCAAAAATTTTAATTGATGCTGGTGTAGATACCTCTATTGTAGCGTGGGATGGAATGACTCCATACGATTTGGCCAAAAAGCTACACTATTCAGACATTATGAAGCTACTAAAGGATTAACTTTTCATTAACAGCACACTATTTATCTGTGAATCTTTAAAATACACATTTGTGTAACTATAACAGGTGTCTGTTACCAATCAAAGCAAAGAGCTGAAAAGTTAATTTTGCCCCAGATCCATTAAGAATACGATAGATCCAATCAAAAAACACATATGCAGAACAAATTTATGGAGAGCATCGCCAACACGGTGCTCTTACTTTTATTTTTTATGGCAGCAGTTTCCTACAACGGAAAGTTGTTTGGTCATAAAGCCGAAGACTTATTTTCATCTGAAAAGGATGAAATTGAAATTATTGCCCCAACTACAAGTCAATTGGGCAAACTGGGAATTAGTGAAGGTATTTTAAAAGAAGAAAAAAAGGGAGTCTGGATCACAGGAGAAAATTTTGGCGGGGATAAGGTGATCAATACACTTGCGTTCAGCAAAGGTGTGTATGGATTTGGTGGTCCTACTCCCCTGCTTTTGCAGATCGATTCTTCCAACAAGATTAAGAACATTCTTCTTTTGGAAAATAATGAAACACCCGATTTTATTGCTTCCATAAAAAGCGAAGGAATAATCGATCAGTGGATGGGCAAAGATTACCAGGAAATGTCATCCATAAAACCAGATATATTGTCTGGTGCAACTATGACTTCCAGTTCCATAAACAGATCGATACTAAACAGTTTGCAAGCCATTAGCAATGGCGGTAACAAAACCAATTGGCTTTCGATAATCGATACCAAGAGTATAGTGGCCATTCTTGTGATTCTGCTAGCTGTGTTTGTTTCTTTCCGAGCCAAATCAAATAAACATTTGAGAACCTTACAACTGGTATTAAATACTGCCATTTTAGGATTTTGGTGCGGTAAGTTTATCTCCATTAATGTTTTGTTGGGATGGACAGCCAATGGTATGAATCTGTTAACAAGCAGTGCTGTATTTCTGATGCTGGTTCTCGCTATTGTCATGCCACTGTTTTTCAAAAAGAAATCTTTCTATTGCAATTGGGTCTGCCCTTTTGGTTCGGCCCAGGAACTGGCAGGCAAACTGAGTAAGAAAAAGTTCCATCCAAGTCAGAAATTCATGAAGATTCTGAAACATAGCCAAAGCTTTATTACACTGGCGGTTTTCTTCAGCCTTTGGCTAGGAATGGCTTCCGATATTGTTGATTATGAACCATTTTCCGCCTTCATTTTTCAACATGCTTCCCTGGCTGTAATTTGTATTGCCGTAATCAGTCTTGTTATTTCAATCATCACACCTCGTCCATGGTGTCGATTCGTATGTCCAACCGGTCAGATTTTAAACTGGACCAACAAAATGTAAATCATGAACATTCAAAAAACACTAAATATTATTCTTGCACTTTCTCTGGTGGTTTTATTGATAAAAATGAACCAACGAGAAGAAGCAACCATAAGCAACGATACTTCGGAGCCAACAGACTACACCAATATCCCAAAAAAGAATATTGGAAATCACGCTGCACTCTATGCCACACCAACAACGGTTGTTGGCACAAAAGTAGATGGTAAGGTCAACTGGATTGCCATAGCACACATCGGAAATATTGGTTTCGATTGCCTGATTTTAAGTTCCGGCAAGTCACATTATTCAAATCAGGGTATTAAAAAGAATGGAACTCTTTCTGTAAACATGGTTTCAGAATCAATGATGATTCCGGCAGATTTTGTTGGAATGAAATCTGGAAAAGATGTTGACAAATCAAATGTATTTGAATATTTTGAAGGGAGTTTAGAAAATGCTCCAATGATAAAGTCATCACCCATTACAATGGAATGTGAGGTAATTGATGTATATGATACGGAACATCACGATAATTTCATTGTGAAAGTTGTAAATACATACGTTAGTGAAAGCGTACTGGACGAAAATGAGAAAATTGACTTTAACAAAGTAAAGCCACTATTATTTGAAATGCCAAAACGTGGTTATTACAAACTTGGGGAAAGAGTTGGCGATGCCTGGAAAGAAGGAAACAAGTTCAAAAATCAATAATAAAACAGTAAGGAATATGAAACTTATAGCGATTAACGGAAGTCCTAAAAAGGAAGGCAACACCTATCATGCGCTTCGTCTGGTATGTGAGCAGCTGGAAGCAAAAGGAATTGAAACGGAAATTTTGCAGGTAGGCATTAAAAATGTGAAAGCTTGTACTGCTTGTAACATGTGTGCAAAAAACCAGGATGAGAAATGTATCATTAAAAATGATGATGTAAATGACTGGATTCAGAAGATGAAGGAAGCTGACGGAATTCTGCTGGGATCGCCGGTTCACTATGCCGCTTTAGGTGCCGGTATGAAGTCGTTTCTGGACCGTGCTTTCTATGTAAGTGGTGTAAACGGCAACCTATTCCGTCATAAAGTTGGTGCATCTATTGCTGCTGTGCGCCGATCGGGTGGATTGCCTGCATTCAACGAAATGAACAACTACCTGAACTATTCTGAAATGATGATTCCTACTTCAAACTATTGGAATGTGATACACGGAACCATGCCAGGTGAAGTACACAAGGATGAAGAAGGGGTTCAGATTATGAGAGTTTTGGGTAAAAACATGGCTTACCTAATGGAACTTATAGAGAATGGCAAAGGAACAGTAGAAGCACCAGCTCCTGAAAAGAAAGCATTCACTCACTTTATCAGATAATCAGAGAAATCGTATATGAGTATTAAAAACATTGGAACCGCACAGATTGTGAATATTCTTTTGGCAGTCTGTGTGCTATTATTGATCTTAAAATTCAGTTCAAAAACTGAGCAAAAAATGAATTCAGAAAATCATACATTGGAAATCATACACCAAAGAAAGAGTGTGAGAAATTATACCGATGAGAAGGTAAGCAAGGAACAACTGGAAAACCTGGTAAAAGCCGGAATGGCTGCTCCAACTGCTGTAAACAAGCAACCCTGGGCTTTTATTGCCATTGACGATAGAAGCACCCTGGATCAGTTGGGCGATGCCCTTCCCTATGCTAAAATGACCAAAAAAGCCAGCGCTGCCATTATCGTTTGTGGTGATCTTAGCAAAGCATTACAAGATTGGGAGCAGGAATTTTGGATTCAAGACTGTTCTGCTGCCACTCAAAACATTTTGTTGGCTGCCGAATCGATGGGATTAGGTGCTGTATGGACTGCCGCTTACCCTGCAAAAGACAGAATGGCATCGGTAGTGGAAATTCTGCAATTGCCAGAACATATTGTTCCGTTAAATGTTATTCCAATTGGTTATCCTACAGGAGTAGAAAAGCCAAAAGACAAATGGAAACCTGAAAACCTGCATTGGCAGAAATGGTAAAAGTTCGTTTGAATTTGAATGAACGCACAATGATTTATTTAAAACAATTACTATGAGTTGGAAATACCTAATAACAGCATCTTTTTTATTGAGTATGCTGGCCTGTAAACCTGCAAAGCAGAACCAAGACAAACAAATTGAAGTAATTGCTTCATCGGATAAACAATGGACAGGAGTTGCCGTGAGCCAAAATGGCCGTCTGTTCGTAAATTTTCCAAAATGGTCGGATGATGTTCCTGTAAGTGTGGCAGAAATTATTGATGGCAAAACTGTTGCTTTTCCAAGCCCGGAATGGAATAATCCTGAAAAAAACGAATCCTTTAAGGCGGTTCAATCGGTAGTGGTTGATGAGCAAAACAAACTTTGGGTTTTGGATACCCGAAATCCTCTTTTTCAGGGCGTTTTGGAAGGAGGTCCCAAATTGTATGTATTTAATCTGGAGAACAATGAGATGGAAAAGATGTACAGCTTTCCTGAAGGTGTTTACCAGCCCAATTCTTATTTTAATGATGTTAGGATTGATACCGAAAATCAATTTGCTTACATGACCGATTCAGGAAATGGTGCTCTTATTGTTTTGGATTTACAATTGGGTGAATCGAAGCGAGTATTGGACCTCCACTTCTCTACAGAAAGTGAAGTAGATCACCTGGTTTGCGATGGAGTTAAATGGGAAAACTCTGTCCATTCCGATGGCATTGCCCTTTCTCCCGATAAGCAATTCTTGTACTACATTGCTTTAACAGGCCATAGTTTGTACAGGATTTCTACCAAAGTATTGCGCGATTTGAACTTATCGGATGAGCAAATTGCAGCCCAGGTTGAAATGGTAAAAAAAGTACCTGCTACCGATGGAATGATGTTCGATAAAGATGGAAACCTATGGCTAGGGGGTTTGGAGGACAATTCTATTAATGTTCTGCAAAGCAATGGTGAAATTAAAAAACAGGTAAAAGATGAGATCATTCGTTGGGCCGATTCATTTGCTATGGATCAGACTGGCAATGTTTATTTCACGACATCGCAAATTCATCTGCCTGAAAATCAGCGAAAGCAATACCAGGTAATTCAACTAAAAAAATAAAAATGAAGTGCTTAGAATATAAGAATGCAGACCAAATGCCAATATTAGGACTTGGCACCTGGAAATCTGCTCCCGGAGAAGTATATACAGCAGTAAAAGAAGCTGTTAAGATGGGATATCGCCATATCGATTGTGCTGCCATTTATGGCAATGAGAAAGAGATTGGTCAGGCAATAAGCGAATTAATAAAAGAAGGTGTAGTGCAGCGAGAGGAGCTTTGGATCACATCTAAACTTTGGAATAACAATCATGGCAAAGACAATGTGGTTCCTGCTTTGAAACAGACCCTTTCCGACCTGCAATTGGAATATCTTGATTTGTACTTAATTCACTGGCCCGTTGCTTTTAAAAAGGATGTTGCAGGAGCTCAGAAGGCCGAAGATTACCTTTCACTGGAAGAGCAACCTATTGCCGACACCTGGCTTGGTATGGAAAAAGCTGTTGAACTGGGATTGAGCAGAAATATTGGAGTTAGTAATTTTTCTGTAAAGAAATTAAAAGCCCTGATGAAAGTGGCAACAATTAAACCGGAAATGAACCAGGTTGAGTTACATCCCTATTTCCAGCAAAATCAGTTGGTAGACTATTGCCGAAAGAATGACATTCATGTTACTGCCTATTCACCTTTGGGATCATCGGATCGTCCGGAAGGCTTAAAAAGCAAAGATGAACCCATTCTGCTGCAGGATTCACGTATTGAAGCCATTGCAAAAACCAAAGAAATTACTGTGGCACAGGTAATTCTGGCCTGGATTGCACAAAGAGGCATTTCAGTAATTCCTAAATCGGTAAATCCGGCTCGCCTGCAACAAAATCTTGCTTCACGCGATATCACGCTAAGCGAAAAAGAGTTGCAAGAAATGGCAGCCTTGAATATTGACCGCAGATATGTAGATGGGAAATTCTGGGAGGTAGCTGGTGGTCCTTACACAGCAGCCAATGTTTGGGATGAATAAAAAATGAATTGAATACCCATGTCATAAATTCGCATGACATGGGTATATTTGTAAGTATCTAAGCTTATTACCCTGTGATATATGATTCAAAAAATTTCGAACATTCAAGAGCTATATCAACTTACTGGATTTGATCACTCTCCTATTACTGATCATTTTGATATCATCACACACCAGGAAACCTATCCAAGCACCCGCAAAATGGTTCCTGCACATCGTAGAGATTTTTTTTCAATCATCTTTCTTGAAAATCAGCAGGAAGGTGAAATGCAGATCAACCAGGATAAGCATGCCAATCAGGAAGACATTATATTTTTTCAAGGTCCTCAGCATGTGTTTAGTTTTGTAAGAGGAGAATCGATGACTGGTTTTCTGATATTCTTCAAGCCAGAGTTTCTTTTGCCACTAAAGAATGATGTTGTTTCAGACTTTTCCTTTTTCAGAAGCAGTGAGAATAACTTGTTTCATCTAAACAGCACTGATAAAAAGGAGTTTGTAAACTTGTTCAAGATGATCAAGTCGGAAAGTCGAAATCAAGAGGTTGTGAAAGCCCTATTACTTGCCTTACTTGAAAAAGCTGCACTACTTCAGAAAAAACACCAAACCATTGAAAAAGCAATACCTGGTGAAATTCAATTGGTTAATAACTTCAAAAGACTGGTTAATAATCATTTTATTGAAGAGAAATCTGTTGAGTTTTACGCCATACAGTTAAATCTCACTGCAAATTATCTAAACAACAGGATTAAAGCCCAAACCGGTAAAACGGCAAAAGAACACATTTCGGAAAGAATCCTGCTTGAAGCAAAAAACATGTTGTTGTATACTGATTTTGATATCGCTGAAATCAGCTTCAGACTGAACTTCTCAGAACCTACCTACTTTGGGAAATTCTTTAAGAAACACACACAAATTACGCCACGAGCTTTTCGATCGAATCGCTAATTATTACCATTTCTCCCTTTTTTAGTATTATCACTCACCCTCTATTCTAGCCTACTTTTGTATTATCAGATTATAAGAAAGATAATATGAACAAAGTTGCGTTAATTACAGGAGCCAACCAAGGATTAGGTTTTGGTTTATTACAAAAATTAAATGAATTATATGGTGAGAATGACACCATTTACCTGGGCGTTCGCAGACCGGAAGCAGGTGAAGAAGCAATCAAATCAATCGAAAAAGTAAATGCACGACTGGAAGTCATTCGTTTAGATGTTAGCAAAGAGGAAAGCATTGAAGAAGTAAAAAATGCCATTGTTCAAAAACATGGTGGCATCGATTTAGTGATCTCCAATGCTGCGGCACGTATGTCTAAAGAGCTTGCGAATA
Organism: Marinifilum caeruleilacunae; assembly: GCF_013141825.1. Lineage (GTDB taxonomy): Bacteria > Bacteroidota > Bacteroidia > Bacteroidales > Marinifilaceae > Marinifilum > Marinifilum caeruleilacunae. Next base: position 121,955 of record NZ_RZNH01000001.1, read on the forward strand.
AGGATCAGGTAGAAGGTTTTATTCAAACCAATAACATGGGAGCCTACTACATGTTGAAACATTTCCAACCAAACCTTAAAGCCAATGGTACATTTATGGTAGTAGCAAGTGCCTTTGGTTCACTTTTACATTTAGGTGGTAATCTTCATTCTCTATTTAATACAGATAATATGAGCTTGAAAGACATCAACAAGGTAATTCAAGATTACGTAATTGATGTAAAAGCAGAAAAGGATTCAGAAAAAGGATGGCCAGAGTGGATCAATATTCCTTCTAAAATTGCTCAAGTAGCTTTAACTCGTGTAGCAGCAAGAGACGAAGCTGTAAATCATCCTGAAAAAAACACAAAGATCTATTCTGTTTGCCCGGGTTTGGTTGATACCGATGCTTCCAGACCATTTTTCGATAATATGCACGAAGCTCAATCGCCTTACGATGCTGCTGGACACATCATCAACCTAATTGACAACTCTACAGGTGAATACTCGGGTAAGTTGATACAGTTTGGGAAAGAATTACCTTGGAATTAATCAATCGCAAAAAATATAAAATAGATATGAAAGCAATTCAAATTACTAAAAACGGCGGTGCCGAAGTACTGCAATATAAAGAAGTACAAACTCCTGTTCCTACAGAAGGACAAGTATTAATTAAAGTTCATGCAGCACCTGTTAATTTTATCGATACTATTTTACGAGAAGGAAATATGCCTCCGGGTATGATGCCTGAACTGCCTTTTATTCCGGGAGTTGAAGGAACAGGTATTATTGAGGATGCCAATGGTACGCATTTGCAAAAAGGTGATAAAGTTGCATTTCTAGGTGTAATTGGTTCTTCGGTTTATGCCGAATATGCTTTGGTAGATGCCAATAAACTGGTTGTTTTAAACGAAGATGCAAATTTACAGGAAGCTGCGGTATTGCCTGTCAATTACTTCACAGCTTACCATATGCTAAAAAATGTTGCCAAAGTTGAGGCAGGAAAAACGGCTTTAATTTATGCTGCATCGGGTGGTGTTGGTACCGCTTTAATTCAGATTGCAAAATTATTGGATCTGAAAATTGTGGCCTTGGAACGCAGAGATGAAAAAGTTGAAAATGCTTTACAAATGGGCGCTGATTTTGCCTTTAATACAAGCAATGAAAATTGGATGGAGCAGGTAAAAAAAGCGGTTGGCGAAAACGGCATCAACTATGTATTCAATCCAGTGGCTGGCGATAGTATTAAAAACGACCTGGAATTGATAGCTCCACTTGGACATATCGTTGTTTTTGGTTTTCTGGGAGGTATGGGAGAATTTAATTTGTTGCAAGAGTTAATGAATAATTTCAGCAAAGCTCCAAGCATTTCTTTTTCTGAATTATATGCCACATACTTTAACAATTACCCATTGGTAGATAGCGGATTGAAAGAACTTTACCAATGGCTAGACGAGGGCAAAATTAAACCTGTATATGAAAGCATGCCATTGAATGAAGCCAAAGCTGCTCATGAAAAATTGGAAAAAGGTTTGGTACGAGGTAAACTAATTTTAACAGTGGATTAATTCTATGAAAACTGCAAATAAGCATAAAGAAAGTGTATTGGCTTTTTATCAAGCCATTGAAGAAATGAATACAGATGCTTTGGTGAGATTATTTAGTGAGGATTGCATACACGAAAACCCTTACTCCTCGGATATATTGCCTGAAGGCGCAATTGGTAAAGAAGGTATTCGTGCCTATTGGACCCCGGTATTCGAAAGTTTTAAGGCAGTTAACATGAGCATAGAGGAAATTTATGCCATGGAAGATCCAGCTATTGTATATGTAAAAGCCCAAGGTAAAGTAATTTTAAAGGATGGCCCCGATTACAATAACGAATACTTTATGATTTTCAAGTTTGACAAGGAAGGAAAAATCAGACATTACACCGAGGTTTTTAATCCGATTGTGGCCTTGAAATCATTCAATTTATTAGATCAACTAAAAACAGATGAATAAAATAAATCACGAACAGCTCGAAAATTTTGTGCACAGTTGGTTTGCAGATTTAGATCAGCTGAAAGCTCCCGAAGTTTTTCTGGAAAGACTGGATAAAAATTTTGAATTCAACATTTATGGTAGCAAGCTTTTTGGTCACAAGGGATTTTTGAGTATTTACAGTGGAATGCAAGTGAAATCGGACTTTACTGCACATCATATCGCAAGCAATATCGTTTCAAAACAGGTATCTGGCGAACTTTTTCAAATCAATTTTGATATCGCTCTTGAGCAACACATTGCCAACAATGTTGTGAGCAGGTCTGAATCGCTTGAAGAGTGGTTGGTGAAAAAGGAAAATGAAAAGCTAATCATCATGACATACGCTATTATTTAGGATCAGAAGAGAAAAACAAATGAAAACAATATTAATTACAGGCGCTACCGATGGTTTGGGAAAAGCAGTGGCTCTCGATTTGGCAAAAGATGGTCATCGTTTACTATTGCATGGACGCAATCCTAAACGAGGAGAAGCACTTCTGAAGCAAATTGAAAAAGAAACCGGTAACACCAGGTTGAAATACTACAATGCCGATTTTGCCGAATTATCACAAATAAAGCAGTTGGCAAAGGAAGTATTGGAGCAAGAACAAGAGCTGGATGTTTTAATCAACAATGCTGGTTTGGGCATTGAAGCATCACGCCGAAGCAGTGAAGATGGGAATGAAATGCTATGGCAGGTGAACTATTTGGGAACCTACATACTAACAAAGCTACTAAGGCCACTTTTAAAAAAATCGGCTCCTTCGCGAATTGTACAGGTGGCTTCTGCGGGACAAGCGGCTCTTAATTTTGATGATATCAACCAGGAAAAGAACTGGAGCGGTTACCAGGGCTATTGCCAGTCGAAACTGGCGCAAATTATGCTGACAATCGAACTGGCTGATGAATATGCCAAAGATGGAATTAGCATGAACGCTTTGCATCCGGCCAGTTTAATGCCAACAAAGATTGTGCAGTCGCCAATCGATACCATTCCCGATGGCGTAAAATCGGTGGTAAAACTTGCCGTAAACGAAAAGCTTGCCAATGCCAGCGGCAAATACTTTTTTAAAAGAACACAGGACAAAGCAGATGCTACTGCTTACGATGAACAAGCCAGGAGGCAACTGATGGAACTTTCGTTAAAAATGACAGGGGTTTAGAATGACTTGATTGCTGTTAAACTTTGATTTTGGGATTAGCAGCAACTTTTTAGTTGTTGCTAATTTTTATTGTATCCCCATTCCCATTCCTGCCATCTTACTGTATTGTTATTCGTGCCTTGCATGTAATCTTTTCGAACTGCTCTAATCTCTCCTTTCGGTGATTTGTATAGATGCAAAACATCAAAATATATTACTTTTGCATATGCAACTTTTCAAAACCATAACAGAATACTGCGATGCCATAGGAATTAAAGCTCCCAGGCACCCACATTTCGATATTCGTCGTTTTGAAGAAAATAGTGAGCATATTCGAACCAAAATGCTAGCCTTCCGCCATGAGTTCTACTTTATTGCTGTGCGGACCTATGGCGAAGGAAAAGTTCGTTCGGGTCATCATACGAAATTCCCCGAAGGCCTTACCATTTATTTTAATACCCCTTTTCAAATTCAATCCTGGGAGATTGATCAGGATTGGTCGGGATACTATCTCATTTTTTCGCAAGATTTTCTCAGCTCTTCTCATTATTTCGATAGAATTTTAGATGACTTCCCTTTTCTGAAAATGGATCAATCTTTGCCTTTTGAAATTGAGCAGGAAAATCTGCCTGATATTTTGAATATTTACGATAAAATTAAGAAGGAATATCTTAGCGATGATGAAGACAAGTTCAATTTTATCGAAGTACATGTATTGGACTTGTTGAATCATATCAAAAGGCTTTACCGAAAACAATCGGATGGCAAAAGCATTCAGGAACAAATTCATCGAGCTGACTTACAATTATTAAAACGATTCGAAGAATTGGTAAAAACTTGCTTTTGCTGCGAAACAAAAGCTGAAGTGTTGGCAAATCCGCACTCTCCTTCGGATTATGCACAGCATTTAAACGTACACCCTAACCACTTGAATGCCGTGGTAAAATCGATCACAGGCCAAACTGCACTAAGCTACATTCACAATCACATTCAGAGACTGGCAAAGGCCGAATTGGCTCAAACCAATATTAGCGCAAAAGAACTTGCATACAAGCTTCACTTTAGCTCTCCTGCCAAATTCAGTGCTTTCTTTAAAAAACATGCAGGACTTACTCCTCTTTCCTATCGTAAAAACAGTTGATCTTTGAAATTGGCAATTCTTCGTTTGAAATGGGAAATTTCATTCGCTTTTTAGCCATTAGCTTTGCATTGTAAAGATCATCAAACAATTCCAAGTGTATTGTACCAGTATCAAACAAGGGGTCATAATTTGACGAGGAATTGTAATTTTTTAGTTTTTAACTTGTATGTACAACTGATGGTTAAAACTATAATACTTCAAAAAAATTGAATTTAAAATAGGAAGAAATGCCAATAATTAACTTTAAAGGTGCGCACCTAAGCACCGAGCAAAAAAAAGAATTGATCCAAAAATTTACGGAAACAACAAAGGAAGTGACTCATTCGCCCGATCCATTCATCACGGTAATTATAGAAGAATACAGCGATGATAATTTGGGAGTTGGAGGAAAAACTGTGAGTGAAATCAAATCAGAATTAAAAAAATAAAGAGATGAAAAAGCTTGTATTAGTTGGCTCAACAGGAGTTATTGGAAAAAAAGTAAAAGAGTTGTTTGGTACAGACTATGAGGTAATCAGCGTAAACCGAACAAGCGGAGACTATCAATTAGATATGGCAGATGCAGAAGCCGTAGAAAGTATGTTCAAAGAAATTGGAGGTTTTGATGCACTAATTTCTACCAGTGGATATGGCAAATGGGCAAGCATTGATGAGCACAGCATTCAGGATTTCCACGATGGTTTAAACAGCAAATTAATGGGACAAGTAAACCTGGTAATGATTGGAAGAAAATATGCCAATGCAGGTGCCAGCTTTGCAGTTTCGACTGGTATTTTGGCACAGTACCCGGTTGAAGGAGGTTTGTCCTTAGGAATGATTAATGCTGGATTAGAAGCATTTGTACGTGGTGCGGCTCTTGAAATGAAAGAGATGAATATTAATGCCGTGAGTCCTTCTTTTGCAAAAGAAACCATGGAATTAATGGGTATGGATTCAACTTCAGGAGTACCTGCAATTGAGTTTGCAAAATTATACAAGGAAGCCATTGAATCTGGGAAATCGGGTGAGGTTTATCATGTTTCGTAAGTGATATAGATCTTTAAAACAGACTGTTTGATTTTGGAAAGTGGGGAATTTTGACTACGCCCCACTCTCTTTAATACAAAACAAAAGTTTGATTCAATTCCAAGTTAAATTATTTCACTTCCAACCTTTAAATTTTCGAATAATCATTCACAAAAGAATGTAATCATGAACATCAATTTAAATGCTTACAAAGAGCAGATTGATTTACATCAAAAATTCACTCCAAATCTCAATAATAATTCACTTGATGAATTGTTAACTACATTAATTGAAGAGCCCAGTGGGATGTCATTGTTAAGCCAACTCGATTTAATAAATGGGAATTATTCTCAAAGAGATTTGATCAGGGCATTGTTAACAGTAAGACCATCGGGAAATTTACCAGACTCCCTGGTTGGATTAGTAGATTCAATGCTTCAAGATGAATTAAAGCACAAAAACATCACCAATCATCAGGATATTCCTCGAATTACAAGCGATAATCCTGCCAGTAAATCTATTAGTGTTTGGGATGGTGATATTTCAACATTGAAAATAGATGCCATTGTAAATGCTGCCAATAAGCAGATGGAAGGTTGTTTTGTTCCATTTCACAACTGCATTGACAATGTAATTCATAACGCTGCCGGAGTGATGCTGAGAGAAGATTGTGCAACAGTAATGAACTTACAGGGAGAATTGGAACAAACTGGTAAGGCCAAAATCACCAGAGGATACAATTTACCAGCCCAATATGTTTTACATACCGTAGGTCCTATTATTCGCGGTGCTCGACCTAATCTCCTTGATGCAAAGAAATTGGCAAACTCTTATGAATCTTGCCTGAATTTGGCCAAAGAATACGGACACATTAAATCCATTGCCTTCTGCAGCATTTCCACCGGAGTTTTCGGATATCCGCTTGAAGATGCAGCAAAAATTGCACTATCAACGGTTACCGATTGGTTACAAAATAATCCTAACAGCATAGAACACATTGTATTTAACACCTTTGGACAGAGTGCAACAGATACATACATGAACTTATTAAAAGATTGGAGGGAATAGAATGAATATCGAGAAAGCAATTCAAGCCATATCTTCGGCAGATGCAATATTAATTGGGGCCGGAGCGGGCATGTCAGTTCCGGCTGGTATTGATTTAATGGATCAGGAAAGTTTTGCCAAGAACTATCCTGCTATGCTTCAATATGGATTTACTTTTGGATACCAACTTATGGGTTATCCTTATCAGGACGACAGATTGAGATGGGGTTATTTGTCGACAAGTTTGAACAACATGCTTCAACTAGGTAAGGATAAATCCTATCAAAACTTACTACAATTGGTCAAAGACAAAGAGTATTTTGTATTAACTACAAACATTGACAGACTCTTTCATAAAAATGATTTTCCCGAAGATAAAATTTATACACCTCAAGGGGATACATTTTACTTTCAATGCAAATTACCTTGCACAGATGAAGTATGGGATGCTCGGGAGCAAATTCAGGAAATGGCAAAAAATGTTGATCCTAAAACTCAATATTTAACAAATGAAGATTTAATTCCACGATGCCCTAACTGCGGAGGTGAAGTGTATATGAATGTTAGAAGTGGAGGTTTTTTCATTGATGATCCATATGAACAAGGTGCAAAGAATCTCAATAATTGGTTAAAAAAGAACAGTCATAAAAAACTACTTTTTCTTGAGATTGGTGTAGGTTATAATACACCAGGGGTTATTCGCTACCCTTTTGAGAACATGTACAATCAATTGCAAGATGCTGATTTTATTCGAATCAATGCTGATTATTCGGATGTTCCTGAAGGAGGTATCGGTTTAAAAATGGATATAGAATCAGCTTTGGATTATTTCTTAAGTAATCAGGAATAAAATGTAGGCCCAATAGCTTCTTGTAAATTTTAATCAAGTGAGTAAACTATCCAAAATATCGCGGGAATGTTGCCTGTACTTTACAGCCAATTCCTTTGTCCGAATCATAAGTGAAATGGCAGATGAAGAATTCAGATTTATTGGTTTGGCTCCCTCCTATGCATATCTAATGTTATTGGTGGTTGATCAACCCGGATCAAGTCAAAATGAATTGAGTAAAAAAATGAATCTAAAATCTTCAACACTCACTCGATTTTTTGATAAGTTGGTGCAACGAGGCTTGGTGGAAAGGATTCAAAACGGACGTGAAATAAACATTTACGCCACCGATAAAGGGCATAAAACAAGAGTTTTAATTGACTCAGCATTAAACAACTTGCACAAAAAGTATAGCCTGGTTCTTGGTGAGAATTTTGCAACAAAGCTTACTGCAGATATCAATAAGGCTACAAATTTCATGAATGGTGAGTAATACATGTCAATATTGATAGACTCTATACTTTGTACCAAATACTTATTTATTGAATAAAAAAGAATGAATCATCAAAAAAATCTCGAAAGCAAAAAGCAATTGATTGTTGAAGAGTACGGAGCATTCCTGGAAAAACATGAAAAGCTAGCGCCTGTTGCAGCCAGAATAGTATCCTTATTGCTGATAGACAATAAAAATGCTCTAACTTTTGATGAACTGCGTCACTCCCTGCATGCGAGTAAAAGTACTGTATCAACCAATTTAAAGCACTTAGAAGATGCTGGTTTTGTGGAGTATTTCACCAAATCATGCGATCGAAAAAGGCATTTTCAATTGTCTAAAAGTGCTTGCAAAAACAGACAGGATGAGATGCTAAAATTATTTCAAGCAGAATTAAGCATCTTAAAAAAAATCATCGATTATAAATCTGAAATCAATCAGTTTTCTGATTCTTCAAAACAAAATCACCTCAAGGGCAATGAGGTTCAGTATTCAGAGTATTTGACAGATCTGATTGAGTTTTTAAGTCAGCACGAATATTAAAAAGATCTGGAATTGTTGTGGTAGCATCCATGTATATTTAGGCATTTTGTATATTTGAGGAAAATCAAATGATATGCACCACTTCAAAACCATTAGCGAATATTGCAAGGCCATAGGAATTTCCAATCCAAAACACCCGCATTTCGATATTCGCAGTTTTGAAGAAAATATGGGAAAGGTGGTGTCGCAAATGCCTCCTTTTCGTCATGAATTCTACTCCATTGCCATAAAAGCTAATGGTGGCGGAAAAGCAATAACGGGGCATCATACCGATTTTCCTGAAGGGGTGACCATCTTTTTCAACTCTCCTTTTCAAATCCTTTCCTGGGATATTGTTCCCGATTGGTCGGGATATTACATCATGATTTCACAGGATTTTCTGGCATCATCACATCACTTCGACAGACTTTTGGAAGATTTTCCATTCCTAAAAATTGACGAATCCATTCCATTTGAGATCAACCAGAACGAATTGCCTGAAATTCTGCGCATTTTTAAAAGAATCCAGGAAGAATATCAAAGTGAAAATGATGATAAGTTTGCTTTTATCCATTCTTACCTGATTTTATTGCTGAACCAGGTTAAAAGATTGTTCACTAAACAAGTTGATGCAAAAACAGCCAGTGAACAATTTCGATCGGCCGATTTAAAACTTTTATCTCGTTTTCAGAAATTGGTTAAAATTAGCTTCTATCCCGATGCCAAAACCGAAACCTTTGCCAACCTGCATTCTCCTACTTATTATGCACAAGTATTGAGTGTACATCCCAACCATTTAAATGCAGTGGTAAAGTCGATTACAGGCAAAACAGCACTAAACCACATTCATCATCATATTCTTAAACTGGCCAAAGCCGAACTGCTTCAAACCACAGCCAGCGTTAAAGAAATTGCCTACTCTTTGCATTTCGAATCGCCTAATAACTTTAGCGCATTTTTCAAAAAAAATACGGGTGTAACCCCTCTATCCTACCGCAAAAACCAATAATCTTTGAAATTTATACTTCTTGCTTTATAATTAAAAAGCCTCTACACTCCTAACTCCTTAGTTTTGCTATACCAATTCGATATACAAATATTTCTTAATACTTGTATATACAATTAAAGAGTCAGTATCGTATTAATTAAAGAATAAAAAATGGAGAAAAAAGTTTGGTTCATCACCGGAGCATCATCTGGTTTTGGAAAAGCATTAGCAGAATATGGCATCCAACAAGGACATCAGGTAATTATTAGCGCACGCCGCATCGAAATCTTAAAAAGCATAAAAGAGCTTGCACCCAATCAGGTTGAGGCCATTCAAATGGATGTAAACCAGAAGGAACAAATCGAAAGTGCACTGAATTTAACGATTAAAAAGTTTGGTCGAGTTGATGTTTTATTTAACAATGCAGGATATGGAATGGTAGGAGCCATTGAAGAAACATCCTTAGAAGATTTACGTGCCCAGTTTGAAACCAATTTCTTTGGTGCTGTCCAGGTAATTCAAAGCTTTCTGCCTCAATTTCGCAAACAGAAAAGTGGCACCATTGTGAACATTAGCAGTAGCGTTGGACAATTTTCTATGCCTGGTTTTGGCCCCTATTCGGCTTCTAAGTTTGCATTGGAAGGAATATCTGAAGCCCTGGCAGGAGAAATGGCAGCCTTTGGCGTGAGAGTTTTAATTGTTGAGCCAGGTGCCTTTCATACAGGTTTTGCTGGTAGTGCATTTAAACATACACCAGTAATGGAGGAATATCACGACAGTGTAGGCGGAGTAAGAGAGTTTGTGAAAAATGCTGCTGAGCAAGGCGTAGGAAGCGATCCTAATAAATTGCCTTTTGCAATCGATCAGGCATTACAAAGTGAGAATATGCCCTTGCGCCTACAATTGGGCGAGGATGCAGTTGAAACAGTTCGCGCTCATTCCATTCAACTTTTAGAAGATATGAAAGAATGGGAAGATGTTTCCAAAAATGTAAAATTCGATTAAAACAATCTACGATGAGAACAAATTATTTATGGATACTACTGGCCATTCTTTTTATGGCCTGCAGTAGTACAGACGAGGAAATCGAAAATACCGATAATCCAAATAGCAACACAGAAGAAACAGATATTCCGGTAGCTATTCTGGCCTATCAGACCGGGGCAAACAGCGAAGATATCGACACTTATATGGATGCTTTCGCCGATAGCATTTCCATACTGGATGTAAATCGCGAAATAAGCGGAAGAGATAATGTTAGAACATGGGCCTTGAATGAAGTAATCCCAAACGGAGAAACATTTCAACATAGAAGAATACTGGAACAAAGTGATGGATATGCAAAAACCGAAGTAAACTGGTTAAGTTGGGTGGTTCACTACTACTATTGGTGGGATGAGAATAACAAAATTACACGAATGTCACTGCAATATGCAAACTAAGTAAATGCAGAAAATCAGGACCAAATTTAAAAATCTTTGAAATTTATACTTCTTGATGTGAAATGATAAATCAGGTAACTTATAAAGTCAGGATCTTTGTAATACAATCAATAACAAAAAGATATGAGAACATTAGCTATAATACTATTGAGTATGATTTCGATAACAGTAAATGCGCAAAATATGAAAGATATTAATGAAACTGTATCGCAACTGTTTGTTGCCAGCGATAACAGGGAATGGAAAATGGTTGAGGAAATTTTTGCCGACCAGGTGGAATTGGATTACTCAAGTATGAACGGAAATCCGGCTGTTGTTTTGAGTCCTAAGCAAATCACCGATAGCTGGAAAACCATCCTTCCGGGATTTACCAGCACACATCATCAGTTGGGAAATTTTATTAGCCATGTAAGTGCTAACACAGCAGAGGTTTTCTGTTATGGCACGGCTACGCATTATTTAGAACATCAGGCTGGTAACATATGGACTGTTGTTGGATCTTACAATCTCGAACTTCAACAAAAAGATGGAAAATGGAGAGTTTCTAAAATGAAATTCAACTTCAAGTACCAGGATGGAAATACACAATTGCCACAGGCTGCAATGGATAAAGTAAAAGAATCAAATCAATAAAAATGACAAGAAAGTATCAAAAGACAGATGCATTATCGGAAGCTTTAGACAGCAAAAATCTTGAAAAGGTATTGGAGTTTATTAGCGAAGATTGCGTCTTAATCGCCGGAAACGGAGAAGCTGTTCGTGGCAAAGAGAATATTGGAAAAGTTTTCGAAGGATTCTTCCCTGCCGTGAAATCAACAAAGCATGATGTAACTGATATTTTTGAATCGGGAGAATCATTGGTTCACCGCGGAATGGTTACTTATACCCGACTGGATGATTCGCAACTCACTATCCCATTTTGCGATGTTTTTAAAATGAAGGACGATTTGATACGCGAATACTACATCTATATCGATTGGTCAGAATTATTTAATTAAAAACGAAATACAATGAAGCGAATATTAATGGCTCTGCTTTGTGCAGCTGTGGTTTTATCGGCCTGCAAGAATGAAAAAGTAACACAACTGGAGCAAATTACTAAAGAAATAGAAATGAAATCGGAAATCGCAGAAAGAAACAAAGCCAATACCCTTGCTTTTCTTAAAGCACTGGAAGAGATGAATACAGATGCCGTAGTAAACCTATTTGCCGAAGATGGCGTTCACATTAATCCTTACGCATCAGGTTTATTTCCGGAAGGCACCAAAGGAAAAGAAGGCGTAAGAGCTTATTGGGAACCCGTATTTCCAAATTTTGAGAAAATGGAATTTCCTGTTGAAGAGATTTATAGCATGAATGAAGCAGCCATGACCTTTGTGAAGTTTAAGGGCAAAATCAAATTAAAAAACGATGCTGGCTGGTACAAGAACGATTACTATGCAACATTTAAATTCAACGAAGAGGGAAAAATTACTGAATATGTAGAAATCTTTAATCCAATTGTGGCAGCAAAAGGATTCGGATTACTGGATCAGATAAAATAATTAAAAATCAACAAAAGTGAAAAGCTTTGTAGTTATTGTTGACATTATTTCAAAAAAGGACAAAGTTGACTTTGCAAAAGAAGCCTTGTTGAGCTTACTGGACGTAACTCGTGCTGAACAAGGGTGTGTAGTGTTCGATTTGCATCAGGATAAAGAAAATCCTGCCCATTTTTTCTTCTATGAAGTTTGGGAAACAAAAGAATTGTGGGAAGCCCATATGAACACAGCTTACTTTACTGCTTACAAGGAAAAAACAGCAGACGTTTTTGCTGAAATCAGCTTTAATGTAATGACCAAAATAGACATGGAAACAAGTTGTTAGGATGTCAATTTATGGACAAGAAATTTCGGTTTACAGGATAAAAATCAAGCAACATGAAAAAATTATTAGTCGCATTATCACTGCTGATCAGTGTATCGGTAGTAGCACAAAAGAACATCGCAATGGAAAAAGTAAATTTTAAAAGCCAGGGAGTACAATTAACAGGTGATATTTTTTACCCTGCAAATTACGATCAAGCCAGTCAATATCCGGCAATTATCGTTACCGGTGCATGGACAACCGTAAAGGAGCAAATGCCAATGCTTTACGCAAAAAAACTAGCCGGGAAAGGTTTCATTACCATGGTATTCGATTTTAGAGGTTGGGGAGAATCTGAAGGAGATAATCGTTACCTGGAAGATCCTATTCGCAAGACTGAAGATATTGTTGCCGCAGCCGAATATTTAAAAAGTCGTTCGGATGTAGCAACAGATGAATTAGGTGGTTTAGGTGTTTGTGCAAGCTCGGGATATATGATTAAGGCTTATACTGAAAATGCATTTAATTCAGTTGCCATTGTAGCACCATGGTTGCACAACGAAGAAATTGCAACCCCTGTTTATGGTGGCGAAGAATCGGTAAAAAGCCTAATTGCTGCTGGCGATAAAGCACAAAAAGAATTTGAATCTACCGGTAAATTGCAAATTATTACAGCCGCAAGTACTACCGACAAGAATTCATTAATGTACCAGGCACCTTATTACACCGAAGAAGACAGAGGTTTAATACCAGAATTCGATAATAAATTTAACCTGGCTTCGTGGAGACCCTGGTTGACTTTTGATGCCATTCAGTATGCCGATAAAATTCCGGGTAAAGTATTATTTGTTGAGTCAGAATCAATTGCCTTACCTCAGGGAAGTAAAGCCTTTAAGGCAATTGCTGGTAACAAAGTAGTATCGGTGAACTTACCGGGTGTTACTCAATTCGATTTTTACGACCAGGCAGAACCTGTAGAAAAGTCGGTAAACAGCGTAGCAGCCTTTATGAAAAAAGAGTTAAAGTAAATTACTTACAAGCATAACTGATAGCTTACCAAAAGAAATATTTCCAGCGAGATTTGGGGCATTGGAAGGTCAAGCTGCTTATGCGCAGAAAATTTTTAGAAAGAAGGGGAAGCTTCGAAGTATTGAGAAGATCACCCCGCCGCACTTAAAGTTTTCAAGTATCAGTAGTTTGACCTTACTTGCCCTAGATTCTTTGCTTACTTTCTCATCAATGGAGAAAGTAAGAGCCTCTGTGGCTTGAGCAGTTAAAATTTGCATTTTTTATACCAATCTATTCTAAAGCAAAAACAAGCAAACGTGAAAACAGTAAATTTTAAAAGTGAAGGATTAAATGTAATCGGCAACTTATATTATCCGGCCAATTACCAAAAAAGTGAATCCTATCCTGCCATTATTGTAGCAGGAAGCTGGACAACTGTGAAGGAACAAATGGCAGGATTGTATGCTGAACGAATTGCCAACGAAGGCTTTATCACTCTGGCTTTCGATTTCAGAAACTTTGGCGAAAGCGAAGGAGAACCGCGTTTTTGGGAAAATCCTGCAATGAAAATTGAGGATATCAAAAGTGCGGTGAGCTACCTGCAAAGTCTGCCCGAAGTGAACAAGGAAAAAATTGGAAGCTTTGCTGTATGTGCAGGCTCCATGTACACTTTAATGGCTGCAGCCGAAGATACGCGGATTAAAGCGATTGTAACCGCTGCATCCTGGTTACAGGATAAAGAAGCAGTAAAACTATTTTATGGTGGCGAAGAAGGGGTAAGTACAAAAATCGCGGCAGCGCAAAAAGCAAAAGAATTATTTGCAAAAGAAGGCATGGTAGAGTACATCGAGACCATTTCAACTACCAATCCTGATGCGGCCATGTATGGACCATACGATTACTATTTAAATCCTGAAAGAGGTGCTGTAAAAGAATGGAGCAATGATAAGTTTGCTGTAATGAGCTGGGAAGATTGGTTGACATTGAACCCGATGCCTTATGCATCTAAACTGAAAGCTCCTACTTTGATGATCCACTCCGATGGATGCGTATTGCCGCAATACACCAAAAATTTCTTTTCTAAAATTGCTTCGAAGGATAAAAAATTGGATTGGTTGGAAACTGATCTTGATTCACCATTGCAGCAATTCAACTTCTACGATCAGGAAAAAGAAGTGAGTATGACAGTTGCAAAGGCAAGTCAATGGTTTCGGGAAAAATTATAATTAGTAGTTAGGGTTAGAAAATGAGAGGCGGGCTTTTTAAAACAAAAGGTTCGTCTCTTTGTTTACTGATCAGTAGCATAAAATCAATAACACATAAATATGATGAAAACAGCACTGGTAAGCGGATCGAACAGAGGCATTGGCTATGCATGCATACAAGAACTTTTACAAAAAGGATACCGGGTAATTCTTACTGCCCGTTCGGAGGAAGATGGAAAAAAAGCGGTCGAGAAACTGAAAAGTTTTGGCGAAGTCCACTTTCACCAATTGGATGTTTCCGATGAAAAGAGTGTACAGCGAATTGCTGAATATGTGGAAAACACATTTGGCCATTTAGACATACTAATCAACAATGCTGGCATTAATTACGACACCTGGCACTCGGCCTTTAATGCAGACCTGGAAGAAGTGCATCAAACCCTGGAGACCAATTTATTTGGCGCCTGGCGTTTGGCACAAGCATTCATTCCAGGCATGAAAAAACAGAAATATGGACGCATTGTAAACGTATCTAGCGGTTTAGGCGCTTTATCAAAAATGTCGGTCGGAACACCTGGCTACAGCGTTTCGAAAGCCGCAATGAATGTACTTACCATTAAATTGGCTGGTGAATTGAAAAGAAAGAATATTCTAGTGAATTCGGTTTGTCCAGGTTGGGTTAGAACCGATATGGGCGGTGCAGGAGCGCCACGAACCCCAAAAAAAGGAGCCGAAACCATTGTATGGGCGGCCGAACTCGAAGACAAAGGTCCAACAGGCAAATTTTTCAGAGATATGGAAGAAATTGAATGGTGATAAAATCCCGACATAAGGATTCGAAGAATCAAGCATCAATATTTATCTGTGTGAATTTACGTGAAACAACATCCATAAAACTTAACAAATCATTAACAATGGCTACACTCCGCTAAATTCAACGAAAAGAACATGCATGTAATCATATTTCAGCCCTGTGCGATATTGATTTTCCTGCACTTTCGATCTAAAATTGCACTCTATTTCAAACTTGAATGATGAGAACAATTGTAATTTTATTAGTAAGCATCGGCCTTTGTTTTTCGCTCGATGCACAAACAAAAACAAAAGAGATGAAAGATCAGAAAGTATATCCAAAAAGCTTTTCCCACATTGGGATTACCGTTCCCAATTTGGATAAAGCGGTAAAATTCTACACCGAAGTAATGGGTTTTTACGTGATAATGCCTCCTACCGAGGTTTTGGAAGAGAATGAATCGGCCATTGGAAAAATGTGTATTGATGTGTTCGGAACTGGATGGAAGAGTTTTCGCATTGCGCACCTGTCTACTGGCGATCGTATTGGTATCGAGCTATTTGAGTTTAAAGATATGGAAGTTAAAAAGCCGGAGTTCAATCCCTTTCAGCCAGGCTTGTTCCATTTCTCGGTTCAGGATCCTGATGTAGAAGCTTTGGTTCAAAAAATTGTAGCGCATGGCGGCAAACAACGCATGCCTATTCGTGAATATTATCCTGGCGATAAACCTTACCGTATGTGTTATGTAGAAGATCCATTTGGAGTGGTTTTCGAAATCTATTCCCACTCCTACGAGCTACACTATTCACCAGGAGCGTACAAGTGATTCTCTTTGGCAAATTTTTGTCCCCATTGGTCCAGTTCCAGGATAATGGGGATAATGCTTTTTCCCGCTTCGGTTAATCCGTAAACTACCTTTGGAGGAACTTCCGGATAAACCTCCCTGCTTACCAAACCATCGCGCTCCAAAGCCCTAATCGAGAAGGTAAACATCCTATTGGAAATGCCATGAATACTTTTTTGTAATTCGCCGGAACGCATCTCACCATCCTTCAAATGAAACAAGATTAGCGATTTGTACTTATCGCCAATTAGCTGAAGGGTAAATGCAAGCGAACAAACAAACTCTTTGCCCTCGTAATTTATGATTTTTGAATTGCAGCAATCTTTGGTCATAGTAGATTTATTTTGAAACAAAGATAATGATTAAACTGAACAGTATTTCCTGGCTGCAAGAATCATTTCTATCTTACACAACAGGTAAATGCTGCCAGTACAAAAAAAAATCGCTGTCCAATACAGACAGCGATTCAATATTTTAGTGAAACTCTTTCGACAGATCATCAAAGGAAATATAACCGGAATGTCGGTAGAACTCCTTCCCTTTTTTATCGAGCAGAATTTGAGTTGGAATACTGGCAATGCCATACATTTTCATGAGCTGCTGACTCTCCTCCTTCAAAGCATTCATAAAAACCACATTCACTTTAGCAGGATAATGGTTTTTCACCTCTTCCATCACCTTTTTCATTTTTCGGCACGAAATACATCCTTCTGCTCCAAATTCCAAAAATGTAAGCTGGTAGCTCTCCCCGTTTGCAGCATAGTTGTACAGTGAATCTATCAATTCTTGCCCTGCCAGTTTGGCCTCTGCCGAAACCTGGTTTTTCAGACTAGATGAAACAAACTGATTCATTTTATCCTTTTGGCTCACAGCAAGAACAAGCAATATCAACAAACTGGCAAATGCCATTCCGCCGAGAATATTTTTCAGTTTCATTTTCCTTTACTTTAAACCACTTCTTTCCAAAAGTGGATCGATAGAAGGTTCTTTGCCACGGAATTGTAGGTATAAAGTCATTGGATGATCACTACCTCCTTTTTCCAATACATTTTCTCTGAACGAATCAGCAGTTGCTTTATCGTAAATGCCATTCTCTTTAAAAGCCTCGAAAGCATCGGCATCCAAAACTTCTGCCCACTTGTATCCATAATAACCAGCAGCATAACCTCCTGCAAAAATATGCGAGAAAGAGGTACTCATACAGCTTCCATTCACTTTCGAGAAAAGTTCGGTCGATGCCATTGCCTGGTCTTCGAACTCACCTACCGGATTTGTAATTGGCTCATTTACACTATGCCAAGCCATGTCATTTAAACCAAAACTTATTTGGCGAACAAAGCCATATCCACTTAGGAAATTAGAACTGTCGATAATTTTCTGAATTAATTCTTGTGGTATTTTTTCCCCTGTTTCGTAATGGGCAGCAACTTCATCCAACCACTCTTTTCTGTAAGCAAAGTTTTCCATAAACTGCGATGGCAACTCCACAAAGTCTCTGTATACATTTGTTCCCGATAATGCACTGTAGGTACATTTTGAGAGCATTCCGTGCAATGCATGACCAAATTCATGTAAGAATGTAGTTACTTCGTTAAAAGTAAGCAGAGACGGCTTAGTTTCTGTCGGTCGGGTAAAGTTACACACAATCGAAATGTGTGGTCTGTAATCTTTATTGTCTTTCTGATACTGATCTACAAAAGAAGTCATCCAGGCACCACCTTGTTTTGTGCTTCTTGGGTGAAAATCAGCATAAAACAGTGATATAAAATTCTGATTGGCATCAAACACCTCGTAAACATCCACTTCATCGTGATATTTTTCGATATCCGTATTCAACTGAAACTGCAATCCATATAGCTTACCGGCCAAATCGAAAATTCCTTTCTTCACTCTTTCCAATTCGAAGTATGGGCGGGTAATTTCATCGTTAATATCAAACTTTTCAGTCTTTAACTTCTCGGCATAGTAGGCCCAGTCCCATCTTTGCAGTTCGAAATCTGCGCCAAGCGATTTGGCATATTCCTGCAACTCTTTAAACTCTTCTTTTGCCTTAGGCATCGAAGCATCCAAAAGTTCATTTAAGAATTGAATTACCTTATCGGCCGATTTTGCCATTCTCTCTTCCAATACGTAATCCGAATAGGTTTCGTAACCCAGCAGATTCACCTTTGCCAATCGCAGTTCCACAATGCGGTGTATGATCTTTTGATTGTCGAAATCATCATTAAAACATCGCGAAGTGTAGGCTTTAAACATTTTCTCGCGCAATTCGCGCTTTTCAGCGTATTGCATAAACGGAACATAGCTAGGAAATTGTAGGTTAAACATCCAACCTTCTTTCTCTTTTTCTCTGGCTATTGCCGATGCAGCCTCTAAAATACCATCCGGCAAGCCTGCCACATCATTTTTATCGGTAAGGTGTAGTTCGAACTTATTGGTTGCCGCTAATACATTTTCACCAAACTGAAGGGTCAATTTCGAAAGCTCTTTTGAGATTTCCCTGATTTTTGCCTTCTTCTCTTCATCCAGGTCAGCACCCGATCTTACAAAAGATTTGTATCGGTCTGTCAGCAGTTTTGTTTGCTCCACATTTAGCTTGAATTCCTCTTTCATCTCATAAACATGCTTCACTCTTTTAAAGAGTTTCTCATTCATGATGATATCATTGGAAAATTCGGTCAGCATTGGTGAAATTTCACGTGCTAAGGCCTGCATTTCATCATTTGTGTGCGCATGATTCAGGTTGAAAAATACCGATCCGATACGATCCAATTGCTGCCCGGTATATTCAAGGGCTTCAATTGTATTCTTAAAGTCAGGGTTATTGCTGGAGTTCGCAATTTCATCGATTTCATTTCTGGCATCTTCTATACCCTGCTTAAATGCCGGCATGTAATGCTCCATTTCAATTTTATTGAAGGGAACAGATTCGTATGGTGTTGAAAATTCTTCTAGCAAAGGATTTTTACTCATAATATCTCTTGATTTTAATTTCACAAACAAAGATAAGAATTGAACATACAAAATCGGGCTTCTAAAAATCTTATTTGGAAATTTTCTGAATAAGTTTTTAAAAAATCAGATATCAAAATACTCATCTAACTGAAATACCGACAAATAGAGAGTAAATTTTTCCATCTCAGCTTGTGCATTCCCAATTTCCGCAAAGCTTTTCGAAATGCACGCAGCATCCAACAAACTTATTACCAAATGCTTAATCACAAAAAGATTGTTTATATTTGACTTGGTTTAGTTAAGGGGGAAACTTAATAACCAAACGATTCATGTTATGAAAGACTTTAATTTACTTCACAAAACAAGCGATTTGATGGTATCAAGCTTTGATACACGCAACTCTTTCATGCTTTCCCGCAATCCCATGTGGGTATAATACATACACATCAGTTTACTTTAAGTATTACTTTAATTTGATTTTGTCAATATTCTGATTAAAAACAATTAAAGAACCATAATTGAGCAATGATTTTGTCTCAATTTCTGAAATTATCTTTCCATTTTCAGTCTAAAACTGAAGTTTGGAAACAGTTTTTGTACCCCATAGATGTAGCAAATCATGAAACGCATTTGTATCAAAATAGGATCTAATGTCCTAACAAGGAGCAATGGACAAATCAACAAAGAGAGAATTAAAAATATTGTTTTCCAGATATCGGAATTACACAAACTAGGCTACCAGTGTATGCTTGTTTCTTCGGGCGCTGTAGCCGTAGGACGAAGCAAAATTGAATTGGACAAGAAAACCGACACCATCTCTGCCAGGCAAGTGTGGTCGTCGATTGGCCAGGTTAAGCTGCTGAACATCTACTCCACATATCTGCGAAAGCATGACTTGCAATGTGCCCAGGTATTGGTGACCAAAGAAGATTTTAGAACCCGTGAACATTACTTGAACATGAAAAATTGCCTGAATTCATTGCTTTCTAACAATGTTCTGCCAATTATTAATGAAAATGATGCTGTTTCAGTTACTGCGCTCATGTTTACCGATAATGATGAGTTGTCAGGATTGATTGCATCGATGATGGATTGCAAGGCCCTGTATTTGCTAAGCAATATCAATGGCATTTATACTGGTCATCCTGAAGATGCCAATTCCAAACTGCTGAAAACCGTTCATGGTGATATCAACCGCTTGAAACAGTATATCACAACAAAGAAATCGAATTTTGGACGAGGAGGAATGCTAACAAAATGCAGTATTGCAGGAAGAATCGCCAAATCAGGAATTCCGGTTCACATTGCCAATGGTTTGCATGATAATGTGGTTTTGGAACTCATTCGAAATGCTGGTAATGTTGATCATACCGAATTTATTGCCAGCAAAAAAGCCTCTACCGTTAAGCAATGGTTAGCGGGTTCCGATGGCTTTGAAAAGGCTCAAATCATCATCAATCAAGGAGCCGAAGAGGCGCTAAACTCGAATAGTGCAACCAGTTTGTTGCCCATTGGTGTAATGGAGTTAAAAGGAAGCTTTGAAAAAGGTGATATTGTGAAAATTATCAATACAAAAGGTGATGTATTGGGATTGGGCAAAACATCGTACAGCAAAGCCAAGGCGGAATTCCATATGGGAAAAACGGGTGCAAGGCCATTGGTTCATTACGACTACCTCTTTCTTTATTAAGTGTTTAAAGGTGAATGAAAACGCAAAAATAAATCCATACCTCATTCATTTACTGGCAATTAACAATTTAAATAAAACTTTTACTTGATTCAAAATGAACAGCATAGATCAATTGCATAAAATCAGGGAAGCATCGCGCAGAATGCCATTGCTTTCATCAGAACAAATCAATTCAGCGCTTAAGGCCTTAGCCAATAAGATTAGAGCGGATTACAAAGAAATATTAGCGGCAAACCAAAAAGATTTGGAAAGAATGTCTACCAATGATCCCAAATATGACAGACTGTTGCTGAACCAGGAAAGAATCGGCAATATTGCTTCAGATATTGAAAATGTTGAGCAATTACCATCCCCATTGGGAAGAATACTTGCCGAGAAAAGATTGGATAATGGCTTGCTGATCAAAAAAACGAGCGTTGCCCTGGGCACAGTTGGTGTCATTTATGAAGCCAGACCAAACGTAACGCTGGATGTTTTTGCTTTGTGCCTGAAATCGGGAAACGCTTGTGTTTTAAAAGGAGGCAGCGATGCTATGTACTCAAATCAAGCCATTGTAAAAATCATTAAAAGCACATTGAGGGAAGAAAAAATTGATCCAGAAATCATTCAGCTCTTGTCGCCGGAAAGAGAGTCGGCAGTGGAATTAATGAATGCTGTAGGCTTTGTGGATGTTTTGATTCCTCGAGGTTCGCAAAACTTAATTGACTCGGTTCGCGAAAATTCAAAAATACCTGTGATTGAAACCGGGGCTGGCATTGTTCATACCTATTTCGATAAAGATGGAGATCTGGAAAAAGGTAAAAACATTGTTTTTAATGCCAAAACAAGGCGTGTAAGCGTTTGTAATGCAATCGACTGTCTCATTATCCATAAAGAAAGATTAAATGACTTAAATGAGCTGATTGACGAGCTGCAAAACAAAAATGTTGAAATTTATGCAGATCATGAGACGTACGAACGAATGCGTGATTCATATCCTGAACATTTATTGCGCCTTGCAGAGGAATCTTCATTTGGAACTGAGTTTCTAAGTCATAAAATGTCGATTAAGTGTGTAGACAATTTTGAGGAGGCACTAGAACACATACACAAGTACAGTTCGAAGCACAGCGAGGCCATTATTAGCGAAAACATAAACACCATAAATGCCTTTTACTCAATGGTTGATGCCGCAGCTATCTATTCCAATACTTCAACTGCATTTACCGATGGTGCCCAATTCGGTTTGGGTGCAGAAATTGGGATCAGCACACAAAAACTACACGCCCGCGGCCCCATGGCACTCGAAGAATTGTGTTCCTATAAATGGATCATTAAGGGCGATGGACAAATTAGGCCGTAAATATTCCGAGCCCGGATAAGCATTGAATAATCCGGGCTTTTTTACCTTTTTATTGAACATTTTATGCTTTATTTTGTAGTAAGAAAAAACACGAACAAACAATGGAAGGTAAATACATTCTGATTTGGTTAAGAAGAGATCTAAGATTACACGATAATGCCGCAATAAACCATGCACTTCAATCGGGTAATCAAGTCCTTTTCTATTTTAATTTCGATACAGAAATATTGGAACAGCTCGAAAACAAAAGCGATGCCCGGCTCAACTTTATTCACAATGAGCTTTCTAAAATCAATCAGAAACTTGCTGATATTGGTTCCACCCTCCTGGTAAAACATGGCCCTGCTTTAGAGTGTTTATCGCAAATTATAAATGAGCACCCAATAGCGAAGGTTTATGCAAATGAAGATTACGAACCATTCGCTATTTCCAGGGATCAGAAATGTGCTGAAATCTGCAGTTCGCAAGCTGTAGAGTTTCAACTTTTTAAAGACCAGGTGATATTCGAAAAAGAGGAAATTCTTAAAAAAGATGGAAAACCATACACGGTTTATACACCGTACATGAAAAAGTGGCGTTCTGCTTTTCAATCAAGTGAGCACCTTCCCTATTCCTATGAACTAAATTCTTCAAATACTGCTCAAATTTCATTTAATAAAATTCCAAGTCTGAAAGATATTGGCTTTCGTGAATCTTCCATTCTTCTTCCTACGATAAATCTCTCTGAAGAGATGCTGAGCAATTACGATGCCCGAAGAAATTTCCCGGCTCAGAATGCAACTTCAAATTTGGGTGTTTACCTTCGTTTTGGTACCATCAGCATTCGAGAGGCAGTTCAAAAAGCTTTGCTTGGAGATGATCAATTCCTGAATGAACTCATTTGGAGGGAATTTTTTATGCAGATTCTGGCCAACTTCCCAAGAGTCGAAAGGGAGTGTTTTAAATCGGCTTATAACAATATTCAATGGGTGAATAATGAAGAAGAGTTTGAGCTTTGGACCAATGGCCAAACCGGCTTTCCGATTGTGGATGCAGGCATGAGAGAATTAAAAGCCACCGGAAATATGCATAATCGGGTAAGAATGATTGTCGCCAGTTTTTTGGTAAAAGACCTCTTAATTGATTGGCGCTGGGGCGAAGCATGGTTTGCCAATCATTTACTCGATTACGACCAGGCAGCCAATAATGGCAATTGGCAGTGGGTTGCCGGATGTGGTTGCGATGCAGCACCCTATTTCAGGGTATTTAATCCAATTGAGCAGCAGAAGAAATTCGATCCCGATTTTACCTACATCAAAAAATGGGTGCCAGAATTCGAAACTGATGCCTATCCAAAACCAATGATCGATCACAAGTTTGCCAGAATCAGAGTTTTGGAAGTTTACAAAAAGGCTCTCGATAGATTCTAACATTTATTACCACATAATACTCATTAAGCTATCTCATAAAATATCAGCACCTTATGAAGATTACACCACTGCGCCTCGGATTTTTTACAAGAAAATTTTAACTTGCCTTGTAACCATTCCCATATTCGCGGGTAACCAATACAGAACCAAGAACGAAACACGCTAGCAATTCCTTTTATTGTGAAAAGAAAAGATGACGAACAATTAATGATTTTGGTAAGATCTGGTGAATTGAATGCATTATCACCCTTGTTCGAAAAATACCATCTCAGACTTTATAATTTCTTTCTGCGATTGACCAAAAACCAATCCATTAGTGAAGATCTTGTGCAGTCGGTATTTCGAAGAATATTAAGCTACCGAAACACTTATAACGAACAACACAAATTCCGATCGTGGATGTATCAGATTGCAAGAAATGTGCATGCCAATTATTATCGGGACAATAAAATACTGATTTCAGACTTTAGTGAACCTGAAAAGATCGAATATGAAGCCGATTCGGCCATTGAGGAAATGGAAAAAGAATCCAGAAAGAAAATCTTGTATGAGGCTATGGACGGACTACAGACCGATCAAAAAGAGATTATTGAGCTGAGCAGATTTCAAGGGTTAAAATACCGTGAAATAGCTGAAATAACCGGCTTAAGCGAAACTGCTGTGAAAGTGAAAGCCCATAGGGCCTTAAATAAGCTTAGAGAACTTTATTTTAAACTGGCTTAAACGATATGAAAATGAATTGCAAAAATATACAAGATCTACTCGTGGAATACCTGGAGAAGGATTTAAACCAGGAAGAAAGCCATGAGGTGGAAAAGCATCTAACCAATTGCGAAAGCTGTAGAAATGAATACCAGCTTGCAAAACAATTTCTACTTGCGGTAAATGATATTGAAGATGAACAGCCAAGTGCGAATTTGCGTATGAATTTCAATCAAATGTTGGAAGAGGAAAAAGAAAATCTACGCAAGGAATCGCTACCGATTACAGATACCAAGCAAAGTAATTACAGGTTCGGGGAGTTTCTTAAATATGCAGCTGCAATTCTGATTATTTTCGGAATTGGATTTTTATTTGGTAAAAATCTATACACTCCAAATGACCGCAGCATGGAAATTGCACAATTGCAAAACGATTTGCAAAACATGAAGCAAAATTTAACCATGGCAACTCTTAAACAGCCAACAAGTAGCCAACGCTTAAAGGCTGTTAATATTTTGGAAAACCAAGCTGGAGCCGATGATAAAGTTCTTTCTGTATTGGTACAGACCTTGCAAAGCGACGCCAACGTAAATGTTAGAATGGCAGCAGCAAATGCACTTACCAAGTTTTCACATCATCCATTGGTGAGAAATGCTTATCTCGAGGCCCTAAAGAATCAAAAGGAACCTTCCATTCAAATTACCCTGATTAATATTCTAATCGATATTCAGGAAAACAGGGCTAAGATACTATTGGAGGAAATTATGAAAGAAGACAACAGTCTTCCGGTCGTTAAAGAAATGGCCAAACAAGGAATAAAAGTTTTTGTTTAGAATAGATTTTGAAACACAATATGCCGGCAGCACAATTAATATCAAATTTTAAAACATCGTATAATATGAATACACTGAATAAACTCTTACTTATCTGCATCCTGATTTCAGGAGTTCTAAATTTGAAAGCTCAAAATTACGAGCTGGAAGTCAGACAAGGCGATCAAATTTGTATTGAAAATCTTCTTGGTGAGATTCAAATTGAAGAGTACAATGGTTCAAAACTGATTGTAGAAACAAATTATGAGAAAAAAGTTCCGGAAAGAGCCAAGGGTTTAAAGGCAATTTACAGTGGCGGATTAGATGACAATACCAATATCGGCATTAACTCATCAAAAGAAGGAGCCGTTCTTACTTTAACAGGATTAGGGAAAGTGACACAGCACAAACATTACTTCTTTAAAATCCCTAAAGGGGTAAATCTTAAAATCAACTGCAAGAGTCCTTTTGCTTCTTCAAAAACCATTGAAATCAGCAATTTTAGTTCTGAAATTGAAATCAACACCTTGATGCCTAGCGTTAAGTTGAATGAGGTAACAGGACCAGTGATCCTTGACTTAATCAATGGTGATGTGGACATTAATTTTAGCAAAATTAACCAGGAAAGTCCAATCTCAATTTCGGCAATTAATGGTACGGTCGACATTAAAATGCCTTCTAATACTCCAGCAAATATTGCCTTGAGTAGCATTAATGGTGAATTCTACACTGATTTTGACATCAAGCTTAATGAGAAAGAAAAGAAAGGCCTTTCCTATGTTGGTGGCGGAAATAATATTAAAGCGCAAATAAATGGTGGAGGCGTAAACTTTAAGGTGAAAACCATTAATAACAACATCTACCTAAGAAAAAAATAGAGCCAACAGGCTGCTTCGGATGCTTCTTTCATTCTGACTTTTGTAAAGTTCAGAATCATGCTTAAGAAAATAAAAATTTCCCTGGCAGCCTTTTTTGTGCCCTTTTGTTAACAGTTTAAAAGTATCTGAAATATGAAAAAATCAATTTATATCCTGGTTTTCCTGATGATGGGAAGCATGTTTGCTCACGGACAAAAGATTGTTGAAAAATCTGTAAAAATGTCAGGAGAAAAGAAAGTTTCATTGGAATTTAAATTTGCCGATGACATCAAAATATCAACATGGGATAAAAACGAAGTGTATGTGAAAGCTTCTGTTAATATCAACAATAACGAAGACAATGATGCTTTTCGATTTCATGTCAATTCCTATTCGAAAGGCATTGAAATTGAGTCGGAGATTGAAAACATGAAAGATTTACACAAAACAACAATCATTCAAAGAGATGAGGACAAGGATGGCAAAATGGAAACCATTACCACCAATTCCATTGATATGGATCTTTTCTTCGAAGTAAAACTTCCTCGCAATGCCCGTTTATCAATCAATACCATTAGTGGTGATATTACCATTGTTGGCTTACAGAACGAAATGGAGATTGAAACCATTAGTGGATTTATAGACCTAAGTTTACCAACAAAGCAACAAGCAGATTTGGTTTTGAACACCATTACAGGTGAAATGTATAGTGACTTTGAATTTAATACGAAACACGAAGGAAAATTAAAGCATTACTACAATGGTAAATTCACCACATCATTAAACGGTGGCGGTGAAGAAATTTTCCTGAAAACGATAAGTGGTGACATCTTTCTGCGAAAGAACAATTAATCGCAATGCTTCGCACTTCGCACAGAAAGCATGTTAGTACCTTTTTTCACACAACTGAAACCTTTGAGACCTTTCGTCTCGAAGGTTTTCTTTGCTTGATATCTATTACTTTAAATTCATAATAATCGCTCAATGTATGCGGACTTTTAGTAATTTTAGCTTTTCAAAAACAATTCACCTCAGATCGAAGTAATCGTAAACCTATGGATCTTAATTTTTATTCGCAACGCATACAAAATTTCAAAACAGAAGTTGAGCTGCTAAAAAAAGCAAATCGTAAATATTCAGCATTTAGATTATTTAGCGCCATTGGAGCTTTTGTTTTGTTTTATATCATTCTTCCCCATTCAATGCCTGCTGCAATATTGGTTGCTGCCATTTTAATTGGATCGCTAGCCTTTTTTGTACGCAAATACAGCAGGAACGAAAGAAATATCAAGAGACTTTTAAAGCTCATTGAAATCAATGAAAATGAATTGAAATGCCTGGAAACAAGGCATAGTTCTCTGTATAACAATGGCGACGAATACGAAGTGCACAATCATCCTTACAGCTCCGATTTGGATATGTTTGGTGAGCACTCCATTTACCAGCTGATTAATCGATGTGTAAGCAAAAGTGGAAACGACCGTTTGGCCTCTTATTTATCCGCTCCTGCTGATAATCCTACCATTGAAAAAAGACAAAAGGCAATTGGTGAGTTGAGAGATAAAATCGATTGGCGCCAAAATATCATACAGTATGGTTTGCAAAGAAAGCTAAAAACTGATGATCCGGATTTTGTAAGTGAATGGGGGAAAAAACCATCTCCTTTTCATGGAAATAAATTGCTATTATCCACAATTCGCATTCTAACTATTTTGGCAGTAGCTGCATCATTTTATGCAATCTTTGTTTCTTATATTCCACTTTTAGTTCTACTGTTTATTAATATCCTAATTCAGTATTTCAATAACAAAAAGGGAGCAATGGTTTACCATAGTGCTTCCAAGCGTGCAGATATGCTTAAGATATATGCCAAAATTATTGAAGAGTTTGAATCGCAGGACTGGCAATCCGATAAGCTGAAAGAAATCAAGCAAAAACTTGCAAGTAATGATTTCAAATCTTATCAGAAAATTAGAAAGCTATCCAAATTGATTGAACTTTTGGACCAACGTTATAATCTGGTGGTTCAATTATTTGTTAACTCTCTATTCTTTTACGAACTGCACCTGCTTTTCCGTATCGATAAATGGAAATCGAAGTATGGACAGGAAATTGAAAACTGGTTTGAAAGTATCGGGGAAATAGAAGCATTGAGCAGTTTGGCCAATCTGAGCTTTAATCATCCCGATTGGACATTCCCAACTGTTGTGGAAGAGCATTTTAAACTGGAAATAACAGAGGCTGGTCATCCGATGATAGACGAAAGCAAACGCGTTTGCAACGATTATGAAATGAGAGGTCCGGGAGTAGTTCATATTGTAACTGGATCGAATATGGCCGGAAAAAGTACTTTCCTGCGAACCATTGGCGTAAATGTGGTGCTTGCTTTAAGTGGAGCTCCGGTTTGTGCAAAGCAAATGCTGGTTTCAAATGTAGAGGTGAATACTTCCATGCGAATTAAGGATTCAATTGAGGAGAATGAATCATCATTCTATGCCGAACTGAAAAGAATTCAGCAAGTGCTGGATAAAGTTACCAAAAAGGAAAATGCACTGCTCTTACTCGATGAAATTCTGAGGGGAACAAATTCGAAGGACAAGCACACAGGTTCTGGTGCCTTAATCAAGCAATTGGTAAAATACAATGCGGTTGGATTGGTGGCTACCCACGATTTGGAATTATCAGTTCTCGAAGATGAATTGCCGGGACATGTTGAAAACAGGTTCTTCGATATTAAAATTGATGGTGAACAATTGTATTTCGATTACAAAGTTCAGAATGGCGTTTGCAAAACCTTTAATGCGCCAATTTTAATGAAGAAAATGGGAATTGAGATGGAACTAATTAATGGTTAATTATAAATGATGAATTATAAATATTTGGAATTTCAATTTATACATGACCATAAGCATCTCTGAAGTCCTTCATATAATATGCCGGCCATGCCATATTCCAGAAACAATATAATTGTCAGACCCAAAATCTGCGAATATCATAAATATCATATAAAATCAGTGTCTGGTATTAATTATTAACACAAAAAATCCGAACCAGTCTGGCTCGGATTTTTTGTTTTATCACGAAAGTGCGATTTATGCTATTTTCTTATTCAAATTCCTAAGTACGAAATAAGACCCAATCAAAACAAATGGAATACTTAACCATTGTCCCATGTTTAGAGCCATTCCCTCTTCGAATGCTTCCTGGTTTTCTTTAATAAATTCGATAAAGAAACGAGCGGTGAAAATCAATACCAAAAATGCTCCGAAAATCATTCCCGAACGCTGTTTTGCATCTGTTTTCCAGTACATAAACATTAAAATGCCAAAAGAAATCAGGTAACAAATGGCTTCGTACAATTGTGCCGGGTGACGAGGTGCATTTCGATCTTCGATTGAAGCTCTTACAAACTCAAATCCCCAGGAAACAGTTGTTTTTACTCCAATAATCTCAGAATTCATTAGGTTACCCAAACGAATGAAACATCCTGCCAAAGCAACTGGGATTACGACATAATCTAAAATCCAAAGGATAGATTTCTTGCTTACTTTTTTGGAATAGAACCATAAAGCAGCAATAATTCCAATGGCAGCACCATGCGATGCCAATCCGCCGCGCCATACTTTAAATATTTCAGCCGGATTTTGCGAATAGAATTCCCAACCATAAAAGAATACATGGCCCAAACGTGCTCCAACCACCGTGGCGATCATTGTGTACAAGAACAATTTATCAAGCCATTCAATCTTGATTCCATCCTTCTTAAACATTTTCTCAACGATATAGTAGCCTAATAAAAAGCCAAGGGCAAAAAGCAAGCCGTACCAACGCACGGAAAAGGAACCAATCGTAAAAATTTCAGGTTTTACATCCCACAGGATTGATAGTAACATATTTAATAATTTTAGTATCGAGATTCAAGAGAAAAAGTATCAAGAAGAATTAACTTACTTGATACTTTGTACTTTGTACTTTATACATCACGTCAAATTTAGCAATATTTGTTAATTCTCAACTTAATTTAACGTAAATTAAAATCTTATTTTACCATTGCACCCCTCTGTCCTATCGGACATCTCCCCTAAAAGGAGAGAGCTCTATAATTAAGGTTTTTCCCTTTTAGGGAAAATGTCTACAGACAAAAGGGTGAAGTATTTGAATTCTTGCTAACAATGTATATTAAGCAGGAACACCTTTACCGTGACATTGCTTAAATTTCTTACCGCTACCACAAGGACAAGGTTCGTTACGTCCAACTTTCTGAACGTTTCTAACCGGCTCAGCCTTTTTAGGAGCTTGTTTTCTACCATCCGAACCTAACTCTTCCTTCGACGTTTTCAGGTTGCTCATATCGCGTTTGCGCTCTTCTGCTTCGCGTACTTCTTCAGGATCCTGCAAAGGAATATGGCCTTTCATCAAGCTGGCAACCACTTTTTTATTCACTTCTTCAACCATTGCTTTAAACAGGTTGAACGACTCGAATTTGTAAATCAAAAGTGGATCTTTTTGCTCATATGAGGCATTCTGAACCGACTGCTTCAAATCATCCATCTCGCGTAAGTGCTCTTTCCACGACTCATCAATAGTAGCCAAAATAGATACTTTTTCGAATGATCTCATTACATCTTCAGCTTCGGTATCGTAGGCTTTCTTCAGGTGCGTAACCACGTTGAACATCTTAGAACCATCAGAGAATGGAACTACAATGTTTTCGTACATCTCGCCTTTCGATTCGTACACATTCTTGATTACAGGATATGCTTGTTTTGCAATGGCATCTGTTTTTCGGTTGTAAGTATCCATCACAACCTCATTAATCTTCTCGGCAATTGCTTCAGGCGATTCTTTCATGAATTCTTCCTCGCTAACCGGAGATTCAATGGAGAAGGTACGAATCAAATCCATTTTGAACTCTTCGAAATCGCCACCATGATTTTCGTTGGCAATTACTTCAGATACATCGTACATCATATTGGCAATATCAACCTGGATACGCTCTCCGAATAATGCATGACGACGACGCTTGTAAATTACCTCACGCTGAGAGTTCATTACATCATCGTACTCCAGCAAACGCTTACGAATACCAAAGTTGTTCTCTTCCACTTTCTTCTGGGCACGTTCAATCGATTTGGTAATCATGCTGTGCTGAATTACCTCTCCTTCTTCAAGACCCATGCGGTCCATCAACTTCACAATACGATCTGAACTAAATAAACGCATCAAATCATCTTCAAGAGATACAAAGAACTGAGAAGAACCAACATCTCCCTGACGACCGGCACGACCACGTAACTGGCGGTCAACACGACGAGAATCGTGACGCTCTGTACCAATAATTGCCAAACCACCGGCAGCTTTTACTTCAT
Source organism: Marinifilum caeruleilacunae (assembly GCF_013141825.1). Lineage (GTDB taxonomy): Bacteria > Bacteroidota > Bacteroidia > Bacteroidales > Marinifilaceae > Marinifilum > Marinifilum caeruleilacunae. The sequence continues at coordinate 153,398 of NZ_RZNH01000001.1, forward strand.
CGGTTAATTTGATATCGGTACCACGACCTGCCATATTGGTAGCAATGGTAACCGTTCCTGCTTTACCTGCTTCGGCAACAATATCAGCCTCTTTTTGGTGCAATTTCGCATTCAGCACATTGTGTTTAATGCCTCTAATTTTAAGCATTCTACCCAATAACTCAGAAATTTCAACCGAAGTTGTACCCACCAATACCGGGCGGCCAGCTTTCACCAAATCAACAATCTCTTCGATTACTGCTGCATATTTTTCACGTTTGGTTTTGTATACCAAATCATCGCGGTCATCACGTGCAATTGGACGGTTTGTAGGAATTACAACCACCTCCAATTTATAGATATCCCATAATTCACCTGCTTCGGTTTCCGCAGTACCGGTCATACCCGAAAGCTTGTGATACATTCTAAAATAGTTCTGAAGCGTAATGGTTGCGAAAGTTTGTGTCGCAGCCTCAATCTTCACATTTTCTTTTGCTTCAATTGCCTGGTGCAAACCATCAGAGTAACGACGGCCTTCCATAATACGACCAGTTTGCTCGTCAACAATCTTAACCTTGCCATCCATCAAAACGTACTCAACGTCTTTCTCGAATAAGGTATATGCTTTTAACAACTGGTTAACGGTATGTACACGTTCTGTTTTTACAGAGTATGACTGAATCAACTCATCTTTTTGTCTCAGCTTTTCTTCATCAGAAGCAGATGATTTTTCAATATCGTTGATTTCAGAACCAATATCAGGCAATACGAAGAATCCCGTATCATCGGTATCAGCACTTAACAAATCAATCCCTTTATCAGTCAATTCAATAGAGTTATGCTTCTCATCAATAACAAAATACAACTCATCAGTAATGATGTGCATGTTTTTGTTATTCTCCTGCATATAGAAGTTTTCAGTCTTCAATAATGTAGCCTTGTTTCCTTGCTCACTTAAGAACTTGATTAATGGCTTCATTTTTGGTAAACCTTTAAAGGTTCTCAGCAACAACTTCGCTCCTTCTTCCTGCTCCTTTTTGTCTTCGCTGTTCAACAATTTCTTCGATTCGGTAAAGATTTTCATTACCAAGTCGTTTTGTGCCTTTACAATTTTCTGAACTTGTGGCTTTAAGGCATCAAACTGCTGATTATCACCACGTGGAATCGGACCTGAAATGATCAATGGCGTACGAGCATCATCAACCAAAACCGAGTCAACCTCGTCGACAATTGAATAGTTGTGACGACGTTGAACCAAATCCTTAGGATTGGTAGCCATATTATCACGCAAGTAATCGAAACCAAATTCGTTATTGGTACCAAATGTAATATCCGATGCATATGCTTTTCTACGATCGTCTGAGTTTGGCGAGTGCTTATCGATACAATCAACCGATAAACCATGGAATTGGTATAAAGGTCCCATCCATTCCGAGTCACGTTTTGCAAGGTAATCATTCACCGTTACAACGTGAACACCACGACCTGTTAATGCATTCAGGAATACAGGCAAGGTTGCTACCAATGTTTTACCCTCACCAGTTGCCATCTCGGCAATTTTACCCTGGTGAAGCACGGTACCACCAATCAACTGCACATCGTAATGAATCATGTTCCACACAATTTCGTTACCTCCTGCAGTCCATGAGTTGAAATACACCGCCTTGTCACCATCAATCTGAACATTGTCGAAATGTGGAGCCAAATTACGGTCAAACTCATTTGCAATTACCTCAATTTCTTCATTCTCTGTTAATCTTCGGGCAGTATCTTTAACAACAGCGAAGGCAGTAGGAAGAATTTCTTCCAAAACCTCTTCTATTTTCTCATCAATCTGCTCCTCGATCTTATCAATCTGATCGTAGGTTTCTTCCTTTTCGTTCACCGAAAGTCCACCATTTTCGATCTTATCTTTTAAAGCACTTACCTGGTCGGTTTCAGCCTGAACGTAATCTTTAATGCGTTGCTTTAATTTTGCCGATTCCTCACGAATACCATCGTGGCTTAGTTGTTTTACTCTATCGTATTCGGCAGTAATTTTAGCCAAATAAGGAGTCAATTCTTTCAAGTCTCTGTCCGATTTGTTTCCGAACAGTTTCCCTAATGTTTTATCTAGAAAACCCATAGTTTTAATTTGATTTCTATAGCAAGTTGAATCTATACAATGATAGAATACCAACAAATATATTTGATTGATTAATTTTCAGGCACGTAGAGCGCCAAAAAATTTTTTGATATGATTTTGTAAAATCAGGAATATTAACAAACAGCACCCGGTGCACGAATTGGGTTATCGCACTTTACTGTTTGATTGAAAATAGGTTCTGAATAAGGAAGAAATCCTATAAAATCCCTTGGTTCGGGTTCATTCAGAAGATTTGAGATTTGGCTTAATGCAGGGATTTTAGGCAGGTTTTTTAATACAGATAATTCCTCTGTATTGGAAAAACATGAACCAGCCAATTGTTCCTGTTCTACATGAACCAAAATTGGCGAAGAAAATGCTTCGTCGAAATGTTGAACATGATCGGCATACCATTCGGCAAATAATTCGTTGTCCACAGAAAAATCCTGGGCATTGGCCATAGGCACAGCTGCCGCACATCCGGTGAGCACACAAAAAACTACTATGAGGTATCTGTTCATATCCATCGACACCAAAAGTAGAAATTTTTATTGGTTTCGAGCCTTTTTTATGAAAATAATTTGAACGAAAGAGCTGGCATTCTCAATAAAGCCTGTTTTCTCCATTTCTTTCGAACTCTTTTGAACCAATTTCTAGTCCATTTATATGAGTTGTATCCCAATCTTGGGTAATCTTCCAGTGTCCTGATATCTTTTTCAATACAATATGAAACTGTCCGTAATTCACTGAAGTTTTGCCCTCCATTTGTGTCGAAATTCTGAAATATCCCACTTCGTATGATGTATTAGAATTGCTATGTCGGCTCTCAAACCAAAAATCAAGTTCTACTTTGGCTGATTTTCCTTTTAGCATTTGAAATCTTTCAATATTTCTGGCTTTAAAAGAGCTTTTGGTATCTATACCGGCAGGTGTTACACGCAAAACTTCATTGCCATAAGTGTGATTCAACAATTCTGCATCTAAATTTTCAAAGGCAGCCTTAAACTGTCTCCAAACTGTTCTATCAATTTCATTTTGTATTTCTTCCATATTGCTTTGCGCTGATGTTATCACTGATGAAAATAGAATCAATAAAAGGATAATGCTTCTCATATCTATAATTTTCCTCTAAATATAGGATCTTTTAGGACAAGAATCCAATTGATAACAAAGCAATAAAAAAGGATGTTAGCCCATATCAACAAACATCCTTTGCAATCATTTCAATCATGCTCACCCTACTCCAAAGCTCTGGATCTCATATTATTGTCCATAATGTACATGCCTTCTCCTTTGGCATCAAACATTTTCAATTGATCCAGAATTTCGCTTACCGAAGCTTCCTCTTCAACCTGCTCTGTTACGAACCAATTCAAAAAGATCTTTGTGGCATGATCCTTTTCAGCATTCGCGACGTTCACACATTCATTAATCAGGTCGGTTACCTTTAATTCGTGCTTGTAGGTTTCTTCGAAAACATCCAGAACTCCTTTCCAGTCATGAGGTACCGATGGGATCTGCTCCAGCAATACTCTTCCTCCTCTTTCATTCACATAGTCAAGCATTCTCATGGCATGTCCTGCCTCTTCTTTCGACTGAATCTGCATCCAATGTGCAAATCCAGGATAACCTAAATCTGTCAGATAGTTCGACATCGACAGGTAAAGGTAGGCAGACCAAAACTCCATATTGATTTGCTTGTTTAACACCTCTTGAACCCTCTTATTGATAATCATTTTGTAAAATTTTTAGTATGACTTAAAAAAACATACCTAAGAAGTTACGAAAATTATCAGCAAGAGTAGTAATAAATTTGATACATGAAAAAAGCCCCATGTAATCATGAGGCTTTTTCTATATTTTTTGGTATGTTCCTTATTCTGCAGGAGCAACAAAAGTTCTTGTTTTGAATTCTTTATCCAACATATACAAGCCTTGTCCCTGGCAGTTGAACATCTTCAATTGATCGATAATTTCACCAACTGTAGCTTCTTCTTCTACTTGCTCGTCAACAAACCATTTTAAGAAGTTTGCTGTTGCATGATCTTTCTCGGCCATAGCAACATTCACACATTCGTTAATTAAGCCTGTTACTTTCTCTTCGTGAGCCAATGTTTCTTCGTAAATGTTTAAAACGCCATCCCATTCTGCTGGAACTTCTGCAATTGGCTGAAGAATCACACGTCCACCTCTTTCATTTACAAAATCCATCATCTTCATTGCGTGGAAAGTTTCCTCTTCGAACTGAACTTTCATCCAGTTTGCGAAACCTGGCATTCCGTTCGCATTAAAATAGTTCGACATTGAAAGGTAGAAGTAAGCCGACCAAAATTCAGCATTAATCTGCTCGTTCAAAATCTTCTCAACATTTTTATTGATAGCCATAATGTATATTCTTTATTGTGTTTTCAAAATTTATCCCAAAAATAGTAAGAATTACGTGAAACAGACTGAAAAGCTAATGTAGATTGATTCTAATTTAACTTATTCTATTTTCTAACTTCTCTTTATTACACTTAACAATAGAAAATCCAATTTGTTTTAACATTTTGAAATTCAGGAAAAGTTTATTCAATTTTTATAGAATTTCCCTCCCATAACTATCCATCATCAACAAATACTGATTAAGCTTGCAGGCTATAGGAATATAGTATTATTATATTATCAATAAATTAGCAGGGAATTAATCTGGAATATAAATAATTTCACCATTTTCCAGTTGGTAGGCTGTCCCTACTCTTTTCCCTTTGTTTCCAGTGCTTTTCTGGTCATCAGAAGCTTTATAGGTTTCAATTTTTTCACCTTTCTTACTGATAATTTCCATTTGTTCTGATCCAGGATTTTTAACCATGGTAAAATCCTCTTTGGAAAGCATTTCAGTCATTTTGTACCTGGCCACTAAAGCCACCATTAGAGCAAGTGCAAATACCATTGCCACATCAAACAGATTTGAAACTGTAGCCATAGGATCAAAATCTTCCTGATCAAGAAAATTGCGCGATCTCTTCATGTTTCTTCTTAGATAATTTTAACAATTCAACTACAAATTCCATATCACTAATATCAGATGCATACCAACGACGTTTTACCTGCATTACAACAAAACCTACAGCTCCGGTTAATAACCCTATTACTGTAGTAGCAAAGGCTACCTGCATATTCAAGGCCATAGATTCAATATCTCCAGAGGCCAACCCTACCAATGCAGGCCCCATTGGTATCAATGTTCCCATTAAACCTAAAATGGGTCCTAATTTTGTGAGGGTCTGACTGCTTGATAAATCTTTCTGGCAAGCCATTTCGAAGTCGTTTAAGATTTTATCGTAATAAATATCCTTAGGCATTGAATTGATTAATTTACCAAGATATGTACTCAAGAGCAATTTGTTGTTTCCATTCAAACTTTCTAAAAGCTTGTCAACATTTTCTTCATTTAATTGATTAATGTTCTCTTTAAACGACTTGTTGAACTTTAATTTTTGAATGTACATACCGTAAAATAATCCCACCAATAGCAAGGCTCTTAGAAAGAATATTAAAAGAAGTACAATTACCGGAATCAGCAGGCCAGTTGAAATCCAGTATAAAAGATTCGTAATTTGATCCATTATTTGTTATTTAGTTATTGATTTTAGTATTTTTTTCATTTGTCGATTGTGCCAATACATCCCAATTCCTGCCATTACAAGCACCAGTAATGCAAAAACCAAAAATGGCAGGTAGCTTAGCTCTCCCAATGAAGAATTTACAGGAAGTGCAAACAGCTTGATTGAAATTACTACACTAAGAATAAGCTGTAAAATGTGTATGATAAATTTTAACTCGAGACGCAAATCATATTCAGGAATTAAGCAGTTCATCAATTTTACTGTTCCGAGCACGAGCGAAGGCACAAGAACAGCAATAATTATTGCTAAAATCTGAAAATCGAGTCCCGGCACATTTAAAAACACAAAACTCTGTAAGTAAAACATGGACGGCACAAGAATGATTCCCGGAAATAATTTGAAAAAACGAAATATAGTTAGTGTCCTTTCTTTGTAAAAATCCCTGATCAGGAAGATGCAAAAGAGAAGTCCGATAATGCATTCAACAATTTGAATAACCAGGAGGTTGGAAACAATTTCCTGATTCTCTGTAGCTGTTTTAAAAGTGGTGTAACTTTGCTCAATGGCGTAAGGATAGGAAAAATAAAGACCCAGGGCCAAAATTACATAAAAACCAAGCTGAATTAAGAAATTCTTAATCATACCAATTTGAAGTACGAAACTTATCATTGAGAGGACAAACAGAAGTACTATTAATATTATCATTTCTATAGGTTATTTATGATCTGCAACTTGCTTGTTTAACTTGTCAATTAAGTCATCAACACCAATTCCTGCTCTTGCTGCTACCATATCTATGCTTGCAATGTTTTTCATGGTTTTAAACACAATTGGATTGTTTAATTTTTTAAACATAGGGTTGAAGTCAATCAGGAACTCTTTTAGATATGGATACTTTTGTAGTAAAGTTCCAATTGTCATTTTAGCTGTTATATCGGAAGATAACTGCTCCTTAGGCATTTCATTATTCCCAATGGCATTATGTTCCCAGTTTAACAGTTTTTGAGATCCTTTTAAACTTCTGATCCGGGTAACATCCTGCATCATTTCCAAAACACCTCTAAACTTTCCTTCATCATCGCGCACTGCATTGTAAATAATATAGATGAACTTACCACCTATCTCGAGCCAGAATTCAGCCTGATCCTGCTCCCCACTTCTAAATGCGGCTATGATTTCCTCTACTGTTTCAACACTTTCACGTGGATGGCAATTTTGCACTTCCCTGCCAATTACGCCTGCACTACGAGGAAAAACCCGGTGCTTTGTATCACTGTAAAACTTGACAATATCGTTTTCGTCAACATATGACAAATCGACTTGAAGATGCTTAAAAATTAAATTTATCTGCTCAAGTTTTAATTTCCCCATGCTCACATCCAGCACCTCGTTCGAAGCATCTTTTGTGAGCAGTCCATGCTTATTTAAAACGGCTGATAAATCAGATATTAAATCATTATTCGACGAGAGATCTTCCGCGATTTCGTGTTTTTCTTCAGCAATTGTATACTGTGGCGGTTGCTCAATCAGGCAATAACCAATTTCGTCATCGCTCTTTCTCATGGCCACAAAATCTTCCTCAGAAATTAGCTCAAGGGATGTAGGATATAATATTTCCTTCTCTTTTAAGAGGATATCCCGAACCAGTCGAATCACATTTTCCTGGGCCTTTATAAATGCCATGTCTTTATTTTCCTGCAATAAAGTAAATGCCGATTTAATGGCATCCCGTACATTATTATCGAAGGTCCACATCACTTTTGATGGCCTGTCGAATCCCCTTTGTTCTAAAGCAGAAAAAAGTTGATTTTGCTTTCGACTAAAATGGATATTAATCTGACTTAATTTTTCGTATAGTTCCAACCATGGGTTTTTAACAAATTTCTGTTTCAGCTGATTCTCCATTTTCTGGAGAATCTCTTCAAGTGCATCCGCTTCTTTCTGATAGGTAAGTATTGGATGACCTTCAGCTAAATTTAGATCGTTACGCACCAAAACATCATTAAAAATCTCAATGATATCGTCCATTTTTTCGGTCATTAAATCATCATCGACACCATGGTTAAGCATGTGCTGTTCGCCATATGCAAACTCTTCCGGGCTAATGCTTTCGAAACTATTGTTCACAATTTCCCTGGCTTGCTTAGGAGTCAATTCATTTCTAAAAACCTGGAGTTTAATCTCCATAATTTTTTGAAGTTTTTCATCATCCAAACTAAGGTGCTGCTTCATTTCAATCTCTTTCAATTCCTTAGGAAAAAACCAAACATGATATTCTTCTTCTCCAATTTTATCGATTTGCTTGTCAAACCCTTTATTTTCCATCATTTTGTAAAGAGGAAAGGGTTCAAACTCCTTGATAACACAAATTCCCTCTCCCTCCTTAATTTCATCAAGTGCTGAAACAATGCACTCTTTAAACTCTTCAGTTTTTCCCCTGCCATCAAGAATCTTATAATTAATTTTCCTCTTCATAATCTACCAATGTTTAATTAGTTCAATCTTCGTCTTCTTACAATAAATAAAACAATCAATGCCATAATTAAGCCAATTGCTCCAAAAATCACCCAGGTATTAAGTGTAAATGAATTCTCTTTTTCGTGTAACGGATTGATTTTCTCCTCTTTTTTCAGGACAACATTATCTTTCGACTCCGATTTAGGTGCTTCTCTAACCGTATTGATTTGTTGATTGTATGCTTCAGACAATTCCAGACTTACCTGCTGGCTAATAAATCCTCTTAACTTTTGATTGTCGCATACAAAACCACTACAACCTGCTTCGTATTCTTTTACCAATTCGGTATGCAGCTTAGCCATAGCATCAATTTGTTCCTGGCTGGCTTTCCACATTCCTTTGCGAACTGTTTCAAGCATAATTGCAGTCATTTCTTGCAAGGCATATGGGTTTTCTCTCTTGAAGAATTCATGTACATTCAAATTTTTCTTGTCTTGCACATAGGTATCATATAACTCATCCCAAAGGCGGTTTTCTATTACTGTTGGTTTCATCACATTCCAACCAAAAGTGTTACGGAATGTTTCTGCAAATGACTCTGCCGAAGAGGCTCCTCCCTGCATATATTCCTTTATGTACCTTGGATTTAGTAATGTTGTTCGGCTTTCTACCCAAATGGCTTCTTTTAAGCCCTGTACCCGCGGATTAGACGAGTTTCTAAAATCGTTAAAGTATGAATCGGGATCTTTCCCTGTAACTTCTTTCACCGCGAGGTTTAAACCGCCCATAAACTCATATACATGGTCGAGACTTAAAGCTCCCCAGGTATTGCTTTGGCGAGGTTGCACAACTGCATCTGTATTCAGGAGTGCCGCTTCGAATACACCTTTACCAAAATCGCCCCAGCTTTCTTCATCGCCATAACTAGCGCCCATATTATTGATATAGGTTTGAGCAACAACCTTTGTACTGTCCCAACGGTCGCTACTTTCAACCATTCCCATAATACCGGTTCCATAGTTGCCATTCACACCCCCAAAAATTCTTTGCTTGGAAAGTTTCCTGGCTTCTTTAGGCGAAAATCCCTTCTCTATTAATAGCTTCTCAGCTGCCAGCATTCCTTCAGCTACAAAATTTGAATTTCTTTCCTCTTTGGCTTCTGCTACCATTGAAATGGCCTTATTGATTAAGAACAATCTGGAAGCCGCCAAGTCTCTTAACTGGCCTGAGGTTTGAACAACTGCATCAATTCTTGGGCGACCAAGTTCTTCGGCAGGTATTAATCGGATGTTTTTTACTCTCCCAAACGGATCCCAAACAGGTTCAACACCTAACATGTATAAAATCTGAGCTATGGTCGTTCCTTCTGTTTCAATATAACTTGCCGACCATAAAGTGAAACCAATCTTTTGAGGATAGTTTCCTTCATTGTTCTTTTTGTAATTATCTATTAAGCTATTGCCAAGTTTTTTTCCTACTTCCCAGGCTTCCTTCGATGGTGTATGTTCAGCACTTACCGCATATAAATTTCTACCTGTGGCCACAGTTGCAGGATTGGTGACCGGATCGCCTCCTGGACTAGGTGGTGTATAACCTCCATTTAGGGAATTTACGATTGCTCTTAATTCATATTCAGGACTCATTTTTAAGCTTTCGCGCTTTTCAAGAACCGATTTTATGCTGTTTTCCAACTCGGAAACAGCAGCAGCAAAATTCTTCTCCCTTTCAGTAAGACGATCCAAGTTCTCAGAATTTGCTTTGTTAATTTCATTTAACTCTCCATTGATAAATGTGCTTAATTTAATTGCACTTTCATCTTTATTCTTTTTTAAGAGTTGAATTAGTTGTTTCGATTTCTTCTGATAGAAACTTAAAACACGTTGATTCATTTCAAGATTTTTCAAAGGCATATTGCTGATTTTCTCAGCAGTAAGGTCAGAAACCATCATCATAGGTTTCGACAAAGCTCTGGCCAACAACTGAGCATCCTGCCTCTTCTTTTCCTCTTCTACTTCCTGGAGCAAATTTTTGTCGTCAAGATATTGTAAAGCCAGTTCTCTCAACTCCTCTTTTTTCATCAAGTGAAGAACCGCTTTCATTGTAGAATCGTTAGCCATGTTCAAGGCTTTTTCCATAGCCGGTATCATTTTGGCCATTCTCTTTATTCTGGAAGCCTTAGAAGGATCAAACATCCCCATGGTTTTTTCATACTCTTTCTCCGATTTCTGCTTGTTCAGGAATGAGGTTTTTTCCGTATCAGGCAAAATCTTTATCATCAATTTACGAACCTCTTTCTTCTCCTTTTCACTTACATCCTCACTTTCTTTCGCGTGTACCGCATGAGGGTGTCTTCTTTTCTTCGTGTGTTTGTTTCCATCCTTATTTTTCCAGCTTGCAGCTCTATCCATGTCTGCTTTACTAATCATTCTCGATGCATAATTATCATCATTCTTTAGCTTTAGAATGGTCGACAAGTGTTTCTTTGCTGGAAGTAGATATTCTTCATTAAAAAAGGCTTTTCGATCCAATTCGGAACGTGATATTTTCCCTTTGATGATGTCTATTTCAGCCATATTATAAGCCAATACATCCTCATACATCAAACGAATGGTTTCATCTAACTTGGCTTTAGAATAAGGTTCATTCATGGTATATAAACCACCTGTAATTTTTTCATGTTCGATTTCTTCCAGGTAGTTGGCAATATCCATCATTTGTTCTGGCGTATAGGCACTTGTTGATACAGAATCAAGATCCAAATCTTTGTTCAATCCTGTTTCGATTAGCAGTTTCTTAATGTTTAAAGCATATTCTGCTTTAAGTGATCCTTTCGCCTGCTCATATCTTAGCATTTTCTTGCGAATATCATCCTTTTCTTTATTTGCCTTTGCTTCGATAAATGGTGGGGTCAGATAGGTTTGCAACACACCATAACTTCTTCTTTTAGCAATCATCCCTTCTCCCACATTGCTTATTGTATACACGTAGAAATGCGGTGCTGTTCCAATTAATGGATCGGTCCAATCATAGTCAGACAAAGCAATTTGCTTTCCAGGCGTAAACTCCAAACTACCGTGAGTTCCAAAATGGAAAATTGCATCGGCTTTAAAGCCTTTTTGAATCCAAAAATAAGGTGCGATATAAGCATGAGGAGGCGCTACCTTTGCACCATGAATCAATTGAAATTCATTTTTCCCCAATCCTGGTAATGGTTGTGGAAGCAATACCACATTCCCAAATTTCACCCTTGCAACAGCAAGGTAATCCTTCTCATTTTTGTAAACCGACATGTAAGAACCTGGAGCTTTTCCATATCTTCTTTCCACCTCTTCGTACAATTCAGCAGGCAACATTTCATGGCACCAATCTTCATATTCTTCAGCCAAAATTAACTCAGGGTCCCCATTTTTTAGATACTTATCGAATGCCCCTTCGGCATAAGGACCTAAGACAGGACCTTTTTTCATGACAACGTTCTCAAAATCATCATATTTTTCGGGTAAATTACCCAAATCATAACCCTCTTTTCTCAGACGCAGAAGCATGTTGTGAAGCGAAGGTAAAACCTCTAAATTGGCCGCAACCAATGAGTTTTTACCCGGACCTTTGAAGTATACAATGGCCAGTTTTTTATCCTGATTAGTTTTGTCAGCAAGGGCAATATATTTCTCTGCGATATCTCCAAATTTTTGGAGTCTACCTGGAATTTGTTTAAATAGCAAATAACCATTTTCATCTTCGAATTGGGCAAAAACGGCATATGGTACAATTCCTCCATCGAATTCTGGCATTGTAACCGATTGACTCAAAAGGCCTCCAAACATTCCTTGTTTGTCTTTCAACCAATCATCATATCGATTGAAAACACTTACCGGGCATAGCACTGGAACATTCAGTTCTTTTAGCCAGGCCTCCATTCTTTTTGGCGAGCCTCCCATTGAAATTCTTCCATGAGGCATATAAATCACCAAGTCGGGTTTAATTTCTTGCATGTACGACAACCTGCCCCTGAATGCGGCAATTGGATATACATTTAATCCTCTCCCTTCCAACTCTTTAATCATACTGTTCATATGGTCACGATTGGTATTAAACGGACCGGGAATACTGGTAAACAAGACTACTTTTTTGGCCCCTGGCTTATGAAATCCCTTCTCCAGGCAATAGTCTTCAAATTCGCTTACTTTTTCATAGGCCACTTCTTCATCCACATGAAACAAAACATCCGAAGCAATCTCTTGCGGTTCCTCGAATTCATCCGTCATAAATGATTTTTCATCAATCACCTTACGGATATAGTTTAACATGTTTCGATAGTTTTTACTTCCTGCATTACTTAGATATTCACTTATATTATCAAGCTGTTCACCTTCTAAATTTGTAAGTTTCAGTCTTGGATTAGTAGATGCCTGCAAGTATATCTTTGTTCCTTCTTCTCCGGCTTTTACGATTTCTTTTTCACCTTCCTCAGACAAGCGAATACCCATACCAAACACAATTAACATGTCGTATCGCTCTAATTTATTTAATTGATCAACAGGAATGTTATTCACAGAAACAAATCTACTTTCATTCGACTTGGCAATTTTTGTGAATAAAAACTCGGGATAATTTATTAAACCGATTTTTGTAGGTGCAAGTTTTGCCTGGTAAAAAATAAATAGCGTCACTAGTGCTATTAAACCAATCGTAATCTTAAATTTTTTAGTTATCAATCTCATGACATATTATTAATTTCTATTGCGTGCTTTAGGTTTAGTTAACCAATAATCGAGAACTCCTGCCATTAACATTAAAAGGCATAATAATCCTCCAAGGGGGATAATAAGCATATAAAAGGCTCCAATACCTCCTCTAAAAATTCTTGCATTGTGCAATTCAAACATGTAATTCCACAATGGCAGTTTACTTTTCTTTATAATGTGTTTGGGCATTGGAAGAACATCATTTAATTTTTCTCCCTTATCATTACAAATGCCTTTGTAATGTCCTAGTATATATTGTTTTCCATCAGGTAACTTTTGATAACCTGTTACAAAGGTTGAAGCTGGCCTTCCGGAATTGTTATCTTTTTTTGTTTGTAGTATTTTTTCACTTTGATCTGCTTCCTTATCAACTCGGTGCAAACCACCAAAGGATCCCACCAACCAGGAACCGGGTTTTTCTTCCCTAAATACAGTTGTACCCATGCCAAAAATTCTTACTGGTAAACTTATTTTTTGAAACTCTTCTTCGCTACTGCATGATCCGGCCCATACACCATCCGAACAATCTAAAACCAGTTGATTTTTCTGACTATCATATAGGGCATTTCTAATTTTATGATTCCAGGGATTTTTATCTTGAATGGCAGGATAATATTTTGAACTTATACTTCCATTAACAAGAGTCATCATAAATACGGGAGTTAAAAACATTCCTGTGAATGTGATAATGATTAGAAGTATGGCAAAATACCAGCCCAGTTTTTTGTGATATTTAAAAAAGAAATTTCGAGCTGATTTTTCAGAATGACTAGCCCTTTTGCCTTTTTTCTTGTAACGACGCTTCCATTTTTTAGGATAATACCAAATATAAAATGCCGATATACACAGGAAGAACAAGACCAATCCTGCTAAGTCCCAAACTAAACGCCCGGGTAATCCCCAGATAGAACCATCGTGCAATTGGAAAAAAACTTGTATTAACGAAATGTTGCTTGAGTATATCTTCTTTTTTAGACTTAACTTTTCGAATGTTAGCTTGCTCTTATTTCCTGATGTTTGATATACATCAGATTTTGATACCAATAAATAATGATCATCGGTATCTAATATTTTTAAAATGGAATGATCACCTTCAGGCAAAGGAAGTTTATGCCATATACCTTGATTAAAATTGAATTGAAAACACCCCTGGTTAGTTGCACTTAGCAGCAATTGTTCTTTATTGGAAAAAAACAGGTGATTAGTTCTTTTGCCTAAAGCTGATGTTGGAAACTCTCCTTTCATAAAGGGGGTGCAGGTTTTCCCTTTGTCGTGAGATAAAAACACTCCTTGTCTTCCGTAAATTAACAAGGAATCACCCATGTATTCAATTCCTTTAAGGCTCGATCGGTTCCAGTTTTCAGGTTGGTATTGCTTAGGAACAAGAAATCTGTGTACCGAGATGTTTTGGATTAAATCAGGATGATTTAAAATAACTCCTGAAAGACTCATCCATCCCATAAACAGGAGGAAGAATAAACCGAAGTATTTGTGTATCCAGCGGCTTATTTTGTAAATTCTATTTTTCACGAGGCGGTGGTTTATAGGTGTAATGTCAAATAAGGAAAAATGGGATGAGCAAATTTTGCCCATCCCTGTGCATGTTTATTTGTCGGGAGATTCCTTTCGTTTAAAAAAGGAATTTTAGTTTAGTTTCTTTGAACCGTCTTCCTGATAAGCATACTTCATGGTTATTTTACCTGTTTCATTAGCTTCATTTACATATCTTTTTAGCCAGATTTTAGCATACTTTCCATCAGCTGTTTTCACCACAAATATTTGATTTGTTGCTTCATATGATGGGCCATTTGCTCCAGGAGAATAAGACATTTTTAACCAAGATCCACCTTCCATACCTGCTTGTATGTTTACCATTCCACCTGTAATCACATTTGTAGCACCCACTTCGGCATACTCAAAATCACCTCCAGAAATAATATTTTTGATTACACTTTGCTTTGTATCAACGGAATATCCTGTTTCTGGAGCTTCTAATATCGCATCCCAACCAGTTTTTGCAATATTGCCTTCTGATAAAAAAGCACCACCATTTCCATCTCCTGATTCACCACAATTCAAGCGCACATCATATCTATGAAATGCAATATCCCAATCAAGGCCTGCTCTTTCTTCATCAACATTAGAAGTTCCAACCACATCACCTTTTTCAAAAGAGAAATAAACCCATTCAGTGTACGAAGAAGCATCAATAGTAACTTCTTTTTCAATTGCATTTACCGGATCATCATCATCATCGCAAGAAGAGAATCCAACCATAGTTGCAAGAGCAACAAACATCATAATTAACTTATTTTTTTTCATCCTTTTAGATATTAATTGTTAGTAATAATTTTGTTATTAGAATTTATATCCGATAGCAACAAAGAACTTGCGCCCCGGACTGATATGAGAATTAAAAGTTGCTATAGGAGCTTTGTAATCAAACAAGTTCTTTGCTCCCAACTTTAACTTTATATTTTTTCCGTAGTATTGACTAAGTGTTAGGTTCCATACCGAATAAGTGGGATATTTTACTTTGTAGTATTCTCCATTGTATGATGATTCTTCATCGGTATCCTGCGAAATCACATCTTTCTTTCCGGTTACCTTTCCCGATAAATTGGCAATTAGCCTGTATTTGCCTTTTGTAATTTTATACTCCAATTGTCCGGTCAGGGCCATTGGGCTCATCGATGAAAGATCCTGAGCATCTGTTGATTTCACACTTTTCTGATAGATATATCCAGCCTTTAACTTGAAGTTTTGATGAAATTTCCATTTCAACAATCCTTCAACTGTGAATATCTCGGCATCATCAAAGTTCACATATCTGTATTCGGTTTCATTATTGGTCCAAATACCATCAATCTTGTCGTGAACTTTATTAAAGGAAGTAATTAAGGTAGCATTCAAATTTCTCGCACCATTAATAAAATCAAGCGAAAATGCATAATAATCATTGGTTTCTGGTTTCAAATCAGTATTCCCGATAATCTGAAACATTCCCAAATGACTCCAATTCATGTAAAGCTCCTTTAAATCTGGTGAACGGAATCCTCTTGCATAGGACAAGCGCACATTGAAGGGTCCAAGACTCTGCTTTATGGTTGCAGATGGTGAGGTATGAAAATCGAATGTAGTATGATATCCAGTTCTTAAACCCAGAACCAGGCTAGTAGCGTCATTCAATTTAAACTGATCTTGTAGAACCAAAACACTGTTATTGGTACTTTTTGAGCTCATCACATCAGTAATAAACTTATCGGTTTCCAATGCTTGATATACATGCTCAACTTCTGCAAGCAAATTGTGTTTCCCAAGTTTGTTTGTATAGGTCAATTTACTTGTATGGTAAGCATTATCGTGAGTTTTCGTCTTGGTATCGGAAATTTCACCGTAATCGAACCTTAAGTAGTCATCGTAATTGTGAGTAAAAGAAATAAAACTGTTATCATGAATTGTACGCTTTGCTTTTGCCTTTAAAGAATGACTCTTGTATAATTCATGCACAGCATCATTGGTAAAATCAAATTCGTTATGTCTAAAATAGCTTCCTCCTAAATTAAAATCCCAGCGATCTAACTTATAGCCGAACTCTTGATTAATGGTAAAATCAGAATAGCCATAAATTTCTGTTCCACCACTAACTTCTTCTATTACTACCTTATCAATATCTTGGTAATATCTTTTTACACCCTCAGTATTTGTGAGCTTATAAGCATCAGAACTTTTGTAATTGAAGAAAGTATTGGAAAAGAAGTTTTCTCGCTTGTAACCTAATGATAAGTTCCCATTTAAATTTGGTTTATCGATATTCTTAAAAAAGTCCCTGGCATAATCATCATCGGCATTGTCCAGATCCCGCTGAGAATGATTTTTCTGATTTCTTTGCTGGAATCTTAGGTCCACAGCAACATTTAGTTTTTTTGAAGGTTTTTTAGTTACTACATTAATAACGCCTCCCATAGCACTGGAACCATATAATGCTGAACTGGCACCGCGAACTATTTCAATACGCTCAATATTAGCTGTATTAATACGTGTATAATCAACCGATTTGTGAAGGCCTTTTGCCATTCTGGCACCATCTATCAAAACTAAAGAATATTGCGATTCCAAGCCCATTACATTCATTACAGGAGTTCCACCATGACGTGCCATTTCCATCCCTGGCATTTCCACTTCCAACACATCTGTAAGCGTTTCTGTATCTACTGCCTCAATATCCTGCTCAGTAATCATCTGGGTCAATACCGGAGCATTTTTTAGTGTATGTGGTGTTCTGGTTCCTGTAATGGTAACCTGTTCTAAATTCAGAACATCTTCCTCAACAATAATTATTTTAGTATTGGCAGGAACAATGGTATCAATTACTGATTTGTATCCAACACAAGTGGCATTTACAATAATATTTTTATCAGGATTAACAGGTATATTAATGAAACCATTCTCGTCCGAAGCTGCATATCCTATCCATTTGGGTTGATTCATAACTTGCCAACTAACGTTAGCATATGTGAGTGGCTTATTATTCTTTTGTAAGAATTGAATTTGAGAGTTTTGTGCTTTTATTGTAGTATGTACTCCAAGTATTGCTACAAAGAGGAAAAGCGCTTTAAGTTTGCCTTGCATAAGTGGTGTTTTTTATCCTTTATTCTGATTTCAAAACTAGAATAAATCCATGCTGAGGTCAATCCTGAGAATTGGGTATATTATGGCTATGAAAAACACTTTTAATCCTTATAAATGATTAACAACAAGTAGGTAAGAGCTGCAATAAATATTACATAAACAACAGCCATTTCAATTAACTACCCTCTCAATGCATTCATTACCAATAGTTTTATCTGGAAGTAATATTACAATAATAAATTTACTAAGAAATAAGAGCCAAGAATGTACCATAAGCCAATTGCCTGTAGTTGGTGAAGAATAATAAAATAATCATGATAAGACTAATTGTTCAATTCTTTCCATCAAAATAATTCATTACTAAATAAAAAAATCCCCAAGGGTAACTAATCCTTGGGGAATATTTATTAAGACGTAGTGAAAACTAAGCTTATTGCGTACTACATCTAGACTACAAAACAAAATGGTGAATACTACTAAATAACACTAAAAATAATACTAATCATGGCCTGATTAAAACTTCAACATTTTGCATATTTTTGATCTTTTCTATCCAATTATTTTATCAAACGTAATAATGATTTGCATAATTTGAACACTAACAAAGTAAACATGTTTGCAATTAACATACAATCACCATATGTTATGATTTTTCCCTTTTCTATCTAAAAAAACACTCACCAAAGAATGGAAAAACCATCTAAGGTGAGTATCGAATTAATAGCAAAAGAAAAATCTTTATTTATGTTCTGTTAGCCAACTAATTTTGCACTGATCAGTTCGGTATTGATTCCTTTTCTTTTAATGTATCGATCATACTGCTGACTTCTTGCGTAACCTAGCATGATACCCAGAATAAAATCCTGTTCATCGGTAAAATTTGATAATGATTTGTCACCAAAAGATTTAACAATCTGAATACATTCTTCTTTTCCAAAGAAGACATTGATCTTACTCTCACTCACAGTTTGAAGAAAATAACTGATCCCCTTTCGTTGCAATAACTTTTCTGTTTTTTCCCTCTCACTGCTATTCATGGTATGCAAAACCAAGCTACGTAAGCCTTTGTTGTATTCATAAACATGATGAATCAATATCTGCATATCGGCAGTTTTATAATCAGTGCAAGTTAGTTTCATACGATCTTAGTTAAATTGTTTTTTAAGTTCTGCTACCCAGTCAGCCACACGATCTTCAGTCTGATCGTCCTGGTTTTCAATATCCAAAGCCAATCCAACCAACCGACCATCTTTTTCGGCTCTTGAAGCATCGTATTCGTAACCGTCAGTAGCAGTTTCCCCAATTACTTCACAATTTTTCTTTTCTAATAGTTCAAAAATTTCACCAATGCCATCAACAAAGGAATCGGAATAGGAATACTGATCGCCCAAACCAAAGAGTGCAACCTTTTTACCATCCATATTTGCATTTGAAATTTCTGATAAAAAGCCTTCAAAATCATCCTGTAAATCACCAATTCCCCATGTTGATGTACCAAAAATGATATTATTGAATTTTTCAATATCTGTTGCTTTGGCATCAGCAACATCAAAAGTGCTTGCGATATCTGCGCCAAGCTCTTCTTGTATTTGTTTAGCTACTGTTTCTGTATTTCCGGTTGATGAACCGTAAAAAATTCCGATGTTTTGCATTTTGTGTTTATTTAGATTAATTACACCGACAAAAGTATAAGGGAAACACATGTCAATCAATCGCTATTTATTGGGATTTTAAGTTAAGCGTCTTTTGCTCAGTTTGTAAAACACTGAACATATAGGCAATACAAGGTACAGAGCACTCAAAATTTAATACAAACAAGAGTTACCTACTAGTTATTATGTGCTAAAAAATACCTAAATATCATTAGCAAGAGCTATTGCTCATTGTTCATTATTTATCTATTTTTAAATTTCCGCAAGAGGAGCGC
Source organism: Marinifilum caeruleilacunae (assembly GCF_013141825.1). Classification (GTDB taxonomy): domain Bacteria; phylum Bacteroidota; class Bacteroidia; order Bacteroidales; family Marinifilaceae; genus Marinifilum; species Marinifilum caeruleilacunae. Next base: position 172,871 of record NZ_RZNH01000001.1, read on the forward strand.
GGAATTGAATCTCTTAAAAACATCACTATGGATCCGGTATGGTTAGCTATTGCATTTGGTTTAGGACTTCTTGTCAAATTAATTGGATTGCCTCCTTTGGTAGGTTATCTGTTGGCAGGTTTTACATTAAAATATTTTGGTGCAGAATCAGATGATTTAATTCAAAGCATCTCTGATTTGGGGATTACCCTACTCCTTTTTACCATTGGTTTAAAGTTGCGAATTAAAGATCTCCTGCATCGGGAAATTTGGGGTGGTGCTTCCATTCACATGTTAATGGTGACCCTGCTTATGGCAGTAATTCTCTTTGGACTGAGTTATACTTCTCTACAAATTTTCACCGATTTTACATGGCAACAAGCGCTAATCATCGGCTTTGCACTCAGTTTTTCGAGTACCATTTATGCCGTTAAAATCCTGGAAGAAAAAAGTGAATTAAAATCGGCCTATGGTGTTTTATCTATTGGTATCCTGATTATACAGGACATTTTTGCCGTATTGTATATTGTGATTGTGGCTGGGAAATTGCCAAGTTACTGGGCCATTGGCCTGCCTGTTTTATTTGTAGTAATTCGTCCGGTTTTATTACTGATATTAGACAAAATTGGCCATGGCGAAATCCTGATTTTATATGGCTTTTTCCTGGCATTTGTGGTTGGAGCCGAATTGTTTAAATTTGTTGGCTTAAAGGCAGATTTGGGAGCCTTGGTAATTGGTGTATTAATTTCCAATCATAAGAAAGCCAAAGAATTGGCTGACTCTTTAATGAGTTTTAAAGATATTTTCCTGATCGGATTCTTCTTGTCCATCGGATTAATTGGATTGCCAAGTGTTCAGATGCTCATTCTGGCTTTGATTCTTGCAGTGGCTGTCAATTTTAAGGTGATCTTATACTTTTGGGTTCTAACCCGATTTAAAGTTCGTGCAAGAACTTCGGTATTTACTTCGTTGGCTTTGGCCAACTTTAGCGAGTTTGGGTTAATTGTTGCTTCCATAGCTGTAGGCAAAGGACTTATTCCATCCGATTGGTTGGTTTCCATTGCCATTGCAGTTGCCATTACCTTTATTATATCGTCGCCACTTAACTCTAAGGCGCATAAAATTTACTACCTGGCAAAAGATTACCTGCGAAAATACGAAACCAAAAAACGTTTGGTTTACGATAAGGCATTTGATATTGGCGAAGCAGAAATCCTGGTTTTTGGTATGGGAAAACTTGGTTTGGCAGTTTACGATCAGTTGAATCAAACCTATGGGCGAAAAGTGTTGGGACTCGACTATAACTACGATGTGGTGCAACGTTTGAAGAAAGAAGGCAAGAATATTCAGCAGGATGATGCTGCGGATAGTGAATTCTGGGAGAATATTTTCCAGAAATCGAACCACCATAAGGTTCGCCTTGTAATGCTTTGTATGAACGATCATAAATCAAATCTATATTCGGTTGAGCGACTTCAAAAAACAACCTATAAAGGAAGCGTAGCAGCCATTGCACGATTCGAAGATGAACGCCGACAGCTGGAAAAAATGAATGTTGATGCCGTTTACGACATCTACTCAGAGGCTGGTTACGGTTTTGCCAACCATGTATGTCACCAAATTGATATTGGTTGCGAAGTGAGAAAACCAGTATGGTAAAGCTTACCAAAGCTAAGAAACATCGATAATTTAGCATTCAAACGAACTCAGCTTATACATGAAACACTAATCTTTTTTTCGATAAAAATTCATTGATTAAAATCCTACTGACATAAGGTTGTCACTACTGCCATTTAGCTTTGATGTATTGTTAATGTAAAAATGGAAATTATGAAAAAAGCAACTGCACCATCAATGACAGTAATCTCGAAAGATGTAAGAACAACTTTTAAGGATTTAATCACAAAAATTGAAAATTTCCCACAAGAAATTGTAAAAGAAGCAGTAAAAGCAGGCTTGCATCCAACTGGTCCGCAATGCTGGGTGTACACCTGGGAATCGTGTGATATGGAAGCTGAATTCAACTTGAAAATTTGTTTGCCTGTAGCCACTTTTGGGAACTCATTTACAAGCGATAAATTTAAATTGGAACAACTCGATGAGTACAATCATGTAAAGAAAACACACCTGGGCTCCTGGGATAGTTTAATGGACTCCTACCAAATCTTAACAGATGAAATGAAAGCCGAAAATCTTACTCCCGGACAATCGTGTCGTGAATTGTATATCAATTGCGATTTTGATACTCCGGCAAATAACATTACTGAAATTCAGTTGCAAGTCAATTAAAATTCATTTTGGAGTGTAAAAAAGATCATTTTTTTCACACTCCTTCTTACTTTTATAAATGTAAAACCAAGCCATACCAGTTTTGAACAGAATTGACAGATTACAAGCAATTTTAACACACTTGCAAAGCAAAAAGGTTGTAACAGCCCAGGAAATAGCCGATCGTTTTAGCATCAGCTTAAGAACTGTGTATCGCGACATACGCGCTTTGGAAGAAGGTGGCATTCCTATTGGCGCTGAGGCCGGATTGGGATACTATATTGATGATAGCTATTCTCTGCCTCCTATCATGTTTACAAGCGAAGAAGCATCTGCCATTTTGATTGCCGGGAAGATCATTCCACATACTTCGGATAAAACGATCGATCATGCGTTTCAGAATGCTTTGTACAAAATCAAATCGGTAATGAAAAGCGAGGACAAAGAGGTACTGGAGAAACTGGAAAGTTCGGTTAAAGTATTCAACGGTCCTTATGAAATTCCACAAAGAGATTCCATTTACCTTCAGGATATTCAACAAGCTTTGGTAAAATCTAAAGTGCTACAATTAGAGTATTTCGCGCATTACACTCAGGAACATTCCTTGCGCGAAGTTGAACCCATTGGCCTCCTTTTTTATGCATTAAACTGGCATTTAATAGCCTATTGTCGATTAAGAGAAGACTATCGCGATTTTAGGCTCGATAGAATTCGAAATTTGGAAGTAAGCAACGAAACTTACAATAGAAAACTCGACAAAGCATTCGATGAATACCTGGCTCGCGAAAGGGAACAATATCAATCTTTCGAAGTTGAATTAAGAATAGAGAAAAAAATGGCCTTGTATATTCATGAGTCGAAGTATTGGTATGGATATCTTGGCGAAACGGAAGATGGTAATTTCGTAAACATGAAATTCCTAAATCCTGACCTTAATGGTTTTGCAAGATGGATTCTGTGCATGCTAGACAGTGTGGAAGTCATCTCGCCTGTCATCTTGCGAAATCAGCTTGTAGAAATGGTTCAAAAACTGAATTCAAAATACCTGGATAAATAAATCAAAGAAATGTCGACCCTATTTAAAGATTTATATAATAAAGAGTTTTTCGCTTTACTATGCAAAGCCCTGGACGAAACAGTTCCACATTTTAAGGCTGCAGATTTTATGGATGAGATCTATGATGCAGATTGGAGTTCACGTGAACTCAAACAAAGAATGCGACACATAAGCATCTGCCTAAAAAATCACTTATCGAATGATTTTAAGGAGAGTACGATACAATTACTATCGCTGATTTCCTACTGTCAAAAAAATGGAATTACCGATAAAGCTTTGGAATTCATGTTTATTCCGGATTTTATAGAACAATACGGACTGGAAGAGTATGAAAGTTCGATACATGCTATCGAACAAGTTACACAATTTACCAGCTGTGAATTTGCTGTTCGCCCCTTTATCATCAAATACGAGAAGCAGATGATGAATCAAATGCTAAAATGGGCAGATCATCCACAGCATGATGTGAGACGCCTTGCATCAGAAGGTTGTCGCCCTCGTCTTCCATGGGCAATGGCACTTCCTTCACTTAAGAAGAATCCTGCATCAATTTTTCCAATATTGGAAAAGTTAAAATCAGATTCATCGGAATATGTAAGACGAAGTGTTGCCAACAATTTAAACGATATCTCGAAAGACAATCCTGATATGGTGATTCGAACAGCTACGAATTGGCAAGGCGTTTCGAAGGACATTGACTGGGTGATTAAACACGCATGCCGAAGCTTGCTTAAGCAGGGAAACATTGAGGTAATGCAGCTGTTTGGTTTTGGAGCCATTGATCAAATTGGAATTGCAAATTTTCTAATTAAAACCAGGAAAGTTAAAATCGGTGACCATCTGGATTTTACTTTTACTCTCCATAATAGATCCGATAAAAACGAAAAAATTCGTTTGGAATATGGGATCTACTATCAAAAAATGAACGGAACACTATCGAAAAAAGTTTTTAAGATCAGTGAGAGGATATATGAGCAAAAGTCGGAAACAGAAATCAATCGAAAACACTCTTTCAGGCTAATCACAACAAGAAAATATTATCAAGGACTTCACAAATTGTCTTTGATTATTAATGGAATAGAATTGGATGTAGAAGAGTTTGAATTAACAAAATAATAGAAAAAGATGCGCTTGTTTTCACTTGAAGAAAGCTGCATTTATTCTTACCTTTAAGTTCAACTTTTAGATTTCTTTTATTCCCATAGAAATCACTTCTTTATAAAAATTATTGAAACCCTTAATAACTACACTTATGCCTAAAACACATGTTGAAAAATCGATAACAATCGCCGCTGGCGTTGATAAAGTAAAAAGTGTTATCACAGATTTTAATCAATGGAAACCATGGTCGCCCTGGTTTATTCTTGAACCTGAAGCCAAAGAATCTGTTTCTGATGATGGAAAAAGCCACGAGTGGGACGGAAAAAGAATTGGATCGGGAATTATTAGTATCGAAAACGAGCAGGAAGGATTGATTCAGTACGATTTAAAGTTCCTGAAACCATGGAAATCGGAAGCCAAGACTGATTTTATTGTAGAAAAAATTGACGACAACAGCACAAAACTAACCTGGACTATGGATGGTTCTCTCCCATTTTTCATGTTTTGGATGAAAACAATGATGGAACGCCTGATCGGTATGGATTATGATCGCGGCTTGCTGATGTTGAAAGATTACATCGAAAAAGGGCATGTTGAAGCCAAGCTTGAATTCCTTGGTGAATCACAATTTGAGGGTTGCAATTTTGTTGGTGTCAAAAGCGAATGCACCATCGATAATATTGGCGAGGTAATGGAAGCTGATTTTAAGAAAATATCGGATTTTGCCAAAGCCAATGAAAACATCGTTACCTGCGATTGGTTTTCTGTTTATCACAAGTTCGATTTTAACAAGAATAAAATTGTATACACTTCGGGTGTAGGCATCAAAGAGGATCCTACGAATATACCTGCAGGAATGTTTAAAGGCAATCTTCCTGCCACCAAAGTACATACGGTTCGCCATACTGGACCATATCAACTATCGGGTAATGCCTGGAGCGCGATTATGGCCATGGAAAGAGCAAAAGAATTCAAGAAAAACAAGAAATTTCCACCTATGGAGTTCTACCGTAACAGTCCGATGGAAACAGAGCCAAAAGATTTAATTTCTGATATCTGCATGGCGATAAAATAGAATACTAAATCCATAAAAAAAGAGGCACAATAATTTGTGCCTCTTTTTTTGTTTAATTGCTAATAAATGATCAAGAATTATCAAGCCATTACTACTTTTTGGATATAATTACAGCCAAAAGCCTGCGATTAAAAACAATACCACCGATATGCCACCAAAGAGTAAACCATATGGCATTTGAGTTCGCACATGATCCATCACATCGCATCCCGTGGTTGCGCACGACAAAACAGTTGTATCAGAAATTGGAGACAAGTGATCACCAAAAATACATCCTCCAAACACGCATGCCGATAGCAATGGAATGCTAATTTCCAATTGCAAACCCATGGGTATGGCCAGTGGCATAATTACTGCCATTGCTCCCATAGAAGTTCCGGTAGCAAATGAAATAATACAACTGATGATAAACACAATTGCCGGAAGCAATTCAGGAATTAAAACATGCTCTAGCTTACTAATTAAAAAAGCACCAGCCTCGAGTTGATTCACAACATCACCCATCGAGAATGCAAACATTAATATGGCAGCTACCGATACCATTTCTCCACAACCGGCAAAAATCAATTTTATCATCTGGCGGACTTTAAAAATTTTCTGCAGTTTGTACATGATCATTGCCAGGAAAGTGGACAATATAACGCCCCAAAGAATCGATTTCATTCCATCTCCTTTAATAATTCCTCCTTCACCTCCGGTGATGTACAAGGCCAATATAATGATTACAATCATGGCAATAAGCGGAGCAAAAACATTTAACCAGGAGCTGTGATTTTCAAGTTCTGGATTCTGACTTTGACTTTCTTCCTTGCCATTAGCATGCCTTGGATCATCCAGTTGGTTTTTGGTACTGGCGCGAATTTCAGCCTTCTTCATTAAACCAAAATCTTTATTGGTATAGGCAAAAAACAAAGCCCCCAATGCTGCCAGTATTGCATAAAAATTATAAGCAATAGACTTTACCAACACCTCGGTACCATTAGAAATTCCCTGGGCTTCTATGAGTCCAAGCATGTAGGCTCCCCATCCGCTCAAGGGAATTAATACACACACTGGTGTTGAAGTAGAATGCACAATGTAAGCCAGTTTTTCATGCGATACCTTCATGGCGTCGCTCAATGGTCGCGCAATTGTTCCAGTAATTAAATTCGATAAAGTGCCAGAAGTAAATACCACCACACCAATCATCCATGTAAACACATTGGCTCCTCTTTTCGATTTTATCAGCGAACGCTTCTGAATTAATGATTCAACAAAACCGTTGATCCCTCCCGATTTCTGAATCAAGTGAATTAAACCACCCAGTAGCAGCACCAGCAAAATTACAATGGTATTATCGTTGTCTTCAAAAACCTTAATAAAAGACATAAAGGCCTGATCGGATCCCACAATTACATTGTAATCAGAGAGGATAAAATATCCCACAAAACAACCTGTAAACAAGGCAATAAAAACATTCTTAAAAGCCAATGCCAAAACAATTGCCAAAATAGGTGGAATAATGGGTTGGATTCCTACAAGCAATTCTGATATCGCTTCACGAAAAATAAATATGATAACAAGTGAAATTAAGGCTATGATATATTGTTTATACTTCACAATCATAAATGATAAGGATTTAATGAATTCTTAGTGATTTGCCCAGTTTGGCGTTTACGATCTTATTATCGGTAGTAGCAATTTGTCCATTTACAATCACATGTTTAATGCCCTTAGGTTCATCTGTAGGTTCGATAAAGCTTGCTGTATCATGAATATCTTCCAAACCAAACAAAACAAGGTCGGCATCTTTTCCAATGGCCAGATTTCCCTTATCAATTCCTAAGCGTTCTGCGGGCATTTGAGTCATTTTTCGAATGACTTCGTATACCGACATGCTTTTACGTTGGTTCACCAATAAATTTAAAGCTCTTGGAAATGTTCCTGATACTCTTGGGTGACCTTGCATGTTATTCAATACGCCATCACTTGCAATCATAACATTTGGATGTAATAAAGCCTGGTCAACTTCCTGACTCTTCATTACATGTGCGGTAGTTAATACATCGGGATGTTTCTGCCTCAAATGTTCGAATAATTCAGGAGTACAACGTTGATTTTTGTATTCGCCCTCCAATACTTCAATGGCATCATAACCTGTGTTGTATCGCTCTAGAAATCCATCATCATAGGTTGTTCGGCCAATGGCTACACAAAATGCATAATACGGATAGCAATCGCAGGCAATATCTACTCCCTGGGCTTTATATTGATCTACTGCAGAGAGAAAATCGTCCATCTGTCCAAAAGCCGCCATGCTACCAATGTGCGATACCTGCATTTTACTTTTTCCATCTAAACCGAAGGAAATAAACTCATCAAGAGCGTCAATCACCCCTTCGGCATCGTCGCGGATATGGGCCGATATCACACGATTGTGCTTCTTCGCCATTTCGGCAACAGCAAAATATTCATTGGTATCGGCGCCAGGCACATAACGCAACCCAAAGGAAACGCCAGCAAGTCCTTTCGACATCCATTCATCTGCGATTTTAGCCATTTCAGCTACCTGTTCCTTGCTAGCCAAAGCATATTTGTCGGTATGCTGAATGGCCAACCGCAATGAATTATGAGGAAGTAGCATTCCCAAATTAATCGGAATTAAATCCTGATCTACTTTATCTAAATATCCTACTGGGTTTTCTGCTCCAAACCCACAGTTTCCCGCTATTGCCGTGGTAACTCCCATTTTAAGCATGCTTTCGAAAGTACCTACTTCAAACTCCCCGGTTTTTTCATCGATATTGGCTTCATGCATATGAATATCAATAAAGCCTGGCGCTATAATTAATCCACTGGCATCAATGGTAATTTCGGCTTGTAATTCCTGATCGGATATTGCTGAAATTTTACCATCCTCTATCAGCAAATTCAATTTTGAGTCTATTTTATTGGCTGGATCGATTAGTCGTCCCTTATTAATTGCAATTCGAATCATATCAATAGGTTGAAATTAGATGATCTCTTTTAAGTTGTCCAAAAGAAGATCGATTTGTTCGTTGCTGTGTGTTGAGAACATTACGGTTCGCAAAACCCCTTCGGGACCTGCTCCAATATATTTGGTGTACTGTATGTAAATATTTCTCTTCAGCACTTCGGCATGAATGGCTTGCATCTGTTCTGCATTTCCAATTTTGAATGAAGTAACAGGAAAATCATTGTTTTCTACTTCAATACCCAATTGGCGCAAACCATTTTTCAAACGCATTGCATTGGCCCTGATCGTATCGCGCCATTCCGGATGATCGCTAACCAATTGAAGTCCTTTTAAAGCAGCACCCGCCGCTGCACTTACTGGTGATGTTGCACCATCAACAATGTGTCCATGTTTTACATGGTAGATAAACTCTTCCGATCCTGGCACAAAACCACCATAAGCACCGAATGCCTTCGATAAGGTTGCACCCATATACAATCGCTCCGATTTAAGCTTGTGATAATCGTAAGTTCCTCGTCCATGCTCCCCAATAATTCCAACTGGATGTGCATCATCAAGCCAGATAATGCCGTCATATTTTTCGGCAATCTTCAGGTATTCTGGAATGGGTGCCATCCATGCCCAAACCGGAAACATTCCATCACTAACAATTAAGGGTCTCTCATTTCCCTTTAAATGAGTTTTGATTTGGTTTTCCAAATCTTCAGCATCTCTTGATTTAAATCGATAAATAGGCAGACCCGTGGTAAGCGCAGCTTCTTCGTTGCAATAATGCACTACCTCGTCCATAAAAATCACATCAAATTTCTTCATCGCTTTCAAAGCCTGAATCCCAGCCATATTGCTCAAGTAACCTGATGGCAGATAAACTGCATCTTCAGTGTCGAAATACTCAGCAATTTTCTGATCCAGCTCCAATAACAAATCGGTAGTACCAATTCCAGCTCTGGAAGTAGCTGCCGTAACTCCATATTTTTGCAAAGCATCTATCGAAGCCTGAATAATTTCAGGGTGATTTTGCAACTGAAAATAACCTACACCAGCAAAGTATAGCATATCCTTATTGTGGATTCTCGTTGAAGAACCTGTTGGTCCATCGAGTATATATTTGAACGGAGAGTTCTTTGTGTTCATCTGTTTTAATATTTGTAAATAAAATTGCTTGGTAAATATAAAAACTTAATTGGTAATACATGTTACCTAAATCGGATAAATTGCTTAAAAAACGCATTTGGCAAGTACTATTCTAAGTCAAAATCAAACAGGCTTATCGTCATTTTTATCACAAACACAGTTCATTATATTTACAAGCCACACTTTGTTTGTTTTCAATAAACACTTAACTTTAAAAGACATTCTTACAATTTTACAGTTCAACACCAAATAAAAAGAGAAATATACTCTATGAAAATTTTGATACTATTTGCTCATCCGGCCTTTCAGAAATCTACAGTAAATAAGGCCTTAACAGATGGGATTAATTTGATTGAAAACGTCACATTTCATGATTTGTATGAAGAGTATCCAGACATGGATATCGACATTGATCGAGAACAGGAATTACTAACAAAACATGATTGCATTGTATTTATGCACCCAATGTACTGGTACAGTACACCGGCCATTTTTAAGGAATGGCAGGATTTGGTATTGGAACATGGATGGGCCTATGGCAGCACTGGAAATGCTTTGCTTGGAAAATTATTCTTCCTTGCTGTTACTACTGGTGCACCCAAAGAAGTCTTCCAAAAAGGCGAAATACAAAACTATACTGTACGAGAACTCCTGGCCCCTTTAACCCAAACGGGAACCTTTTGCAAAATGAATGTTATTCCACCATTTGTTACGCATGGCGGACTTATTTTGGAAGGAGAAAGACTACTGCAATACAAAGCCGAATACCACAAGTTGTTAACGCATATTGCACAAGACAAACTGGATCCTGAAAAGGTAAAAGAATATGAATATTTGAACCATTATATTAAGGAGGTATAGTTATGCATGAAGGTGGATTTTTTTATCAGGCTTTTGTATACATGAGTGCAGCGGTTGTTTCTGTACCATTGGCTAAAAAACTTGGACTTGGCTCTGTACTTGGATACCTTATTGCAGGGATCGTAATTGGTCCTTACGTTATAGGATTAATTGGAGAAGAAGGTCAGGATGTAATGCATTTTGCCGAATTTGGTGTGGTAATGATGCTCTTCCTGGTTGGTCTTGAATTACAACCATCCTTGCTTTGGAAACTGCGTGCACCCATTTTAGGATTGGGAGGTATGCAGGTAACAATTACCGCAGGTATAATTATGGCTATTGCACTTTTAGCAACGCCTTTAGCATGGCAAACGGCTCTTGCCATTGGATTAACCCTGGCACTCTCGTCAACTGCCATCGTTTTGCAAACCCTTAACGAAAAAGGACAAATGAAATCAGAAGGAGGCCAGAATGCCTTCTCTGTCTTGCTTTTCCAAGACATTGCGGTGATTCCAATTCTAGCGATTTTCCCCTTGCTTGCCATCACAGATGGTGCTGCATCAGGGCATCACGATCATGCATTGTGGATCGATCATTTTCCCATAGCCATAAAAACAGCCATTGTATTAGGCGTAGTTGCAGCCATTATATTTTGTGGTAAATATTTAATTGGTCCGGCCTTTCGTCTCATTGCACAAACCAGGTTGCGAGAATTGTTTACTGCCGCGGCTTTGCTTCTTATTATTGGCATTGCATTATTAATGACCCAGGTAGGATTAAGTCCTGCCCTTGGAACTTTTCTTGCCGGTGTAGTTTTGGCTCAAAGTGAATACCGTCACGAATTGGAAACCGATATCGAACCCTTTAAAGGCTTATTGCTTGGTTTGTTCTTCATTGCCGTTGGTGCTTCTATCGATTTTAGTTTGATTGCTGCAAATCCCGGATTAATTGCCTTATTGGTAGCAGGTTTAATACTTATAAAATTTGTTGTATTGGCCATTGTAGGTCGTGTTTTTGGTATGGGTATGGATAGCAACTTTCTCTTTACTTTTAGCCTGGCTCAAGGTGGCGAATTTGCCTTTGTACTGTTCTCTTTTGCATTGCAAAACGGCGTGATAACGGCTGATGTAGCCAATCCACTCATAGCAGCAGTGGCCATTTCTATGGCATTAACTCCGCTTTTAATGATCATTAATGAAAAACTAATTCAACCGCGTTTTGGTACCAAAGAAAAAGATTCTCGTAAGCAAGATGATATTGACGAACAACAACCGTTGATAATAGCTGGTTTTGGTAGGTTTGGAAGTACCATTGGTCGATTTATGCAGGCCAATAATGTGCAGGCAACCTATTTGGATATCGATCCAAACAATGTAGACTTGCTACGTAAAATGGGCCTAAAGGTATTTTATGGCGATGCCTCGCGTCACGATTTGCTCGAAGCTGCCGGTGCGCACGAAGCTCAATTGTTAATTGTTGCGGTGGATGATTCGGAGAAATGCCATGAAATTGTAGAAACAGCAAAAAAACACTTTCCAAACCTACCAGTCTTAACCCGAACCATTGGATGGAACGACTCTTACGAGATGATGGAAATGGGTGTTGAAGGATTTTACCGGGAATATCTTGATAGTGCATTGCGCATGGGTGCCGATGCTTTGGGTAAAATGGGTTTCAGGAGTTACCAGGTACAACGATCATTAAAGTTGTTCCGTCGTCGTGATGAACAAATGGTTCGGGAACTGGCCGAACTTCGCCATGAACAAAGTGCCTTAATTCGTGGTTCGAAACAGCGCATTCAAGACATGGAACGATTGATGCAGGATGATTTGAACCGGATGGTAAAAGACAAAGACATGGGCTGGGATGCCACATCGATAAAGGCCGATTTTGGAACATTACTAAAACCGATTATTGACAAGGAACACCGGGAAGAATAAATCATTAAAAATAAAGGCTGTTCAACTGCAATAAAGCAAGTTTGACAGCCTTTTCAATTCCATTTTTGTGATCATTTTACAACTAATGACAACCTACTTCATCTTGCGATCTGTTGTACCTTGAAATTTGCATTTTACCTACCAATAAGGGTGAAAGCGCTGCTGCAGCCTCTTTTAAGTGGATTGTTTTCCAATGTTCAGCCTCAGATTCCTCACTATTCCAATGCTCAATTGTTGCAAAAACACCTGGTCTGTCCTCAGCTTCAAAAAACTGGTAATAAATACAACCGTCTTCTTGCCTTGTTTTTGCTCTTAATTGATCTAATATCTCCTGAACTTCGCCTATTTTATCCTTAAGGCATCGCATCTCTCCGACGATAAAAACTTCCTTCATAATTTCTTTTTAACAGATTCTATTTTTCTGATGTTACAATTAGTTCCCACAAGTTTGCCTGGTATTCCTTCACAAAATCTGCAAAGTTTTCAGGACATACATTTCTAAATTTGTGCGATTCCTTTGGAATGATATCCACCATGGCATCTGCCATTATTTGCGGATCGAACTGGAAATTTGGGTCAGCAAACATTGCTTGCATATCACGAAGTGGTTTTTCTGGTGTAAAATTCTTTTCGGTTTCAAACCATTGATCAACAGTTTCAAACATTCGATCGTTAAAACCAGTATTAAATGGTCCCGGATTAATTGTTGCCACCTGAACACCTAGAGGTTCAAGTTCTTGTTGCATTTGCTGAAATATGGCCTCTATGGCATGTTTCGATGCCGTATAAGGTGCCAAAAAAGGATAGGTTTGTAACCCTGCAGTTGAAGACGTAACCATTATTTTCCCATGGCCACGCTTTACAAACAAGGCCGCAAACTTCTGAGCAAGTTCAAGTGTTCTAAACACATTTATTTCAAAGACCTTTCGAAATCGTTCAACTGGTATTTCTGCAGCCGGACCCGTTTCTCCTGTAGCTGCGTTTAAAATCAGAATATCTGTTTGTTCTCCGTACTTACGAATCACGGTTTCGTGGTCAGCCTTGTTGGTATATTCCAACTTTTCTATGATCAAATCAAGACCTTTCTCACTGGCCTCATGCTTTAATAATGTTACTTGTGGCCAATCGTGAACAGTAGCAATTACCTTATGACCATTTTTGGCAAGTCCAAGGGCTGTTAATTTACCAATACCCGAACCTGCTCCTGTAATTAAAATCACTTTACTCATAACATGTTAATTTTAAATTTGTATTCTAGATTAGTATCCAATAAGGAATTATTAATTAACTTTCATTTTTTTGGACATAAGGATTCCAATATGTCAATGATTGATCGACAATCCTGTTAGGCAATGCAAAGCTTAATTTCTTATAGGATTCAGAGGTTTATTCTAAAAATGAATTTCAATCTTGAATTTCACTTTGGTGCGATAGTTTCATTTCTGATAAATATTAGAGTTTTTCCCGATATTGCGAAGGAGTACAACCTACATGTTTTCTGAATAATCTGGTAAAATAAGTTGGGTAATCAAAACCAAGAGCATGAGCCACCTCTGAAATGGATTTATCCATATTTTTCAATTGATTTTTCGCTTCGGATATGATTTTTTCGTGTATCAGTTCAAGAGCGGTTTTCCCGGTATTGTACTTTATCAGATCACTAAAATAATTGGATGACAAATGTAGGTTATCTGCAAAATAATTTACCGAAGGCAGCTGTTTCGGATGTTCTAAATAATAGTTGTTCAGTTCCTTTTTAAACGCTACCACAATCTTATTATACAAAGGTTCACGTGTTTTAAATTGTCGTTCGTAACACTTTTGTACGTAGGTTAAAAACAGATTGCAGTATGCCATTAACAAATCCATCGAATAATCATCCTTCTGATATTCATTGTATACTTGTTCAAATAAAGTTTCAATGCGCAATTGCTCATTCTCTGTTAAGAACAGAGCTTCCCTTATTTCATAATTAAAGAAGCTGAATCCAATCTGATTTTCTTGCAACAACAAAGGTGAAATCAAGATATGATATCCACTCCAAGGCGAATCAACATTCCAATGAAAAGCCTGGTTTGCCTGAATAAGATACATGAATCCTGATTTGGTATCGAACTCTGTATTTCCAAACCAATGCAAATCGGTCACGTTTCGCTTGAAAGCCATCAGGTAAAAATCAGATGTAATTTCGGGAGAAGAAAGGCGCAGATTTTTATGATCTTCGTACCTCACCACATCAATTAAATCTTTTTTGGGTGTTCCCAAATTGCAATATTGGTTGTAATCTTTAATTGTATCGAAATGTCTGCTCATATTTTAAAGCTAAGGAAAAACTAAATACAAGAACGAACCCGGCAGCCAAAATTACCGGGTTTGATGTTATTTTTCTAAAACTCTTGAATAGTTGGTCGAATCACAATTTCATTCACATCCACATCGGCTGGTTGCTCAACTGCATAGGCAATAGCACGTGCGATAGAATCGGCAGAAATTTCCATTTGTTCGTACAGGTTGTTTACGGCAGCGGAACTTTCTTTGTGCGATGTTCCATGTTTTAATTCCGATTCAATGGCACCAGGTTCGATGGTCGTTGTCCTGATGTGAGCTCCAGCTTCGTGTCTTAAGCCTTCTGAAATGGCGCGAACAGCAAACTTTGTTCCACTATAAACAGTACCTCCAGGACTAAATACTTTTACGCCAGCTACCGATGAGATATTGATAAAATGACCACTTTCCTGTTGTTGGAACAGAGGTAAAGCAGCTGCAACTCCATAAAGCACTCCTTTGATGTTGATATCAATCATGCGATCCCACTCATCCACTTTGATTTCACTCATTGGAGCAATAGACATTAGGCCTGCATTGTTTATCATTACATCAAGCTTTCCAAAGGTATCAACAGCTTTATCAGTCAATGCCTTTATCTCTTTCTGTCTTGTAACGTCAACTTTAAGATAATCAGCACTTCCACCATTTTCCTTAATTTCACTTACAATGCGAATCAGATTTTCTTCTCGTCTGGCACCAAGAACCACTTTGGCACCTTTTGCAGCCAAATATCTTGCTGTTGCTTCGCCCAATCCACTGCTTGCCCCGGTAATTACAACCACTTTTCCTCTAATGTTATCTTGCAAATTCATAATGATTTGTTTTTTGTTAGTACTAAAAGATTCTAAGGCAAATGTACAGTAGAGAGCTGGTTATCAACTAAAACAAAAAACGGAAAGAGTGAAACAAATTACAGAGCTGTACTATTTTACATCAATTTTAGGTACAAAAATAAGCGCATAAAAAAACAGCTCCCTTAATGGAAGCTGTTTTTAATATCAGTAAATAAATTTTAGTTTACCGCTTCGTCAATCGCTTTTCCTGGCTTAAATTTAACCACTTTCTTAGCAGCGATTTGAATTTCTTTACCAGTTTGTGGATTTCTACCTGTTCTGGCAGCTCTTTCAGTTAATGAGAAAGTACCAAATCCAATTAATTGAGCGCTCTCACCTTTCACTAATGATTCTTTAATAGAATCCATCATTGCATTTAATGCTTTTTCGCTATCTGCTTTTGACAACTCTGCCTTTTCAGCAATTGCTGAAACTAATTCTTGCTTGTTCATATAATTTTTATTAATTGAGGTCTGAAAATACTAAAAAAATCCTTACATCTATTGATTTTATTGAACTTTATTAACTAAAAAATCATTTATCCATTCAACAAAATAAGAGTTTTCAGTATGGTTTTAATAATCTGCCTACAATGCATGTTTCAAATTAATCCTGAATATCAATGATTTGATATTCTCTACAAAGAAGTATTCCCCTTAAAGGTGATAAGTGTAAACTTATTCCCTTGTATCCACCATAAACATTGGATCTTTGTTGAAAGCTATCCAATCTTTTTTTAGTGCCTTGTACATTTCATCCATACCTTCAGCATCTATTCCATTCTTTTTTAAATCCAGAATATACTTCATCAAATTATAGCAGGTGGTAAACTGACCACAGGCTATTAATGAATTCATTCTGTCCAGCTTAATATCTTCCTCGCTCCACCACAATGTAGTAGGCGCTTCAGAAGCGATCATGGCAACGGTTTTCAACTGCTTTTTCGGAGCAGTAATTTCTGCATTGGTTTTTCTTTCGCCATTCAGTTCTCCAATTACCGAACTAATTCTGCGATTCTTCAAACTCTCCGAAGAGTACAACAATTCATAATTCAGGTATCTGATCTGTTTCAGAAACACATTATTAATCATTTTTGCTCCCGAAGTGGCACGTTCAATAATCATGCGCTTTACCAGATCAATATCCAATCGCTGAAAAGATTTGACTTCATCGAGTAATGATGCAGGTACATTCTTTCTGAATATGGTTTTGATTTTTCGAACAATATCAGTTTTCACATGCCCTGCAATGGCTCCAATCATGCTTACACTTAGTCCGATTCCTGTTAAAATTCCACCAGTTATATATAGCGACGGCCATGCTTTGTCTTTAATCAATTCCAATGAGTTGATCAACATCAGTACGAAACCAGCAAACAAAACAAAGAGGTACAACCAGTGAAGTTTAATGTATTTCAAAAAGCTTCTGATTTTTTCTTTAATCGACATTTGGCTTGTATCTGTAGTGCTTTCGGCTTGCCATGGCTGCATATCGCTGCTGCCTACATCGTTCACAATAATTAAATCGAGCGGTTTATCACGCATTTTTGAATTGCTGATATTCACCATACTACCTATGCCCTGGTTGTCTACAATTCCTCCATCCATTACACCAAGTCCATGGCAGAAATCCGGCAAACGTTTAATGGCTTTGTATTGTGGATCTTTTCTATCGCGGATGTAATCGTCGGGAAAAACCAATGGCTCAAAACCTATGGGAAAACAAGAGGATGACGCAACAATATCAGCCAATGGTATTTTCGCACTGATTTGATTCATTTCGGCACATCGCAAACTGCCATTTCCAAAAACACCGACATTCTGAAAGCGAAATGCTTTTCCGTAAGAAAATTCGGTAGCATTAAAACAGACATGTTTCAAGTGTGATGATCTGCTCTTTTTAAACATTCCGAACTCTCCCTGAAAAATGGGCATATCGGCATAGCTTAAAGCAAAGGCATTAATAAGCGAAGGCCTTTTATGAGGATGCTTTGCCCAAACTTCGGCTGATTCGAGCTTACCAACTGCATTCTCAACCAACTTATCCTTGCCAGGTGTAAAGCTTTCGTAGAACCTGTGATAGAATGTTTCAAAATCGTAATTCTCACTCTGAACCGCCCTGGCAAAAGCTACTGCCAGTAATGATCCGCCACTAACCGAACTAAGAGCCTCTACATGATTCAAAAGAGTTTCATTTTTGAATGGAATTCGGTTTAAATAGGAGATTACGCCCAAAGAGAAGAAAGTGGCGCGATACCCTCCTCCACTAAAGCATAAACCGATGGATTCGAATGGGGTAATTGGGGTTTGCATAGCAATTATTTAAGTCGTGTTTTGTTATATGTGCTAAATATAAAAAATAATACGATTTAATAAGAATTTCTATTATTTCCTGCTTTCCTATTGGCTCGCTAAGCATCTTTTTAATCAAATATTGCTAGTAAGTTCACTTTTTAACTACTCCTGCAAAAATGTATACATCTTCAACAAAAATGGTTAACGCATAAGCACTTGTAATGTCCGTTCTTTGTATTGTGATTGATTTAATCGATAACTAAAAATTAAAATGATGAAATACAAAAGTTTAGGAAATACTGGATTGTATGTTTCTGAGTTAACACTTGGAACCATGACTTTCGATCAGAAAAATGAGACTCCTGAAGGATTTTCGGGTATTATTGGTGCTACGGGACAGGAATTGGCAACAAAGATGGTGAACCTTTCGATAGACGCTGGAATTAACCTTTTTGATACTGCAAACATTTACAGTGCAGGACAATCGGAAATTATGCTGGGAAAAGCTTTAGGCTCTAAACGAAAAGATGTTTTAATTGCAAGCAAGTTGTACAATACATTTACAAAAGGACCAAACGACCTGGGAACAAGTCGAATTGCCATTATGCGTGAAGTGGAAGCCAGTCTGAAACGATTAGACACCGATTACATTGATCTTTACCAGGTTCACAGTTTCGATCCCACAACACCCCTTGAAGAAACCATGCGTGCTTTAGATGATTTGGTTCGACAAGGGAAAGTAAGGTACATTGGTCTTTCCAATTTTAGCGCCTGGCAAATTGCCAAAGCCGATGGACTTGCAAAACAATTGGGTACGGAAAAATTCTGTTCGGTTCAGGCATACTACTCATTGGTAGGGCGAGAACTGGAAAGAGAGATCATACCTGCTTCCATGGATTTGGGTTTGGGAACACTAATTTGGAGTCCATTGGCAGGTGGTTTCTTAAGTGGCAAGTTTACTCGCGAAAGCGAAGCTACAGGCAGAAGAGCAAATTTTGAATTTCCACCAGTGAATAAGGAAAAAGGATATGATGTTGTGGATCAACTAAAAGAAATTGCAGAGCGTAAAAATGCCTCTGTTGCCCAAATTTCTTTGGCCTGGTTGCTGCACAAACAAGGTGTTACAAGTGTAATTATCGGAGCTCGAAAAGAAGAACAATTAATCAATAACCTGGGCGCAGTAAATATTGAACTAAGTGAGCAAGAAATGAAGCAACTGGATGAAGTAAGTGCATTGCTTCCAGAGTATCCGCAATACCTTCCTTCGATGCAACGTGGCGATGACTTAATGAGTGCATTCTCCTAAGTATTTTATTGTAAGCGTTTATCTATTCATAATAAACACCTTTGGCCTACTAACATGAAAAACTGTTAGAGCCAAAGGTATTTCTTCACTCGATTTTCTTTAATTTTATATCGATGATTCATAAAAACTATAAAAATATTACTGAGTTTAACCAGGATCAGAATTTACCTGAACCTGAAAATCCGCTTTTCATGGTAGGACATCTTAAATTGGGAGCAGATGAAATCAAAAAAATTTCTCCTTCTAAGAAAAGTATCAGTTATAACAGCCAGTTTTATGTGATCAGTTTAAAAAAGATTGTATCAGGTGAAATTATTTACGGACGTACAAAATATGATTGCAGTACTGGAAGTATGCTGTTTTGGGCTCCAAACCAAACCCTTATCACCAAGGACATTGCAATTACCTCAGAAGTATGGCACATCGCTTTTCACGATGATTTTATCAGAGGTTTGGATATTCGAAAAAAGATCAAAAACTACAATTTCTTCAATTACTATGTGAATGAAGCATTGCATCTTTCTCCAAAAGAGGAAGAAACCATCAAATCAATTTTCAAAAATATCTATAACGAATATCATAACAACCAGGATGAGTTTAGTAAGGATATTATTATCTCACAACTGGAAACACTTTTAAAATACTCCGATCGTTTTTACAAACGACAATTTATTAACAGACAAACAATTAACAAAGAGCTCTTTACGAAATTCAAGGAAATCTTGAACGCCTATTTTGAATCGAACAGGTTTGAGGAAGAAGGCATTCCAAGTGTTGAATGGATTGCCAACGAACTTGGAGTAAGTTATCGTTACATGAGTGATACCATAAAAGCAGAAACCGGCAAAACTGCCATCGATCAAATCAATTTATTCTTGATTGAAGAAGCTAAAAATCTCTTGCTAAAGGAGAATGTTCCAATTTCTGAAACTGCCTATAAATTGGGCTTTAAATATCCACAGTATTTTTCCCGTTTATTCAAAAAGAAAACAGGCTTAAGTCCAAAGGAATATATCGAATCTGTATCTGCCAATTAAGGATTACAGCTTGTAAAATCAATACAAAGTTTGTCCAAATTTTGCTTTCAGATTTCTATCGTACATGATAATGCTACCGGCTACAGAAACATTTACACTTAATCGGGTGTCGAATTTTACCAGGTGGTGAGATTTCTCGATGGCAGTTTTGGTTAAGCCATTGTCTTCGGCTCCCAACAGATACACACAACGACGAGGGTGTTTGAACTCTTCAAGATTTACAGCCTTATCATCCAGCTCCACACCCACCAATACAGCTCCCTTTGGAAGGTGAGCGTAAAAATCATCGAAGTTATCGTAATGGAAATAAGGCATTGCACCCGTAGCTTTATGTGTATCGCAAGCCTGTTTCGCATAGCGTTTTCCTACGGTAAAAATAAAGCTCGCTCCCATATTTTGAGCTGAACGCCACAAAACCCCTAAGTTTTCAGGTGTTTTTCCATTCTGAATTCCAATGCCGAAAAATCCCTGTTCCAATGTATCTATCATCTGTTTTTCCAATTAAGGCTGTAAATATAGGAGTTTATCGGCGAATAGCTATTGATAAACAAACAAACCTGTCCAGCACAAATGCCAGACAGGTAAGTTATAGAACCTCCGGTTATATTTCCCACTAAATCATAGTTCGGTTCTACTTTAAAATATCAGTTCAATTAATTCGATTGTTTCACTTTAAACCAACCTTCAAACTGTCCTACGGTTTTGGCAAAACGTTCAGGAATAATGATATCCTGGTAATAATCCAAATCAATTCCCAACTCGGGTTCTTCATTATTTTGTACTTTTTCTACCCAGTTTGGATCCGTAACAATTGCCTTTCCTATGGCCAGCAAATCGTAACCAATATTGTTTAAAGCATCTTCGGCATCCTCTTTTGTATTGATACCTCCTACTCCAATTAGAGGTTTTCTGCCTGCAATGGTCTGCAAAAGTCTTTTTCCAATTTTACGATCATCCGATTTATCGCGAATTGAGGAGTTTGCATAGTGATGCGATGAAATGTGCAGGTAATCAATTCTTTCATCAGACAAACGATCTACGAGTTTCAAAGTATCATCCATGCTAATCCCGGGATTTTCCAATTCTTCAGGAGAGAAACGGTATCCAATAATAAATCGGTCATCGGCATACTCATCGCGTGCTTTATTAGCCACCTTTATTAATTCTAAAACCAATTTCATGCGTTTGTAAACATCTCCGCCAAACTCGTCTGTTCTTCGATTGGCATGAGGCGAAAAGAATTGCTGAATCAGGTAAGTATTCGCTCCATGAATTTCAATCCCTTCAAAACCAGCCTTAATTGCTCGCACTGTTGCATGGTAAAAACCATCAATAAATTCCCAAACCTCTTTTGTTGTTAACTCTCTTGGCGTTGGCATTTCCTCAATTGTGTCGCCAAAAAAGTTATGATTAGGCTTAATTGCCGATGCACTTACCAGCTCTCCTTTGCTTGGATCTGCCATTCGTCCTCCGTGAAAAATTTGCAAGACCGCTTTTGCACCTCCAGCTTTTATTGCATCAGCCATTTTCTTTAAAGAAGGAATAAATTCGTCGGTTCCTGCATAAAACTGGTTGTCAAAACCTTGTCCATTTGCTTGGAAAAAAGTACAACCAGTAATAAACATGCCAACCCCCTTTGCACGTGCAGCGTAGTAATCGGCTTCAATGTCCGACACAGTTAGGTCATCATTCGATCCCCATGTAGTCATAGGTGCTACTACAAATCTATTTCTTAGTGTAACTTCCTTATTTAGTTTAAATTCTTGAAACATATTTTCTAATTCTAAAATGATTATATACAACTTCTAAACTTACCATCACACGTTTTGTATTACCTATTTTTACAATTGTTCCAACCAGTTTGCGATTGCTTTTCCAATGTTATCTGGTTGATCTTCCTGCACAAAGTGAATTCCTTCCCCGATATAAACAAAGTCGGTATTTTTCATGTTCTTTCGCAAGTATTCTACCACCGGAATGGGCATAAGCATACCTGGTGTAGCCCAAAGACAAAGCTTAGGAATCTCGCTATCGGTAACAAATTGCATGCTTGCCGCGATAATTTTAGTTACATCCTCGGGTTCGCCGCCAATTGGAATTTGTCGTGGCCAGGCCAAAAGAGGTTTTCGGCTTTCAGGAGTTGGGAATGGACGACGATACTCTGCTTTTGTCTCTTCTGATAATGGTGTGACCACCATTTCACGACTCAAAATTTCTTCGATAAAGATGTTTTCTTCCAGAGCCATTTTTTCACCAATACCTGGAGTACGCAGCTTTTGGGCAAACTCTCCGAAGGAGCCAAACGCTTCGTAAGAAGGAACCGGATGCACGGGTGGAACCATGGCATCCATAAAAGCAACTGCCGAAACAGTTTCGGGTCTTGTTCGGGCGTAAGTCCATCCCAAACCTGATCCCCAGTCGTGGATCACCAAAATGGCATTTTTCAATTTCAGCGAATCCAATAGTGTTGCCAAATGGTCGAACTGATCCTGAAAACTGTAATCGATATCTGGCTTGCCACTATCTCCCATCCCAATCAAATCTGGCGCAATTACCCGATAATCATTCATTACATAAGGAATAATGTTTCGCCACAGATACGACGAGGCCGGGTTCCCATGTATGAAAACTACAGGACGTCCTTCACCTATATCAATGTAAGCCATTTTATGTCCAAGAATATTGGCCGATTTTTTCTGGTGAGGATCAAATGTCTCTTCTGAAGTTTGTGCTTTAAGCGTTTGAATTCCTGTGCTCATGATAAACATTGCTATCATAGCCAGTAATGTTAATTGTTTTTTGTTCATAATTCTAGTCTGTTAACTTGTATGTGTAATTCCCATTAAATTGATCGGTTTTACCTCTCTCTATGTTCAAGCATCGCAACTGACACAAAATCCAACACACTGAATACATTGCAATTGAAAAGCAATTAAAATGCATTCACAGCTTGTTCACCTGTATTGGATCTGTTTCGGTTTTAATGACACGACAAATTACCTCAGAAAAATTGAGGTGGTAATTTCACAAATTCGGGGTTTACTTATACAAATTACAGGTTGCGGAATTTGGAAGGGGCAGTTCCTGTCATTTTGCGGAAAAATCGGGTAAAATAACTTGCATATTCAAAGCCCAATTGATCCGCCACTTGAGAAATGGTAGTGGTCTTATTTTGCAGTAAGTTTTTGGAAGTGTTAATGATATGAGCATGAATGTGTTCCAGCGCAGGCTTCCCGGTATAATGCTTAATAATATCGCTTAAGTAATTTGGGGTAACATTCAGATTATCTGCGAAATATTGCACAGAAGGCTGAGTAATTTCATCCCTGGATATTTTTGTATAATAGCTTTCCAGCTGATCAAAAAATCGATCTACCAAAGGGCTGTATTGCTGCTCTTTTCCTTGCATTTGCCTTTTATAGAATTGGGCAATATGGGTCAGCATCAAATTGGAATAACCTGCCAATAAATCAACCGAAAAATCAGGTTTACTGTATTCCTTATACGATAACTTAAATAAATCAGTAATGATTTGTTCTTCTTCATCGTTTAAAAATAGCAATCCATTCAAACGATAAGTTAAGAATGTATATCTCAAATGTTGGTTATTAGAGATCAAATTATCGGTTATTTGGACATAGTAGCCATTGTCAATTTTATAATCGCCCCATTCGAAAGGTTGGTTGGGACTCGAAAAACACATGCTACTTCTTCCATCATGCGCCTTAACATCGAACTTAACAGATACACGATAATAGTTGGTGTTTACAGCCGGAGATTCACTTCTAAAATCAGGTGTGTACAAACCAACATCAATCATATTGTGCTTTGGACTGGCAACATTAATGTATTTGTTAAATGCTTTAAAATCTGTAAAGTTCATCATTAAAAAATTATAACTGATTTTATCTAATTAATGACCACACATGAATACGCGCCAAATGTAATTATTTATTTCCAATAACAACAAATTTCTGATTTGATCCTTGATTTTACCAAAATGTATAAGCCAAGTACCAAAAAGTGTAAGGAGCAGATAGGCTTCTTGCCCCAACTTTGTATCAGTTAATCAATAGAATAAAAACGACATGAAACAAATGGTAAAAACAGTGCTTGCTTTGTTGCTGCTGGCAGCATTCACAAACAGTTCGGCACAAAAGAATAATTACTTAAAAGAAAATACAATGGAAAATTTTAAGGCAGGAAGAAATGAGGTGATGTTTAAAAGTCAGGCTTTGAAGCTTGCAGGTTTACTTTTTACGCCCGAGAATTTCGATTCGAATCAAAAATACCCAACAGTGGTATTCTCTGGTCCATTTAACCAGATTAAAGAACAAATGGGCGCTGTGTATGGAGAAAAATTTGCAAATAAAGGCTATGTGTTCTTATCATTCGATCATTTAGGCTATGGCGATAGCGAAGGAGAAATCAGGGACAACGAGAACTCTTTTATTAAAATGGAGAGCATTCGCGATGCTATAAGTTATTTGGGAACATTGGATTTTGTTGACAAAACTAAAATTTACGGATTAGGAGGTTGTGCCAGCGGGGGATATATGCCACTTGTTGCTGTAACCGACAAAAGAATGGCAGCAATTGCCACTGTAAGCGGAATGATGGATAACAAGACCAGTTATTTCGGTATGATGACCAAAGAACAGCTAATGCCGATATTCGAGATGGCCAATGCTGCCCGTCAAAAAGCTTACGAAACGGGCGAAGTTGAATACTACGATGCCCTGAATATGGCAAATACCGACCCTTCGAACGAAGGCTATGACTATTACATGACTGCAAGAGCTGGCAGAGAGACCTATCCAAATTACAGTCACCTGGCTCCAATGTTTTTAATGGAAAATGCACCATTAACCAGCGCTACAAGCTATGCTCCTTATTTGTATACTCCTTATTTGGGCATTATTGGAGAAAACACCGTTCCGGAAGAAGGCGAAACACCTTCACTTCTTCACACCGGACCTTTAACGGTAGATTTTTATAATGCTGCCAGCGAACCCAAAGAACTGTACAAAGTTCCCGGCGCTTCGCATGTTAGCTTGTACGATATTGATAAAGATGTAGATAAAGCCGTGGATAAAATGGTAGAATTTTTTACGAAGTACAGTAAGTAAATGTAAAGCTATAGAGGTCAGGTATTGACCTCTATTTTTAATCCAAATACCGGATTATTCACCAATTTTTAACATTGATTTTTTAAATAACCTAGCATGACAATTCAGGAAATTGCAAAACTCATTAATTCTAAATGGGTTCACCAAATAAGAGCAGGCGAAAAACATCGATTTGTTGACATTACAATTGTAGAAACAGAAGGAAGATTTTTTGTTCGACAGTACAAATTTGGCATGAGAAGCTGGTATCATGCCTTTCTTCAAAATTCTACGGGTGCCATTAAAATAAATGATACCATAATTCCGATTGATGGCGTAGTTCCTAAAGATTTGAAAGAAATCAATCCTAAAGTGAACCGAGCCTACTTTAAAAAGCTAAATGTTCTTTATCCTTTAATGAGATTGACCTACAATCGAAAAAAACATGAAGCTTCTACACTGGAACTCATTCCAAAAATAAAGATGTAAAATCTGAAAACAAATCATTTACTAAAACACAAATAGATGAAAAAAACATTTGCAATACTGCTTACAATGGGAATATTAAATGCTTGCACAAGTGCACATGGCAATCGTAAAGATGCTAATACTGGAGCAACGGCAATTGCTAGTGATATCATTAAACTTGATCAACCTAACATGAATCATAAAGCAAGTTTAATGGAGGCATTTCACAAAAGAAAATCGACTCGTAGTTTTGCAGAACAAAATATTAGCAAGCAAGATTTAAGCAATTTGCTTTGGGCTGCCGGAGGCATTAACAGGAAAAATGGTGGTAGAACAGTTCCTCTGCTTGGAGATATTTCAATTTATGTTGCCATGCAATCGGGTGTATACCAATATCAGCCTGTGCAACATGAATTAAAACAAATCATATCAGAAGACATTCGCGACCAAATTTCAGAACAAAGCACGGTAAAGAAAGCACCCCTGGTTTTTATTTATGCCATTGATGATAATTCTTTTCCTGATTTTATGAGTAAAGCCATGAAAGAAGCGCATGGTATGGATTTTTACTATGGAAATCAAACCGCATACTCCACACAAAATGTATATTTATATGCTTGCAGTAACAAGATGAATGCAGTGGTTATTGGAGGTTTTAAAAGAGAGTTTGTAGATCAGAAACTCATGTTCGATGAGAATAAAAATTCTTATCTTATACAACTGGTTGGTTATTCGAAATAAGAGATTATCGATATGAAAGAATTGAATTTTAAATCTATTGCACAGATGCATGAGTATTTTGGCGAAGCTGAACCTGAAAATCCTTTGTTCAGTATTCTGCATAGCATCAATTCCGATGCAGAAACGCAGGTTTGCGAAAATACTCCTGAACCTGTAAAAATATGCAACCAATTCTATTCCATCAGTCTCAAAAACATTATTGAAGGAGAAATTTTGTATGGTCGCACAAAATATGATTGCGATAAAGGCTCAATGCTGTTTATGGCTCCTGATCAAAGTATGATTATGAAAGGCATCGTGATTAGTAAAGAGTCGTGGCACATTGCATTTCAGAAGGATTATTTAAATGGATATGATCTTTTTAACAAGATTAAAAAGTACAACTTCTTTAATTACAATGCCAACGAAGCGTTACACCTCTCTCCTAAAGAAGAGAAAATTATGATGACGGTATTCGAAAATATCCATTTGGAGTACCACAACAACCAGGATGAATTTAGTAAGGAAATCATCATTTCTCATTTGGAAACCCTGTTGAAATATGCCGACCGTTTTTACAAGCGCCAGTTTTTAAACAGGCAAAGTATTAATAAGGCATTGTATACACGATTTAAAGAGGTTTTGAATGATTATTTTGCTTCAAATAAATTCGAATCGGAAGGTATTCCTACTGTTGAATGGCTCTCAACTCAATTGGGAGTAAGTCACAGATACATGAGTGATACCATTAAAGCAGAAACAGGAAAAACAGCGGTTGACCAAATTAATCTGTACCTGATTGAAGAAGCAAAAAACCTCTTGCTAAATCCGAATGCCAGTATATCGGAAACGGCCTACAAATTAGGTTTTGAATATCCGCAGTATTTCTCTCGCCTCTTTAAAAAGAAAACAGGCATGAGTCCGAAAGCCTATATCGAAAGTAGTTTATTGAATTAAAAGTCGGTTTTAAACCGACTTTTTTTGTGCCCACCAGTAAAACGGCTATCCATTCCTGTAATTTGGATACGTTAAAGGATTTGTTGTCTTCTAAATTTGTCCCATCAATGAATTAAAAAAATGATAAGATGAGAAAGACGGTAATCATTACAGGAACAAGTTCGGGATTCGGAAAACTTAGTGCGAAAAAATTTCAACAGGAAGGATGGAATGTAATTGCAACGATGCGAAATCCCGAAAAGGAAACAGAACTGCATCTTCTGGATCATGTTTTACTATGCCAGCTTGATGTTGCCGACAATCAAAGTATTAAGAAGGCAATTGCCGAAGGAATAAAGCATTTTGGTAAGATAGACGTATTGGTAAACAATGCGGGATATGTAGTGGCAGGTGTTACAGAAGAAATTCCTGAAGAAGATATACGTCGCCAATTCGATGTAAACCTATTTGGTGCGCTCAACACGATGAAAGCCATATTGCCACATTTTAGAGCAAATAAATCGGGTACGATCATAAACGTTTCGTCGGTTGGAGGAAAAATTACAACTCCATTTATGGCTGTTTACCAGGCAAGTAAATTTGCCATTGAAGGATTAACAGAGGCAATGCAATACGAATTGAATCCTTTTAATATCAAACTAAAACTGATTGAGCCAGGAGCTTTCAATACCAACTTAGGAACTTCTATGAGTTTTACTCCAACAAAAAATGAGAGTGATTACAAAAACATTTTAGATAAAGCAATGGCTGGCTATGCCAAATGGGGCGAGCAGCAACAAAATCCGCAGGAAGTTGCCGATGCCATTTTCAGTGCATGCACCGATGGTACAGAGCAATTTCGTTACCCTGTTGGGGCAGATGCAATACAAATTCTGGCTGCACGAAATCAGATGGACGATGTTGAGTTTAAAAGTATGATTGCACAAACTATGGATTTATAAATACGATCAAACCAATTCGATTTGTGCAACGCCACCAGGTCGCTTAAATCGGATTAAAAAGCTAAATTTACTTCTAAAGAATAATTTCATGACCCATACAGTTATAATCAAGTCCATTAGTGAGCTTCACGAACTTTTTTCGTATCCGGATAAACCAGATCACCCTTTGATTAGTTTGATCGATTTTTCGAAAATACAGATGAGAAAAGACGCTACCCGCTATATTTTGGGTTTTTACCTGGTTTCCTTAAAAAAGCTAAAAGGTGCAGATTACCTGTATGGCCGTAAAGATCATGACTTTTCGGAAGCCTCACTCATTTGTATGGCTCCTGAACAATTGAGTTTTGTAAGTAATATCGAGGAAGAAAGTTCTGTGGAAGGTTGGGGCTTGTATTTCCATCCCGATTTGATCCGTTCCAGTTTCCTGAATGATAAGATCAAGTCTTATGGTTTTTTCTCTTACGATATGAACGAGGCTCTTCACTTATCCGATAAGGAAAAGAAAACCCTTTATGCTGTAGTAGAAACCATTAAACAGGAGTACAGCATGAATCTCGATTCATTTAGCAATGATTTAATTGTTTCGAATATTGAGGTGTTGCTAAATTATTGCAAACGCTTTTATGGTCGACAGTTCTTAACCAGGGCACATCATAACAAAGGAATTGTATCGCAATTTGAAAAGCTCCTATCGGATTACTTTGAATCAGAAGAAGTGAAAACGAATGGATTGCCATCGGTCAAATATTGTGCTAAAAAATTACATTTATCCCCAAACTATTTGGGAGATTTACTCAAACAGGAAACGGGTAAAAGCGCCATGGAACACATCCATTATCACCTGATAGAAAAGGCCAAAAGCCTACTTCTGAACAGCTCACAATCGGTCAGCGAAATTGCTTACCAGTTAGGATATGAGCAAACTCAGAATTTTAGCAAATTTTTCAAGAAAAAAACTCAAATGAGTCCTTTGGAATATCGGAGGTTAAACTAAAAAATAATGGTTTAAAATAAAACATGCCTGGCAAGTTAATGTCAGGCATGTTCTATTTTAGATCGTTCGCATCCTATAAATTCTGAAATGTCACTTTCCTTAAGATCGTTCCAGCCAATGGCACCAATTCAACATCTATTTTCTCTTGATTTTCAGGATTGATCAACTCTATATTAATTCTTCCTTGATTCTTAAAATCCTTTGTATTTTCATGCATTTGAAAGCTGGCATTCCCGTCATTAACAAGTTTCCAGGCAATTTTATTCTGTTGATTATTGGTGTAGGAAACATTTCTGAATCTATCCAAATCGAATTGTTTTGTAACTTCTTCTGTACTTTCCAGGGGCAAAGCATAAAGAAGTGGTCCATGGGTAAAATAGCTCTCTCCTTTCAAATCGACATGTCTTTTAACCTGAGTTTTAAAAGCAAGTTTCACTACATCTCCATTCTGCCATTCCTTTTCTATCTGATTGCCTTGGTATATTTTGTCATTCACCATTACACTCATTTCGGTGCACCAGTCTGGTTTTCTGAATGTCATTTTAAATTGTACCGGCTTATCTAGTTTAAATTGATAAGTGGATTCAAGCTCATACGGATAGTTCGTACTTTCTATAATTTCAATCTTTTCACCATTTATTTCCGCATTCAGTTTAGATGGGCCATAAATGCTCTTCACCAATCCACTGGAGCTTTTCAGCCACATATTACTTAAAAAATACGGACCAATTCTTCCTGCATTTGGAACACAACATACGGCAGCTTTTCTGTGAGTTGGAGAATAAGTGTAACGGGTATTGTCCTTATGAACATCCTCCTTTCCAGGGTGAAGTGAGCCCGTCATCGTATAGGAATTGTCCGTTTTTAAATAGGCAATCGAATGTTCATGTGGATGTCGAGCACCCTGGGCTGCATTATAGAAAAGCCACTCTATTCTATCAGCCCATTTTAAATCCCCACTTTTCTGTAGTAAAAAAGAATAAGAATCTAATAATTCCTGAAGGGAGCAGTATTCATATCCCGTTTCACTGGCATCGGCATATCGTTCAAAAATAAACTCATCGCCTATAGGTGCACCCGAAGGAGTTAAATACTTGTTCAGTTTATTTAAATAGGCATCTAAAGCCTTCATGTATTTATTATCCTTGCTTCCATAAGACGCAATTACCAAGGCTCTCAGGTGCTCGTAGGTATGAACGCCATGCCCTTTAAATTTATAGTTCTCATTCGCTAAATTCTTCAGGTGAATATCAACCTCAGACAATTCGTATTTGTTATAATCATCGTATAACCAAATTGCGTAATCGCGATATTCTTCCTTATGCGTAAGCTGGTGCAATTTATCCAGCACATCAACAATGGTTAAACCATGACCAACACCGGCGTATGGTTTGCTCACATTAAATGGGTCTGATTGATAGATAGGATACTGACTCATTGTAAATTGCATTGCCTTTTCCACTGCATCGAATACCTCCTTGTCACCCGTTAACTCATAATAAGCCAGTAAAATTCTGAAGAGAGACGATTGCGCCCACAACTCACCATTTTCACCTTCGAAATTGTATCTTAAATCTTCTGCATAAATCCCCATATATCCATCCTCGTCCTGGTAAGAAATCATTCTATCAACAAATTGCTTCGCTTTCGCGATATACTCCTCATTTTCCAGCAAGTAGGCGTGTCTTAACCAACCATCGCGCCAATTGGATTGAGTTTCGCTGTTCCACCACAGAATTTGGGTAGTCCACTCTCCTACACCAATGGCTCCAACATCTTTGCTTTTTATCTTATTCGTTAATCTGTCTTTTCCATAAATATCATCTTCCAAAATAAGGTCGGGAACCAATTCATCCAAATGTCCCACATAACCTTCCTCCAGGTCAGTTTTCATTTGCTTGTAGATCCATCCATTGGGTTTAATTTCGCCCAAAGTCAATGTCTTTAATTCTTTCATATCACCATGAATTGTGTCCACTTTTACCTTCGATTGCTGACAAGCCGTTGTAAAAATGATTAAGGCTACACCTAATAAATATGCTTTTGCTTTCATAAACTATGTATTTAATGATTACAAAGTAAGCCTCAATTTGCAATGAAATCTACCTGCTTATTTGCCAAAACTTGCACTGTATTGAATAAACTCATATTTTTACCGATACCGCATTCAATTGAATTCAATAATTTCTGTAAATAATCGTTTCGTGTGCCATGAAAGTTTCCTTTGAAAAAATTCACAAAGAAGCCCTGTCATCTATAAAAGTTGTGGTCTTAGATCGAGAAGAAGGTCAACGCCCATTGCATTTTCATCCTGAATATGAGCTTACGCTAATCACCAAAGGATTTGGGAAACGATTTGTTGGAGATCACATCTCCACCTTTACAAAAAATGATTTGGTATTGATTGGAGAAAATCTCCCTCATTGTTGGATTCACAGTACAAAACTGGATATTGTAAGTATTCAGTTCAATCGGAGTATTTTTGGCGACAACTTTCTAAACCTACCTGAATTGAATGAAATTAAAACCTTACTGGATGATTCCAATCGCGGTTTATTTTTCGAAAATGCGAAGTCTGATATGATTTCCAGAATACGAAAACTATCTAATCTGTCGAACTTCGATAGAATTAGTGAATTGCTAATTATTTTGCATGAGTTGGGAAGTAAAGTTCACAAAACGTCCTTATCATCGAAGCATTTTAACACAGAAAACTTTACCAAGACCAAACATCGAATCGATAAGGTTTTTAATTACATCTATCAGAACATTAATGGTGAGCTTAAAGTAGAAGTTGCTGCTGGAATTCTAAACATGACCACCTCTGCTTTTTGTCATTATTTTAAGAAGTGCACAGAAAAAACTTTTTCTGAATTCGTAAACGAAATTCGTATTGGCTATGCCAGCAAACTCTTAATTGAAACTGATAATAATGTGTCCCAAATTGCTTTCGAGAGTGGTTACAACAGCTTATCGAATTTTAACCAACGATTTAAACAAATTAAAGGAATGAGTCCCAAATCTTTTCGGGAAAAATATCATTCGGATGCCTATAAAGAATCGAAGAATTAAACACAAAATCATCAATATGTTTATTAACATTGATTATAAATTGTCTTCTTTTCATTCTTATCAATAAAAAATAATACATTTGCAGCGCAATTGGTGCTCACTTTGCATTCAGCAAATGGAGTTAAAAGGGAATCCGGTGTAAATCCGGAACAGTACCCGCTACTGTAAATCCCATAAACACTACGAGGTGTTTATTTGTTCTCAACAGTCTAAATCCACTGTTCTATTTAGAATGGGAAGGAGTTGAGAACTGGGAAAGTCAGGAAACCTGCCAGATGTAATTGTTTAATTATTGCTTCCGGGAAAAGAAGTTAATGATGGTTTTGTAGATTTTCAGAATTAAATCCCTCATTTATTCCAGGAATGCATTAGTATTATTTTACTATGCATAAAATATTTTGCGTATTGTTAATGCAGGTGCTTTGTATTGCCGCATTTTCACAAAAACTTAGTCTCAAGGGCAAAGTTTATGATAATAATTCCAAAGAAGGAATCGAATATGCCTACATTTATTTGGATGGTATACAGTCAAGCTCTGTGAGTCAGAATGGTGGTTACTATTCCCTCGAAAACTTACAAAAAGGCAAATACAAACTTTGTGTTTCGGTGCTTGGATATCAGGCTTTCTCTAAGGATATTGAATTAATTACTTCTCAAAAATTTGATATCGGTTTAGATCCAAAGTCTTTTAGCATTGAGCCAATAGTAATCACCGGAACCGGCACACAACATAGAATTGACAAAGTACCTGTTCAGACCGAAATAATCAGCAAAAAAGACATTGCGGAACAATCGGGAAGAAATATTGAAGAAATATTATCAGGTATTTCCTCTTCTATTGATTATACAAGCAGTTCGATGGGTTCCAACATTAAAATTAATGGTCTTGGAAAAGACTATGTTTTAATTCTTTTAAATGGAAAAAGATTAACGGGAGGTGTTGGTGGTTATGCCGATTTAAGCAGAATTAACTCCGATGATATTGAGCAAATTGAAGTGGTAAAAGGAGCTTCCTCTACCCTATATGGATCCGACGCAATTGCAGGTGTAATTAATATCATTACCAAAAAGGTTAAAGGTAAATTTTCGGCGACTAGTAGTTCCCGACTTGGAGCTTATGGTGACTTTAAGCAACTTAACTCTTTTACCTTTAGCAAGGATAAACTATCGGGGAAAACCACTTTCAACTACAAGCAAAAGGCCGGATATCAGTTAAACTCGATGAAATACAATAACAAGTGGGAATCGAATCATGATTTGCCGTATTTGGTAAGAACTCATTACAAACCTACCAACAAATCCAAAGCCTACACCATTCGTCAATTTTTAGGGTATGAAGTCAATCAGAAACTAAGCATTGATCTTAATTTATCGTGGTACGAAAAGACATTGTATTTCCCTTTTAAGGCTCAAATGCATAACTATTACTACAACGACAGATCGGTATCGCTCGGCGGAAGATATCAATTGAAAAATAAGAATTACCTAAGCTTCAATTTCGATGTTGACAATTACTTGTATTATACCGAATATCCTTATAAATACAACGAAACCTATATCACAAGTAAGGATGTGATTAAAAAGACCTATTACCCTGGCGATCGATTTAAAAACTCTGATGTTGTTCATGTTATTTCGCAGCTTAAAGGTGTTTTTAACCTGAACGATAAGCACAAATTGAGCCTGGGAAGTGAAATTAAAGGAGAATATCTTGAAGCCAAATACCGATTAAATAATCCTGAAGCAAGTGCTTACACGTATTCGCTATATGCACAGGATGAGTTTAAACTGGCAAATAAATTAGATATTGTAGCCGGGATCAGAAGTCTTTATCACGATAAATCAGGTTTTTCATTGACTCCCAAGTTAACAATGATGTACAAGGAAGACCAGTTTACCCACAGATTTACCTACTCCAATGGATATAAAAGTCCTACCCTAAAAGAATTGTACTATTACTATGAAAGTAACCGCATGGGCATGTATCGATTGTATTTGGGTAATGAAGATTTAAAAGCTCAAAAATCGCATTATTTTGCACTTTCGAGCGAGTTTAAAGCCAACAAATTCAGAACAGGATTAAGCCTTTACCTGAATCGTATTTACGACAAAATCGATTATAAAATTATTCCAACAAGTTATGATCATGCTCGCCGAGGCATTGAAGAGACAAAAAAGCGCTACAATATAGATAAAGCCAGAACTTTAGGTGCTGATTGGCACATGAGCTTTCCAATTTACACCAAATTGTTTCTTAGTGGCAATTACAGTTATGTGAGCGCCAGGAATATCACGCAAGATATCAGGTTGAATGGCGTATCGGAACACAGTGCAACATGGAAGCTTTCGTGGACAGAACGATGGAACAGTCAAAAGTTAAACATTAACCTATCGGGCGTTTACAAATCGGACCGCTTCTACCTGGAAGAAGATTTGGAGCGAAGCTATGCAGATCCATATCAGTTATGGAAACTCTCATCGAGCTATAGCTTTAAGAAATGGAAACACTATAAAATCAGGCTAACTGCTGGAATTGACAACCTCTTCGACGATGTGGATGACAGGCCTTATGGCTCTCATTATAGCACTTTAAATCCGGGAAGAACACTGTTTATTGGCCTGAATGTAGACTTTGCAAACTAAACTCGAATTCAGATTTGAATTCATATCATAAAATCAAAATTAACTCACAAAAAAAACACAAAATGAATCTAATTAAAAGATCAGCAATCGCTTTATGCGCATTAGCTATGGTTTTCACTGGATGTAGTGATGACGACAATGACGACAAAAACACATTAGGCGACAAAGATGGTATCCTATTGGTAACTTTCGGTTCTTCATTTCCAGATCCACAGAAAACATTCGAGAAAATTGACCTTGCTGCCAAAGAAAGATTTTCTGGCGAAACCATTAAATGGGGTTTTACTTCTGACATTATTATCAACAAATTGCGCCAGGGAAATGGTGAAGGATCTTTAAACGGAACTGTAATCGATAATGACACACCAGAGGAAGCTTTGGAAATTATGGTGAAAGAAGGATTTTCGAAATTCGAAGTTCAATCCTTACACGTAATTCCAGGTGAAGAATTTGACGAATTGGAAGAAGCCATTCAAGATTTCAAAATGAAATATGAGGGTGTAGAAGTAAAAGTGGGTCGCCCATTGCTTGACAGCGATGCTGACATTAAAAAAGTGGCTGAAATTTTAGCTGCAAAATTTGCCAACGAAATTACCGAAGGACCAGTATTATTTATGGGTCACGGAACTCCTCATGCGGCAGATGCTCAATACCTGAAATTGCAAAGCGAGCTACAAAAATTAAATGCGAATTTCTTTGTTGGTACGGTTGAAGGAATTGGCTTCGATGCGGGAACTACTTCGATTGGTGGTATTTTAGCGGAACTTGATAAGCTAAGTCCAAAGGCCAATAAAGTTACCATTACTCCTTTAATGTCGATTGCAGGTGATCATGCCAACAACGATATGAATGGCAATACAGGTGAAACGGATCCGGCTGAACAATCGTGGAAAGAGAGATTGGAAGCAAAATCATATACAGTAAACACTGTAATGAAAGGTTTGGGTGATTATGATGAAATCAACGACATTTGGATGGATCATCTTGAAGGTGCAGAATAACTATCACTGACATCATAACTTGTTTAAAAATGAGAAAGGCAGAAATTTGATTTCTGCCTTTTTTAGCTTATGGTTTTTCATAAAAAAGACCTCCCCTTAGGAAGGCCTTTGCTGCTGTTTGGTTTAGTCATTCAATTGACTACTAGTCAAAATAAAACATCTAAACTGATTTTGATTGATAAACGTCTAGTACTAACTTATTGTGCTTTGTATTAAAATTTAATTTAATCCAATTGTGCAATTCATTTTGCTCTTCAATACTTAGCCATTGTAACGATTTTTCGACCTCTTTTCTAAATAAGGGTAGGTCATCTGCTACTGCATTTAAAACCATTTTTTGGTGTTCCAACATTCTTATTGACTTTTATAATGGATTTTGCAGAAAGCAAATTGCTTTCACCTTTCAATCAATTGAATCTTAGTGTAAGTCTTTGCTAATCTGTTCAACCCATCTGGTTATTCTCTCATCTGATAAATCTCCCTGATTTTCTTCATCAAGAGCCAATCCAATAAATTTTCCATCAAGCACGGCTGTTGACTCATCAAAGTCATAGCTTTCGGTCTCAACAGAACCAACAATTTTACAGCCTTTATCTTTCACTACTTCGTAAATGCTTCCCATGCCTCCTACAAAAGTGTCAGGATTGCTGGAAGAATCACCCAATCCAAAAATTGCAACAACTTTCCCACTTAAATCTGCCGATTCAACATTAGAGATAAAGTCTTCCCAGTCGTCTTGCAAATCACCCGCGCCCCATGTAGAAGTTCCGAAAATCAGGTTTTCGTATTTTGTAAGAGCTTCTTCTGGTTTGGTCGAAACATCAATAATATCTGCCTCTAATAATCCTGCAAGCTGATTTGCTGCATTTTCTGTATTTCCTGTAGTGGAACCGTAAATAATCGCTGTTTTACTCACTGTTAATATGTTTATTTGTTATACTTGAACTGACTTATTCTTTGTTTAGAATAATTCAAAATTAAGTAACAGTTCCCGACTTATCAATCATTATAAATGATGATTTTAATGTTATGAAAATCAAAAAGGCCTTCCTATACAGGAAGGCCCAAAATCAAAATTACAACTAATCTTAGTTTAAAACTAAGAACAAAAAAACAAAAGAACAGGTATGATGAAACCAATAATCATCAACCACACTCCCCTTTTCTTAAATCCTTTTTTCCCTTTAACCATTATGGCACCAGAAATGGCAAAAAAGATTAAAACAATGGCATAAACAATGCCTATTGAAGAAAATCTTTGCCCTGAATTATAGTGAATATCGTTCACAAATTTATAAACAGGAATTTTCTTATAAGTGGTGACTTTTAGC
Organism: Marinifilum caeruleilacunae; assembly: GCF_013141825.1. Lineage (GTDB taxonomy): Bacteria > Bacteroidota > Bacteroidia > Bacteroidales > Marinifilaceae > Marinifilum > Marinifilum caeruleilacunae. The sequence goes on from NZ_RZNH01000001.1 coordinate 210,275, forward strand.
TTACCATTATGTGGATGATACTCTCCCAAACCACCTTTAACGTATAGGTTATATACTTCACCGGCAGGTATAATGCGATTTAATTTTGGAGCATCGCCAAAGCCATTTTCCCAATAGGTTTTTAACTCATCAGGTGTTAGGTTTGCTTTGGTGTTTTTCTCCAATACGATTTCACGATAGGACGGATTCTGCTCATCTTTTTTAAGAATCAGCAATATTCCCGAAAGCGCATAAATTAAAGTTAATCCAATAAATAAATATCCCAGGTCCCGGTGCAGTGACCTGATGTTTTTGTTAAAAAGTTTCTTATTCCACAATTTCATAAGAGGTTCCATTTACAAAATAGATCGAATAGAAATTTTTATTGTTTTCTTTCATCCAATCACGCATTTTGGTAATGTTGGTCATTTCAGCCGAACAATGTTTTCCACCCTCTTCGGCATCTTGTTTCGCTTTAACTTTTTGCTCATATTCATTAATAAACTCTTCGGATAGTCTTTTTTCTTGTACGGTTCCTTTTACACGAATATCCATACCCGAAAGCTCACGATTAAAACCTTTGATTTCACCTTTTGCTTCAACACGTATAGAGAATTTACCTGTTTCATCTAATAAGAATGCTCTGCGTCCCGAATGTGCACAAACATGGCTTACGGTTCCCGAAAACTCTACTTCCGCACCAACAAGCTTTTCTGCATTTTCCAGGATTTCGGCAATGCTGGTAGTTTTAGTCGACTTTTCTGATAAGTGATTACCATTTGCCATAGCGCTTCCAACGAACATGATCATTGCCAGCGATAGAAATAACAATTTTTTCATCTCTTTTAATTTTTATCGGTTAAATATTAAACTTGTTATAAATCCATAAATTCCTGTACATGCAATCCATACTACGGGAATGAATTGGAATTCTTGTTTGCGATATCGAATAATAAATACAAAAATCAATGCCAATAAAAAGTTGGTGACCAGAACCAGGTAAGATCCAAAATGTATAATTGGCTTAATATATTTTGTATTTCCGCTTGTAAATCCTACTGCAAATGGCAGGAAATATTTACTGTAGTTTGTTCCCACAGCCTGGCCTTCGATGAGAGTTCTATCTGCAATTTCTTTTGTATCTGCATGAAGCGCCATCACCTCTTTACCTCTGCTGGAAACTACATTTACATTCCAATACAAAGGATTGGCCATTATCATCATTTGATCTCTGTCAACATCATAATTGGGAGTTGGAATTTCCTGTAACTTATAGGAATCAGTAGTAATTAAATGTAGTTTCTTATTGGCATCAAACACAAAAGCATAGAAGCTTCTATCATCAGGTTCCATGGTAAGTATATACTCCGGCACAATTTCGGATGGCAAGGGCACTTTTTTAAGGAAAGGCATACTGTTTACCATTTTTAGATGAAAAATCTGATTCATGTTATCGATGATAAAATAACCTTCATCATATGCTTTTCGCGTTGATGGATTACCTGCAGCCATTTTTGCAGGAAACTGAAAACCTCTTTTTACAAAGTGGTGGTTAAACTTCTCGCTTTTTTCTGTGTTAATTTCATTGGTTTCCGGATTGATGAACTCTATTTTATCCCTTAAACGAAATACATCGCCCGGCATTTCAATTCTTACTCGTCCCGACATCGATTCAAAAAGAGTGTACAAAGGAATGTGAGGTTTGTTTTTATCGGCTGGTTTTACTCTAAAAAAGAATTTTTTGGAATTTACAATTCTTGGATTGATATCTATTCCATCAATACTTTTTGGCATTCGTCCATCGGCAAATAGCTGGGTTGAATAAAACATGGGCAAAATGCTATCGAATTCCAATTCAGAATATACTCGATTGGTTTTAATGTTTTTTCGAATCAAGTGCCCCTCTTTTTCATCAAACTCAATGGCGCAAAAGGCTTTATCGATAGAACTATAGTAAGTAAAAATGTTAGGAGATGCTATATCGGTAACCAGGTGGTAAGATTTTGGCAACAACCAGGCCAGGAGCAAACTTCCTAAAATGATGATTAAATATTTAATATTTTTCATGTCAAATAAATCGAATAAATTAATCCTGTATTCCAACTTTTAATCGTTGAACAGAAAAATAGCCGAATGGCAATACATAAAATGGAATCAATAGAACAGCCAGAATGATTAGGCCATAAGCTCCTGGAAAATCAGTTAGAAAACACAATTGCAGTGTACCAAACATGATTAATGCGTTAAAAATCCTACGTTTCCAGGTAGGTTCAAGGCAAATCCAGGACATAAAGGTATAAGCCGTGATTCCAGCAACATACCAAGGCAATATTGTATAAATGATGCTTGAAATGATCTCTTTTGGAAAATAGATTCCGGCAAATGCCAAAACGATGGCAACATGTAAAACAAAAATGATTGTTAAAGCCAAAAGTCCAAATCCCAGCATTGAGAATACAATTTTCTTATTAGGAAGCGGTAAGTGTAAGCTCAGTTTTATTCTTTTCTGAATCATTTCAGGCACAAATTGTGCCAATGCCAAACAGAAACCTGTTGCCAATGGAAAGTACTTTAAATCGCGAAACAGAAACTGATCTCTGTTTACAATTACGTCCCATAAATGTTCTAATCCTACCAGTCTGAACGATCTTCCTAACTTTAAAAAAATATAGGCCAAAAGAGCAAGTCCAACTGCAAAAGCGCCAATTGCAAACCATTTGGTCTTTTTCCATTCTTTAAATAATAATGCATTTGTCATTTCTCTAATATTTACCTGTTAATCCAATAAATGCCTCTTCCAAACTCAAATTTTCTTCCAGTATTTCACTGGCAGACACATTGTATTTTGCGAATAAATTCTGCAATTCAGTTTTGCCTAATAAGGAGTAAACTTCGGTGTTTCCTTTTATGGTTACCGGGTTATAGATGTCGCTAATTTCATCTATATAACCAGGATTAGAGCAAGTAAACTTGTATCGTTTAAACGATTCCAACAATTCATTTACAGGCTTCTGCATTACAATTCTACCATAATCCATAATCAAACAATCGTCGATTAAACGCTCCATATCCTGTATGATATGGGAAGTGACAAATACCGTTTTATTTTCGGCTTTGGCATATTCGCTTAAATAGTCAACAAAAAGCATTCGGTAACCCGGATCAAGCCCCATCGAAAAATCGTCCAGAATTAACAGCTCAGGATCCTGAGCAAGTATCAAACCCAATGCTACCTGCGATCTTTGTCCACAAGACATTCTCGAAATTTTTTGTTTCGGATCAATCTTTAAAAGTTTCATCAACTCGTAGTATGCTTCTTTTCTCCAATTCGGATAGAATGCCGAATAGAATTTTTCGATTTCCGAAATATTCATAAATGAATACTGAACATGGCCTTCGATCAATAATCCTACCTTTCTTTTTGTTTCTGGTGAAAGATTGGCCGAGCTTTCGCCAAACATTAAACATTCACCGCTACGAGGTTTTAAATAGCCATTTAAAATGTTAATCGTTGTAGTTTTTCCGGTTCCATTTTTACCCAATAAACCCAGAATTCTACCTTGTGGAATTTCAAAATTCAAATTCTCATAAATACAGCGTTTGCCGTAATAGTGAGTCAAATTTTTACATTCAACAATAGCTTGTTGCATAATTGTTATTTTATAGTGTTAATCCAATTGCCAAATTAAATCCATATTGCGATTTCGATCCGCTAATGATCATTTGATTATATTCTAATCTGGTATAAAGTCCGTATGATTTTTTTGTACCTATATCATATCGAATATCCGTTCCCAGAATCAATTTATCTGCACTTAAGAATTTGTAATTTGGAGTAATGAGTCCTTCGTTTGCTCCCTCAGATGCTACATTTGTAGTTATTAGGTCGCTATTTAAACAGTAGTTTGCCAATGAAAATAATTTCAGATTTAAACTTGATTTTTTTAGAACAAACCTTTTCCCAAGTCCTAAATTTAAATTTAAGTGGTTTAGTTCTTGCAATGGTTTTTGCCCTGTTAAAATCCATCGCTCCTCGTTTGAGTATGAATAATTTACATTTAAATGATAAAAAGTACTTCGGTGTTCTTTCTTGTAAAACAAAATACCATCTATACCTAACTTAAATTTATCAGCCGTATATTTTTGAGTCACATTTATAAGCTTAAAGTCTTTGTAAGAATGATCGAATCCTTTTTGACTTAAATATTTAAAATATGACTTTAGTTTTAAGAACCTTCCGTTAGGTTTGAACAATCTTCCAAGACTTAGATTCAAAGTTTTGGAGTTCATATGATTTATTTTGTATAAAATATCAGCCAGTTCCAATTCAGATTTTTGATAAGATACAGAGCTGAAAAAACCTTTATCGTCAACAGGAATTAACTGAGTGCCAATCTCATAAGATTTAAGTTCATATGTATTATACTTGGGGTCATTAGATTTAACAGGAGTAGAAAATTCTTTATCACTTACTCCCATCCCTCTTAAATAATATATTTTAATTCCTGCTCCTGTTTTATAAACATCTATGTCCTGATCTTGCTGATAATCGGCAAAACTAAAATTGGCACCAATTTTATACTTTTTGCTTATTTTTTTTAGCACCCCAATATTAATAGTTACATCAGAAACAGTAGACTTTGGTCTGGGATCTAATTTTCGGTACTCCTCTGTTGCTTTATATTTGCCTTGAATGCCAATCGTATAATTTTCACTTTCGTAATTATAGATTCCTTCGAAATAATAATGCTCTTTATAAGATTTTCCTCCTATCGTATCTGCAACTATAAACGGGTATAACCTGTAATAATCACTTACTGTATTCCATTTAATATTTTCTGTATGGCTTTTTATATATTTTGCTCGCCCAAAAACAGAGCTTTGTTTTCTTTTTTTAAACGAATAAGCATCAAAATTTATCGCAGAATTTTTGTCTCCTAATTCGATAATGTATAATCCATTCGATTTATTTTCTTGCAATGAGAGAGAAATATCAGAAAAAGACTTATCGTATTTATGACTCAACATTGCTGGATTTCTCCAAATTTCTGACTGGTTATTAATTAGTTCTTTTTCAAAATCAACGGCATTAGCATTTCTATTTTGAGTAAATGCAAAGGCTGCTGAATTGATAATAACAACAACACCAAGAATATATTTTACTATGAATGAACGCATTATATTAACAACAATTAGACTCTACAAAATTTAAATAAGATCCGAAGAATTTATTTCCACGGATCTTAATAATTAATTTTATTATTCAGTTTCAATTACACCTGGAGAAGGCATCGCAGTTGGGATAAAATCTACAGCTGAATTATTGGTATCCATTAAAACAACTCTACCATCGGCTTCTACATAGCTAACTTTACGTTTTACCGATTTACCATAGCGTGTATCATCACCATCACCACTATGAGTCCAGGTTAAATCCAAAGTTGGCGACATTGCTTTCCATTGATACTCTGATGGAGTACTACATCCTACTGCATCAATAATTGCATCATTTGGAACTTCCCATGCATCATTGTCCATATCGAAAACCAAATCTCCGAACACGAATTTATAGTCATAATGGTATGCATAATCGCTTGTAAAAGCTTCAGGTGTTACGTCATTCATTCTAAACAGAATATAAGAGTTATAACCTCTGTTATGTAGATGCCAAACTGATGTTGAAGCGGAGACCATTTTAATCATATTAGGAACTTCAGGAACATCTACATCAATATCAGCACCATCGAACCACTCAAAGTCTGATCCTGATAAATCAAATGAATTTGCGTTATCAGAAATGTGGTTAATAGCTATATCAGAAATTAAAATAGATTCTCCTGGTTGTACAGGATAGTCTGTGCCATTTCCAGGTATTCTATATACAGCTCTAACAGGTGTAAATTCATTTCTGTTATCAGGAGATAAATCTACTAGTTTATCAACTGTCTGAAATTCTGTCTCTCCAATACACAGACCATCAGCATAAAGTACTTTTGAAGTGTTATTATACAATTCGAAATACTGATCTCCTTCTAAATATGGATCTCCTTCAGGAGTTTTGGTATCAGCAAAGAAAATTTCAGATATTACGAAATCAGATTTTGAACTGTAAACAAATAAATCTATATCAAGGCCAAATTCTCCACCTTCAATACTTACATTTTCTTTAAGACCTCTTATTGCACCGTGCATTAAAGTCTTGTTGCCATCTGCATTAACTGCATAATAATCAATTTCACCAGCAATTAGAAAATTGTAGATTCCCTCTTCCAGATCAATTGCAGGATATTCGAAACCATTTAATTCCATTACAATTTCTTCTCCCGAATTCACATTAGTAACGGTCAAATCTCCAAAATAGAAAGATGAGGTTTCAATATCATCGGGAGTATTTAACTGAATTGTTAAATATGATACAGGTATTTCATTATCATCATCGCTACAAGAGAATAGCGATACCACCATTAAAAGGCTTAAGCCAAATATCAGCTTTTTCATTTTTAGTTATATTATAGATTAATATTAAGTTCCATACCAAAATATGGATTTGAAATTCTTCTCACATGTAATCCGTCTTCAGTTGTATAGCTAGGGTGATAATCGAGTATGCTATTCACATAAAAAGACAATTTCATATACTCACCTATTTCTTTGGAAACAGTTAAGTTAATATCAATACCAATTGGAGTTCTTTTGGTATCAAACTCATTAGAGCTAGGTTCATCGTATAAAAACCTTAGAACAGGATCTGTAGTATCAGATTCATCATACTTAAAAAAGTTGCCTGATTTATCCATATAAGAATCAGGCATACCATTATGAGGATTGCGTTTATTCTTATAATACCACATACATTGTATTGAAGTTGAAAAAATCAATCCAAATTCCTTTATATGTGTATCTGCCCTAAAATTGGTATTAAATTGTTCATATTCTTTACCTAGGTCCCAATTGTAAAGACCTACATATGGATATAGACCGACATCAATATATTTCTGAGGTCTTTTATAGGTAGGTTGACTTAAATCGTATTTAGCTTTCATCCAGGCACCATTAAGCGAAATTCTAGATTTTAATGCTTTAATTTGTCCAAAATCAATTTGATATTCGAAACCTTGCTTTGTTTCTTTGGCACCATTGATATTTTGGTTATAAAACATGAAATCTTTCTTGTCTTCAAACTCAAACATATCAACCGTTGGCGGTTCATTTATATCTTTTGGCTGAGGTCCTGAACTAATGTCATATAATTTATAATCCATTACAGCAACACGACTTAAATTCTTATATCCATTTTTTAATTCTTCGCGATATGCATTTAAATATGCACGAATTTTACCAAGCCTAATATTTAAGCCTAATTCAAACTTCTCATTTCTTATTGGGTCTAATTCATAATTAACAGGATCAACAATTTTTGTTTTATAATGCACCTGTCTCAAATTTTCATTCTGTGAATAATAAGTCAATTGTACTTTATCAAAATATTGTACATCGGGATACAAATGAGACAATCCAGGAAATTTAGAGTGCATACCATACCCCCCAATAAACTCTAGGTTTACATCTTGATTCCAAATATTAATTTCCGGTAACTTCCAATTTAAATTAATGCGTGGATCGAAATAAAATTTATCGGATATTTTGTATGCTGAATTGACATTAAGTGCCCTATTTGCTCTTACTCCACCTTTAAATATAATGGTGTGTAGTGATATTGGCAGAACTATTTTATCTTCGAAATAAACTGCTATTTTTTGCATGGAAGGAATATCCTTTGATGCTCTCGGTCGACCTACTCCAGCATACAGTGGTCTGGTTTCATCATATACCTCTCCATCCCCAAAATTTTTACTGTAATTCCAATTTGCACCTAAAAGAATATTGTGATTTAAATTAAAAGTCTTTGCAACTAAATAACTGGAAATATCAGATGATATATAAACAGGTTTACCATCGAGTTTTAAATGTCCCATGTAGGAACCTGGTAAATAAGTGCCGTAAAATTCACCTTCTTCTCTATTTGTATATACCGGAGTTCTATTTCCAGCAACAGGTTCTGTTAAATTTTTTTCATTTTGGGTGTAACTGGCATTTACCAATACATCGAGATTTTTGAACCATGAGGAAGTGTTATTTGAGATGTTTAGTGATGATCCAAATACAATCTTATTGTATTTGCTATCATAAACCGACTCTTGTACATCAATTTCAGGGTCTGTCTTACTCTCATCAAAAGATCCAGTATAATCGAAGTTTGAATGAAATGTTATAGAGTTCTTAGCTTCTTTTTTGTATTCGAAACGTATCGATCCTGTTATTCTACTGTAATTAACCTTAGGATTCCTTGCATCCGCTTTATAATCCAAAAAGTCCAAATCCATATTTAAACGACTATCATCATTTAAATCAATCCCTTTACCTACAGAAAATAATTTTGAGCCAGGATCTGACTTTATTCTTGCATAAAAAGGTTTTGCTTTGTATGAACGCTTGATATTAACCAATCCACTTGTCAAGTCTCCATATTTTACTGATGGAATACCTCTTACAATTTCTACCGATTCAATATTATCAGTCGAAATCAAGCGCATATCTATCCCTTTTCCTGTTGTATTTCTATTTGCAATATAGCTTCCATTTCCATCGGTAATATTCTGTAATTCTGCATCATTTGATAAAGTATGTCCATCGATTACAAAGGCAGTTCCAAAGGAGGTGTTATAGTCATAGTCATAATCATTTGCTTCGAGAGGTTCACGCAATGATATCAACTGCATGCTAGTCATTTTATTTTTAACTGTAACACCGCCAGGCAATAATTCCAATATATCTGCAAAACTAGAAGGCTGTAAGTGTCTTAGTGCATCTTTTTTAATGGTCGATGATGTTCCATTCACTCGAGATTCTTCCGCAATTACAGTTACTTCGTTGAGTCCTTGTGTTTCCACTTCCATACTTATTTGGAAGTTTTTTATTCCTGAGCGAAGAGTAATTTTCTGTTCAATTGTTTTGTATCCCAAACAGGAAACATATAATATATAATCTCCAGCTTGTACATTTTCTATTGTAAACTCACCATTATTATTGGTAACCGACCACTTATGCACTTCCTTTAAAACAACAGTTGCCAATTCAACTGGTATTTCAGATTCAGCAACAATAACTTTACCACTAAAAGTGATCGTCTCTTGTGCGTATATCGATTTGTTAGTCAATAAAACAGCAAAAACTAAACAGTATGAAAGTATCTTGAATTTCATTGTTTAATATTAATTTTACATTGTTCACGCCACAACTTGTATGGCGCTTGATTTCAGAGATATAAGAAAGCCAAAAAATTCATAGGGGATTTTCCACAAAAGTATGCGATAGCTTTACTTAACACAATCCTCATAATTGGTGATATCATCAAGCTGAAATCATAACATCTTATGAGAACTTTTAAAAAGGCTTGTAAATTTGATCAGGTAGACTGTTGAAAACAGCAATATATTTGTGTAGAGCTTCACTAGCCGGAATACAAAAAAACCTTACCAGCTAACATCTGGTAAGGTTCGCAAACTAACAAAATTTAAATTAATAGCTTTTCAGCCTTAATTTAAAAATTATACAACTATCACTTTTTCTTCTGCTTATTCGAATTTGATTGTTTGGTGCTTCTGGCTTTTTTCATCCAATCTTCTTCGATAAACAACAATCCATTCACCGATTGAACTGTAATCTTGTCGGAATTATCTGTGATTGATAAAATTTTCATATTTCTGTCTATTAAATTGTTAAGGTTCTGTTTGATAAAAGTAATACCAGAAACTTTGACTATCAATCACCATATTTGATGAAATAACTACAGGTGAATCATTATTTATTATGATATCATACTCCACAAATAGCTATTAACTTTACTTTATTACCTCCGGCTAATTATGTCATACATCTTGCTTAAACGCATATTGATAGAATCTATATGCAAGTTGATATAAAAAGCTATGAACTGCCAGCTTTTTAAATTACATTTGACATCGAAATGAATTTGGTGCAACAACACATAAAACACATTACATTAATTGGCATCTGCCTTATCGGTATGCTAATTGTAAATAATGCTCTGTTTACACATTGGCATTCAATGCCTGATGGACAGATGGTTGTTCACGCCCATCCATTTCATAACAGCACTAATCCTCCTGCCGAGCATGATCATAGCGAGAATGATCTTCAGATTCTTCAGAATATTAGTGTTTTGTTTTTTATTGGCGCTCTGTTTGTAGCATTTCTTCTCAAGAATGAAGCCAGAGAAACAAATGATACATTAAATGTATCCCATTACAATGTTCTCTGCATTAGAGATTTTGGCAGGGCTCCGCCACAATAAGCCACATACTTCATTTTTTCCCTTTTCGGGATTCTCACAATTTTATTGTGAACAATTCTGTTTTGTCAAAACCATTGGCAGAGCACAATCTGTATGTAAAAATTTATAACAAAAAATATCTCATCATCTCACCATTCATCAAAGTGAATGGGTGGGCTATGATGATAGCACACACTTTTTTATGAAAAATTTTATTTTAGCAATTGCCGTTATATTGTTTTCGGCACAATTCGTTTTAGGTCAGAAAAAACATAGCGATGCAGTAATCGTGGGACATGTAGTTTGCAACGACGAACACATTCCTTTTGTGAATGTAACCATTAAAGGAACCACAATTGGTACATCGACCGATGGAACAGGTCACTACCGATTGGTAAATTTGCCAGTTGGAAAACTAACAGTTGTAGTTTCGGGTTTGGGATACAAAACCAGCGAGAAAATAATTACAACCGAAGCTGATAAAACCATCGAAGTAAAATTTGAAATCGAAGAAGATGCATTAGGTATCGACGAGGTTGTGGTTACAGGCGATAAAGGTGCAAGCAAAAGAACCGAGTCTCCAGTAATTGTAAGCTCCTTGTCTCCTGCCCTGTTTTCGGTAAGTCAGTCGACCGTACTTAGCGAAAGTTTGAATTTTAGTCCTGGCTTACGAATGGAAACCAATTGTCAGAATTGTGGTTTCAACCAGGTACGTATGAATGGTATGGAAGGGCCATATTCACAAATCCTGATCAATAGCCGCCCTATTTTTAGCGGATTGGCTGGTGTTTACGGATTGGAATTGATCCCAACAAACATGATTGAAAAAGTAGAGGTTGTACGTGGTGGTGGTTCTGCCCTTTACGGTAGCAACGCCATTGCCGGTACCATTAATATGATACTGAAAGATCCTTTGGTTGATTCTTACGAACTGGGAGCAAGTACGAGTCTTATTGGAGTTGGTGTAGACGGAGCTGATGATCCTGCATTGGATTACAATGCAAATTTTAATGCATCGGTAGTTTCTGATGATTATAAAACAGGCTTATCGGTATATGGATTTTATCGCAACAAAGAAGCATTCGACGCCAACAATGATGGTTTTAGCGAACTAACCGAGATCGACAACACAACAGTTGGAACACGCTTCTTTCACCGCTTTGGATTCAGAGGAAAACTAGCTGTTGATTTCTTTCACATCGACGAAAAACGAAGAGGAGGAAACAAACTAAGCTATTTGCCTCACATGGCTGATATTGCGGAGCAATTGGAGCATAAAATAACAACAACAGCAGTTTCCTACGACCAGTTCTTTAGAGAAGAAGATAAGCTATCTCTTTATGCCTCTGGTCAGAAGGTCGACAGAGCATCCTACTATGGTGTTGAGCGTTCATTAGCTGATTATGGTCAAACCGATGATTTTACCTATAATGTAGGAGCTCAATATGATGCAAAATTCATGAACTCTTCATTGATTTTCGGTCTTGAAAATACCCACTCATCTCTTGATGATAAAAAATTGGGTTACTACGATAAGGACCAGGATATCTATACCGATAATGTTACCATATCAGATCAAACCAGTAATACGGTAGGTTTATTTGCCCAGTATACTTACAAATTTGAGAAGCTTAAGTTATCATTGGGAGGTCGTTTCGATCACTACAGCATTAAAGACAAAGCTGCAGACAAGCAAGCTCATTCCGACAAATCGGGAAATGTTTTTAGTCCAAGAGTAAATGTTCTTTACGATATCTTGCCCGAATTGCAATTTAGAGTAAGCTATTCGCAAGGCTACAGGGCACCTCAAATTTTCGATGAAGACTTGCATATTGAAGCATCACAGGCAAGAAGGGTAATCCACAAAAATAGTGAAGACCTTAAGAAAGAAACCAGTCATAGTTACATGACTTCATTGGACTACAACACCACAATTGGAAATACCAAAATTGGATTCCTAGTGGAAGGTTTTTACACAAAATTAAACGATGCATTTGTTAAAGAATCATCTGATCCGGATGAAAACAATGTGGTAACTCGTCTACGTACAAATGCCGAAGATGGCGCTAAAGTATATGGTATCAATACTGAATTAAGCATTTTCCCTTCAAGAGATCTTTCTATCGTTGCAGGTTTTACATCACAACGAAGCGAATATCAAAAACCACAGGAATTCGATACCAAAAGTTTTCTAAGAACACCCAATAACTATGGATTTATTACTGTAGATTGGGATTTTGCAGGCAACTGGTGTCTAAATGCAACTGGTAACTATACAGGAAAAATGTATGTTCCGTACTATGGAAATACCATTAGTGATCCTATAGCAGGAGAATTAAGAGAAAGTTCTTCCTTCTTCGATGTAGGTACTAAAATTGAATATACCACACAACTAAATGGTGCAAGCGTAAAATTCTGGGGTGGTATTAAAAATATTTTTAATTCTTACCAGGACGACTTCGATAGAAATATCGATAGAGACCCTGGTTATATTTATGGACCTGGAAGCCCAAGAGTTATTAGCTTCGGGGTTAAAATAGGTAACCTACTATAAAATGAAGTAGAACAAAAAAAAACCTCCTTATCAGGAGGTTTTTTTTACTACAACACAAGCTTTACATTGCTTCTTCTGGTTTGATAATATTATTCATTAAAGCATAAACCGTTAAGCCTGAAATTGTTTTAATCCCAAGCTTACTGGTAATATTTTTACGATGCGTAATTACCGTATTAATCGAAATAAATAACTGATCTGCAATTTCTTTATTGGAACATCCTAAAGCAACTGCTTTAAGAACATCAATTTCCCGATCACTTAAGCCTCTCGAATCTTCGTCCTGAGAATCATCGGTCATAGGATCGTAGAAAAATTGTTGAAGTTTCTCAACAACACTTTTTCTGCTGCTGGTTTGAGAAATAAAATAATCGAACATACATCTCTCACTTTGTTGTTTCCCGATCAAAATGGTTCGGCACATACATGTCGATTTTTTAACTCCTTCAAAACATTCCATTTTTTGCTTTTGCATGATATCTTCGCAAAGAATGAGAAAATTTGTCTGTGGTACATCTTTCAAAATACATTCCAACTCGTCGTAGCTATCCGCCTCATGCACTTCAGATTCCAATCCAATTACATTTAGGAGGGTTTTAACTCCAAGTCTTACCAAATATTGTTCCGAAGCAATTATAGTATGAACTTTTCTGTTTTCAATTTCCATAATACTCCAAAACCTTTTTTTCCAACATTTTAACCTTTGGTATAAGCACCTTTTCTTCCATCCTAGTATGATCTTCAATATCACACTCAAGTTCAAACAATTCTGTTAAAAGGTGTTCACAATCATCTTCACAATGCAATGGTGGTAAAAACCTGATAATTAGATTTTTCAAATCGGCCAGTTTCACTTCTAGACTCTCGTGATTGCGTTCGTATACCTCAATCGGGTCATTCTTAATTTTATTTATGAGTTCCTGGCTGCAATTGTTTGTACTCAATGCTCTCTCTAAATCAAGAACATACGGAAAAACACTTCTTTCCTCCTCTTTAAAATGATGCTCTACATCAACTTTATATTCTTCAAAAAATGTTTTGAGTAAACTGATATTTCTGCAATTCTCCTCTTGAGCTTCCTCTTCCATTTTTTTAATAAAAAGCTCAATATGTGGCACTTTAGACTTCAAATAGTATGTATGGGTATTGGTCAGGTATTCAACCATAACCTCGGCATTAAAATCACTAAAATGTTTATCCGGAAAATAATCCGAATTGTGATAAGAATTCAATATTTCAAGAAAAAAGGGCACATTCACTTTTTTTTCTTCGCAGATTTCATTCACAGTTTTATTGCCAAAGCCTAACTTTATTCCAAACCTGTTAATCACAGGAAGCAGTTGATAATCTTTTAAAATGATCTCTGCCATTTTACTATGTCTTGTAAAAGCTATCATTCACATTTGTTTTGTTAATTTGATATTTGAGTTGCAGGAAATCAGTTATTCAACAAGATATCTTCTGATCAATTAAAAATAGATGATTCCTGGCAGCTCCTACAAAATTAACTTATCAATATGCAGAATGAAATCCCAATATGTTATGATTTTTATAAACAAAAAGGCCTTCCAAACGGAAGGCCTTTTATATATAATCACCTAATAATAGATTAGATTGCGTCTACAATTGCATTTAATGTAGCTGATGGACGCATTGCTTCAGAAGCCTTTTCATCGTTTGGCATGAAGTAACCTCCAACGTTCATTGCAGAACCTTGAGCGTCGTTCAATTCAGTAACGATTGTTTCTTCCTTCGCTTGCATGTCAGCAGCAACCTTAGCAAATTTCTCTTTCAAGTCAGCATCTTTATCCTGAGCAGCCAAAGCTTCAGCCCAATACATACCTAGGTAGAAGTGAGAACCACGAGTATCCAATTCGTTCACTTTACGTGATGGAGACTTTCTTTCATCTAAGAACTTGGTTACACCAGCATCCAAAGTATCAGCGAATAGCTGAGCTTGCTCGTTGTTAAAGTTGTTTGCAATGTGCTCGAAAGAAACACCTAATGCAAGGAATTCACCTAATGAATCCCAACGCAAGTGACCTTCTTTTTCGAACTGCTGAACGTGCTTAGGAGCCGATCCACCTGCACCAGTTTCGAATAATCCACCACCATTCATCAATGGAACGATAGATAACATCTTAGAAGAAGTACCTAGCTCAAGAATTGGGAACAAGTCAGTTAAGTAGTCACGCAATACGTTACCAGTTACCGAAATTGTATCTTCACCTTTACGGATTCTTTCCAATGAAACAGTAATTGCATCAACCGGAGCAAGGATACGGATATCCAATCCAGCAGTATCGTGATCTTTCAAGTACTCGTTCACCTTAGTGATTAACTGAGCATCGTGAGCACGATTTTCATCCAACCAGAAAATTGCAGGAGCACCAGTAGCTTTTGCTCTGTTTACTGCCAATTTTACCCAATCCTGGATAGGAGCATCTTTCACCTGGCACATTCTGAAGATATCGCCAGTTTCAACTGCTTGTTCCATTACAACAGTTCCGTCGAAATCTACAACGCGAATTGTACCTTCGCCTTGTGCGTAGAAAGTTTTATCGTGCGATCCGTATTCTTCAGCTTTTTTAGCCATCAAACCAACGTTTGATACAGATCCCATAGTAGATACATCGTAAGCACCGTTTTTCTTACAATCATCGAAACAAACCTGGAACATTCTAGCGTAAGATCTGTCTGGAATCAATGCCACACAATCCTGAAGCTGTCCTGCTGGATTCCACATTTTACCACCATCACGAACAACAACTGGCATCGATGCATCGATAATTACGTTGTTTGGTACGTGTAGGTTGGTAATTCCTTTATCTGAATCAACCATAGCCATATCTGGACGAGTTTTGTAAACTTCCATGATATCAGCTTCGATTGCCTCTTTTTTATCTGCTGGTAACTTCTCAATCTTTGCGTAGAGATCACCTAAACCGTTGTTGAAGTTTACTCCCAATTCCTTGATTGTATCAGCGTGCTTAGCAATTGCTTCTTCGTAGAATACTTCTACTGCATGCTTAAACATTTCAGGATCAGAGATCTTCATCATAGTTGCTTTTAGGTGAAGAGACCATAGTAAGCCTTCTTCTTTAGCAGCTTCGATTTCTTTCTTGAAGAATGCGCGTAAAGCTTTTACATTCATTGCAGCAGTGTCAACTACTTCACCAGCTAACAATTCAACTTTTTCTTTCAATACAGTTACATTACCTGCATTGTCAACAAACTCGATACGAACATTGGTATCTTTCTCAATAGTTACTGATTTTTCAGAACCATAGAAGTCTTTCTCAGACATGTGAGCCACGTGAGCTTTTGAATCTGCCGACCACGCACCCATTCTGTGTGGGTTTTTCTGAGCAAACTTCTTTACAGAAGCAGCAGAACGACGATCTGAGTTTCCTTCACGTAATACAGGATTTACTGCACTACCCAATACTTTTGCGAATCGTGCTTGAAGTTCTTTCTCTTCAGGAGTATTAGCTTCTTCCGGATAGTTAGGAATATCATATCCTTTTTCCTGTAATTCAGCAATTGCAGCTTGCAACTGAGGAATTGAAGCACTAATGTTAGGCAACTTAATAATGTTAGCCTCTGGAGTTAATGATAGTTTTCCCAGCTCAGTCAAATAATCAGGAATTCTCTGATCATCAGTTAAGTTCTCAGGAAAATTAGCAATAATTCTACCTGCTAAAGAGATGTCTTTAGTTTCAATTTCAATGCCTGAAGTCTTAGTAAAGGCTTTGATAATAGGCAACAATGAATAGGTTGCCAAGGCTGGAGCTTCATCAATCTTGGTATAGATTATCTTTGCTGTCTGTGCCATGTTGGTTGTTGTTTTGTGTGTTTAATTAAAAATAGTCTGTTTAATTCTTCCGTTAGAATTAAGCACAATTCAAACTTGGGATAAACATATATATTTTTTTAATTCCCCAATTTAAAAGAGCTTATTTTTTAACGATTTTTTTCTTTAATTATAATCATCTGTAAATAAGGCTCATGAACAAATTCATGAGCCTTATTTAGTCTATATTCCATATGCTTTATAACCTATTTTGCATTTCTACTCGAAATCGAGGGCCAATTTTTTCTTGAGCAATGCTAAAGACGGATTTTTTTCGGATAATATTCTTAAAATATCAGTCTCGTTGTACACCTTTTTTGTGCTTTGCGTTTGCTCCAATCTTGTAAATAATTCCACCTTTGGATTTGTGAAAATTCGACGCAAATAATTCTCAAGTTCCAATTTCAGATTGTTGATATCCTCCAACTGTAGATTATTAAAAGTTTTAATCAGAACCTTCGATTCCTTAATTACGATTTCGACGGTAGAAAGTGAGATTCTTATTCTCTCGTCCTTTTTCTTTATTCTTGCAAACTCTTTCAGTTGTCCTAAAACCCCGACATTGGTAAATTCAAATACCTTTTCGCTCGTAGCAACACCCGAGGAAGTATCCATTTTATCTGCTGGCTTCGAATCAACTTTTGGTCGCTGAATTCCTGTTTGTAATGCTTGCTTGATTGATACGGTAGGTGAGTATGAATTTCTACTCACTCCTGCATTTACCACCTTCTTCTTTGCTGATTTCTCAGCTTGATTATTTGCATTCTCTTTTATAGTGGCTGATACAGTGGCAGCAGGCTGACCATTTTTAGCCTGCGTATTTTGTGTTGGAGCAAGGCTTCTGCCCTCAACTAATATCTTTAATAGCTTCTTGCTGTTTTTTTTTAGGTTAGTTCCTTTTTTTTTTGATTCAATTATCTGGGACAATTGAATTAAACTAAGCTCTATTAATAAGCGTGGATTCTGACTGGATTTATAAGCAACATCGCATTGGTTTAATATGCCGAGCGATTCGTAGAGAAAATCGACAGGACATTTCTTGGCCTGATCGACATATTTTTGTTTGACACTATCGCTCACTTCAAGCAATTGAATCGTGGCCTGGTCTTTTCCAACCAAAACATCACGTATGTGGGCACTCAAACCTCCAATAAAGTGATGACCATCGAATCCTTTTTCGAATATCTCGTTCAGCATTATCAATACATCGGTAACTTTTCCTTCTAATGCTGCATCAACAATTCTAAAATAGTAATCGTAATCCAATACATTCAAATTCTGAATTACATTTTCGAAAGAGATTTCTTTTCCCGAAAAGCTTACAATCTGGTCGAAAATCGATAAGGCATCGCGCATGGCACCATCGGCTTTCATTCCAATTACGTTTAAAGCTTCTTCGTCGATGTTTACCGATTCTTTCTCAGCAATGTTTTTAAGATGCTTCACTGCATCTTCAACTTTAATTCTGCTGAAATCGAAAATCTGGCAACGAGATAAAATTGTAGGTAAAATTTTATGTTTCTCCGTAGTTGCCAACACAAATATTGCGTGTGCTGGTGGTTCTTCCAATGTTTTCAGGAAAGCATTAAAAGCCGATGCCGATAACATGTGAACCTCGTCGATGATATAAATGCTGTAACTTCCAATTTGAGGTGGTATTCTTACCTGGTCAATTAGTGTACGGATATCATCAACAGAGTTGTTCGAAGCAGCATCCAGTTCGTGAATATTGTAGGAACGGTTTTCGTTAAACGCCTTACAGGATTCACATTCGTTGCATGCTTCAAAATCGGAACTAATATTGGAACAGTTTATTGTTTTTGCAAAGATTCGTGCACAGGAAGTTTTACCAACACCACGCGGACCACAAAACAAATAGGCGTGCGCCAAATGATTGTTTTTAATAGCATTCTTTAAGGTTACGGTAATAGACTCCTGACCTACAACTGTTGAAAAAGTTGAGGGACGATATTTACGAGCTGAAACAATAAAATTCTCCATATATATAATAAAACCTTAGCAGGTCGATTTTCTTTTTTCGAATTTCAAATATACAGAATCAATACCAATATAACATCACGAAAGTGCGAAGAATTTACAAGCAATTTTGCAGGTATTTTCTTATGTCCGACAGGCCAATATTTTAGCCAATCAAGACATCAAAAAAAGACTTCCGAATCAATTGAAAGTCTTTCTGTTTGTATTGTATATTACTGTTTGATTTTATGCTACTGTATCGTAACGAGATACACGATGAACACCTTTTATGCGTCGTAGTTTTACCATCAAAGTATTTAAGTGTTCAATATTTGAAACTACTACAGTTAGGTTTCCTTCAAAACTTCCTGCATTGGTTTCTACCGATATGGATCTCATCTGTACTCTTAAATCTTTACTGATTACCTCAGAGATATTGGTCACCATGCCCAATTCGTCATCGCCGGTAATATGAAGCACTGCCTGGTAGGAAGCAGCTCCTTTTTCTGTCCAGTTGGCCTTTACCACACGATATGGATACCTGCTCATCATCTCTTTTGCATTCGAACAGCCCACACGGTGAATACGGATCCCTTTTCCAATGGTAATAAAACCGAAAATATCATCTCCAAAAATCGGGTTACAACATTTCGAAAGTGTATAATCCACATTGGCAATGTTCTGATCCACAATCAACACATCCTCACCAGCAGTCTGTTTGGTTCTGGATGTATAATCCGGCATGTCTTCCGGAGCCTTTTCCTCAACTACTTCTTCTCTGGTTAAAATCTCTTTTATTTCCGATAAATCGTGCAATTCGGTGGCAATACCATAATACAAATCCACAGCAAGTTTGTATTTGTATTCGCTCATTAACTTACGGATATTTTCATCGCAAAATTCAATCTTCCAGTTCTTCATTCGACGCTTTAAGGTCTCTTTACCCAAATCGGCTTCCTTAAGCATCTCCTCTTTCATCGACTGGCGAATTTTGTTCTTAGCCTTTGTCGTTACCACAAAGTTTAACCAGTCCGATTTTGGTTTCTGAGTATTGGAAGTGGTTATGGCAACCTGGTCACCATTTTTCAACTCCTGTCGAATGGAAACATTTCTTTGGTTCACCGTACCGCCAATACATTTCCCTCCCAAATCGGAATGTATCGAATAGGCAAAATCAAGTAAGGTAGCTCCCAATGGCAACTGTTTTAAATCGCCTTTAGGTGTAAATACATAAATTTCCTTATTGTATAAATCCGCCTTAAACTTATCAATTAAGTCAATAGAATCACTCTCTTGGCTTTCAAGCACTTCTCGAATATCCTGCAGCCAATTATCAAGACCTCCTTCACCTTTTCCTCCCTTGTATTTCCAGTGAGCAGCAAAACCCTGCTCTGCAATTCTGTTCATTCGCTTGGAACGAATCTGCACCTCTACCCACCTGTTATCCTGACCTAAGACAGTTGTGTGCAAAGATTCATATCCATTGGATTTTGGAATGGTAATCCAATCGCGCAAGCGCTCCGGATTTGGCCTGTATAAATCACTCACAGCAGAATACACTTTCCAGCATTCCGACTTCTCCTTCTTAGCCGAAGCTTTCAGGATAATTCGGATCGCAAAGATGTCATAAACCTCTTCGAACTCAACCTGCTTCTTTTTCATTTTATTCAAAATAGAAGCAATGGTTTTTGTTCTTGCCTTAATCTTGTATTTTAAACCGAGTTGGTCCAACTCATTTTTAATTGGATCTACAAAATCATGAATGAACTTCTCACGTTCTTCTTCCGAATCTTTCAGTTTCTGAACAATTTCAAAGTAAATATCGGGTTGAAGGTAACGCAGGGCCAAATCTTCCATATCCGATTTTACATTGTACATTCCTAAACGGTGTGCCAATGGGATATACAAGAATTCTATTTCTTTGGCCAATGCTGTTTGTTCTTTCTTCGACTTGTGCTCCATATTTCTCAAGTGGAACAGTCGATCGGCCAGGATGATTAACACAACTCGTACATCATCGGCGAAACTGAGCAAGAGCTTTCTAAAATTCTCGGTATGCTGGGTAAGGTTTTGATTGTATACACTGGTTACTTTTACCAGTCCTGAAATGATTTGCGATACTTTAGGACCAAATAGTTCTGTAATTTCATCGATATTAACATGTTCTTTTTGAACGATATCATAAAGAAGAGCACAAATTACCGATGTACGTCCCAAACCAAGTTCTTCCACTACGATTTGAGCCACCGATAAGGATCGGTAAATGGCAGGGTCGCCATTACTTCTTCTTTCTCCTTCGTGGTCTTGGAGGCTTAAGTCAAATGCTTTTCGTACCAGTTTGATATCTGCCCTGGTCACAATATTTTTACAGGTCTTAAGTAGGTGTTTATACCTTTGTAATATTTGCCTTCTTTCTTCTTCTTCCCTATTTAATTCTGTCATAACTTTCTCACTTCATCAAGAGATTTACACATAACGGCATGCAACTAAAAATTCGATTTAAGTCCTGCTTCTGTTTATTAAGAATTTATTATTCCTTCAGCTTTTTAAAGCTCAATAAAAGTATAAAAGCTATTAAAAACAGACAAGAAGATTAATACTTTTTAACGTATTTAAAGCAATATAGAATTTACGAAAAAATAATTAAACTAGTGTGCTCATCTCATTATCAATTCATTGCTAAATTCTTGCAAATTGAGTATAAAAAACTGCACGGATTTCTTAAATTTGTTAGCTCAGCATAAGAATAAACAGCAAATGAACTCTGGCAAATTGCAGAAAATACTCTTCACCCGACAGCTTTCCGATAAGCACTACGATTTCGGTAAAAAACTGGGATTATCTATAGAAGATTATCCTTTTATAGAGATAGAGATAAAGCATTTGCATGATGAAGAAATTAGAGCAATTGAACAAGATCGAAATGCATCCTGGATTTTCACCAGCAAAAATGCTGTACAAAGTCTCGTTGATTCTCTCGCCAACCTGTCGGATTTTACCGATAGGAAATGCTTCGCTGTAGGAGAAAAAACGGCAGAAACATTACGAAACTACAATTTCGAAGTAATTGTTCCTGATAGCCATAATGCCCTCTCGTTAGTAGATCGATTGGCAAATGAATCAGCAAACACATCTTACTTTTACTTTTCGGGAAATATGCGCCGAAAAACCATTAGCAATTTTTTCCTGGAAAATGACATCCATTATCGCGAAGTGGAATGCTACAAAACCAATCTCATTCAACCCGATCTGGATCATCTTGATTTTGATGCTGTCTGTTTTTGCAGTCCAAGTGCAGTGCTTAGTTTCTTCTCAAAATATCAGTTAAAAGAAGAAATTCCATGCATTGCCATTGGTAACACAACGGCCGTTAAGCTTCTGGATTATAGCGAAAATGTGGCTATGTCTGAAAAGACCAATATTTATTCTATGCTTGAAATTTGTAACGAATATTTAAATATTTAAAACCATACACTATGTATCAATACAAAAGAAGTTCGGAACTATTCGATGAAGCCAATAAATACATACCAGGTGGGGTAAATTCGCCTGTTAGAGCTTTTAAATCGGTAGGTGGAACACCTGTATTTATAGAGAAAGCAAAAGGAAGCATTTTAACCGATGCCGACGGAAATGAGTATATCGATTACATTTCTTCCTGGGGACCAATGATTCTTGGTCATGCTTATCCAAAAGTAATTGAGGCCATAAAAGAAAAAGTGGAAGATTCAACCTCATTTGGTGCTCCAACTGAACTGGAAATTGATATTGCCAAATTGATTGTTGAAATGGTTCCTAACATCGATAAGGTGAGAATGGTGAATTCAGGTACAGAGGCTTGTATGAGTGCCATTCGTGTTGCCAGAGGTTATACCGGGCGCAACAAATTCATCAAGTTTGAAGGCTGTTATCATGGTCATGCCGATTCTTTCCTGATTAAAGCAGGTAGTGGAGCAAGTACCTTTGGAGTACCAAATTCTCCTGGTGTAACTCCAGGAACTGCAAACGATACGCTTACGGCGAGATACAACGATATCGACAATGTAAAACAGTTGGTTGCTGAAAATAAAGATGAAATTGCGGCCATTATTATTGAACCAATTGCAGGAAACATGGGGTGCGTTCTTCCTAAAAAAGGTTTTATGGAGGAGCTTAGAACACTTTGCGACCAGGAAGGCATTCTGTTAATTTTCGACGAGGTAATGAATGGATTCCGTTTGGCAAGAGGTGGCGCACAGGAGTATCTTGGCATTAAAGCCGACCTGGTTACTTTTGGTAAAGTAATTGGCGGTGGTATGCCTGTAGGAGCATACGCTGGTCCGGATGAAATCATGAAAGTAGTTTCACCACTTGGTCCGGTTTACCAGGCAGGTACTCTTTCAGGTAATCCTATTGCAATGATTGCAGGATACACTTTACTAAAAGATTTGAATGAAAACCCACAATATTTTACCGAACTGGAGGAAAAGACGGAATACCTTCACAAAGGACTTGATAAAGTATTGGCAGAATCGGGATTCGACTATAAAATTAACCGTTGTGGTTCGATGATTAGTGTTTTCTTTACCGATGTTGATGTGCTTGATTTTGATACGGCAGCAACAGCAAATAATGAAAAATTTCCTCAATTCTTCCACGAAATGTTGAAAAGAGGTATTTATCTTCCTCCATCATCATTCGAAAGTTATTTCCTATCAAATTCTCTGACTTACGAAATGTTAGACAAAACAATTCAAGCAGCTAAAGAATCTTTAGAAGCTATGAAATAAACAATTTGAGAGTCTCGTATTTGCGAGACTCTCTAGAAACAGCTTTAGTATAAACTAACCAAACTCCCCGGCACAATGATCATTACAAAGCAACATTTACTGGATACACATGAAAGAATAAGCGATTACATCCACAGAACACCTGTTTTTACATCCAGCTTAATCAATGAAATTGTTGGCACTGAAATCTACTTTAAGTGTGAAAATTTTCAGAAAATGGGTGCTTTTAAAATGCGAGGTGCCACCAACGCAATTCTACAACTTTCGAATACAGAAAAAGAGTTTGGTGTGGCCACACATTCTTCAGGTAATTTTGCACAAGCCCTGGCTCTGGCAGCAAAACTTCAGGGCATTAAAGCCTATGTGGTAATGCCTTCCAATGCACCAGAAATTAAAAAGGCTGCCGTTAAAGGCTATGGCGGTGAAGTGATAGAGTGTGAACCCAACTTGCAAGCCAGGGAAACTACCCTAAACGAAGTAGTCAATAAAACCGGGGCCGTTTTTCTTCACCCTTACAACGATTATTATGTGATTCAAGGGCAAGGAACAGCTGCTATGGAACTGATAGAAGATTATGCAGATTTAGATTGCATTTTTGCTCCTGTTGGTGGTGGAGGTTTACTATCGGGTACAGCTTTGGCAGCGAAACATTTTTCTCCAAACACAAAAGTAATTGCTGGTGAACCCATGGGTGCCGACGATGCATGGCAATCCTTTCAGAAGGGTGAAATTGTACCTCAAACCAATCCCAATACCATTGCCGATGGTCTGCTAACCTCTCTTGGCGATAAAACATTTCCCATTATCAGAGATTATGTTGAAGATATCCTAAGAGTTGAAGAAGAGGAAATCATAAGTGCAATGCGTCTGATTTACGAGCGAATGAAGCTTGTTGTGGAGCCATCGAGTGCAGTCGCTCTTGCAGCGCTCATCAAAGAGAAGGAGAAGTACCAAAATCAGAAAATTGGTGTGATTCTTTCTGGTGGAAATGTACAGCTAAGTAAATTGCCTTTTTAATCTAAGTTTGATTTAAAATTCGATGGACCTTAAAAAATTATTGGATCCCTTTCCAATGAAGCAGGAAGCACAACTGGTTGCGCAACGCATTGCCGAAGACCCAAAACATGTTCAGCAACTATGGGAATGGTGTATCAGCAATGAAAAACACTCCTGGCGCGCCACCTGGTTAATGGATAAGGTATATGATATTGATCCGGATCTGGTTCGTCCGTACATCCCCAAAATGATTGCAATCATCCCTAATCTGAATGATGAAAGCAAGCAAAGACAATATCTAAAATTGATTAGCGCAGAAACTCTTCCTTCCGACATTTCAGGTGAGTTTATCAACTCTTGTTTCGACTTTCTGATAAGCACTACAACGCCTGTGGCAGTTAAGGTGCACGCCATGCAAATACTATATCATTTCTCATTAATAGAGCCTGACATTCAACATGAACTTGCCCTGATTATTGAAGAACAGATGGAAAATGGAACTGCAGGCTTTTGCAGCAGAGGAAGAAAAATATTAAAAAAAATTGCTTCTAAACCTTAAAATTTTGATCTAGAAAAAGCATTTTTTAGTTTAAAAATATTTAACTATTCCCTTTCATACTGATAACTAAACCAAAATATCTGTTCATTCGCTAGCTATTAATTGGCATTCATAAAAAATACTTCCCGATCTTTTATTAAGAGGATAAAAGAATATAAATTGCTTATCAATATTTTTTAGGAGAAGTTCAATAGGGATTGCAATGAGCAGGGACAAACAAAATACAATTAGCGAAGAAGAGAAGAGTAAATTGCGGGAAAGTGCAATTGTAAAGGAATTTTCGAGGCTCTCAAAATCCTTACGCAAAAAGAGGCAAATTATCGTATTTTATAGAATCACTGTGAGTGTAATTTTAATTTCATTCTGCGCTTTTATTTACTTTAATCCAGTAAAACAAGCTGATAAAAAAAACACGCAAGTAAAACACCTTACAGCTGCTAAACTTCAAAACAAATCAGAATTTCCTACAATATCCCCAAAGAAGAAAGTGCCCACAAATCATTACTATACAGTTTATTTCGAAAATGAATCCTCTCATCCGCTAGCTCAGTTTCCAAATAAAAAACAATCGGAAGAATTTAGTCGGGTATTGAAAAAAATGCAACTACCCAAAACCCACATTGTAAAGGATAGCATCTATCGTAACCGAAAAAATTTACAAACAGAAATTTATCCATTCAGGTATGCGGTTCAGTTAGGTGCTTACCAAACTGACATTTTAGAAAAATACCGCAGCAATTTAATTTGGATTGTCGATCAGGAAGATGATCAATATTTTAAATATCGAATTGCTCCATTCTATGGTTATTCAAAAAGTAGAGCTTTTGCCAATAAGATAAATCTTAAAGAAACCTATATTTTGCCATTTTAACTGTTATTATTTACTAATCATTGCATATTTATAAGTTAATTGCACCTATCATTAAAAAAATTCAATTTCCCTACTTCATCTCACAGTTTTATTGCTTAATTTTATTGTACCAGAAACGAGAGTAAGATGAAAGCACCAGAACAAATGCCAAAATGGATGTTGGACAAATGGCAAGGTATTGCCGATTTACTGGCTGAAATTTTAAACATACCCGCTGCATTAATCATGAAAGCAGCAAATGAGCAAATGGAAGTCTTTATAAGCAGTCAATCCAATAACAATCCATATCATGTTGGCGATAAAGAAGATTGGCATGGTTTATATTGTGAAGCTGTAATTAAATCGAAAGAAAAATTACTGGTATCCAATGCCCTTACTGATAAAGAATGGGATCGGAATCCAGACATAAAGCTTGGCATGATTGCCTATCTGGGCTATCCCATTTTATATCCTGATAAATCTCCCTTTGGTACGATATGCATATTGGATAACAAGGAAAATAAATTCTCAGCATTGCATGAAAAAATTCTGCTACAGTTTAAAGATGTAATTGAACTGGATTTGGCCTTGATTAGTTCTTTTGAGATACAATCTTCGGAAATGGTTAAGACCATTAAGAAACAGCAGGATCAACTAAAAGAGCAAAATATCGCACTACAAAAAACCAAGGAAAAAGCCGAAGAAAGCAACCGCTTAAAATCAGCTTTCTTACAAAATATATCGCACGAAATCAGAACTCCATTAAATGCCGTTGTAGGATTTTCCGAACTCCTTTCTCTGCCCAATTTAAGCCAGGAAAAAAGAGAATATTTTGCATCCATTATCATTAAAAACTCTGATCAACTGCTTTCGATTGTATCTGATATCCTCACTGTTTCTGCCATAGAAACAGACCAGCAAAAGGTTAATATTGATAGCATTTGTTTGGATTCTTTACTGCAGGACATCGAAGATGTATACAGACTTAAGAATGATGACAATGCTGTAGAATTGATTAAAAAAATTCCAGAAGAACTACGAGGGCATAAGATTAATACAGACAAAACAAAGGTGAAGCAAATCATTACAAACCTGCTAAACAATGCATTCAAATTTACAGAAAATGGCGCGATTGAATTTGGAGTTGCCTTAAATAATAACGCTTATGAATTCTTTGTAAAAGATAGTGGCATTGGAATACCTGAGGAGATGCAGGACGAAATTTTTAATCGATTTACTCAAACCAACGAAACTACAAGCGAATTGTATGGAGGCATTGGTTTAGGCTTGTCCATTTCAAAAGCATTTGTTGAATTATTAGGAGGCAAAATCTGGCTCAAATCTGAAGTAGGTATCGGTTCCAATTTCTATTTCACATTGCCCAATCAATAATTCATAAAAAAGGAGAAAGCCAACACTTTCTCCTTTTTTATCTTATCAGATCAAAACTGATCTATACCTTACATTTTATCTTCCCCAATCGGATTCTTTTACCTTTTTCACCAGGTATTCTACATTTTCAACCGGGATTGTTGGCAACAAGCCATGTCCCAAATTGAAGATCCATTTGTGATCCTTTCTTCCGTAATCCAGGTAATACTCAAATTCACGGTCGATAGCCTCAGGTGTCGATTCCAAAATTCTTGGATCGAAATTTCCTTGAAGAATCATCTCCTCTCCTACAATGTTTCTCACCTCGTGTAAAGGCATTTGCCAATCAACACTTACACAGTCGCACAAATCGTAATTCACCATGTTAATTCCAGTTCCCAGGCCTTTAGGCAAGTAAATTGTTTTTACACCAGCCTCGCGAACCGCTCCCAATATGGCCTTTACCGATGGTAGGAAAACCTCTTTGTACAATTCAACAGGAATTAAGCCGGCATGAGTTTCGAACAACTGGAAAGCTTGTACACCATGCTTCACTTGTTTCAAAGCATAATGAATACTCATCTCGGTGATTTTTGCCACCACTTTCTTCATCAGCTCCTTATCACGGTAAATGGCAGGAACGAAATCAGGAAAATTCTGATTTCTGCTAAAACCCTGATACATGTAACAAAGTGTAGTTAACGGCCCGCCACAAAAGCCAATCAAAGGAATTTCTTTGGGTTTGATTTCAAGAATTCTATCAATTGCTGCATAGATATGATCCAGTTTCTCAGGTTTTTCAGTTAAAAAGCTCAAAGGATCTGCCACATCTTTCAAGGCAGTAGCAAAACTTGGCCCTTTTCCTTCAAAACTTAACTCCATTCCCAATGCTTCAGGAATTACCAGAATGTCTGAGAATAAAATTGCAGCATCAACTCCCAAATCGTGGATAGGCAACAAAGTTACATCAGCAGCCAAATTCGGAGTTTCCATCATCTCTTTGAAACCATATGTTTCTCTCAATTTCATGTATGATGGCAACACTCTTCCCGCCTGACGCATAAACCACATTGGTGGTCTTTCTCTCTTTACTCCGTTTATCGTATCTAAAAATATTGATTGGCTCATCGATTATTAATCGTTAAAGGTTAGTATTAAGCTTTTCCGTTTAGGATATCAGCTACATCTTTTGCATGGTAGGTAATGATAATATCAGCACCTGCTCTTTTGATAGACATCATGATTTCCATCATCACACGCTTGCCATCAATCCAATCATTCGCTTCGGCAGCTTTCACCATCGAAAACTCTCCACTTACATTGTAGGCAGCTACAGGAACATTAAATTCATGTTTTGTACGATAAATTACATCCAGATAACTCAAGGCAGGTTTCACCATTACAATATCAGCTCCTTCGGCGATATCCATTTCTACTTCGCGCATTGCTTCATCGCTGTTTCTTGGATCCATTTGGTAGGTAGAACGATCGCCAAATTGTGGCGCACTTTCTGCTGCATCTCTAAAAGGACCGTAAAATCCGGAAGCGTATTTTGCAGAGTAAGCCATAATTGGAATTTTCTCGAAACAGTTCTCATCCAAGGCTTTTCTCATGTATGCAACACGACCATCCATCATATCGCTTGGTGCAACCATATCAACACCAGCTTCGGCCAATGAAACAGCCTGAGCCGCAAGTGTAACAAGAGTCTGATCGTTATCAACATCACCATCTACAATGGTTCCACAGTGTCCGTGTGTAGTGTACTCACAGTTACAGATATCTGCAATGATATACATTTCAGGATATTTTGCCTTAATGGCTCTGGTTGCCTGCTGTACAATTCCATGATCGTGAGTTGCTACGCTTCCATCCGCATCTTTTGATTCAGGTATACCAAACAACAATACAGATCTAACACCTGATTCCAGTAACTCTCCACATTTTTCGACAAGCATATCGATTGATAACTGATCGTTACCCGGCATACTTTTAATCGGGTTTTTAACCTTTTCGCCCGGACAAACAAAAAGTGGCATGATTAAATCATCAACAGAAAGTGATGTTTCTGCTACCATATCACGAACAACTTTGCTGTAACGCAATCTTCTCATTCGTGTATCAGGAAAAAGTGGACGTAAACTCATAGTGTATGTATTTTGTAATTTTTATTTATTGATATTTATTCAATTTTTCGAAAGACTTTTAAAGATAAAAATTTATTCCTTTTGCCTTGCAAGTTTCTTTCATTTGCTGAGCCAATTCTTTCGACTTTTCAATTGATTCTGAAACGGCAACTTCCACCTGTTCCACAATGAACTGATTGGTCTTTAAATCACCAACAATGGCAATCATCGTCATGCTATCATCGCTAACAACTGCATGAGCTGCCAATGGGAATTTACATCCTCCTTCAATCTCGGCCATAAATGCTCTTTCGGCTAAAATAGCCTGCATTGTTGCTTCATGATTTACTTTTTCGACAATGGCTATAGATTCTGTGTCATTATCTCTACACTCAATGGCAATGGCTCCCTGTCCAATGGCAGGAATGCACTGATCGACATCCAGCAACAAATTTTCCTGGAATTCTTTTCCAAGTCTGTTCATTCCGGCAGCTGCAAGAATGATGGCATCATATTCACCATCCATTAGCTTTTGCATTCTGGTATCAATATTGCCTCTAATTTCTTTAAAGTTTGTATCTGGTCTTAAATCGGCCAACTGTACTCTTCTTCGCGGACTTCCCGTTCCCAAAATAAAGCCCTCGGGCATTTGCTCAATTGTGCTTCCATCTCTACTCAGAAAAACATCACGTACATCTTCGCGTTCGGGAAAAGCAACCAGTTTTAAACCCGCTGGATGAAAACTTGGAACATCTTTTAAACTGTGAATTGCAATGTCGGCTTCGCCCTCCAAAAGTGCATGTTCCAATTCCTTAACAAACAAACCTGTCGTTCCAAATTCTGTTAATGAGCGATTCAAAACACGATCGCCCTGCGTACTAAATTTGATGACTTCAAATTCAACATCCGGATTGGCATTCTGCAGAAGCTCTACAGTTTGCATGGTTTGCGTATAGGCCAATAAACTTGGTCGTGTTGCAACTCTTATTTTCTTTTTAGCTGACATTTAGGATTGTATTTCGTCGGTTATTATGGGAAATAAAAAAGCCATATAAAACAGGTTTATATAGCTTTTTATCGAAAGCTTACAAAGCTTTACGAATCCATATCTTTAAAAATCATATTTAGCGTTTCCATTGGGCTCGATTGCTTTTTGTGATGATCCTTCAAATGATTGATACATGCTCTGGCAATCTTATTCACAATGTTGTTGGTGATGTGCTCTACCTTTTTCAGTTCATCATCAGAAAGTTTGTTTTTGTGATAATCCAGCTCCTTGCGCTGCACATTCTGAAGATTTTCTTTTAGTGCAACAATAACGGGAGAAAGGTATTTCACTTCTAACCATCCGTAAAACTCACCAATCGAAGCCTGAATAATTTTTTCGGCATCAGGAATACAAGCTTTACGCTGATCTATTGCCGCAGAAATGTGCTTGGAAAGTTCATCAACTGTAATCACCAAAACATTTTCCATTTCATCAATGGCTGTATCAACATTGCGAGGCACCGAAAGATCGAGCACCAGTTTACACGATTCTACACCTTTAAAATGATCGAGTGTTAAAGTTGGTTTTGATGCTCCTGTAGCAACAATAATAACTTCTGCTTTATCAACCTCTTCGTTTAATTTTTCGATTGGCTGATATTGAATATTGTACTTATTTGCCAGTGCCTCGGCTTTCTCAATGGTTCTATTCACCAAGGTAAGTGAACGATTACTCATGTGCTTTAAAAGGTTTCCACAAGTATCTTTTCCAATATCGCCAGTACCATACAAAAGAAAGCTACAATTTTCTAAAGTTGATACCTTATCCTTAATGTATTGAACTGCTGCATGAGATACGGAAGCCGCACCTTTGCTAATTTCTGTATCGTTCTTGATTTTTTTGCTTGCCTGGAAAACAAATGAGAACAGACGATTCATAAAAGAATTCACCATTCCAATTTGCTCCGATTGTTGATAGGCATTTTTCACCTGACCAACAATCTGAAAGTCACCAATAATTTGGGAATCCAATCCAGCAGTAACCTTATATAAGTGTCGAATACACTCATTTCCATGAAGTGTGTATCCGTTATAGTTTAAATCATTTCTATTTCCTTTGCAGTATTTCAAAAACAGGTCTGTAATGACTTCTACTTCTGAAGAATGCGCATAAATCTCGGTTCGATTACAGGTTGATAGAATTACCATCCCTTCGATCTGATGCTCCTTTGCCTCCTTCAATATATTTTCCTGATCTTCTGACGATAAAGAAAACATCCCCCTCACATCCAGAGCCGTTTTTCTATAGCTAATTCCTAGAACAAATAATTTTTGTAGATTTTCTCGAATTTGTAATGACATAAAAACGGAATTTGTTTACTCATTTGTTACATATCCTTAAATCTGGATGTAACAAACCGATTCAAATATAACGGTAATTATTCAAAAATCCTCCTAATTTCAGTAAGTGCATGAATAAATATTGACCACTTTAATTATTATGGAAAATTCAAAAACCCTAAAAGGATTTTAATATCTTTAATACCAAAATAATCGAACTTTCTTTCATAATCTTACTATTCCTAATATATTTAATCATTCAGAATAAATTTAAATAAAAAGAACGATATTTTTAGACGATAAAGTATGAATAAAACGACTCTTGAAACAAGATATAGAATAGGCATTTTAGGTTGCGGGTGGTTAGGATTGCCACTGTCCGAATTTTTTATTGCGCAAGGATTGGAAGTGAAAGGTTCCACCCCATCGCCTGACAAGTTGCAAGCTCTGCAAGAAAAAGGAATCAAATCGTTTCATATTAATTTGGATCCCTCTTTAAATTCTGATTACAATTCTGATTTTTTCGATACCGATGTGTTAATTATAAACTTTCCACCAAAACGTAGAGATGATATTCTTGATTGGCACACCCAGCAAATTGAATCATTAGTTTCGGCCATCCGAAAATCTAAAATTGATAAAATCATTTTTATCAGCTCCACCTCTGTTTATGCCGAAGTAAATGGAGAAGTAAGTGAATTGAATGAGGAAACTCCTGCGAAAAATAGTGGCAAAGCCCTGCGCATAGCAGAAGAATTACTCTTGGAAGAACCGAGTTTTCGAACCACCATTATTCGTTTTGGCGGACTTATTGGCTATGATCGAAAACCAGGTAGGTTTTTTGCAGGTAAAAAGAACCTGAAAAATGGCGATGTTCCCGTCAATTTAATCCATAGGGATGATTGTATTGGAATCATCAATCACGTGATTACCAACAATATTTGGGGTGAAACTTTTAATGCATGTTGTCCTGAACATCCGCGCAGAAAAGATTTTTATAAAGCCGCAGCAGAAGCTCATCATTTTGAAATTCCCGAATTCCTATCTAACAAAGATGAATTTAAAATTGTTAATTGCGATAAACTCATTAAATCGGGCTATTCTTTTCTGTATCAAAATCCTGTAGACTGTTTAATTGTTTAAGTAAATTTTTCTTTTAAACTAAAAAAAGATAAGATTATCCTATTATTTACGACTATAATCAATTTATTATAAAGTCCGTTCTTATTTTAATTAAATTTAGAACAAATATTCATTGAATAATGGTATATCTGCTACTTAAACAACCCACAAAGGATATGAATTCCTGGCGAGAATCTTTCGACCGTTTTTTGGAATATCGAAAAATTGGCGGTGAATTGTCTTGTAAAATTTACCAGACACCTCGCAAAAAGAATGAGCTAATTGTTCTCTCGGAATGGCGAAGCATGGATGAAGTAACAGAATTCCTGGAATCTCAATCATTTGAAATGATTAAGGAACTAGAAGACAAAGAGCCCCTTACCATTAAATTGCTGAACAAGCGAAATATCAACAAGTATATCAAATAATTAGAGTAATTCTTCCATTTTTAGCATCATTTCCATATTGATCGCCTCTATTGTTTTTGCAAGCACATGAAGCAGGAGGTGTGGAAATTCATCTTCATAAAGATTTTCTTCCAGTTCAGTCAGGCAATCGTCCAGGCCAAATCGATAGCCTTTAATTTGATTCATGTTCGTCAGGTATTCCAGAATTTGAATCTCATTCAGATTCAGATGTTCAGGCAAATTTAAGGGTACTATTTCCAAATCTTGCTTGGGAAAAACTTTATATGACTCTTCCACAATTGAGTTAATGTAAGAGTTTAACACATCTACCATATCTTCCAAGCTATCAAATCCATATGACAAACCCAACAAATCCTCATAAGCATCTACAAACAATGAATTCATCAAGAGAAGATACTCATCAAGTTTCTCTATTTGTGTTGTACTAACACCAGGTTGAATTCTATAAAATTCCAGAATTCCCTGGATAATTTCAGACCTGGATTCTGTTGTCGATCTTACTGTATTTTCATTAAACTCCTTCACTTCCCAATTGTAAATGTGTTGTTTCAAAAAATTGTGGCCCTAATTTTTTCAGCACTTCCGAAACTGAATTCGAACTCTCTTCTATTCCAAGTATGGCATAACCTTTATTCCCTCTTTGCCCTAATTTTAAATCTTTAATATTGATATTTTGAGAAGCCAAAGCCGAAAGCAGAATCAATAAAACGCCAGAAGAGTTATTATGAATCGATAAAATCATCTGTTTGCTAATGGCAATAGGCAAATTAACACCATCCACTTCGAGCAGATAATTCTTTCCCTTTTGCAATTCCGGAATATCGAAATTATCGCCAACACGTATTTCAATAAAGCTATCTCCTCCAGTTCCCCTCACAAATTCAACAGCTTCTTTTATGGCATTTTCATCTCCGCTTAGGGTTAAAAAAGCAGTTGCTGTTCCATCGTTATTGGTGTTTAAATATGCGGTTTCCACATTAATTTCTTCCGATGCAAGTGCATTAAAAATCATCGATAAAACACCAGGATCATCCCTATGATGGGAAAGCAGTCCGCTTGTTTTACTCGAAGAATTTTCGGGTACAGAATTGCTAATTGTGACCGATTTATTGCCTTTTCGTATGCGAATGGCCTCAAAATCACCCAAGGAAGTGGCATTCTTATGATGTTCGAGAAAAGTTCGAAATTCTCCACCAAAAGAAAACTTCGGAATTCTTCTCTGTTTTCGATCTTCAAACCTAAGGTTTAACATCTCAATTCCAAGATTCATCACCTTGTATTTTTCCTCCTTAAATCCCGAATTTCGCAAAGGTCTTTTTTCGGGTATGGTTTTCGAAAAACTGAGGTAATGTTTGTAACCTACCTCGTAGGCAAATTTAATTCCCCTTTCGAAATGATTTCCCAGGTTTTGAATGCTATGTGTATCCGTTCCAAGCGAAATTGGAATATCAAGCTGTTTGGCTCTTTGCAAGATTGATTGGTGAGGGTAAATCCCACAACCTTTATTGATTCCTGCCAGGTTAACATCAAGGGCAAGATTGTACTCGCTGATCATTTCGAGCAAAAAACGCATTCTTCGAGCCAAAATATGATCGCTCGTATCCAATTCCAACAAAGCTTGAGGAATAGGTGCAAATAGTTTTGGCAAATCCAAATGCCCTACAATCTGTATCATTTCCCATGAGCAATCAACCATTTCAATCAATTCCTCGATATAGCCCAACCAATAATTCTCTACTCCACCACGAAGTTTAATAAGCTGATCTGCCTCTTCCTGGGAACCATCGTAAGGAATTCCTTCTTTGGAAAAGTGTAAGGATCCAATTACAAAATCGGCATTCTGAGCCTGGAAAATTTTTGAGCGATTCCATTGCAAGCCCAAATCGGCTCCCAACCATTCCAATTCGATACCATATTTTATTGAAATTTCGTTCCCATACTTCTCTTTCAGTTTTTCAATCTTCTTGGGATAATTGAAATAAGCATTGTCGCCTCGTATGAATTTTACATCCAAACGTTTTTCTGCAGCATAGCGAAATCGCGTTAAGCGCGGTGTGTGAATGATAAAGCTAATATTCGGATGACCTTTGGCAATTGCCTGCTCCGTAATCTTTTCCAATTCGTCAACACCATGCTTCACATGGTCGTTTCCCGTTCCTGCATGAATTCCGTGTGTTTCCCAAATAAAATATTCGGGCGGCTGTATTTTATTTCCTGACATCAAAAATTGCTTTGTGCTTATTGAATGAGTAAAATTAACCATTTGTCTAGAATATCATCGCTCCCAAGCCTGGAAATCATCCAAATCCTGTAAAGGCAGTAAAAATTATCGGTTTGTCCATGATTTAATACTAACAAATACAGAAAGTGCAGACTCCATTTCGAGAGTCTGCACTTTTTTGTTTGTATTGATATTTATATCAGTTTTAACTTTTTACCGAACGTAAGATTCCATAATAGTATCTTCTTAAATAACGATAAATGGGTTTAAAAACATCCATTACTGGAGTTAAAGCAATTCTGTTTTTTTGAATCGATTGATGATTCAATTCCTTCAAAATTCTGATTAATTCGAGCGCTATATTCTTGTAACAATGCCTTTTGTAGCGCTTATAGCTATAAGTTAAATCTTTGGATGATAAGACTATTTTTCTAAGGTCTACCAGGTAACAGTTTGAGGCATTGGTAATAAAGCCGTCCAATGCATTATTCATTTCAGCAATTCTCTCTGATGAATAATCTTCCCAATCGGCCGTAAACTTAACCTCTGGTCCGTTTAAAAATACAATTGGAATATGAGCCGGAATTGCCGACCTTATTTTTTTTAGATTGGCAGTGAAATCATCAACAGATATTTTCCCCCTATGTATGAATTCTTTGGCAAAGAATTTTAAAAATTTTGCATTGATCCCCTTCCATCTTTTTTTGCGGTACACTTTGATAATATTGCACCATTCCTGTTTGTCTGTCAGGTTGATATTATTGGTTCCAAAAGTTACTTTTAATCCATTCGACTGATGTTCGTACATCTCCTGAATGTAATCCATATTCAAACTGTAAATGAACACGTCGAAATGAGTGGAGAAAATCTTTGTTCGATAGGCGTCCTCATCAATAAAAGGCAGGTTCTTTTCTAAATATTGCTTTTGATCCAATGACAATTCAAGGCTATCCAACAACATTTGGGTATGCTCCTTATTGATTACAATGTTGTTTTTGCCATTATAATTGGACTCTTTTAACAGCTTACATTTATAATCTCTCAAATAAAATAGCATCTGAAACAGGTCACATTCTCCTTTAAACAGAATGGTCATTTCTTCCTTACCAGGAGTGGAATCCTTTTCTTTTTCTGAGAAATCATCCTCATCCATTACAGAAATCCAATTGGGTTTTGATTCATCCAATTGAACTGCGACATCGGGAACTACTTCCAGTTTCGGGAAATTTAGTTTTTCGTACAGGTATTGTTCAACCCCCAAATTGATAATGCGGCAAGAGAAAACGAAATGTTCCAATCGATTCAAATTTCGATCGAAAGCGTAAAAACCGGTAATGCCATAATCTCCATATTTATCGACTACCCGAATCAGTTTTTTCTCAAGATTTATATCTCCTATGAGAGTCTCAAGTTCTGTTTCATTGAGTCGTTGTTTGGTATAATTCAACTGGTTGGTTCGATTTAAAAGCTCCAGCAATCGGTCTTTGTGTTGATTGTCAAGCTCCATGTATTGAATTTTAATGTCGGAGGTTAACAAGAACTCCTCATTACTGGTGTGTTCCGATTGATCAACAAATTTCTTCTCTAAAATTTTATAATGTCCCAGCCTGCTGTGTGTAGAATCATCTTTGCCTGCAAAAGCTGGGTGATTTTTAATATTGGAGATAAAAGATGGATCTTCGGCAAAGATGCCTTTGTTGTAAAATTTTGCCTCTTCAAGATTCATATGATTATCGTCGAGAAAGAGTGTATTTTCAGCCCTTAGCTGACATTTTTCGATCACTCGTTGCACCAACTTCCCTTTTCCTTCCCATTCAATCTCGGGAAAAATAAAGTAGTCCCAAACCCCAATTTCCTGAAGTTTATCCCTGGCCTGTGAAAAATTATTTTTGGAAACAATACTATTAATAATCCCTCTACCTGTCAGCCACTTGACCAAATCTACATTCTCCTGGACACAACTCACACCTTCTTCGGAAAGGGTTCCTTTCCAAAAAGTTTCATCAAGATCCCAGATGACAAGTTTAATGCTTTTCATAGCTCTTTATTTAATTCACATATTGCATTTTGAATAGGGATTAGTGTTTTTAATGACTTACAACAATTCATGGGTTTTCAATATGGGCATTTACGATTTCAATGAATTCTGATGAAAGATTACATCATCTTTATAGTATCCATTTTTATATCCGAATTTACCAAAGTTGAATCCTTCGTATTTAAAATCGTTCAGCAAGAGCGAAACGTTCCTAAACGAACCTTTATCTACGAGTTTATTGATATAGTTTACCTGATCGTTACGACTGTACTTGTGTCTGAGCACAAACAGGTTTACGTCGGCATATTTTCCAACCAGCACACCATCTGTTACGACCGAAACGGGGGCATTATCCATTACAATGTAACTAAACTTACTTTTCACCAATTCCATAAATCGACTAAACCTACCATTGGAAAGAAGCTCGGCAGGATTGGAGGCAACTGGTCCGGCTGGAATAAAGCTCAGGTTTTCGATTTGTGTTGGATGTACAATCTCCTTAAAACTTTCCTTATCCTCCAGGAAACTGCTCATTCCTATCTGACCATTTAATCCAAACAATTTGTACAGTTTGGGTTTTCTCATATCTGTTTCAATTAGCAGCACCTTACGGTGGCTCATGGCCAAAATCGCTGCCAAATTTGCACTCACGAATGATTTTCCTTCGCCGGATATGATAGATTGTACCGATATTACTTTCTGACTTTGGTCTGATAAAATATATTCCAGATCGGTTCTAAGATTTCTAAACGATTCGGTAACTGCAGCCTGTGGACGTTTTGATACCAATACCTCCTTTTTGTATTTGTTATGACTGATTACACCCAAAACATTCAAAACTGTTTCCTGTTCAATCTCAGAAACATTATCAATGGTATTGTTGAAATAGTCGGCAGTTTTAATAAAAACAAAAGGAATGAAAGCTGCTAAACAGAAGCCCAAGGCCAAATTAATTAATAGTTTCGGTCCAACCTTCACAGTTGAAGTTAAACTTGCCTGATCAAGAATTTGCGAATTGGGTGCATTGGATGCAATGGTAATTTCGGCCTCTGCCCTCTTTTTTAAAAGGAAGGTGTAGAGGTCGTTATTCAAATCGTACCTTCGTTTGATATTGGAAAATTTTTGCTCAATTTTAGGCATTTTAGCCAATTTTCCCCTTACCCTGCTGATCTGTCTCGAAATCTCAATCATTTCATTTTCTGCATGCACCAGTAGGTTTTTAAGGTTCTCTTCCAAACTCTCTTTGGTGTGTTTTATTTCTTTATCGAGAACCTTCATATTGGGTTCGTTTGCTGTGGCACTTAAGGAGTAAACTTCTTTTTTGCTGTACAAATCGCCCAATTTTAGCACCAACTGATTCAGTACAGGATCAGTAATATCAACAACCGAAGGAGATAAGATGGATTTGGAAACTCGTTCTTCTCCAAAATTTCTTTGAAGGCTATTCTCTACCTTATTAAATTCTTTGTTGTTGCTTAGGTATCGATTCAAATTTCTACAGTAGTTAAGCTTCCTTTCAGCCAGTGTATATTCTTCTTCCAGCCTCTTTAAATCCGATAATACAAGATTACTCTCCTGCTCCAGGTTCACACTTTGATTTTTAGATTGAAAATCGCTGAACAGGTGTCCTGTTTCCCGCAAGGAATCGATAACACCATCCAATTGCATATCGATAAACCTGACCGTATTTTCTGAAATTTTGTTCTTTTCTGCCAGGCAGTAATCTATATATCTATTGCTTAATTCATTTAAATAATCAACCAACCTATTGGCTTGCGTACCTCTAATTTTCAGGTTTATCAGGTTTCCTTTTTGTTCTGCCAGGTTTACCTCTAAACTACCCACATAAGCAAGGCTAAGGCTCTCTAAATCGTGCAAAACAAAAGAGTATTCAACATTCATTGGAACCAGCAAATCTTCATTTTTTTCAATAATAAAGCTGAAATATTCATTCTCAAATACTTCTCCAAATCTTCCTTTGTTCTCGATATTTACAGTATTCCCTCCGCCCACAGCAAGGTCTTCAACCCGAAGCAAATACTCCTCGTCCGAAATCATTCGTACATAAACAGGTATATTTTTAGGGTTTGCAATAATTCCGGTCTCCACAATGACAAATGGTTCTCTTCCATACAAATCTTCATTGTATAGTGGTTTTTTCAGATACCAGGATGATTCCCATCCCAGGTTCCTGATCACCTGCTTTGATAGACTTGCAGATTTTAACACTCCAATGTGATCCTGGATATTGATTCCAGACATACCACCCTCATCATCAAAAAAATCTTTCCCTCTTAAGGCGTTGGATTCATTCTGAACCAATATGGTACTTTTTGCCTGGTAGGTACTTGGGGAATAGTAGCTGTAAACAAAGGCCAATATCAAGCCAAGAATTCCAAACAAGGCAAACCAATACCAGTTCGACAAGAGTTTAAATTGGAAGGCTTTGACACGCTTCTTTTCATTGTTCAACATATTCTCTATGTAATTGTTCTGACTGGACATAATATGAATGTTAGCGGTTATAACATATGAATCAGTAAATACAGTATAAAATCACTTCAATGGGCATTGGAGGTCATCTTAGCTTGAGAGAGTTTTAAAATTCTTTGAACCTAGTGACTTGTTAATCTTTTTGTAACAATGTTTTTTATCGACAAAAACAAATACCTTACATCCGTTTTTAAAGGAGATTTTAAATAGCTTTTGATGTAACGTTTTTCGGAGGCTTGAATTTCCTCCAGTGTCTCTGGTAAATCGGCATAAAATGGAGGTACAATACCAGGTGTAACCCGTTTGCGCAAGTCTTGCAACTCCTCATCGTAGAGCAACAAATACTGCTTGCTTATTGGTCTAACACCAACCAGTTTCATTTCTCCTTTAATCAGGTTTACAAAATTTGGCAGTTCATCAATCCAAAACTTCCTTAGTATTTTACCAATTGGTGTAATTCTAATATCGTTGCAAATTTTGCCTCCCTTAGCCAATCTGTTCTTCTTCAGAAATTCTTCTTGCAGGTATTCCGAAAAAGGTACCATTGTTCTTATTTTATATACTAAAATCTCTTTCCCTCCTTTTCCAATTCTCCTCATTTTAAAAAGCAATCCATAGGAAGCAAATTTGTGATAGCGTGGCGAGCTTTTCTTTTTGGCAACCAAATACAGGTATCCATTGGCAAAATATTCGTTCACCAGTTCGTAACCTCCTGCATACAGTCTGCCAATCATTTCCAACTGGCGAATGGAACGGTTCATTCCTTTGGTAAGGAAAAAATACAAGCTGCGCGTAAGGCTAAGCTTTGGAAATACCCGTCGGTAAATAAAATGATGCAGGTATTTAATTTTATTAAGAGGAAATGAATGACTTGTTAAGATTTTTCTCTCGATATGTTCCTGTGGTTTAAAACGAAATATAAACAGCGCATTCTGTTGAAGTTTGTGATGAACCGCTTCAAAAAACTCGTTAATGCTAATCAAATTATTTACGGGTTCAACACTTACCAATAACTGGTAATTTGCACCTCTTAAGCGGTCAATATCTTTAACCTCCCTGGTGCTTACCAGGATATGTTTTGTATTGCTACGATTGTAATAAGTGCTTACAAATTCAAATCCTTTTTCCCCTAATATCTGAGAGTGATCACGAAAGTCATTCCGATAAATCAAAAAATTTGATATTCCATTCTTTGAATTCTCAAAGTGATCAATTTTTTCAAAGTCCCTCACTAATTCTTTTTCATCTTTCATGACAATGAATTTTCGACATCAAATAGAAATGTTGTAGTTAACCTTATGCTTGCGATTGAGCAAGCTTATTTCATGTAGAGTATGATAAGTTTCAAATCTAATGGCTGACTTAATGGGATTACCAGCCTCGATCCAATGCATGTTTCCTGCGTTCCCTGCTAAAAGTTGCATTAAAAGCATCTAAAAAGGTGCCATATACAGGTCCCAGGTCATCCCATTTGCAGATTTCATAGGATGTATTCTTCGATCGAAAACGCAAAAAATCCATAATATTCGATCTGGTTTTTGGGGCAGATAAAAACCAAAGTATGTCTCCCATCAGCAACCACCTTACACGTCTTCCCAATGGGTATTCCAATTGTTTCAGGCAATTTTCTCCCTGCCCGAGCAGGTAAAGCAAGTGTGGAAAATCAACTCCCGAATAGACCGCCGTTTGGAGCGATCCCCAAAATCGAGGATTGATTTCCATAAGTTTTGGAACACCATCTCTGCTGTCAATTCTGAATTCGATCATGGCCACACCATCCCACTTTAAATGTTGCATGAGCCTTATGGCATATTCTTCCATTTCGGGATGAGCAACGCCTTCGCGCAAAGTACTTGGACCTCCGCTTATTGGATATTCCCGAATCCTTTTGTGTGTAAACTTGCCGTATACTTCTCCATTTTTTAAGAGCAAAGAAACCCCAAATCCTCCTCCTTGCGGAATGAACTCTTGTAGCATTGGAACTCCAAAATGAGAAGTAATTTTCTTGTAATGCGATTCAAATTCGTTCCAGTTTTTGATATAGACGATTCCACGTGAACCCGAAC
This sequence comes from Marinifilum caeruleilacunae, assembly GCF_013141825.1. GTDB lineage: Bacteria > Bacteroidota > Bacteroidia > Bacteroidales > Marinifilaceae > Marinifilum > Marinifilum caeruleilacunae. The sequence goes on from NZ_RZNH01000001.1 coordinate 252,359, forward strand.
TTACCTTAGGTTTTATGAGGAAAGGCAGATTGATTTTTTCCTTCAATTCGTCAATATCCTCATCGATTTTTGGAAGATATGTTTTGGGATGTGGAATATTCAGTTGCCTTGCAATTTCGATGGTTTTGTATTTATCCCTTGCCAGTTCGAATTGCTCTCGATTCGGAACCAGCAAAGTCACAAACTGCTCCAATTCATCCTTTATTTTCCCGCAAATTTCCGTGCAATCATCCCGAACGGGTATCAGGAAAGCATTTGCATGATTTTTTGCCCAATTCAGGATAAATTCTTCAAACAATTCTGGCTGCTTACGCGGATCGGGATAAATTAACTTTTTACTTACATATTTTGAGTAGAAGGACGCACACGGATAAGATTCTCCCACGATCACATGATATCCTTTTCGGCCCAAAGATCTGATAATCGATAAAGCCGCCCGCGACCTGCCATCCATCACAAAAATTCGCTTCATTTTAGTTCTAAGTTTTGGTACCTGCAAAAAAGAATCGATCGAAAATCTTTCTTTTGAGCTTTAAATATTTCATGACTCACATCTTCGAAAGATAAGTTCGAAACAATTGTATTGATTTCATTATTTACTACCAGGTTACATTGGGCTGACATGGCGAGTAAGGATGAGTCATTTCTACTATCGGTATACAATCTGTCAATTTCCTGAATTCCCATTTGCTGCAATTTCAAACCTTTTCTTTCACCATAAACATGTTCTTCGATTTGTACAAATTCCTCCTCTTCTTTTCTCAAGCTAGTACCAATAATTTCGATGTTTGGAAACAGATGTTCCAGGTAAATTTCGAATGCTGCCGATACAACAATAACTCTCGCATTGGCACATTCAGTCTTAAAATTGTAATGGTAGATTTGGTTCAGCTTTATCTTTGATGAAAACTCTTTTGCCAGCTGCTTTACATCCTCTGCCTTATGTGATTTTATAAACAATTTAATCCCCAAATTTTTGAGTTGTAAGTTTGAAATCAGATCGAGTTTCTGCAAACACCATAAAAACAAATACCAGTAATATCTGAACACAAATAAGGCTTTCCTGCGACCACAGAACTGAAAAAAATCAAGCGTAGTATCATATGTTGTTAGTGTTCTGTCAAAATCAAACACTACGATTTCCTTGCGATCCATTAAATGTATTTTCTACATATTCTCTTACAGTAATGAATTGATAATTCTTCTGCATAAAATATTTAATTTCCCTATCGTATAAATCAAGCGCTTTATGCCCCAGGTTTTTCACTTTTAACTGCGCCCGTATCAGGTCCTGAAAAAGGTATGCGAACAATTGATCCGACCGTCTTGAGATACTCCTGGTTTCATTCGATTCATCAATCAGCTCGTTGGGATGAATATCAAAAACAATTGGTTTGTGATTGATGGAATTTTCGAGGTTTAATAAACGATGCTGCAAACGGGTAAGCAAAGGAAAAATTCTCATTGTTGTGCCCAGGTATGGTAATAGAGTTGCACTTAAAGGCACTTCGATAATGGGCGAATTGCCTTTTTTAAAAAGGCTTTCCGACGATGTTCGGTAAGGCAACCTGGGCGATGATAACCATTTTAATTTCTTACGTCCACCAAAGGACATGAACCAATCGAAACGTTGAGAAGCAATTGAACTATCGATTAAATATCCTGACTCAATCAAAGCCTTTCCGGTATCTTCATTTACCCTAAGTGCCGGCGCTCTAAAACCAATCACTTCCTTTCCGGATATGTCTTCCAGAATCATTTTAGATTCCCTAAGATGATGTACTTGCTGTTTATACGACATTTGATCAAAGCCATGCTCCTTTTTGTGCGATAATCCATGACTGGCAACTTCGTGACCACGTTTGAGAATTATTTTCACAATTTGTGGATACAGTTTGGCAATATATCCGGTAAAGTAAAAAGTTGATTTGATATTGTATTTGCTATAAATATCAAGCAATAAAGGCATTCCTTCCTGTAACACTTTTAAACCGGTTTCATCTCTCAGGCAATTGAACCAAATCGATGTGGTTTCAACATCGTTCGTTAGTAAACAAATTTTCTTCACACTCATACATTATTGCAATACAATTCTTTTGATTGTATTTCTCACCCTGCACATCAATCGCTCCATTCCCCAAAATATTAGATTTGAATGCCACCTATCGGGATGAGTGAGAATGATTAAACCTTTAATTTCTTCATTCCTCATTTTATAAATTAAATCCTGGGTAGAATCTACCTGTAGCATTTGTGGCAGCTTATCTCTTACTCGTTGTCCTTTATCTCTCCAGCTTCCTCCCGAGTCGGAAATATAGGCAAGCTTATTATAGTCGATCGATAAATAGGGTTCGCCAATGATCCCAAAATCCTCAAAATTATTTTCCACCCACAAGTCGCGATTGTCCCACTTCGAAAATGAACTACCATGCATACAAATTGTATTAACCGGGCAAATTTTACGCATTTCATACAAACTCTCCTGAAAAATTTCCAGGGCTTTATTTACATCTCCATTACTTTGAGCCATGGTTTCATAATGGTATCCTATTTCATGACCTAAGTCGTAAATTTGTTTGATGATATCAGGCTTAAAAATCGATTTGGTATTTCTAAAATAATAGGTAGAATGCAAACCATAGCGTTTTTCCAGGAGGGCCATTTGCAGGGCCATTTGGGGAAATTTATCCACATCGTGTCTTAAAATCACGAAAGGTTGGGCTGGCTTACTTCTAAAATATGTGTTAAAACAAACAGTATTCAGCTTTAAATCCACAATGGTTTTACAGATAGACTCGTAAGATTGCAAGGTAAAATCTCTATTCATACAAACTTGAATTTCTTAATTTTGCAGTTTTTGCCAGATTACAAAAGCTTTTTTGGCAAAGGCATACATAAACGGCTGGTGGATTTGTTCGTACCTCCCCAGGTTCACAATTTTACCTCCATACTTCTTTTTATAATCTCTCACACCATAAGAAACATTGGGTTTTCCTGCTCCTCCAAAATCAAAAACCTTACAATTATTGGTTTTTCCCCACAGAAAAATTTCCCAGGGAATTAAATCGTTCGGGCATTTTGCATACTCACTACAATAGGAGCCTGCATAATAATCATAGATTACCTTTTTGTATTTTAAGGAGATACTGCATCCTATGATTTTACCATTGTGTTTCGCCACAAAAATGAGTAAAGATGGATTTCCAACTAATTTCTTTCGAAGATTTTTAAAGTAGATGAGATCGGGCAATGGCAATTTTACCCGTCTAAATACATCATTCAGTACTCCATACACATTTTCTATTGCCTCATCCGAGTTGTCTACCGAAATTTGAATCCCCTCTTTCTGAGCTTTTCGAATTCGGTTTCTCTTTCTCTTTTCAACTTCCTGCCATAAATCCTCTTCCTTCTTTTCCAAATCGACAAGAATATTAAGGTGCTCTACATACTTAAACCGACTTGCATGAAAACTTGCCTTTCGATTTGATGTATCCCATAAATTTCGAATTTGCGTATAAATGGCCTGGTTTTTCACCCGATTACTATAGTGAACCAAAAGCATTTCGGTTACTTGTTCATCATCGTCTTTCACAATTGGACCACCCATAATAATGGCCCTGGATGAAAATTTCCCAAGAATTCCATCGTGAACTGTTAAGATAACAGCCAGTAGTGTTCCCAAAATTTCGCTCTCGTTTTTCACAGCCAAAAAAATGGGCTTGTACTTGGGTGTTTCTTTATACACATCGTACATTTGAGGCGTTTGAAAAACATTTCCATTGGGATGATAATGAATAAATTCTTCCCACTTTTCGCGCTCAATTTTTTCTGGATGGTGGATCAGTTCCATTTTTAAATCATCTTAAAAATAAATGCTTTCATAAGTAAAGTATTAAGTCGTAGTTCTTACAGTTTAGAAAGTGAACCGTAGCTTTTGCCATAGTAGAAAAGCCCTTTTGGCAATTGAAAAAATTACGGGTTTGTGAATTTTTTCATATCGTCCAAAACGAACCAGCTCTCCTCCAAATTTCATTTTATAGTCGCGTACTCCATATGGTACATTGGGCGAGCCTGCTCCTCCAAAATCGAACAATGTATATCCATTATCTTTTGCCCACATAAAAATTTCCCAAGGTAAAATATCGTTTGGGCACTTGTGGTTATGCTTTGATTTTGCTCCTGCAAAAAAGTCATATACTGTTGATTTATAAAGCAAAGCAATTCGACAGGCTATAATTTCATTATTAAATTTGGCAACAAATATTTTTATGCCTGGATCTTTCGAAAAGTGTGAAATCAGATTCTGAAAAAAAGAGATATCCGGTAAGGGTAAGCGTGCCTTGTGATATACTTCTTTTAAAATATTGTAAGCCTCTTGTAAACCTTCAGGGCTTGTATCAACTTCAACCTCTACATCCAGTTTTCTGGCCTTTCTGATTTTATTTCTACTCTTCGATTGTAAGGAACCCCAAAGTTTTTCTTTCGATACATCCAGATTGATGAAAATATTGAGGTGATCGAGGAAATAAAAGCCATTTTCCTTGAATATGAATTCGTAATTTAAGGTATCGTGGAAGTTTCTCACCTGGGAGAGAATGGCATGTTTTTTTGCGATTTCATTATAACTATCAAGCAATAAGTTGCAAAGAACTTTATCATTTTTCTCTACCAATGGACCACCGCGTATAATCGATCTTGCAGAGTATCCACCCAACATTCCATTCAGTACTTTTTCGATAACAGCAATTAAAATTCCCTTAATTTTACCCTCTTTTTCCAAGGCCAAAATAATGGGCTGATATCGTTTGGTATCTTCATATACATGGAACATTTGTGGAGTATGAAAAACATTTCCATTGGGATGCTCAAAAATAAATTCTTCCCATAATTGCTCATCAATTTCATTCAGCCCTTCCAGTATCTTCATCGCCTGTTTCTATAATCAATTATTACTTACAACTCATGAAGAATTCACGGTTCTTATATGCTTTGATGGCTTTGTATCATTGTAATGCTGAATTAACAGCTGACAAATTAAATTTGCAGCATTTCCATTGCCAAATATTTTCGGAAAATTCAGAGGTTTTACCTCATCGTAGGCACGAAAAGCATCCATTATTTTTTTATAGTTGGCACCACATAATAAAGCCATTCCCGTTTCCAGAATTTCCACCCATTCTGTTTCCTCACGCAAAATAATGCATGGCTTATTATAGAAATAAGCTTCTTTTTGCACACCACCAGAATCTGTCATTATCATTTTTGCATTTCTTTCCAAATCGATCATTTCCTTATATGAAACTGGTGGTAATATCTCTATATAAATAGAGTTATTGACTTTTTTAAGCAAGCCTCCACTTAAATGTTGAGACATGCATTTTAATGTTCTTGGGTGCAAGGGAATTTTTACATCTATCGAAAATTGATTGCTGATATCCAAAAGTGCCTTAAATATACTTTGAAGATTTTCAGGTCGATCTGTGTTGTGATCCCGATGAATGGTTGCCAGGATGTATTCATTTGGCAATTTTCCATTAGAACTCCCCTTTGTTAATGCTTGAGAATAGTACAGAAAATTATCGTACATGATGTCGCCAACATTAAAAATGCCAGGTTTATCGATACAATAGCTTGAATGTTGGTTTGTGTCGAATCCCTCAAGTTCCAGGTTTTTTATGGCCTTATTATTGGGTGTGAACAAGAATGTGGAAACATGATCGCACATGATTCGATTTATTTCTTCAGGCATTTGCTTATTGTAGGATCGTAAACCCGCTTCGATATGTGCGATCGGAATTTGCAATTTACTTGCAGCAATTGCACCTGCTAAGGTTGAATTGGTATCGCCAAAGAGCACAACATAATCGGGTGTTTCCTTCATGAGAATCTCCTCCAGTCCGGAAATCATACCTGCCGATTGTCTTCCATGACTATCGGAACCAATGTTTAGATTATAAGCAGGCAAAGCGATTTCGAGTTCCTGGAAAAACACCTTCGACATATTCTCATCGTAATGCTGCCCGGTATGCACAATAATCTCCGTAATCAGATCGGAATACTTCTGCCTGATTATCCTGCTTAAAGCCGCCGCTTTAATAATTTGAGGTCTAGCTCCAACAATACTGATTATTTTCATATGAGTTTGAATTGAGCCAATAAATCTGAATTAATTGTAGTAGATGTAACACTATTAGGATAATTTGAAATCAACCATGTGAGAAAATCACTCAAATCGATTTTTTCTTTGAGCATTTTATACCTGCGTTTCTCCCATTCTTCCTGCCTGTTCTTCATTTCGAGCAATTCTTTCATTTTCTCTAAGAACTTATCGAAGCTTTCCGGCAAGTATGAATAACACAGACCATATCGATCTTCCAACTCGTTGGGAACAGATAATTTGCCAGCGAAACTATTGCATTTTACAGCCGGAGTTCCCAATACCGCAGCTTCTGAGGTCATGGTTTGACTATCGCCAATAAACATTTGGGCAAGAGCCAAAACAGAATGAATTTTATCTGCTTCAATTTTCAATTGATAAGACTGCAGTTCAGGTTCAATTTCTCCTTCGCTTGTGATGTAAATACGACCATAGTCCTTCAATAAATTGATAATTCTAAGTTTCTGTTCCAAATTAATTCCCTGGTGTCCAATATCATGATGTGCCTTAAATCGATTAAATCGAAGTACAAAAAAGGCTTCGTTTAAATCAATGCCTAAGTGACTTAAAACATTTGTATCCGGCGTAAAACGTTTAGGCGACAAATAGGCCAACTCGTGAAATCCGTTGTAGAAAATGGTATTCTTTTTTTTGCGATTCTCTTTTAAACTGGCTGGTGAAACAAGATGACTTGCAAAAGGATGACCAAATTTTACAAAAAGAGGTTGAACTGCATCGTCGTCGTCGTCCAGAATGATCGAATTCATCGAACTAATTGCTGATACATGGGCCAGTGCCAGTGATGAGCCAATACCTATATCAATTTTATTTTCTTTAATAAACCTATATATCAGCCAATTGTAATGAATCTGACTAAATGCTTTGGCCACGATATGATCCTTTTTAGAGCCCAATACCTGATAAGGAATTTTATACTGCTCCAATAATTTTATGGCAATGGGAATGTCTTTTACTGTTACCCAAATTTTATGAATCGATTTGAGATCGAAGTATAAGTTTTTCAATAAATGTACATGCCCTGGATGCGCAATATCAATTAAAATTCTCATGGATTTGCTATGGTTTAGCGAACTACAGTTTCGTAAACTTCTATAATTTTTGTGGCAATTACATCCGACTGTAAATGTGAGATTCGATTTCGGCCATCTGTTTTGCCATTAAAATCAATTGCTTTCGCGATATGCTTGCTAACATCATCAAGCTCAAAGGAGGTCAGGTAGCATCCCTTTGTATTGGCAATTACATCTTTTACATCGCCAACATTGGTTGATACAATCGGACAATTACAAGCCATCGCTTCTTTTATAAACTGAGGCGATCCTTCTGAAAATGAGGTTAACAAAGCCAGCTCAGCGGCATTCATCAACAAAGCAACCTCATCCCTATTATATCCCTTTAACTCAATTAGTTCGTAAGAATCATCATTCAACTGATCAACTGCTTTTTGGGCCAGTGGATAATTTTTAACATCGATATCGAATGCCGACGAAAAAAGGATGTATTTCTTCTCTAATGATAGATTCAGCTTCTTTTTGGCAGTGCTTTTATCCATTGGAAAAAAAGTAGTAAAATCGACTCCGCATGGAATAACTGCTGCATTATTTTTTCGCAATAGTGGCAGCATATAGGGCGAAACCACAATGCTTTTTTTGCTCAAGACTTGTGCAAGTTTCGAATAAAAACGCACTTTCGTCGAGTAAAGATCCGTTCCATGATAGGTAACAACTACCGGTAGTTTCCATTGCAAACCAGCCAACAAACCGCTTAATCCGTAATGAGCATTCACCAAATCATAAGTAGTGTTTCCAATTTTTTTCCAAAAGCGAAAAAGGTTTTTCAGATATCCCACTAAGCCCTTTCCTTTAATCGGAAAAACATCAACCCTTAGGCCTGCACGAATCAATTCGTCGACCTGCTCTTTTACAAAGGGCGATATGGATTTTTTATTCCCACTACAAACAATTAGAACTCGGAGCATTTCACTTCATTTCTGATCAAACAAATTTATTTCAGTACTAAATCCGTAAAGTAATTGGATTTGTATTTTTGATCGAGGAATATCAGGGCAAGAATGACAAAGTAGAGGCCTTTTACAAATTCAAACCGAAGAAAGACATATGAATAAATAAAAGTATCTACAAAAAACAAGAGAGTAAGTAATAAAAAAGCAAGATAAATGGGATGATGTATGTAGTATTTCCAAACATAGGCGAATAATTTGCAATAAAACAGAAGGTAAATTGTAACACCCAAAAAGCCTACCTGTGTAAGCAACCAAACAAAGCCCATACGACCACCATATCTCACTCCATATTCATCCAACATTAAACCCGAACGGGTATTGTACTGCGATTGAATCAGCTTTCCTGCTCCATCGCCCAAGATGGCGGTTTGCGTTTTCTCATTCTTCATGTGATTGATGAAATAAAGCAAACCATCTTTTCTGCGCAATTGTGCTTTATCTTCAGAGTTTCCCTGTGTGTATTCCTGTATGTAATTGCCAATATAATAGAGGTCGACACTTCCCCATCGGCTGTGTTCGGGATTTAGAGTACGATTGGTTTTTGCAACAAAGACAAATGCCACGATACCGAACAGCCCAACAATGAATAATTTATGATATAATTTGGTAAACAATTCCAACTTGCTCAGCCTAACATACACATAGGAACCAATGATAAAAAACAAAGGAATAAACAGCAGTATGGCCCGTTTATCGCCAATAATGGCAAAAAGAATAAATGCCCCAATTGCATACAGGTATTTCAATTTGGCTTGAAACAAAAAAATCGAGAATAGAATAAGGATTACAAACAGTGGAAAAATTGTAGAAACACTTCCACCCTGTATGGTTAAGGTTCCTATAATGCCATCCTCGCTTTGTCCTTTGCTGATAAACTTAAGTATCGCTGCAGGAACTTGTAACAGAACCAATATTTTAATAAAACCTACTACTTTTTTAATCAGTAATACGCTATCCTCGTTAATTAATACCAGGAAATAGAAGTATGATATAAGGGTATAGATTAAAAAATAAATTAATGAAAATGTATCCAAGCCATTGATAAAAGTGCTCAGTACAGATACTCCTGAAAATACTGCAATCCATCCAATAAAAGGAGTCTTGAACTTGCCCCACGACTCAATAATTTGTAGGCCAAGCAAAACAAACAAAAGAAAAGGGACTCCAATTTTGTAGATTGCAGAAGAGAAGCCCATTAGTTGCATCAGTCCAGTAAAAAAAATCAGCGACCAATAGGCATAGTGTAAATAGGTCTTGAACATTTTATGAAAGTTCCAAAACTGGTTTTAAATTGCTTTTCACGATATTCGACCACTCGTAAGATTCGAGCGATTTCACAATTTCTTCTGTGTCAAAGCTGTGTTTCGAATGGTATGCCATTTTTAATGCATCATAAAAAGATGTTGAATTATCCTCGCACAGAAATCCATTTTTTGAATTGATTAACCTCCTGTTCTCGTAAGTTGATGTTGCAATGCAAATCATTCCTGAAAGTACGTATTCAAAGGTTTTGGTTGGTGGCTGATAATCGTAGTACTTCTCTAAAGGCACATAAGAAACGCCAACATTGCATTTTTTAAAATAAGGTTTCAACTGATCATGATTGACCCGACCATGAAAGCAAACGATATTCTGGAGTTGGTTCTTCTCTATGGTCTCTATAACACATTTCTCATCTTCGCTGCTGCCATATCCGAAAATATCGTAGGTCACTTTAACTTTCGAGTGAAATTCATGGTAAAACTTCGCAAAGCCTTCGATGGTCTCATGAATGTTCCTCTTATTAAGTGTTCCGACATACAATAGTTTCAATGTACTAAAATCATTCCCATTAGAAGGGATGATATCTGCTCCAAGTGGCAGCAGGTTACACTTTTCTTTCCTGAATCCTATCTTTTCTCTTAATTTTTCGGATAATATCGTAATGCGATCGAAAAAAAAGGATTCAAACAAAATTTGCTGATTTTGCAGAAAGTTTGCAACTGGTGATTTTTTCAATGATCCTGACCTGATATCCAGAATTTTACTCCCTTTTTTAATTGATAAACCTAGCAGAAAACACAATTTGAAATAGACCATGAAGACCTTTTCGTATTTTCCTGTTTGCCAAAGCTTTAGAATTTCTCTTCTCCAGCTCATAAAGCGCTTCCATTTGCCTTGGATAATGGGCAAATAATGAATTTCAACACCCTCTAACTCCACTTTTGGGAAGCCTTGATCGTAACAAATGAAAGTAATATGGTACTCCTCTTTTAAGTATTTACAATAATAGAAGTAACCCGATTGATACCCAAACTGTCCCGGATTTACAATTAGAATCTGTTTTTTCTCTTTTGATGGATCCAAAGTGGCAATTTTTTAGTTTTGGCGATACAAAAGTTCCTCTACCTTCGATAAGAGTTCTAGCTCTACTTTTTGCACATCGTACTGCGAAGCATCCTCACGTATTTTTGCGCCCATTTTTCCAAGACTCTCCTTCTGGTTGTAGAGCTTAAAAATGGCATCCTTAAACAGATTCACATCCAAATCTTTAATGATATAGCCATTAAACCCATTTTTAATGTATTGCGAATGTGTTGGCAAATCGTTGGCTACAACGGGTTTTCCCATGGCAAAATATTCAAACAACTTTTGTGGCGGCGATAAATGGTAAGAAGGAATATCTTCGAGAAAACTCAGGCAAACATTCGATTCATGTATGTATTTAGGAATTTCATCATGGTCTACTCGCCCTATCACTTTTATGCTCCCTTGCAACTTATTTTTTCGACTCCAATTTTCAATTTTTCTTTGATAAGTCTCCTCGGCTCCAATAATTACAAGCTGAATGTCTTTCTTTTCTGATACAATTTCTTTCAAACCTTCCAACATCAGGTTTAAACCGCGAATTTCGCATACCCAACCTGTGTATATCAATCGAAATTTACCATCCTCTTTTTCATGCTCACCATTCAGCTTAAATTTTTCAAAATCAACACCGTGCGGCAAGTAGGATATTTTATTTTCATCCACTTTTCGCGATATAAAATAATCGACCAATTGTTTGGAAATGGCCAGGCTATGATCGGCCTGTTTTACCCCGTTTAAATACAGTAAGGATATCTTTTTGGAGATAAAGCTTTTGCTTCTTTTCTCGTTTAATCCTAATATGGCATGAGCCGATTGAATATGGCACAAAAACGGACTTTTGAAATTAAAGAACGAGATGGGTGCATCGGAAATAACCAGGAAGAGCAAATCGTATTTGGTAAATAGTAAGGCAATCCCAATTTTGAGCCAGAACAAGTAAACCGAAAAGAATGGCACCTTCCATTTTTTTACACCTACAACCCTGGCATTTACCTTACTTTTAATAAACTTAGGATGATTTGTAAAAATGATAAGGTTATAATGTTCGGCCAATATCTGGTAACGTTTTATCCTGTTGGCATTTCCTACTGTATCGGCATTGGAAGCACTGTAAACTGTAGCGATTGTGGCTTTTTTCATTTATTGATAGTTGGAGTAGTTTGGAGTATGAAAAAGAAATCTACCAAAACAATTTAAGTCTGGATATGATATTGTTTTTATAGAAATAGACAAATGAGATAAATGCTAAAGACAGGCAGCATAAAATCAGTCGAAAACCGAACAGAGACAAGTTGCCCACAAAATTACTGGCAATAACCATTACAAGTAACAAGATGAGACCTATGGATGTTCGCCAGTATTTAAAGTAATCTTTAAAGTGCTCGTTCACGAAATAAGCAATGATGAAATACTTCACAATTTCACCGATTAAGCCTCCAATAACGATGCCAATGAGCCCGAATTCCAAGGATAAAAAATACATAAACAGGCAGCTTAGCGAGGTGGAAATGATTGCTGAATAACTCAGTATTATATTTTTCTTTTTAATGAGAATCCCTGCCGAAAGCAAATCGGACATTCCTCCTAAAATGTAGGTCATGGCGATTACGCCCACCAACTCCTGACTTTCTATGAATTTCTCCGATGCAAAAAGAACCAAAACCTCTTTGCCAAAAAACAAGAGCACAATAACAATGAGAGATCCTATAAGGGAATAAACATTGTAGAAATCATTAAAAATGGTTTTGCTATCGGATTTCTGGTAATTCTCGAATGAATAAGGATGCCAGGCCAGCTTTAAACTCTGGGTTAATAAAAACAGAGGCAGCACCACCTTTGTGGCCATAGCAAATATTCCCATTTGCTGAATCGAGAAAATGAAGAAAATAACAATACCCGGCAAGTATTTCTGTGCCCACTTGGCAATTACCGAAGGAATTAATGGAATTCCATATTGCAGCATTTCTTTGGCAATTTTCCAGGAGTAAAACCACCTGATATATGCTCTTGCGTTATACAAGGCAATAAGCGAAAATATAATAGTTACAATTAGCCTGCTCAATAAAAGCCCTTGTAATCCTTTATCGAGCACTACAATAAAGAAAATGCCGGCTATTGCATTAAGAATAACGTATGAGATGTAAAAACTTGTGTAGGCCTTCCGGTTAAATTCAACCCTGTAAATAATGGTACAATAGCCCAGTACATTTTTAAACAACAGCTCGCTCGTGGCGATAATAAATATCAAGTAATAGCTCGATGATTTAAAAAAGACTGCTGAGAGCGGCTGATTAAACACAAGCATTACAAGTGTTAGTAGAATGCTGCAAGGTACAAGCAACCAAAATCCGGAAGAAAAAAGTTTTCCTTGCTCTTTCGGCGAATCTTTCTCAAAATACAAGCGCAAAAAACTACTTTCCAATTGCAGGGTGGTAAAAAATGGCAAGAATGCCATCAGAATGGAAATGATTTCCAGAATTCCAAAATCGGCCTGGGACAGAAAGCGAGCATAAATTGGAATGGTAATAAAGCCCACAAATTTGGCCATAACTCCAACCACTCCATACGACAAAAAGTCTTTTAATAGACTGTTTTTCATTGGTTATTTATTCATTAACCTTCCCCAATACCACTTACAAGCCTTCTCTATTCCAATATCTATATCATACTTCGGATCGAAGCCCAATAGTTTTTCTGCCTTCATTACATCGGCCTGAGAGTGAGGAACATCCCCTTTCCTCACCTTCCCATAAATTGGTTTAATCGATTCAATATCCGAATCGTACTTTATGCATTCTTTGTACAGTCTTTGTAAAATCTCATTCACTGTTGTAGATCCACCGCAAGCAATATTAAATACTTCTGCCAGGTATTGCTTCTCTCCTACAATTTGATCTCTTGGCGTTAAGGCCGCCAACTGATTTGCCTGCATCACATTATCTACGTAAGTAAAATCCCTGCTATAGCTTCCATCTCCATTAATTACGGGTTGTTCGTGCTTGTATAGTTTTAGAATAAAATTGGGAATCAGAGCGGCATAGGGTCCGTTGGGGTTTTGCCTTTGACCATATACATTAAAATACCGAAGTCCAATGGTTTCGATTCCGTACAATTCCGAAAAGTTTTTGGCATAAATTTCATTGCTTAACTTGCTTACAGCATAAGGCGACAAAGGTTTACCTATTTTAGCCTCTAATTTTGGAAGGTCGCTGCTATCGCCATATACCGATGAACTCGAGGCATAAACAAATCGTTTTACTTTCGCCTCTTGCGATGCATGCAACATATTTACGAAGCCACTTACATTTACCTCTGTGGTTGTCATTGGGTCTTTAATGGAACGGGGAACTGAGCCCAAAGCAGCCTGGTGAAGCACAAAATCAACATTTTTTACAGCCTTCGCACAGGTTTCATAATCCCTGATATCACCTTCGATGAGTGTAAAATTTGAATGTCTTAAAAATTCATTGATATTCTCCCTGTAGCCAGTACTGAAATCATCAAGACAAATGACTTTATTATCCTGATTCAAAAGAACTTCGCAAAGGTTGGAACCAATAAATCCGGCACCACCACTTACCAGTACAACAGACTTTGTTATTTTTTGCTTTCTATTCATTCTTAAACATTAAAACTATCACAATTAGTAAGGCCACTATAATCTCTTATCTACCACATCATTAGGCAAAATATTCTTTACATCGAAAATCACCGTTTTGTGGCCGTTTTTTAATTTCTTTATATCAATTTCCTTCAACTCCTGATGGGCAACTGCAGCAACTATTGCATCATATTTATCTCCATTTAAATGGGATATCACCGGAAGGTTGTATTTTTCCATTACTTCCATTGGATCGGCCCAGGGGTCGTATACATCTACATGGCAACCAAAATCCTTTAAATCATGGATCACATCAATCACTTTTGAATTCCTGATATCGGGACAATTCTCCTTAAAAGTAATGCCCATTACCAGCACATGAGAGCCCGGAATCCTAAAGCCTTTCTTAATCATCTCTTTAATGACATTAAAAGCGATGTACGAGCCCATATTGTCGTTTAACCTACGTCCTGCCAGTATAATTTGCGGGTTGTAGCCAACCTCCTGTGCTTTGTGAGTGAGGTAATACGGATCTACACCAATACAATGACCTCCTACCAGGCCAGGTTTAAATGGCAGAAAATTCCATTTGGTTGAGGCAGCATCGAGAACTTCGTTTGTATCAATTCCCAGTCGATTAAATATGACCGCCAATTCATTTACAAAGGCAATGTTAATATCGCGCTGCGAGTTCTCGATTACCTTTGCCGCTTCGGCCACTTTTATGGATGATGCTTTGTGAGTGCCTGCCTTAATAATGGTAGCATACAACTGATCGATGTATTCGGCAATTTCAGGAGTAGATCCGGAAGTTACTTTTTTAATATTGGTTAAGGTGTGCACCTTATCGCCCGGATTGATTCTTTCGGGAGAATATCCACAAAAGAAATCCTCGTTATAACGCATGGAACTGAATTCCTCCAGAATAGGCACACAATCTTCTTCTGTAGCTCCAGGATAAACCGTAGATTCATAAATCACAATATTCCCTTTCGAAAGCAATTTCCCTACTGTTTCGGAGGCTTTTCGCAGTGGAGTTAAATCGGGATGGTTGTTATTATTTAAAGGTGTTGGAACAGTTACAATGTAGATATTGCAATCTTCAATAAACTTTTCCTGATCTGTAACAGTCAGCTTTTCCGACAGGGCGAGCTCGTCGGTTTCCACCTCTAAGGTGCGGTCGTGGCCAGATTTTAATTGGCTCACTCTTTTCTGGTCGATATCGAAACCAATTGTGGAGTATTTTTTACCAAATTCTACCGCTAGTGGAAGTCCCACGTAACCAAGTCCTATAATCGCAATTTGTGGATTTTCTATTCTCATTTTCTTCAGCTTTTTCATCTAAAATCATTTTCACATTAAGAAATTAGCTTGCGATTTCTAATTAATCTTTCTCAAGTTAGAATTCCCATTGGCATTGATATGAAACTCTTTTTCTATGAGGCGTTTTTTAATTAATTTACCATTTCGAACCTGGTAAATCCTCTCTATAATATCCACCACTTTAAGTCCTTCCAATACGTTAGTTGCAATGGTGGCCTTGTTTTGCAGCTTATCAACAACATTAGCAATTACATGGTGGTGGTTTTGAGCTGATCCTTTATAGGGACCATAATCAAATGGTGGATTCGAAGGAAGCAATTCTGGCATCTCATAATTCTGGATGTCGCAATATACTACCTCGTTCATGTATTGACCTGATACCTTTACTGTTCCTTTCTCTCCAATAATTGTAATTGAGCTCTCTAGGTTTTTATTAAAGACTGCTGTAGAGTAATTTAAGCTACCTACTCCTCCATTCACAAAATCGAAAGTCACAATTCCCGAATCTTCGAAATCGGTAAGTTTGGCATGATTAAAATCTTTAAAATTCCCCTGTATATTTGAAATATCACCAAAGAACCAGTACATCAAATCAATAAAATGAGAGAATTGAGTAAAGAGAGTTCCCCCATCCTTGTCGTGTGTTCCTCTCCAACTGCCAGGTGTGTAGTATCGGTTATCGCGATTCCAATAGCAATTCATTTGCACAATGAAAATCTTACCCAGTAAATTTTGGCGTAAAATATCCTTTAACCAAATGGCTGGAGGCGAATATCGATTTTGCTTTACCACAAATACATCTCTTGAAACTTCGAGAGATTTGAATACCATTTTCTCTGCATCGGCACGAGATAAGGCCAAAGGTTTTTCACAAACCACATGAAAGCCTTTCTCTAAAGCCATTAAGGTCATGGGTGCATGCAGACCATTGGGCACACAAATATTAACAACATCAACCTCGGGGTGATGTTCCAGCATTTCAGAAAATTCAAAATAATGTGGTGCTGGTAATTCTGAGATGCCCAACTCCTGCTGACTTAATATATCGCAACAAGCCACCAGTTTTGCATCATTGTTGTTTTTAATCATTTCCATGTGCCGTTTTCCAATGTGCCCTAAACCAACAACAGCAAATAGAATCTTTTTCTTCACTTTCATTCTTCCAACTTTCCTAATATCTTCTAACACTACGAAATGCGAATTACACAATTATCCTTCAGCTCATATCGTTGCTTACTTTCAGGACATTCCGCATTCCCTTCACCATTAAATTTCAGACGATGGCCATATTCACTAACCCATCCGATCTGACGCGAGGGATTTCCAACCACTAAGGCATAATTTTTTACTGGTTTTGTAACTACCGAACCGGCACCTATCATGGCATAGCTACCAATTTCATTACCGCATAAAATAGTTGCATTTGCTCCTATACTTGCCCCTTTTTTCACAAGGGTTTTGATGTATTCAGATTTTCTTACAACCGCCGATCGTGGATTCAAGATATTGGTGAATACCATCGATGGGCCCAAAAAGACATCATCTTCACAAATCACGCCAGTGTATACTGAAACGTTATTTTGGATTTTTACATTGTTTCCAAGTTTTACTCCATCCGAAATCACCACATTCTGCCCAATATTACATTTGAATCCAATGCTGCATCCAGACATAATGTGGGAGAAGTGCCAAATTTTGGTATCATCACCAATGCTACAGCCAGTGTCGATAACGGCTGTTTCGTGCGCAAAAAAACGATTCGACATTTGATCTTACATCATTAAATACAATTCAATGAATTATTTCACAGTTAAACACAATTTGTCGATGATAAATTCTTGTTGAGACAAAGTAATTTCTGGATGAATAGGCAGGGAAAGAACAGAGTGGGTTAAAGCTTGCGATACAGGAAATGCATTTTCTTCCTGATCTGGTTTTCTAAAAGCTTTTTGTAGATGTAGGGGAAGTGGGTAATAAATCATACTGGGAATACCATATTCGGCCAGTTTAGATTTAATTTGATCGCGGTTTAGAGAATTTTCCGATCCGTTTTGAATTTGAATGGTGTACTGATTAAAAACATGATCACTAAAAGTGACTCTGGAAGGAATGCGCAGAGCGGGAATATCTTTCAGGGCATAATCGTATATTTCAGCCGCTTTTTGCCTGGCTTTTGTATACTGATCGAGATATTTCAGTTTTACTCTTAAGATGGCAGCCTGTATGCTATCGAGTCTCGAATTGCAGCCAATAATATCATGGTAATACTTCTTTTTTTGACCATGATTGGCAATCATACGAGCTTTTATCGCCAGCTCTTCCTTGTTTGTAATTAATGCCCCACCATCTCCGTAACAACCGAGATTCTTTGAGGGAAAAAAAGAGGTTATTCCAAAATCGCCAAGGGTTCCTGCATAACTGCTTGTGCCGTTTAAAAATCGGTACTTCGCTCCTAAGGATTGGGCCGTATCTTCTACAACAAACAGCTGATGCTCATTGGCAATTTGCAATACGCTTTCCATTTCGGCACATTGTCCATAAAGGTGTACCGGAATAATTGCTTTTGTGTTATTTGTAATTTTTCTTTTAAGATCTTCGATGTTGATATTAAAACTACCTGGTTCAACATCAACAAAAACCGGGCTTAATCCCAGGAGTGCAATCACTTCTGCTGTAGCAGCATAGGTAAAATTGGGAACCAAAATCTCATCTCCCCTTTGTAATTCGAGAGCCATTAAGGCAATTTGTATGGCATCGGTTCCATTTGCACACGGAATTACGTAACTTCCACCAAGGTATTTCGATAGCTCTTCGGAGAATAGCTTAACTTCCGGACCATTAATAAAGGCCGATGACTCCAAAACAGAAAAAACCGCCTGATCTACCTCATCCTTAATCTTTACATATTGTGTGTAAAGATCAACCATCTGTATCTTATCCATTGAAAAAAACTATCATCTTATCTACCCCGAGTCGCTACTTTAGACACGACTTCGTCTCCTGAGCCACAAGATTTGGTTCTTTACAGCCAGCAGTTAATCTATCGTTTTCATCTTGTTTTGCATATATTGCATTGATTTTTTTAGGATGATACTGAAAATAAAAATGTCTCCAGTTGAGCAAAGCATTTTTAGGTGTTTTTTATCATAAAACAATTTGTTTTTACTTAGCAAAATCAATGAATATGTAATAAAGCCTATAAGGAATTATAAACAATGACTATATAAGTTCATAACATATTCAAAAAAAAGCAAGATTTGAACAAGATAAATTGATTCCAAATAAGAAGACTTTTATTAAAGGAGATATTTACTGGATTAAGATACAATGTAGTTCCATAAGAAAACTTAAACTTCTCATAATCTGCAGTTTAACCAAATTTAAACTAATATTTTATTATGAGCTGTTTTTTTATGCTTTTTAGCCTCCAATTTAGGTGTAAATGTTAATAAAGGATTCGTTTTTTTACCACTTTATTCAAACAAAAAGGTCGCCCATACGAGCGACCTTTCAGATATCAATATCAATTATTTTTTACTATTTCACCATGTATGCACCAGCGTCCAAATTGCTTTCTTCACGTACATCTACATTGTCGAAATCATCTTTAGGATAAGTCGTCAAACCTACAGCATAGTTATTTGCTGAAGAGCTTGCAGTAATTCTTAAGTCTCTTCCTTCGTAGTCAACGAATCCGATATCTCCGGTGGCAGTTAAATTTTTGCTTTCGAATTCCAATTCGTGCGAACTTGAATAACCAATGTATTTGTTCGATCCTCCTGCATTAATCAGGATGTTACCATACACTTCAAACTCAGTATCAGGCAAATCACCGGTAGCCAATGAAATTGGTGTATTTGTATTATCGCTAATTACGGTATTAAATCTAACAATCGCTTTACCAATTTTCGACTCGTTGGCACCACCCATGATACGGATATTGTTTCTTGGGTTGGAATAAACCACATTGTTCTCGATTAGCAATGTTCCATTGTAACCAGGGTGATCGATACTATAACTAATTCCATCTTTGTGAGTATTGTATACTTTGTTTCTTGCAATGGTACCACAAGTTCTCACGTTAATTCCCGATCCTTTACCTTCTTCAACACCAACGTTATACACTGTGTTTCCTTCAATCAGGAAATCTTTTCCATAGAAATACATTCCGTGCGAACCATTTTCAGGTACCAATGCCACATCGTGAATTCTGTTATTTCTGATAATGGTATTGTAGTGTGTTTCGGCACCATGAATTCCATTGGCTTCGATATTGTAAATATCATTGTCCTCGATAATTACATTGTTTGATTCACAATCGGCCAGGAAACGAATAGCGGTATATTTCAAATTTCTAAATGTACAGTTCTGAATCAGAACATCATTCACATTCTTTATAATAATACCATGATCGCCAGTGTTTTCGAAAGTACAATTGCGAATAATCAGGCCATTATTTTCTTCTCCATCGATGATCATCTGCTCGGTAAAAGTCTGACCTTCAATAATTGGTCGGTCTCCATCATCACCATTCTCCCCTTCATCATCGCCGTTACCTTCATCACCATTACCATCGCCTTCGCCCTCATTATCTCCTTCGCCCGGATCCACAACTTCCTCTTCAGTTGTTTCGTCGATTAACTCATCGTCACAACTGGTGTATCCTAAAAGTAATGATAATAATAACAGTAATGTACTCATTGTTTTGATAGTCTTCATCTTACTAACTTTAAATATACGTTTTTATTAATATTTTTTAAATTCTAAGGCACAGTCCGCCCCTAATATTGCTGTAAAGCAATTCCAACATGATTAATTTCCGATTCTCTCAACTTTCTGTTTTCTATGTGGGGAAAATCGTTCCTACAATCATTTCAACAGATTCATTGTTTTAATGAATTTGCGAATTCTATTCATATGGCTTGTGAACCATTTTATTTAAATAGCTGTCGTCAGGCTCCAGTAAGTATTTGATCATTCCCTGATCAAAGCCTTTGATGTGAATTTGGGTTTTGAGGAATTTACTTTCGATAAGTAGATTGGTTCGGGTCCTCTTAAACTTACTGTTCGAAGAAGTAGTCTCCATTTGGAGAGTACTGCAAACAAAATTTTCAGTGTTTTTTAAATCATGCGACAAGGATGCTTTAGGGAATTTGCCAGGATTAATTCTGCAAATTGTATCATCCAATGTTTTTTCCACAAAAATTTTTATCATCTCTATTTTTCACTCATTTTCAACTTCACAAATCATATAGAGAATTCTGTGCCAAAAAATATTTCACCACAGGTGTCGTTTCCTTTTCAGTTTTTAACGTTCGTTAAATCTGAATGTTACAAAAGTTTAAGAGTTCTTAATCAGTCTCTTTAAAAATAAGCTGATTTTCAGACCTGTAGAAAAGCTCCACACTTCGTGGATGAATTCCTCTCCTCATAAACATCTGTATTTCAGGTCGCAAATATATACCTTCAGTTCAAAAATTGAGAATATTTGCATATGATTTTAGTCATATCCATTTTTCCACAAAGCGTAATAAATGTTATTGCCATATCTTGATAAAAAACCCGTCTCTCTTCTCAGAAAGACGGGTGCAAACCGAAGTACCCACTACAATAACTCCGGTCAACCAAACATGATTTTATAAACCAGTAATCAATAAGGTTCCACTAATTTTTTTGATGCTAACTTCAGATAGTTTTGCATCGTATCTTGCGGCAGATTTGTTATTAATTGCCTCTATTAAATTCTGTTGTGCCTCTCTAAACGTTGTCGAAGTCACCTGTCCCAATTGGTAATATTCCCTGGTTTGATCGAAATTCAACTGGGCTGCTTCCAGCGCATCTTCCTGAAGTGCCAAAATCTTTAAATTGTATTGGTAATCGGCATATGCATCCACCAAATCTTTTTCAAGTACCAGCATGGTGTTTTGATATTCCAAATCAGAGTTTAACTGATCAATTTTAGCATTGGCAATCTGGGTTTTCTTTCGCTTACCATCGAATATATTGAAGCTCAGAGTCAATCCTCCAGTTAATTGTGTATTGGAATTGCTTCCTGCAATCTTGTTTTCGTAGTATGAGTAAGACGAATTCAAGCTAAGCGTTGGCAATTGACCCGATTTTGTTTCCTTCACTTTTGTCTCCGACTGTTGAAGTTGGTTGGCAGCAATCAGGTATTCAGCGTTCTTTTCCAACGTTTCATTCTTCAGATCAATCAGGCTAAACACCTGAAAATCGGCATTATCAGGAATCAATTGAAAAGTAGTTTCGGCCTTTCGCCCCAGTAAAACATTTACCTTTCGTGTAGCCGCATCATAATTCTGCTGTGCTTGCAAAAAGGCAGTGCTATCGCTGTTAAAATCCACCTTCGAATTCAAAACTTCGAGCTTACTGATATTTCCAAACTCATATTTAGACTGATTTCTAGACAATCTTTCCTTAGAAATTTCAAGATTTTTGATGGATGTTTGAAAGTTGTCGTATGCCTTGTTCAGCTCATAAAAACCTGAAATAACATTGGATATTGTATTTTCGATATTGAACCTTGCCAACAAGTCTCCTTGCTCTTTCTGTAGGTTTAATATTTGGTAATTGTACTTCCCTCCAAAACCATCAAACAAGGTATAGGATAAGTTCAATCCGGCCGAAGAACTTAGTTCATCGCTGGCATGTTCCGAGTAATTTACACCTCCGCTGGCACTTAAGTTGGGCAGCAATCCTGCATTTCCCTTAGTTGCATTATTCTTGCTGATCTCTGCATCGTTCTTAGCCACCTTTATATCGTAATTATTGTTTAAGGCTATTTGTATGGCCGATTCCAATGTTAATGCTTCCTGGGCACTTAAGAACGGTATGCTACTAAATACGATTAATGCTGTAAATATAAATTGTTTATACATTTTTCTCATTTTTTTAATCTTCCACTACACTACCAGTGCTTTATTTGCTGGTTCCACACTTTCACGCGTTGGCAATTCTTCTTGCGTTAACAACTTAGAGTATCGTTTACTTGAATTCACCACAATTAAAAGCACAGGCAATACAATCAAGTTCAGGAAAGTGGCGATAATTAAGCCATAAGCCATCGATATGGCCATTGGAATCACCATCTTCGCTTCGGGTTGGTTGGATGCAATCAGTGGAGCAATACCCACAATTGTGGTCAATGATGTCAGAATAATTGGTCTGAATCGTGACAAGGCAGTCTCCTTTAATGCAAGCATAAATTCGCTTCCCGATTTTAACTTCTCATTAAATGTGCTGATCAGAACAATGGAATCATTCACCATCACTCCCATAAGTGCAACCATACCCAGGTAAGAAGGCATATCTAAAGCCACTCCGTGTATCCAGTGTCCCCATCCCACACCAATAAATCCGAATGGGATTAAAATGAACACCAACATGGTTTGTGTGTAGGATCTAAAAGTGAAAATCACGATCGAAAACAAGAGGATCAGGATTACCGGCGCAATCATAAGTCCGGAATCTTTAGCTTTTCCCATTTCTTCGGCATGACCACCATAACGAATGCGTAGTCCTGTGTACTTATTCATCAATTCCGGCAGAATTACATCATCAATCTCACTATTAATCTCGGTCATATTCACCTTTGCATTGGCGGCATCGGCTTCTATGGTAATTTCTCTCTGTCCGCCAAGATGATTCACCTGAACCAGGTTTCGTTCGAACTCAATGTTTGCAATATCCTTCAGGTAGTATTCTCCTCCATCGCTGGTTCTGATTCTCATGTTCTCCAGATTCCCGATAGACGAGCGTTCTGCTTTTTCGTATCGAACCCAAACACGAACTTCATCAATTCCTCGTTGCAGTCTTTGTACCTCTTTTCCGTAAAAACCAGAGCGAACCTGTGAGGTTATTTCACTAAGATTTAAACCCAATTTGTATGCACTCTCTTTTAAGGTAAGTTTCACCTCTCGCATCCCAAGCTGGTCATTATCCATCACATTTGTAAGTCCTTCCAACTTATTCAGTCTTGCCTTAAACTCATTCTTTGCAGCGTACAAATCATCCAGGTTGCTGCTTTGTAATGAAACCTTTACTGCTTTCCCAAATCGATTTTCCTGCACGTAGTTTAGTCTTTCGGCTTGCGGAATCTCTCCCACCATACTTTTTAAGGCTTCATTAAACTCCGACGATAAAAAATCTCTATGTTCGGTACTCAACAAATAAACCGTTAAGTCTGCATCGTTTGATGCCGAAATATCTATTGCAGTATAAGTAATAATTGGTTCTCCTGTTTTGCTCTTGGCTTTCCATTTTTCGCCCAATTCGATTGCTGCATCTTCAATTTTGTTGATATAGAAAAGCGTTTCAGACTCTGGTGTTCCTGCCGGCATATCCAACTGAACTGTCGCATAATTGCTATTATCAACCGAGCTATCACCTGAACGGATAATTCCACCCATTAAACCACCAACTGTAATAAAGAAAAGCCCAATGGTTAATCCGATGGTAACCAGCTTGTTGTTTAGGCAAAAGTCCAAAAGAGGCTCGAATGTATATTTACGAATCTTCAGAATGGCCGAACTCGATAATTTCTCTAGTCTCGACTCCTTTTTATCCTTCTTTAGCGCTTTTGAATGCACCGCATGAGCAGGGAGTATAAAAAATGCTTCGACCAGGGAAAACAACAGGGCAAATATCACTACAAAAGCCAGGTCTCTAAAAAATTCTCCAATCACACTATCGATAAAAAAGAAAGAGGTAAAAGCTACAATCGTGGTTAATACGGCCGAAAATACTGCGGGCAAAACTTCCATGGTACCATCAATACCCGCCTGCAATGCCGATTTTCCTCTCTCAAAATGTTGATAAATGTTTTCACAAATCACAATTCCATCATCCACCAGGATACCGATCACGATAATCATCCCAAAGAGTGACAATCTGTTTAGTGTGAGGCCATACATGCCTGCAATCATAAACATTCCCATAAAGGATATTGGAATTCCCAATGCTACCCAGAACGACAAGCGATGGTTTAAAAACAAGGACAGAAACAGGATTACCAGTAAGAATCCAATGATTCCATTATTAGCCAAAATATCCTGCATAACTTTTATGGATACTGAATTATCGTACAACAATTCCAGCTTTACAGTATCATGCGTTCCGTTAAAATCGCGAATGTACTTGTCTATAATTTCAGAGATGTACAGGATATCTTCACGCGACGTTTGGGTAATGGAAATCTTAATGGCCGAATGACCATTTACATAGGTACGATTCGGATCTTCTGCCCAACGATCAATCACTTTGGCTACATCGCTTAAGTAAACCGTACCTC
Source organism: Marinifilum caeruleilacunae (assembly GCF_013141825.1). Classification (GTDB taxonomy): domain Bacteria; phylum Bacteroidota; class Bacteroidia; order Bacteroidales; family Marinifilaceae; genus Marinifilum; species Marinifilum caeruleilacunae. The sequence goes on from NZ_RZNH01000001.1 coordinate 277,140, forward strand.
CTTCTGCCTGCGATCTTAAAACAATATCATTAAAGCCTTCTGCATAGTATTCTTTCTCTCTTACACGAATTCTCAACTCTTCATCTTCCCCGCGAATGGTTCCTCCCGTAAGCTCAATATTTGCATTCCCAACCGCCGAATAAATTTCGTTAATACTGATATTGTATGCTTTCAGTGCATCTTCGTTTACACTGATTTCGATTTCTTCATCGGGAAAACCCGTTAAGGCAACTTTTGAAATGCCATTCATTCCGCGAAGGTCATTCTCTATTTCCCTGGCGTATTTTTTTAGGTCTCGCAAGCTTAAATCGCCATTTAAAGCCATAGAAACCGCCAAAACCGTAAACTCACGTTTTTCTGTACTAATATTTTCAACACCTACCGGAAAAGAGCTGATACCATCCACCGCATTTTTTACATCCTGTAAAGCGATATTTGCATCGTATCCGGTTTCAAGGTCGATAGTTACCGTACAAAAATTTTCTTTCGATGATGAGGTGATTTTCTCAATTCCGCTAATACCTTTAATGTTATCCTCTATTTTTAGGGTAACACCCTTTTCTACTTCCTCTGGCGATGCTCCTGGGTAAGATGCTGTTACTGTCAACATTCCCGGATCGATTTGAGGCATTACGGAAGAATTTAAGGACAAGATTCCAAAAATTCCCAGCAAGATAAATACACCTGCCAATAAGTTGCCGGCAAAGGGATATTTGATAAAGTATTGTACCAATGATTTCATACTTATTTTCGCTTAATCGTTAGTGATTATTATTGCATATTTTGAACAGGAACAACTGTTAATCCCTCGTGTATTGCAGATGTTTTTAGAGCCAGCAAGCTTCCGTTTGCCAGGCCTTCAATAATAACTGTGTTTTCTTTTCGCTGAATTACGTGAATCTCCTGAAGATGAACCGTTTTGTTATTGACAACGAAAACATGTTCCGAATCGGCAAGTAATTTTCTTGGTATTTCGATTCCCATTACCTGTTGCGACAAGGAAATATCAGCATTTAAAAACATCGATTCTTTTAAGCCTTTCCCCGAAACAGAAATGTAAACATTCACCATTTGGGTTTTGTCATCTATTTTATTGCTGATTCGTCTTACTTTGCCATTCCATTTTTGCCCTGTGGCATTCGAGTACAACTTCACCTCATTTCCTGCTTCGATTCCATGCAGGTTGTTCAAATCAACTCCTACCACCAAATCGAACACGCTGGTATTTACAAATTCGCCCAGTTTTTGACCCGACATTACCAAAGTTCCCGGCTTAATATTCGATTCGATAACTTCTCCATTAAAAGGCGCACGAATGCTATATTTTCTCAACTGTTCTTCCTGGCTTTTCAAATTGTAGTAATCGGTGTAAACACTTTTGCCTGCCAGGTAGTATTTCTCTTTTTCGTTTAGTGGTTCAGGAATTGGACTGATGAATTGTTCCACTTCAAAATCTTTCAAATACTGTTCCCACACAGAATAGCTATCCGGATAATCATATTTTAAATCGGGAAGAATGTTTGCAATTTTATTCATAAAACTGCTTCGATTCGAAAACACTTCCGACTCAAACTTACTTTTGTTAATCGATAAAAGTGTTTCGCCGGTACTGAACTGAATTCCCTCCAGAAATGCCTTGCCGGAGTTTTCCAAAATTCCACTCACCTCGGCATACACTTCCATTTTGGAATAAGCTTCGAGCTTACCCACAACAGAAAGGTGAAGATCTAATTCGGTATTATTAACTTCCTGAACAGGAAGAACAATTTCTTTTGCTACAGCTTCCTTTTCTTTAGGAGCTTTTTTCATGCCAGCAAATAAAATGCTTAAGGCAATACAGGCTACGATCACTAAAAGGCCCAGAAGAATACTCTTTCTTTTCAACATGATTGATTGCTTTTAAATTTTGCTACAATCATATCCATTAATTATCTCGTTTTTAAATCTAATCGACCAACAGCAGCCATTAAATGGCAATAGATTCATTTTTGTAGATATTATTGGTTAAATTCGAATTTGCATGTGTTTACCGACGTTCCGATCGAGTTGGTCGATATTTTATGCAGACGAGAATAATTATGCATTCATTAGATGAAAATTTAAGTTTAAATGAATATCAAGGATAGATTATATCAATTTTTCTCCATTCGTTTGGTTCAACACTTGTCCTTCTGGACCGTTTTTATACTCCTGGAACTGGGGCGTTTTGTGGATATGGAACCAGAGCGTGTGAACAATGAAATCATATTTGAAAGTATACAATTGCTTGCCATTGTAATCACTGTATATTTCAATCTTCGATTCCTGATACCCAAATTCTGGAATACAGGAAGGTATTTGAAATATATTTTACTGATTATTCTATCGGTAATTGTGATGGTTACTTTCCTGAGCATCACCTTCTACATGTTTCCCGATGTTCATATGAAGAAAATGCTTTACGAGCATCCGGAAAGGTTGATTTTGCTGAACTTTTTCAAACTAAACATCTTCCTTTTGTCAACCACTCTCTTCCACTTTGTGAAAGAATGGATTGCCTTAAAAGATGAAAACTTAAAGTTTACAGCCAAAGCACAGGAACAGCTCGAAGCAGAATTGAATTTACTGAAAGAGCAGGTGAATCCACACTTCCTTTTCAATACCTTAAACAATATTTATTCGATGAGTTTGTACGATTCTGTAAAAACTCCTGAAATGATCCTTAAACTGAGCCAGTTAATCAGCTACATGCTTTATGAGTGTAAAGATGAGAAGGTGAAACTCGAAAAAGAGGTGCAGTTTATTAACAATTATATCGAATTGGAATCGCTTCGTGTAGAAGATACGGCCAATATCAACTTAAAAATAACAGGCGAAGATCAAAACTATAAAGTGCCGCCACTGCTATTTATTCCTCTAATCGAGAATGCATTCAAACATGGAGTCCAGAGCGAATCAGAGAAATCTGAAATCAATATCGATTTGCGTTTTAGCGTGGATAAAATAGAATTGAAAATATCAAATCCTATAGATCCTGATCAACCTAAAAATGAAAAACCTGGAGGATTGGGAATCGAAAATGTGAAAAAGAGGTTACATTTATTATACCCGAAAAGTCACAGCTTTATTATAACGGAAAATGAGACTCAATATCAAACTTTGGTCTGTATCACTTTAAACAAGGAATATGAACATTAAATGCATAATCGTAGATGATGAAGTTCACGCAAGAAAGGTGTTGGAAAAGTTTATTTCTGATATTCCCCACCTGGAACTTGTAAGGTCGTGTAAAAATGCACTGGAAGCCATGCAGGTATTAAACGATCAAAATATCGATGCCATGTTTCTGGATATAAATATGCCGAAAGTAACCGGATTGAGTTTTCTTGAAAATTTAAGGCATCCTCCTGCAGTTGTAATCACCACAGCCTACAGAGAATATGCAGTTGAGGCTTTCGAATTGGATGTAATTGATTATTTACACAAACCAATTCCATTTCCTAGATTCTTGAAATCGGTATCAAAAATTGAAGAAAAACTAAAGGCGAAAAGCGAAAATACAATTCTTAACGCGCAGGTGGATACCAGCAAGCCGGAAGAGTTTATATTTATAAAGGCCGATAAAAAAACGATCAAATTAAATTTTAATGAGATTGTGTATGTAGAAGGTTTGGGTGATTACATTAAAATACACCTTAAAGAGAGAAGCATTGTAAGTAAACTCACCATTAAAAGAATGGAAGATTTACTCCCTAAAAGCCGTTTCCCTCGTGTGCACAAATCTTTTATTATTGCGCTAAGTGAAATTAATGCAATAGAAGGAAATCAAATTGAAATCAGCGATCAAAAAATTCCAATTGGTCAAATCTACAGGCAAAACTTTATGGAGCTAATCAATGCTCACCTAAAAAAATAAGCCAAAACCCGCTGTTTTAGTACTTTTAAAAGCGTTGTTAAATATTCTTTTATGAATTTTAATATTTTTTAGTTCGGCTCGATCCGAACTAATCGTATATTTGCATCGAAAGTTTGAAACAAATGAAGAATCTGAACGACATAGAAGAGAAAAAGAAAGAGATTGTAGAAAGGTATGGAATGTTTATGGAGAAAAATGAGAATTTTCCTCCAATAGCAGCCAGAATTTTCTCTACTCTGCTGTTTACAGAGAACAATGGAAATACCTTCGAAGAGTTGGTGAATTTCCTGGGTGCAAGTAAAAGTACCATTTCTACCAATCTTCAAAAACTTGGTAATATGGAGATTGTGGAGTATTACACAAAACCTGGTGACAGGAAAAAATATTTCAGATTATCTCCGGTTGGATTTCTTGCCTTTATCGACAGAGATTTAAAAAAAGTAAAAACAGAAAGAAACCTTATTGAAGAAGTGATTCAACTCAAGCAAAGAGCAAATGAATTGATAACAGATCCAAATAAGAAGTTTGAATTTCATGAAGATCATCCATACCTCGATTACCTGAATAGTTCGGTAGAAGGAATGGAAACTCTAAAGGAGCAGATCATTAACAAGTGTATGAAACAGAAATAACTTACCTCAATTATACACATCAATATCTAAAACAGAAATCATTTTAACGATCTGATTAACAGTAAATAATTTCAAATTAATATATCAACATCCTACTGGTTCGTTTTTGTCCGAACCATAAGAACTTAAGCAAATTAAAAAATGAATCGAATCAATTTGTTCATTAGTGCAGCTATCCTCCTGCTGGGATTAGCATCTTGTCAGAGTGGAAATCAACCACAAATGGGACATGGCCCAATGCCATTTCCTGTGCAAAAAATTGAAAAAGCGAATGTTACAACTTTCACCGAATATGCAGCCAATATCGAAGGTGTTCAGAATATCGAAATCAGACCGAAAGTAGATGGTTTTGTAGACCAAATTTTTGTTGATGAAGGTGAGCAGGTTCGCAAAGGTCAGCTGCTGTTTAAATTAAGTGCAGAGACTTTAAATCAGCAAGCCAAAGCAGCCAAAGCCAACATTAATGTTGCCGAAGCTCAAGTTGTATCAGCCCAGGTCGAGGTAGATAAAATCAAGCCATTGGTTGAGCAAAATATCATTAGCGCCATTCAGTTAACAACGGCAGAGAGTAATTTGAATGCGGCTAAGGCACAGCTAATCGCAGCCAAAGCTCAATATCAGAATGCGAAAGAAAACCTGGACTATACCATTATTAAAAGTCCGGTTGATGGGATGATTGGAAGCCTGCCTTATAAAGTAGGAAGTCTTGTTGGGAGAACCGAAACTCAGCCATTAACAACAGTATCTAACATTAAGAATGTGTATGCTTATTTTACTTTGAACGAAAAGCAGTTGCTACAATTTAACCGACAGTTGAATGGAAGCAGCATCGAAGATAAAATCAAGCAATTGCCAGAAGTAGAATTGGTATTGGCTGATGGTTCAATCTATACACAAAAAGGAAGAATTGAAACCATTAATGGTATGGTAAATCCAAGAACGGGAAGTGTTAGTTACAGAGCAATTTTCCCAAATCCTGATCACTTGTTAAGAAGTGGAATCAGTGGAAAGGTTAAAATGCCATCAACCATTGACGATGTTGTTCTTTTGCCACAAAAAGCAACCTTCGAATTGCAGGGTAAAAAATTCGTTTACCTGGTAAACGACGAGAATAAAGTACAATCGAAAGAAGTACGTATTTCAAATACAACCGATACACATTTTATCGTGTCCAAAGGAATCGAATCTGGTCAGAAGTTTGTTGTTGACGGATTAATTAAGCTTCGCGAGGGAATGGAAATTATTCCTCAAATGGGAAACAATGAAGCATCAAATGCAGCATTCTCAAAAGAATAAGTAAAAAAGATTTATTAGAATTTTCAAGTAAACAAACATGTTACAGAGATTTATTGAACGGCCGGTATTATCGACCGTAATATCTATACTCATCCTAATTTTAGGGGTTCTGGGCTTAACATCATTGCCTGTTGAGCAGTTTCCTGAAATTGCTCCTCCTACAGTAGAGATTAGGGCTACCTATCCTGGAGCCAATGCGGAAACCATTTTGAAAAGTGTGGTTACACCCATCGAAGAAGCAGTAAACGGTGTTGAAAACATGACCTATATGGCATCATCGTCGAGTAACGATGGAACCGCTACTATTAATGTATATTTCGAACTGGGAACCAATGCCGATATTGCAGCGGTAAACGTACAAAACAGGGTTGCCACGGTAACCAGCAGATTGCCACAGCAGGTAATTCAATCGGGTGTAACAACCCAAAAGGTACAAAGTGCCTTCTTAATGTTCTTCTCGCTATATTCCGAGAATGAAGATTTCGATGAAACTTTTATTGAAAACTATGCGCGTATTAACCTATTGCCAATTATCAAAAGGATTAAAGGTGTAGGTGGTGCCAATGTTTTTGGCTCACGCGATTACTCGATGAGAATCTGGCTTAAGCCTGAAAAAATGGCCTCTTACGGATTAACTCCGCAAGATGTTGTGAACGCTTTAAACGATCAAAACCTGGAAGCTGCTCCTGGTAAGTTTGGAGAAACTTCGAAACAAGCATTCGAATACGTAATCCGTTACAAAGGGAAGCTTTCTACACAGGAAGAGTACGAAAATATCATTCTTCGCAGCGAAGGGAATAGTGATTTTCTTCGTTTAAAAGATGTTGCCAGGGTTGAATTGGGAGCCTTCAGTTATGTCACCGAAAATGTGACCAACTCGTTTCCATCGGTAGGTATTGGTGTAAATCAAACCTCCGGATCGAATGCAAAAGAAATTATTACAGAAATTGAAAAATCGCTGAAAGAAAATTCTAAAAACTTCCCTCCTGGTGTAAAGTATGTGATTCCGTACAATACCAGAGAGTTTTTGGATGCCTCTATCGATCACGTTATTACAACACTTATCGAAGCATTTTTACTGGTATTCCTGGTGGTGTTTATTTTCTTGCAGGATTTCAGGTCTACCCTGATTCCAGCCATAGCCGTACCAGTTGCAATTGTAGGTACATTTTTCTTCCTCAACCTGTTTGGTTTCTCAATCAACATGTTAACCTTGTTTGCCCTCGTACTGGCCATTGGTATTGTGGTAGATGATGCCATTGTGGTGGTGGAAGCGGTACATGCCAAATTAGATGGCGGCGCCAAAAGTGCCAAGAAGGCAACCATTTCTGCCATGAATGAAATTACCGGGGCAATTATCTCGATTACACTGGTCATGTCGGCAGTATTCGTACCGGTATCCTTTTTAAAAGGTTCTACAGGTGCATTCTACCAGCAGTTTGCCTTAACATTGGCAGTGGCAATTATCATATCGGCAATTAATGCTTTAACATTAAGTCCTGCGCTTTGTGCCATATTGTTAAAACCTCACAACAAAGATGAACATCAAAAACAAGGTTTCCTGAACCGTTTTTATGGTGCTTTTAATGTAGGTTTCGATGCCATGACAGAGCGTTACACCAATTCAGTAAAAACTTTGATTCGCAGAAAATGGCTGGCAGGTGGAATCCTTGTTGTATTTATTGCTTTGGCAGGATGGTTTTTCAAAACCACACCAACAGGATTTATTCCTAACGAGGATCAGGGGATGATTTTTGTGGACATTACATTGCCTCCTGGAACTACCTTGGATCGTACTGCCCAGGTTTCTAAAAAAGTGGAAGCCATCATTAACCAGATTGATGTGGTTGAAGAAACCATGTTTGTGAATGGTTTTAGTTTGATGAGTAATACCAATGGTGGTTCGAAAGCATTTGCTGTAGCCAAATTAAAACCTTGGGCCGAAAGAAAAGAAGATCATGAACAGGTTCAGGCCATCGTAGGACAACTTTTCGGTATGACCGCTGGAATTACCGAAGCGCAAATTCTGTTCTTCACTCCTCCTACTGTGATGGGATTCGGGAATTCGGATGGATTTGAAATGCGCCTACAAGATAAATCGAATGGTGAATTTAGCGATTTGATGGAAAAAAGTAACCAATTCCTTGGAGCCTTAAATCAACGTCCTGAAATTCAATATGCGATTACCTCATTCAACACCGGGTTTCCGCAGTATAAAATGGATGTAAATGTTGAAAAAGTAAAAGAAGCTGGTATTTCTGTTAGCGGTTTATTCTCAACCCTTCAAGGATACCTGGGAAGCTGGTATGCTGCCGACTTTAACCGTTTTGGAAAGCAATACCGTGTAATGATTCAAGCTTCGCCTGAAGACAGGGAAACCGTTGATGCCTTGAACAACATCTACGTACAAAATGCTCGCGGCGAGTTGGTTTCAGTAAGTCAGTTTGTGAACCTTAAAAAGGTAAATGGTCCTGATGTGGTGAATCGATTCAACCTGTTCAATTCGGCTACCATTAATGGAAATGTGAATCCTGGATACAGTACAGGTGATGCCATTACCGCTATCCGCGAAGTGGCAGAGCAAACGCTTCCTTCGAATTATGGATACGAATTCTCTGGGATGACCCGTGAAGAGGAAAAGGCCGGAAATCAAGCCATTGTAATCTTTATTTTGAGTTTGATATTTGTCTACTTCCTACTTGCAGCGCAGTACGAAAGTTATATTCTTCCATTCTCTATCATTTTATCCTTACCTATCGGGATATTTGGAGGAATCTTCTTTGTGAAGCTCTTTGGTTTGGATAATAACATCTATTTCCAGGTTGCATTGATCATGCTTATCGGACTTTTGGCAAAGAATGCCATTCTGATTGTTGAGTTTGCCTTGCAAAGAAGAAGAGCAGGAATGGAATTATTGCAAGCTGCTGCCGAAGGTGCAAAAGCACGTTTGCGTCCAATTCTAATGACCTCTTTTGCCTTTATTCTTGGACTACTCCCATTGATGTTATCGAGTGGTGCAGGCGCGGTTGGAAACCGTTCAATTGGAACTGGTGCCGTAGGTGGTATGTTAATCGGTACTGTGTTTGGTGTATTTGTAATCCCGGCATTCTTTGTGATTTTCCAGATTATTCAGGAAAAAATAAGTGGAGCACCAAAACCAGAGGCGATTGAATTGGAAAATGCAGAATAATGAATTGTAAGATGAAAACAAGAAATAGAATAATAGGCGTAGTATTGGTCTTAATTGCAGCGACAGGCTTACAATCCTGCTTTGTTGCCAAAAAATACCAAACGCCCGAAATTGAAATAGAAGATCAGTATCGAAATATTTCAACTACTGATTCGACAACTTTGGCCCAAATGCCATGGGAGCAACTCTTTACAGATGCAAAACTGAACAACCTGATTCAGGAGGCTTTACAATCGAACCTGGATTTATTAATGGCTGTTGAGAGAGTAAATGCTGCCGAGGCATACTTCAAGCAAGGCCGAATGGGTTATTTGCCTACCATTAACTTAAGTGCCAATGGTGGCAACTACGAATTGTCCAATAACTCCCTATCCGGCATGTCGGCTGGCGGAAATGGTCCAAATTATGAGAATTACCAATTGAATGGAAGCATTTCGTGGGAAGCTGATATTTGGGGAAAAATCAGGAGTAATAAGAGAGCTTTCCAGGCAGGTTACCTGCAGTCGGAAGCATCGAGAAGAGCCGTAGAAAGTGCTTTGGTTGCCAATCTAACATCGGCATACTATCAATTGCTAGCTCTTGATGCCCAGGTAGAAGTCGCAGAAAAAACGGTGACCACACGTAAGGAAAGTCTCGAAACCATGAAAAGCCTGAAAGAAGCTGGTCGGGTAACCGAAGCAGCGGTTAAGCAAACCGAGGCACAATTGTACAGCACACAAATCTTACTGTCAGATTTGGAACAAAATGTTGTACTGCTTGAAAATACCATTTCTCTGCTATTGGGTAAATCTGCAGGAAATATTGAGAGAAGTACGCTGGCAGAACAAACAATCGAAATAGCGTTAAAAACAGGATATCCTAGTCAATTGTTACGCAACCGCCCAGATGTAATGGCAGCCGAGTATGGATTAATGAATGCTTTTGAATTGACCAATGTTGCCAAAAGTAATTTCTATCCAAGCATTAGCTTAAGTGCTACTGCAGGATTAGAAAGTACAAATTTTGACGACTGGTTCGATTCAGGATCAATTTTCAGCAATTTAATTGGCAATTTGGCTCAACCTGTTTTAAACTCACGCAGGGTAAGATCGCAGTATGAGGCAGCAAAAGCGGCTCAACAGGAAGCAAAATACAATTTCAAAAAATCGCTTCTTACAGCTAGCAAAGAGGTTTCTGATGCTCTGTATTCATATGAGGCTGAGCAGAAACAATATGAAATCAGGCTGAAAGAATTGGAAGCCTTACAACAGGCTGTAGTTTATTCTGAGCAATTGCTAAATAGTGCCTATCAAAACACAACCTACCTGGAAGTGTTAACCGCACGAGGCAATGCCTTAAATTCAGAAATCAATACAATCGATTCGAAATTTAAACAATTAAATGCCATCGTAGAACTCTACCTTGCTTTAGGTGGCGGATGGCAACAAAAATAAAGTGGGATGAAGTGACCAGATCGATAGTGGGTATAATAGTTGTTGGTGGTTCTTCAACTGAATGATCTGGTCACACTTTTCTTATTTTACCTTTCATTAGCATATCTTAGGCAGCATCGTTTCCTTGTGAGGCGATGCTGTTTTACTTTGTAAACATATGGTTTTACTCAATGATTCAGCATATCTTTAGCCTTCCAAAAACACACAATTAAAGAAAATGAGAATAGACCACATTGCTATCTGGACAAAGGATCTGGAAAAAACGAAAGAATTTTACATGAAGTATTTCGATATGGATTGCAACAACAAGTATGTGAATCCTAAAAAACAATTCAGCTCCTATTTCCTCTCCTTTAAACAGGCTTCCTGCAGAATTGAATTGATGCACAATCCAGAAATTGCCGAATCCTTACAAAATTATCCCAAAACGTTGGGATTAACACATTTTGCCATTTCCCTGGGATCTAAAGAATTGGTTGATCAACTTACCGATCACATTCGTAAAGATGGATATCAAATTATTGGAGAGCCACGAACCACAGGCGATGGATACTACGAAAGTGTAATAGAAGATTGCGAAGGCAATCATGTGGAAATAACCGCATAAAAAAAGCAGCTCCTCTGAGCTGCTTTTTTATATTAAGAGGCCAAAATTTAGCTTTTCTTTACTTTTTCAAGTTCAGCAGCCAATTGATCTACCAACTCATCCAGCTGGTTAATCACTGCCATAATGGTTTCTGGTTTCGACAAATCAACACCTGCTTTTTTCAACTGTTCCATTGGGAAATCATTACCACCTGATTGCAATAATGTAATGTATCTTTCCAAAGCAGCTTTTCTATCCTTCTTATCGCCTTCCATTACATCCTTGTACAGCTTAGCCGATGAAGCAAAACAGGTTGCGTACTGGTATACATAGAATGGTGAGTTGTAGAAGTGAGGAATTCTTGTCCATGGATAGTTTGAATACTTTGTTTTTTCAGTTACATCGCCATAATACTCGTTGGCAATACCTCCCCAAACATTTGTCAACACATCAGCATTTACAGGTTTTCCCTGCTCTACCATTGCGTGTACCTGGTACTCGTAATCGGCAAACATGGTTTGTGCATAGAAAGTACCAATAATCCCTTCAATTGCCTGTGTTAACAATGCAATTCTTTCATTCGGATCCTTGGTATTCGCCATCATATGATCCAACAACAAACGCTCGTTAAAAGTTGAAGCTACCTCGGCTACGAAAATGGTATAACCGTGGGTTGCAAATGGCTGCGTTTCGTTTGAAAGAGTTGTGTGCATGGTATGTCCCAACTCATGAGCCAATGTAAACACGTAATCCAAAGTTTCATCGTAGTTTAACAGCATGTATGGGTGAACACCATAAACACCTGCTGAAAAAGCACCCGAACGCTTTCCTGGGTTCTCATAAACATCTAACCAACCACTTTCAGTTGCATTTTTCAGCTTAGCCTGGTACTCTTTTCCTAAAGGAAGAACCGACTCAACCACTACATCAACTGCCTCTTCGTATGGGTAGTTTTTATTAAAATCAGTCAAGCTGATAGAACCATCAAAACCATAGTATTTTTCAAGACCTAAAACTTTCTTTCTAAGCTCTACATACTTGCGCATTGGAGCTGTGTTTTCTTTAACCGTTTTAATCAGGTTCAGGTAAACATCTTTTGGAATGTTATTTCCTTCCAGTTTTGCATCTAAGCACGATTCGTAATTTTTAGCACGAGCACCTGCCCAGTTTGCCTGAACAATACCATTGTAAATGGCAGCATAAGTATTCTTGTTCTTATAATATACATCGTACAACGCTTCGTAAGCCTTTTTACGATCTTCCTGGTTAAGGTTGTTGGTCACAATTTGTGAGTAAACACCAGGGGTAACTTTCACTTTTTTGCCATCAGATAATTCTACTTCCTGGAACTCAATATCAGCAGTCGAAAGTGCAGTAAATACGCTACCTGCCGTACCTGTTACTTGCGAATAGTATGATAACAATTGCTCCATTTCTTCACTCAAAACATGCTTTTGCAAGCGGTACATGTCCATTAAGTCGAATTTATGATCTTTCAAACCAGGATTTGTAGTCACCCACTCTTTCATGGTTGCTTCAGGAATTTGGATCATTTCAGGAGAAATCCATGCTGTAGCTACACCAAACTGTGCAAACAACAACTGAACCTGCTGAAGCTTAGCCATTAACTCCATATTTCTTTGATCTACTGTACTTTGAAAAGAAACAAACTGGTAAACTTTGTAAGCTTTTTTCATTAGGTCTTCCTGGATCTTTAGCATTTTTGCCAAATTTTCAGAACTTTCACCCAATTTTCCTTTAAAGGATTGAATCTGTTTCATGTCTTCCGAAATGGCCTTGAAATCAGCTTCCCAGGCTTCCCAATTTTCATAGATATCAGAGAAATTCCACTTGTATTTTGCCGGAATCTCTTCGCGAGTTTCATAATTTACCTGGGCAGTAGCTTGCCACATGGTACATGCAATAAGAAGAACCAAGCTAAAGATTCTTCTCACACTCCTTAAATTTGTGTTCATTTTGTATAAGTATTAATAGTTAATTTTTCCCTATTACAAGCAAATATATGGCGATAATGTCTCATTCCACAAATCATCAGAATGGAATCTTATATTTTTTAGATCATTGAATCTATACTCCGATATTCATGGCTTTTTTCAGGATATAATTCATGAGCAATTGATCCGGTTTCGATCGAAAAATTGAATTTTACCATTCATAGACCTAAACTTACCTTTCGCAAGGCTCTCCGCTGCCTCATCTTTGTAGCAACAAATTTTAATACAAAAAAAGCGATGAAGAATTTAGTATTAGTAATGACATTATGCACACTTTTATTTTCGTGTGACAAGAGCAATGCAAGCGCAGACTTGAGTAACAAACAAAAAGTGGTTGAGCTTTTAAAATCGATTGAAACCGGGGCAACAGAACCTGTGGCCTACATCAATCCGAACAAATACATTCAGCACAATCAGGCGGTAGGCGATGGATTGGCAGGTTTTGGTGCGGCATTGGCACAATTGGCTGAAGCGGCAGCTGCAGATCCTTCCCTGGCTCCAAAAGTTAACACTGTTCGAGTATTTGGAGATGGAAACTTCGTATTTGCACATACCGACTACAACTTTTTCGGCCCAAAAATTGGTTTCGACATCTTCCGTTTCGAAAATGGTTTAATTGTTGAACACTGGGACAATTTGCAGGAAAAAGTAAACGAAACTGCTTCGGGAAGAACACAAATTGATGGTCCTACAGAAGTGAAAAATCTTGATGCAACGGACGATAACAAACTTCTTGTGAAGAACTTAATTCAGGATGTTTTTCTGGGTGCAAATCCAAATAAAATTACCGATTACATATCTGCCGAACAGTACGATCAGCACAATCCGGCAGTGAAAGATGGTTTGGCTGGATTATCGGAAGCATTAAAAACTTTGACCGATGCAGGAATGCCAATGGTCTACGAAAAGAATCATATCATCTTAGGTGAAGGCAATTTTGTTTTAGCCGTATCGGAAGGGATTTTCATGAAAGAGAAAGTGGCATTCTACGATTTGTTTAGAATCGAAAATGGAAAAATTGTGGAACACTGGGATACCATCGAGAAAATTTTACCTGATTCTGAGGCACAAAACAGCAATGGAAAGTTCAATTTCTAAGTCCAAAAACATGAAGGAATACGTTGATTATTTGCTAAAATCGAACTTACAGTATTTGGCAACAGTAGGCCTTGATCACAAACCAAAAGTACGTCCTTTTCAGTTCATGTTTGAACAGGATGGCAAGTTATGGTTTTGCACCTCCAATCAGAAAGAAGTGTATAGAGAATTGCAACAAAACAAGTCAATAGAACTGTGTGCTTCGCACAATGACCTATCGTGGATGAGACTTTGTGCAGATGTTGTATTTGAAGACAATATGGAGGTAAAAGAACAGGTGTTGAAACACAGTCCACTGGTTAAGGGGATTTATCACGAAGCTACAAATCCGGATTTCGAAGTTTTCTACCTGGATCAAATAAGGGCCACAATATCCCGAATTTCTTAAATTATTGTTTCCATAAAACCTGAGCTCATGGAAGAGTGTTCTTTCTTGAGCTTTTTCTTATGCTATTAAACTTGTTTCAATTTGAAATAATCACAATCAAAAAACTTAATATTGTAAACAGTTTTAATGGAAAAGAAAAGAAGCAATCATGTCAGAAAATTACAAATTCGTCCAAAATACAAAATGTGAATATTTCCCATGCCATAAGGTAAAAAACGAGAGTGAGTTTAACTGCTTATTTTGTTTTTGCCCTTTGTATATGTTGGGCGACAAATGTGGTGGAAATTACTCTTACACCGAGAATGGAATTAAAAATTGTGCCGATTGCACATTGCCGCACACCAAAGGATCTTACGAGCATGTAATGAGCAAAATGGGATTGGTCATGGAAAAAGGAAAAAGAGAAGATTAAAAATCATATCGCAAAAGAGCCACATTCACTGACTCTTTTATTATTTTTAAGATTCGAAACAAAACAGGAATACCTGATGAGTGAAAACAGCATACCGAAGTATAACTTCAACAACAAAAGCACCAAATTAGGATTGGAAATCATTCCATTGGAAAGAATTCTGAAACACTCACATGAATCGAATCATAAAGCCCACCGCTTAAATTTTTATCAGATCCTCATCTTTACAAAAGGAAGAGGAGTTCACGAAGTTGATTTCGAGAAAATTGCTTATTCTGAAAATACAGTAATTCCCATTGCAATGGGCCAGGTGCAACGTTTCTCTGCCAATGTACAAGCAGAAGGATATGCTGTGGTGTTTACCCCCGATTTTATTATCAAAGGAGGAGGCGATTATCAATATCTTTATGACTATACCATTTTTACCCATTCCTTAAAACCCATCAGCAATTTTGCCAATAAAGAAGTCTATACCCTCCTCGAAGAAATGATTGCAGAGCAAAGCAAAGAATTACAGTTTGACACTGCAGAATTCCAACGCAATCTTTTGAAAAATTTCCTGATTCAAATTGAGAGAAACAAGCGCGAAAGAGTAGATATCATATGCAATGATTCTTTTGACACCTATATCCAATTCAAGAAAATTGTTGAAGAAAAAATATCCTATAAATTACGAGTAAGTGATATTTGCGAAACACTAAAAGTAACTCCTAAACAACTCAATGCCGCCATTAAGCTGTATGTAAACACCAATGCCAAGCAATTTATGGAAGATAGGTTGATATTAGAAGTGAAACGATTATTGGGCTATACTACCCTTTCCATAAAAGAAATTGCATACGAAATTGGTTTCGAAGATCCGACCAACTTTACCAAGTACTTTAAATCAAGAGTAAATATGCTTCCCACCGAATATCAGAAAACAACACTAAAACAATAAATTCTGATTTTACCATGTAAGGGTACATTTTTACCTTTTCAACAAATGCGCTCTCCCATACTTTTGTATTGTAAGATGTAAGAATACAAACTATTAACCTGAGTTCGATTAAAAATATCGGTAACAGAAAATTATATTTATTCGGGATTTGCATTAAAAAATCAGAAAGAATACCGGGGTATTTTGAAGAGTTTTTAATGTAAAGACTGGATGAAGATGATTTTTAAAGAATTTACCTGCTTTTGGCATAAATTTCCTCAATTTCTCTCGAAATATCCCAATATTACTTCGAGTATTTGAAAAAATTTCTACTCAAAACCAGAACAAACTGTGACAATATTTTTTATCGAACTCAGGTTATTAAAAACAAAAGATATGAAAATTGCAGTTACAGGAGCAACAGGACAATTGGGTAGTATTGTTGTTGAAGAATTAAAAAAAAGAGTTTCAGCAGAAAACATCGTGGCATTGGCACGAAATACAGAGAAAGCCGCCGCCCTGGGAGTTGAAGCACGCGAATTTGATTACAGCAAGCCTGAATTTTTAGGTGCTGCTTTAAAAGGTATTGACAGACTTTTATTGATTTCGGGAAGTGAAATAGGACAACGCACCCAGCAACACAAACATGTAATCGACGCAGCAAAAGAAGCGGGTGTAAACTGGATTGTTTATACCAGTATTCTTCACGCTGATACGACCGATATCGTGTTAGCACCAGAACATGTTGAAACTGAAAAAATACTTAGCGAATCGGGTATTGAGTACACACTTTTAAGAAACGGATGGTACCACGAAAACTATACTGCCTCTGTACCGGGAGCTGTTGGCGGTGGAGCATTTCTTGGAAGTGCCGGAGAAGGAAAAATTTCGTCAGCAGCTCGCGCTGATTATGCAGAAGCTGCCGCAATTGTTCTTGCTGATGAGAAACACAAAGGACAAACCTACGAATTGGCTGGTGACGAATATTATACCCTGGGCATGTTGGCCGAAGAAGTTTCTCGCCAGACTGGGAAAAACATTCCTTACAACAATTTACCAGAGGATGAGTTTGCGAATATCCTGGAAAACATTGGGCTTCCTGGAGGATTTGCAAAGGCATTGGCCAATTGCGACATTAGCGCTTCAAATGGTGCTTTGTTCAACAATTCTAAGCAGCTTTCAGGCATTTTAGGAAGACCCACTACTCCAATTACCAAATCAGTAAAAATTGCTTTGCAATAAATAAAAACAGATCAACAAGTGCAATCATCGGGAATTTCTGAAAAGAGATTCCCGATTTGCGTATCTATGAAAATATTCCAGTAATTATTCAATCAAGCCTAAGTATTTTTGCATGATGATGTGTACTTTTAAAGTTTAGAAAACACAATATGCAAACACTACTACAATACATCAGCACCCGTTGTTATGTCGATCCACAACTTCGGGAAAGTTTCACTTTCATTTACAACATTAATTTGTAACCGATTCCCCGGATATTTACAATCTGAATGTTTGGATCGTCCCTCAGGTATTTTCTCAGGCGGGTAATAAACACATCCATACTTCGCCCGTTAAAGAAGGAATCATCTCCCCAAAGCTGGTCTAAAACCTGTTTGCGTTCGAGTACCTGGTTTCTTTTCTCGAACAGCATGAACAGTACCTGCGATTCCCTGTGTGTAAGGCTTTTAGTTTTGCCATCCAGCTCTAGTGTTTGCTTCTGAATATTGAATTTGTACTTTCCTACAAAGCACTCTTCTAATTCACTGGTTTCCTTGTTTAAAGCTCGACCCGTCAATGATTTCACCCTTACAATCAGCTCTTCCATGCTGAATGGTTTCTTTAGGTAATCATTTCCGCCAAGTTCGAATCCTTCCACTACATCTTCGGTTTGCGAACGTGCTGTAAGAAATATAATAGGTGTTGAGCTGTTGTTTTTGCGAAACTCCCTGGCCAGGCTAAATCCATCCATTTTGGGCAGCATTACATCCAATACCAACACATCGTAGCGGTTCTTTAAGGCTGCTTGCAAAGCACTTTCTCCATCGGTATGATAATCTACCTCGAAACCTCGGCTTCTCAGGCTATCGCTAACCACCATTCCCAAGGCTTCCTCGTCTTCTACAAATAGAATTTTCATTGATTCATTCATGACTAAAGGGGTAAATTAATGATAAATGTACTTCCTGCACCAATTTCACTGTGCAAGCCAATTTTTCCACCATGTTTTTCAACGATATTCCTTACATAGTACAATCCCAAACCAAAACCTTTTACATCGTGTACATCGCCTGTAGGCACACGATAAAACTGATCGAACACTTTTGACTGGTGCCTTTTGGGAATTCCAATACCATTATCGCTTAAGCTGATTTTAATGTACTCTCCATTTCGCTCGCTGGCGATACGGATCATAAGCGGATCATTAGAATATTTAATACTATTCTCAATCAGGTTATGCATTACATTTACCAGATGAAAACAATCTGCAGTAACTTTCTCGGCATCCTCATCAATCTTAAGATCGAAAGAAAGCTGTTTTTCCACCTGTTTGATGGTCTGACTATTAATAATATTATCAAAAACCTCACGTATATTCAACTGTTCGGGATTCATTTTTAATGGCTCTCTCTCCTCTCGTGCCATGTTTAGCACCTTCTCTACCAAACCTGACAATCTACCCAATTCCTTTTTCGATACATCCAAATACTTCTCTGTCTTCTGCCTGTCGTCCAAAACACCAAAATTCTGCATGGATTCTACAATGGCCGAAACTGTTGCAATAGGCGTTTTCAATTCATGGGTCATGTTATTAATAAAATCGCTTTTGGTGCTCGAGAGCTTTTTCTGATCGAAAATGGTTTTTAGCATGTAGAAATAACTGCTTACAACCAATATCAGAAGAGCAAGGGTGGCCAGGAAACTTCCTTTTACAATCGGCGAACTGAAAAGTTGTAATACGCTACCATCTATTCGTAAATGAATTTCCTTATCTCCAAGAATGGTAGCAGGAACCTTGTGAGTTAAAAAGGCCTTGCTATCTTCCTCTCCATTTAATAAAGCATTATCATCTATCTGCGATGATGAAAGCATTCTATCATGTATTTTGAGCTGATACTCCATATCAAACCCACTGCGATCCATATCAGCGCGAAGCATAGAATCGATAAGATGTAATTGAATAGAAACTTGCTGATCGGAAAGAAGTGAACCAAGCATTTCTCTTAATCTAAGCTCAACTGTCTCAGGAACAGAATCGAGTTCTGGAATTGAGCCTTGGACCGAGCTTACATGATACGTAATGTTGGCTGGATTGAGTTTTTTCCCTTTTCTCACAAGCTGAACTATGGAATCCAACTCAGGATTGGAAAGCGAATCGGCAACAAATACAACCGATTTTGTATCGATATTGGGAAACAATACACTTGTATGCTGTGCATAGCGCAAAGTCATTTCCTTTTTTACGCCGTTTTCAAGGCTCAATTTAATCTCTTTGGCTACCTGTTCTTTATTGATTCTGTAGAATTTTGTAATCCAAAATCCCTGAATAATAATTAAGCCGATAAGGGACGCAATGATGAGTAGAAATATAATTCGAATCCGTTTCTTCATTTGATTATGATTTTCTTTTGTCACTGCTAAAGTACAACTTATCTGCTTCAAATTGCAAGTGTATCTCACACCGTTAACACACGTTAACACTAGATAACAGTGCATTAACCAATTTTCTTTTTCTCTGCCAATACATTTGCTGATGTGATTTTAACAATCCCTTTATTAACACAAATAAAAATTTAAAAGTATGAAAAGAATAATTGTTACAGCACTAGCCATTCTGCTTTCGGTAGCCTACACATTTGCACAAAAGCAAGGAACAATTCTTTATGAAAACACCATTAACATTCACAAGAATCTTTCGCCTGAACAACAGGCATTAAAGGCAATGATTCCTGAAACCACAACACAAAACTTTCAGTTTATTTTCAACGAGAAATTCGGATGTTTCAAAAGTGCACCTTCCCAAAAGCCCAAAGGCATCATGATTCAAATGGGCGGTGGCGATAGTAAAACCTGGTTCAATTTCGAAAAGAATGTGTTCCGAAAATACATTGAATTGGACAATGAACTTTTTCATTCAGAAACAAAGATTGAAAAGATAACAGATGCCAAGCCAACCGGAAAAACTAAGAGCATACTGAATTACAAATGTGAGGAATACAAAAGCGAAGATGGAGCATACAGCTTTTGGGTGACAAAAGAACTGCCATCTTACATTAGCCCACTGGCTCCAATGTTTTTAGAGGGTGCTATTCTTGCCATCGAGAATGACATGCTAAGCTATAAAGCAGTTTCAATCTCAGAGGATTTTGATGAAAAAGAGTTGAAAGCAGTTCAGTCTGAGGAAATTACCGCAGAGCAATTCCAGGATCTTCAGGAAGAAAAGTTGAGCGAAATGAAAGCCATGAGAGGCAAAGTAATTAAGAATTAGTAATGAACAATTAAAATTGTAAAAAATGCAATTAACCATCAAGAATATATCAAAGACTTACCCAAACGGGGTAAAAGCATTAAACAATTTAAACCTAAGCATAGGAAGTGGCATGTTTGGATTACTTGGCCCCAATGGTGCCGGCAAATCATCCTTAATGAGAACCATTGCTACACTTCAGGATCCCGATGAAGGAATCATCAGCTTTAACGGCATTGATGTACTCAAAGAAAAGGATGCTGTCAAAAATATATTGGGCTACCTTCCACAAGAATTTGGCGTATATCCGCGTATAAGCGCTCAGGAATTACTAAACCATTTTGCGGTTTTGAAAGGGATTCACGCTGCATCGGAACGTAAGGAAATGGTCCAGTTTCTTTTAAACCAGGTAAATCTATTCAAAGATCGTAAGAAGAGTGTTCACACCTTTAGTGGAGGAATGAAACAACGCTTTGGAATTGCCTTGGCTCTTTTGGGTAAACCCGAATTGATTATTGTAGACGAACCTACAGCTGGGTTGGATCCTGCCGAGCGCAACCGATTCAACAATTTGCTGAGCGAAATTAGCGAGGATAAGGTGGTGATTCTTTCCACCCACATTGTGGATGATGTAAAAGATTTATGCAATGATATGGCCATCATCAACAATGGAGAAGTTTTGGTGAATGGACGTCCATCAGATCTGATAACTGAGCTAAATGGGAAAATCTGGGAAAAACGCATTTCAAAGCAAGAAATGGAAGAATACAAAGCAAGTTATCAGCTCATAACTTCTCATCTAAACGAAGGAAAACCTTTAATTCATGTGCTACAGGAAGAGAATCCGCACAACGGCTTCGAAAAGGTAAATCCCGATTTGGAAGACGTTTACTTTTCTGCCATTAAATAATAACGACCGATAGCTTAGTTCTAATTTAAAAATCAAAGCATGTTCTACGAAATATTCCGATTCGAAATTAAACGAGCCTTGCACCGACCGGCCATATACATATACTGGTGCATATTGTTCCTCATCGCCTTTGCCATAATGAATGCGGCAGGAGGTGCTCTAAAGAGCATAAACATCCGAATGGCCGGTGATAGTGTATATATCAATTCACCTTTCGTTCTCGATATCATTCTGCGAAGCTTTTCCTACCTGGGAATTTTTGTTGTTGCAGCTATTTGTGCCAATGTGGTGATGAAAGATTATCAGCACAACACTTTAGAGTTGATGTTTAGCACACCACTTAAAAAATTTAATTACCTGTTTGGCAGATTTTGTGCTGCCTATTCACTAAGTATTTTAGCTTTTACTGGAGTTGCTTTGGGTTTGTTTGTCGGTACACAAATGCCTTATTTAAACCACGACTATTTCGGTCCTAACGAGTGGTCGGCTTACCTGTATCCCTATCTGTCAAGAATATTGCCAAATGTATTTTTAGTAAGCACTATATTCTTTTCACTTAGTATCTTGTTACGAAGCCTTGTTATTAACTGGATTTCCATTCTTGCCTTATACATTCTGTATGGCGTTTCGATGAGCCTTTTTAGAGACCTGGAAAGTCAGACTTTAGCATCCCTATTGGATCCATTTGGCATAGCAGCATCTTTTAAGGTTACCACCAATGTTTCTGCATCAGACATGAACGAGAGTGGTGCGCAATTAAAAGATGTTTTCCTTTACAACAGGTTACTTTGGCTGGGTTTTGGTAGTCTGTTGCTCTGCTTTACCTATTTCCGTTTCCGTTTTAGTTTTAACCTGCGTAAGATTCAATTGATTAAAAGGTCTGAGAGTGAAAATAGCTGTACTGATTCATTTATTGAAGAAGAAGGAATTGAGCGCCCAACTGTTAGATTGAGTAAAAATACCTGGAAAACTTTCCTGCAACTGCTGCGTTTCGAAAGCTCCAAATTATTCAGAAACAGCTATTTTTGGTTGATTTCACTCATCATGGTTGTTTTTCTGTTTGTAGCTTCAAAAGGCATTGGTAAAATGTACGACACCAACACCTACCCTGTTACTTACCAGGTTCTAGGCATTTTTGGTGGTAGTATCCAATTCTTTATTTTTATCATTGTATTGCTTTTTTCGGGTGAAATGATGTGGCGCGATCGTGATCATAAGCTCCACGAAATTTTCCACACCTATCCTCTACCTCGTTGGTTGAGCCTAATTAGTAAGATAGTGGCCTTAAGTCTGGGGATTGCATTTATCAAACTAATTTTGATTGTATGTGGAGTAATTGCTCAAAGTTTGGCTGGATATTACAAGTTTGAACTCGGCCTTTATTTCATGTCAGAGTTTGGCATTAACTTCGTAAGTTCATTGCTCTTAATTGTGCTTGCATTCCTTATTCACATTGTCGTAAACAGCCGTTATATGGCCTATGTTTTCATCGTCCTGTATTGGGTGATCGATAAATATTTTGCCAGCCTGATTTTAAAGCATTCCCTCTTAATTTATGGTGCTGCTCCCGGAGTAAGTTATTCTGATATGAATGGCTATGGATTTGATCTCATACCGTATTGGATATTTAAGTTCTATTGGTTAGCCATTGCAGGAGTATTACTGATTATCGGCAATCAGCTATTTGTTAGTCAGACCGAAAGCCATTGGCGAACAAGACTTGAGCTGTTCAAGCAAAGAGTGAAGGGAAATCCTGCCAAAGGAATGATTGTAATGGCATCAATAGCTTTGCTTTTGGCAAGCTATATTTTTTACAATACCAATATCAAAAGTGAGTTTAAAACTTCGCTTGAGCGTGAACTGGAGTCGGTTCGATACGAAAATGATTTTAAAAAGTATGAGAACATTGCTCAACCAAAAATCACCGATGTAAAGCTTAAAGCTGATTTGTATCCGGAAAAGGGAGACTTTTTGGCCCAGGGAAGCTATAGTCTTCAAAATTTGAGCGCTTCGTCAATGGATACCATCTTCATTAATTCCAACAAGTACATTCAAAAGTTGGAACTTGACAGGAGTGCAAGATTGATTGCCAGCGATGATGATTTTCACATCTATATCTACAAACTGGATGAGGCCTTGCAGGCGAACGAAAAACTCAATCTGAAATTTGAGTTTGAAGGGTACAATGATGGTTTCCATATGGGCGGAGCCAATAACATCTGCCGTAAAAATGGTTCATTCCTTTACAATTCATTATTTCCTTCGATTGGTTACAAATCAAATGGAGAACTTACTGACAAACGCTTACGCGAGAAACACAAATTACCGGAACGCGATATTGTTAGAAGTATTGACGATCCGAAAGGAATACAGCGAAACTTTATTACCGATGATGCTCATTTTATCAATTATGAAGCTGTGGTGAGTACGTCGGCCGATCAAAGGGCCTTAACTCCGGGTAAGCTGATAAAATCGTGGAAAGAGGGCAATCGAAATTATTTCCATTATAAGTCGGAACACCCTATGGTTCATTATTATGCTATCCTTTCGGGGAAATATGAAGTAATGAGAGATGAGTGGGTGGATGAGAATGGCAAAAAAGTGGAATTGAGCATTTACTATCACAAGGGTCATGAGTACAACCTCGAAAATATGATGAAAGGTGTAAAAGTTTCTTTGGATACCTACAGCAGGAATTATTCGCCTTACCAATTCGACCAATTGCGTATTGTTGAATTTCCAAGATATTCGAGCTATGCACAGTCGTTCCCGAACATGATTCCTTTCTCGGAAGGGATTGGTTTTATTGCCGATTTGCGTGAACTGGATCAGGAAAATATCCAGAGCGATGAGAAAATTATAGATTATCCATTTTTTGTTACTGCTCACGAAATGGCTCATCAGTGGTGGGCACACCAATTAATTGCTGCCGATGTGGAAGGATCGCAAATGTTGATGGAAGCCATTACGCAATACAGTGCCCTGCAATGCATGGAAACTTATTTCGATAAGGAGAGAATGAACAAATTCTTTAAGAATGAGATGTTCAAATATCTCAGTTCCCGCAAGGATGAATCGCGTGCTGAGCGACCATTGGCCAGGGTAGCTCCATATCAACAAAGTACCTACTACCAAAAAGGAGCATTGGCAATGAATGCCTTGGGCAACTATCTTGGCAAAGAAAAATTCATGAATGTGTTAAGTGGATTTTTAAAAGAACATGCTTTCAAAGGAGCACCCTACCCAACAACCACCGACCTGATTGACAGGATTAAACTGGAAACTCCTGACAGTCTGCAATATTTTGTCGAGGATGTATTGGAAAAAAATACCATGTATTCGACCAGTGTTGATTCGGTAAGTTATACACGTAATAAGGATTTTACCTATACAGTAGATGCCGTAATCGATATTAAAAAGCATTATATCGACGGAAAAGGCAAAGAAACCGAAGCTCCTTGCAATGATTACATTGAACTTGCGGCTTTCAATTCAAAGAAAAAAGAGTTGTACAATGAGAAGCTACAGTTGAAATCTGGTAAGAACAAAATTCAATTTACGGTAGCACGCAAACCCAATACCTTTGTTCTTGACCCGAACTACATGATCGTGACAAAAGAATGGACACGCAGCCCGATTGAAATTAGCAAGAAAAAGAAGGGATGAGCTAGTTTTAATTAATAAAACAGGATCGAGTAGACAGGTGACGGTCAACTGACCGCCACTGTGCCTCTCACACCACCGTACGTACGGGTCTCGTATACGGCGGTTCGTTAAGTTATGGGGAGTAGTAAATCACGTCTTACAGGCGTGATTTGTTTGTAAATATCGAGCATTGATTCATATCCACGTTGCTTCAAACGATCAATAGTAATTGTAGTTCTAAGAATTGGGCTTTGGCTGGTTGCCCAGCCTCCCGTACGAGTGCGAGACCATGCAAAGGCTTGCCCTAGTTCTACGCCTAAACGAATCAGGTTTTTCCGTTTTCGTTCTGGTTTCTTCCAGTGATGCCAGATGCAATATCTGAGCCTGTTGCGAATCCATCCATCAAGATCTTCGAGTTTGTTTAAAATACTTGCCATACGGAAAGCATTTACCCAACCTCGTTGAACTTCATTTAGTTTTTGAATACGCTCCTCAAAACTCATGGGTATCGTTTTTCTGGTAATGGCTTTCAGCTTTTGCTTTAATGCCTTCCAACTCTTCTTGGATACTACAAATTGGTATTTGCCTCGTTCACCTTTCTTATAAGTTGGTACAAAACCAAAGCCTAATAGCGTAAAATGAACTGGTCGGCGAATACCACTTTTTTCTCTGTTTATCTTCAATTTTAGTTTGTCCCTTAAAAACTTGTAAATCGAATTCCCTACTCTTCGAGCTTTCGATTTTGTTTTCAAGTAAATGCTGAAATCGTCGGCATAACGTACAAAGCGTAGCTTCTGCCGTTCAAGTTCTCTATCCAACTCATGCAACATGATGTTCGACAAAAGAGGACTTAATGGGCTGCCCTGTGGAACGCCTTTTCTGCGTTTGACCAATTTACCCTCAATTAAAATGGGAGCTCGAAGCCATTTGCGTATCAGGCGCATTGTAGTTTTGCATTTTATCTTTCGATAAAGCAATTGCAGTAAATAACAATGATCTACTTCATCGAAGAAGCTTTGCAGGTCAATATCTACAATATGCTGAAAGCCTTGGTTGATATATTCCTGAGCTTTTAAAGCTGCCTGATGTAAACTCCGATTGGGACGAAAGCCATAACTACTGTCCGAAAAATCAAACTCGAATTTTGCCGTGATAATTTGCAGCGCCGCTTGTTGGAGCAAACGGTCGGTTACGGTTGGGATGCCTAATAAACGCATCTTTCCGTTTCCTTTGGGAATTTCCACTCCCAAAATGGCTTGTGGCAAATACTCATCTGAGCGAACCCTTTCTAGCAACTCATCCCGATTGATCGACATGAGCTCTGAAAGTTTAGTTACGGGCATGTGGTCAACTCCTGCTGAACCGTGGTTCTTTTGGACTTGATACATCGCTCGTAGTAGGTTCTTTCCTGTTAGTATTTGCTCAATCATTTTTCTTTTCTTTCCCTGTCTCTCCTATTGCAAGGCTAGAGTCCGTAAACAGCTTCCTTACTACATTTGAAACAACTTAACGTTCAACCCTTCGCTACCTTGTGAGACCTCCACAATCTCTATTTGTGGCTCGTTTCCCGTAACTACTATGGTATCTGCTGACCTCTTGCCATAACCAACTCGTAGTTGACAAGATCTCCCCTGGTAAGAACATTTTCCTTCTATCTATGCCCGAAGCATCTACTAAAAACAGATTGTTGGTTACGGGCTTTGTAAAGATGTGCTTGCTTACCCTCTGTTTATAGCCTCATATGCTCTTTCTGTTCGTCGGTACAGATATTTGCAGTCCTGCTTCCTTCACTCTAACGGTCACCCATAACGAGCTTGCAGCTTGCTAACTGACTTCACCAACTTGCCAGTAAGGGACTTTCACCCTCTGGAAAAATTAACATACTTATTGTTAGCTATTTTGACCGAATATTTGCATATTTAATCTTTTTCAAGAGCTTACAGATAAGTGTGCTCTTGCTCATGCAGGGCACACACATTAAGAAAGCCAGGTATTTGTTGGATATCTGGCTTTATTTATTCCATAAATTGAGCTGAATTTTATCTTTTTTCCCTCACAATAGGCGCTATTTTCATGTAGCTATTTATTATTTGTATCCTAACTTTATATTTTACTTACTCCCCCGATTCTTCCAAAAACTCTTCAGCCACCCAACCTTCAATCTGTATTTTGCTCCAACCATTATGCGAACCTAGTACTTTGGTAGGAGTTTCCTTGTTCAAAACACCTTCTACTTCACCTTTCGGTGATTTTCTAAGATTTAACTTAGTGGCACTCACAACAGCATTGGTAGGTAAAACCTGATTTTCCTTAGCTGGTATACCTTCAATAATTTCGATCCAAACTCCTTCGCCATTTTCAATGGCATAAGCAACAACCGAATAAATGCGTTCATAGGCCTTGGCACTGCTACTCACAAATCCTTCGGCCACTTGGTTGTTATTGCTTCCATCGCCCAACAAAATGCAACCATCGGTATCTTTTTTTGTGTTTCCAACATGTATGTGTACAAATTCAAAGCCTGGCACATCCAACAAATGAAGCATACCACGGTGAATTTTTGGAAATTTCTGACTGTATCGATGATTTTGTCCACCTTCCGTTCTAAGGGTAATGCCATATATTCCCTCTGGGATACAAGTTTCACCAGGTATTTTTTCTTCTCTTACTGCATCCTCAAGCGTGTAACAAGCAAAATGCCCATCGATATACAACATACCCAGTGTTGTACTTGGCGACATACTGTATCGAATTAATTGTAGATTCATCTGTTCAAGTTAAAGGATAAGAACTCAAGTTATTAAGTAGATTACCAAATGTCAAGATCAATTACTTCACTTTTAATGATTCGGAAGGTCTGTAAATTTGCCTTCCCCTGTTTTTTATGATTGATATAAAATCCAAATAAACATTTTTTACCTTATTTACACACAAATCAACTTATAACATTATGCTCATCTATGTTTTATCAATACTATGTAAATAAATAAACTTCATTATTCCTTGCGTAAAAATGGGAAGAGATTTAGGTTTCAATATAAGACCTGCGCAGACTTTCAAACGCTAACCATACAAGATATGAGCTATATATCTGTAAATGACGAAAATCTGCGCAGGATCTGATCAACAAAATAATCAATGCCAATACTTTACATTAAGAGATATAAGTATCCACACTGTTTCTCTTAACAACAAACAAATGGCATTAACACTAGATCATTCGTTACATTATGAATCAATACGTAGTAGTTTAAAAGTTGAATTACAGAACATCTATCATTTCCTTAGCTCAACATTTTTTTAGTCGAGGTGAAATTAAAATTATTGTTAGAAAGAACAAAGTATTTATTATATTATTTTGTTAAAAATACTTAAAAAAACCAAATTAATCCATTTAACTTTTAAATATTTTTTATGATCTCTTGTTTTAGGCATGGATGTTGTTTATTTTTAGTGAGAACAAAAACACACCAAAAAAATTCACCCAAATGAAAAAGCTGCTTCTAATTCTTTTTTTAATGATTACAACTAGTGGCGCTTTTGCCGACACTTACTACCAGGATTCTTTAAAATGTCCATTGTGCGACAAAATATTTGAAATCACAGAAATGGGAAGTATGTCAAGCTTTGGAAGCACATACGATTTTCAAAAACAAGGAGCAGTTGGTGACTATTACAAGCTAATGGTTAAATCCTGTCCATGTTGCAGGTTCTCTGGTTACACTTCTGATTTTCTGAATTTTTCAAATCACTCAGATACCATTAATCTAATAAAACATGCACTTGTAAAATATGATACAATCGAGATGACGGATATAACTGAATGTGAACTAGCTGCTGACTTGTACAAATGTTTAGGCAGAAGTAAAGCCAACATTGGGCAATTGTACCTTAATGCCTCTTACTTATTGCGTTCAGATTCAACAAAAACAAATCAACGAATTCAAATGCAGGATAGTGCTGCAGTTTTTTTTATAAAAGCTCTATCTATGGAAGAGTTCGCTCCTAATCAGATCGCAACTATAGAATACCTTATTGCTGAAATGTATAGACGCACAGGAAAGTTTGAGAAAGCAATTGTCTATTATGACAAAGCAATTAACAATAAAGAACAAGCAGATTGGATTAAAGAAATTGCTACAAAACAAAGAATTCTCGCAATAAAAGAAGATGATAACAATGAAATTTAAACCCTTTATTAGAAACTCATCACCAAATCACAAACCAAAGCAAACCGAAAAATGAAACGCGCTTTACTAATGCTAATTGCCTCAATGGCACTCTTTATGGCCAGTAAACCTGGTCAACATCAAAATCAATTTGTACTCCATGGCAAGATTAAAGGAATTGATAAAGGAGAAATCATACTGCTAACATTTATCGATAAAAAAGGATTCCAACGTGATACCTCCAAAATTGAAAATGGAAACTTTTGTTTTACAGGCAACTTTCCGAACTTATTGAATGGCACCTTAAGACTAAAAGTAAAAAGAGCTGGTAAGGAGGTCATACTAAAGAAAGGCATCATGCTCGAAAATGTAAAAATGACTTTTGAAGGATCACTTAACGATTTTGAGAATGCAAAAATTAGTGGCTCTGTTGTTCATGATGATTATGAAAGATTTAAAATTGGGAAAAAGCAAGTCATGTTGAAATATGACAGAATAAAACAAGCCCTCCCAAAATACAATGCCAAAGCCAGCGATGAGGATAAAAAAGCTTTACAAGATAAATATACCAAAGTAAGAAAGGATCGCATTGCTGGCATCAGCCAATACGAAAAGCAGTTTATGCAACAAAATCCCAAAGCGCGCTTTTCAGCTTATTTGTTCCAGCAGGAAACATCATCTAAATCGTATGAACAAATGTACGAATACGTAAAAGACCTGCACCCCGACTTAAAAAAACAACCATACATTGCCAGTGTTTTACGAAAAGTAGAAAAAATGCGCAGCCTGGAAATTGGCCTGGATAAAATTATGGATGGCGTAAATCCAGTAAACTACCAGGTAGATAGCAAATACAAAGGCAAACGAGTATTAGATGTAATTTACCTGGCCAGTTTTAGCAACAATCAACTTTGTGCACTCAAGAAAGATGGCAACATTTTGATTATGGATGAGGAAGGCAAGATAATAAAACGCTTTAAACCTGCTATTTTGGGTAAACCAACTGCCATTTCGGTGGATGCAATGGACCAAATTTATGTACTATCGAGCGAAATGAAAATACTAAAGAAAAAAGTTCGCGGACGAATGGTATCAAAAGAACTACCGGTAGGTGTTAACTGCCAGATTTATTCAAAAGATGGGCAGCAAGTAAACCAATTCAAACTGGCAGGAGTTCATATCGCCTCGGGCAGCCGGGTGGTCGATGATCATTTAATAGTATCCGATTGCAAATTAAAGAAGATTCAAATTCACAAGCGCACAAATGGCGAATTGGTCAAAGAAATAGACGATATGAGAGCATGCTGTAATATTTTGGACTTTTCGGTAAATCAGAAAAAAGAAATTATTGTTGCCAACCTTGGTGCTTTTAGAGTGCAGGGTTTCGATTACAATGGAAACAGCCTGATGGCATTTGGCAAACGTGGCAAAGAGGTAGTGGATTTTCATGGTTGTTGCAATCCGGTAAGTGTTGCTAGCCTTTCAAACGGTGCCATAGTAACTGTTGAGAAAGATCCTACCCGAATAAAAATATACAGCAAACAAGGAGCCAAACAAATAGAAGGAATTGAGGAGCTGGTAAAAGGTTGCACCTTTATTCCAATGATTGTTGATGGCAATGACAATCTTTACCTGGCATCAGAAGAGAAAGGAATTGTGAAGTGTAGCATAGTACGATAACTCAAAAATTAAAATATGGAACCCATTGAAATCCTCATTTTTACTGCAATAGCCATTCTTGCTATTGTGGTAATTGCCTTGTTTATTTTCTTTAGCAAGAAGGCAATTATCAAACGGAAGCTTAAGAAATCGGAATTGAAAAGACTTTCGCGCTTTAGAAGCGGGGAAACTGCCAAAATTGTTGGAAAAGTAGAATTTGTGGACCCACCTTTAAAAGCACCTCTTACCCATCGAAAGTGCTCCCATTATCATGTAAAAATTGAAGAGAAAAAAACTTCGGGAAATAACAGCCGGTGGGTTACTTTGGTGAAGGAAGAAAAACAAGTTAGATATTTGATTAAAGATGGGATTAAATATGCCTACATCAACGATTCTTTCCTGAAATCTTACATTGTTCAGGATGCCAAATATTCATCTGGCTTTTGGACCGATCCTACCGAAAATGTGGAACATTTTTTAAGCAGCAAAGGAATCGACCCTACAGGATTTTTTGGTTTTAACAAAACCTTTCGCTGTAAAGAAGGAATACTGGAAGAGAATGAAGAAATTGCTGTGTATGGTCATGGTGAATGGAAAGATGCCGCTGAATTGGCCTTACCGGCGAAATATGGCAAAGTATTGGAAATTACAGCTACAGGAGAAGAAGCCATTTATCTTAGCGATGATCCTGATACGACAGAAGAACAGCCTCAAAACCATTCAACTAATCGAAGAACAGAAAATGCAAGAAAGGGTCGATATCGAAAATAACAATCAAAATAGCTTGTCGGCATTGATATGGCGTATCCAAAGTGAAACAACAATAAAAAATACGATATGAGAAAATTAAGCATGATGGCAATACTTGCACTGTTTTGCATGACAAGTTTTGCTCAAAAAAGAGATTTTAAAATAGAAGACAAATCTTTACTGATAAAACCGACCGAAATTGCAGCTAAAAAGTTTACAATAAAGGAAGTAAAAACAGCTTATGATCTTGCTTTAAACTTCTCCTATTTGCATCATCAATCCACTGGTTCAAAAAGTGAATTCTTAACACTCCCGATAGTTCTTATCGATGATCATCCGGTGTTCGAAAACCATCTGAAAGAAATCAAAATATCGAAAATAGCTCTATATAGTTTTAAAGGTGGAGAATCTGCTTCTGCAATATATGGTGCAAGAGGCAGCTATGGAGTTTTAACGATCAAAATGAAAAAAAATGATTGAGCCTGGCCCGAAAAAAAAGCA
Organism: Marinifilum caeruleilacunae; assembly: GCF_013141825.1. Lineage (GTDB taxonomy): Bacteria > Bacteroidota > Bacteroidia > Bacteroidales > Marinifilaceae > Marinifilum > Marinifilum caeruleilacunae. The sequence continues at coordinate 309,106 of NZ_RZNH01000001.1, forward strand.
AAATTCAAGACCAACATTCAAGCAATTCTACCAATCGGAACACTGGAGCCTAAAAATACTTTACATGTTTGCCGGTGTATGCTTCCTGATTAATTTCTATTACATCATGAGTAATGAGCCTGTAGAAAATAAATTTTTCGGAATTGCTGCCTACGCTACAATGGCTTTTTTTGCTTTTAGATATGAGTTTGCTTGCAAGAAAGAAAAATCTGCCAAAGAAAAAATACTTGAATAGAGATAAAGTCTCAAAATAGAATTCTATCAGCAATAAACAGCATTCAATATTCAGTGATTAATTTTACCTAAACAAAACTACATTTGACATGAATATATAATGGCTTCATCAACATAAAATGATTTGATATTGTACAACAGATTTGATAACAAGTTAATTTTGTATGTTTACTAAGCTAATTTAAAATATCAAATCACATGAAAAAATTTTTACTACTAGTTGTTGTACTATTTATTGGTACAAGTGTATTTGCCCAGGATTCTCAATTTGGTATCAAGGGTGGTTTAAACTTTGCGAATTTTAAGGGAGACGATGTAGAAGATACGGATATGAAAACAGATATCTTTATTGGTGCTTTTGCAAGATTTGCAATTGATGAAAAGCTTGCATTCCAACCAGAATTGGTATACTCTCGCCAGGGATTTAAAATTGACGGAGATGGTGGCGATGCAACCTGGAAATCAAATTACATGAATATTCCATTGCTGCTTCGTGCCGGTTTAGCCGATAAATTCCATGCTCTTGTAGGTCCACAAATTGGTTTCCACTTAAGCTCTGAGGCTGAAATTAGTTCTGGTGGTTCCTCTTTAAGCGAAGATGCAGATGATCAGATGAAAGGTGTTGATTTAAGTTTTGCATTGGGTTTAGAGTACGACATTACTGATAAAGTAGCTTTAGGTTTACGTTATAACTTAGGTTTATCTAATATTATTGATGAAGATGATGCCAAGGTTCAAAACTCAGTATTCCAATTGGGCGTATCTCTTGCATTTTAATATCTACCAAAATTACAAGTTAAAACCTGTCCTAAGTGGCAGGTTTTTTTTATGAGCTTAAGTCCAACCAAAATTAAGTCGATTCCTGTTCTTAATATGCAAGAAGTATTCTATTTTTGTCGCAAATTTCAATAGCAAATCGAAAAACAAAACAAATGATCGACTTTAAAGTTGAAGAAGACAAGTGTATCGAATGTGGATTGTGTAAAGAAGATTGCCCTGTTGGGATCATTAAACTTACACCCAAAGCCAGCATTGCTCTGGAAAAGGAAAAAAACTGCCTGAAGTGTCAGCATTGTCTGGCAATTTGCCCGACTGCCGCCATCTCAATTCTTGGCAAAAAACCGGAAGATTCCATCTCATGCAAAGCCGAAGTACCATCGGCTACAGCGATGAGCAACCATATTAAAACCAGGAGATCAATTCGCAAGTTCAAGGCCGAAAATATCGATCCAGAGCTTATTCAGAAGGTAATGGAAACAGCATCGCATGCTCCAACAGGGCATAACGACAATGCAGTATTATTTTCGCTAATCGATAATATGGAAGACATGAACTTGTTTCGTGATGCCATTTATGCTGCCATTAAAAAAGCAGTGGAAGAAAAAAGGCTTCCAAGAAAATACTTCTCATTGGCTTCCTTTCAAAAAGTATGGGAAAAGACAGGCATGGATATCATTTTCCGAAATTCACCTCACCTGTTGATTGCAACTGCACCAGAAAAAGATGCTTCGCCTAAGGTTGACTCGATGATTACCCTTACTTATTTCGAATTTGCTGCCAATGCGAATGGACTAGGCACACTGTGGAATGGTATGGTAACCTGGGTAATCGAAGAAATTGATCCTTCGGTCAGAGATTTAATTGGTATTCCAAAGGATCACTGCATTGGTTACACGCTACTTTTTGGAAAGTCGGCCGTAAAATATGCCAGGGGAATTCAATCGGAAGGATTACATTTGAATAAAATTAGCCTGAAAAAATAAGCAAAAAGCCCTGTTCATAAATGAACTGCACCCCAAAAGTTGGACACAACATTTGGGGTGTTTTTATGACTAAAAAAAAGAGAAACAAATTTAGTATTGAGGATAGAGAACAAGCAGTTCTAAAAATACAGAACGAAGGAAGATCTTGCCTATCTGTTGCACGAGA
>NZ_RZNH01000002.1 GCF_013141825.1 Marinifilum caeruleilacunae
GAACTGAAGCCATGACCGTGGCTAATTCTCTATAATCAATAGTTATGCATGGCATTTTAGCTAAGTATCATGCACCTATTGTTAGATAAAAAAGTATCTCTTAATTTTAGGTATCGATTTGTCCAATTAGCTTTGACGTTATACAGTGGGTAAATTACCTTCAAATAAGAATCATGCTAGCATTCTTAACTTTTAAATCTAATTACATAAAACAGCCAAAACTCCTTCACACTTCTCAATGACAACCAGAAATGTTATTCTAAAAGTTAAATTCCCAAAAGTATCAGGCATTCGATTAACAGTGGGCATAGTAATGGGATTGCTGTATTCTTTTGCCTTCTATTCCTTCATGTACATGGTGAGAGAAGGCTTTCGTTTACTTTCTGTTACCGAGGAGTACGATTTGTGGATTTTAAGTGATGAAGAGGTAAACTTCTACAATCTGTTCTTTGCTTTTGTAGCTGTTATTCTCTCACAATCGCTTTGCCTTAGCTTTTGGTTCGATCGACCACAAAAATTAGCCGGCAGTAAAAAATACAGACTCAATGCAATTGTAAATGACCAAAGAGTACTTAATTGGTATTTCCTGAACTGGTTTGCAAAATTGACTCTCTTATTTGCCCTCATGTTTGGAAGTGTTTACCAGGGAGGTTTTTATGTGTTCAGCTTTTATCCCGACTACAAGTTCATTTTCATGCTGATTGTACCAGTTCTTTTTCTACACACATGGCTTACCATCCGATTAAAATTCAAAGGCAATGGCTGGAAGTGGATGTTGGTTTCCATGTGTATTGTTACTGGTCTTTCCATTGGTCTGTCAAAAATTAACCTGATTGATTACAAAGTCATGAATCAATCCTATCTACAGAAGAATATTCGTTACAATTATCAATTTGAATTGGCAGAATCAGACTATAGTGAAACCTTCTATCCTACCTATTTTACAAAGAAGATCTATATGGTGAAATCGAGAAGTAAAAAGGAAACTGCACCACTGCTAATCGTAGATCAAGAGGAAATCGAAATGGTTCAGTTACATGAAAAAATTCTGGATTGGCAATCTACCCAAGAATATTATGACATAGAACGCATCATTTTTCAATTGCATATCCATAAGAATATAAAGGTAGGTGATCTCCAGCAATTGAAACAGGCATTGGCAAAATTGGGGGCAAGAAAAATTGCCTATGCATATCTTCCAAAGACACGGGAATACGATTCAAGATATTATAGAAATTTTGCACTCCAATCGCGCATTACAGATTGGGAAACAAGCTGGTTTCCTCCAAAAGAGGTTTACAAACACATGAATCGTCATGAAAATATCATAAAGGTCACGCAAAACTCAGAGGGCCAATGTTTCATTAATGGGAACAGGGTAAAGCTATCAATGCTTAAACAAAACTTAAAGCTACTCATTCTTAGCAATACAGATTATGTGATTCGATACGAGGTGAATGATAATATCGATTTTGCAGATTACTTTAGCGTGATTTCCGAATCAAGAGCTGTTATTAATGAATTGAGAAATGAATATTCAAAGGCCTTATACTCCAAGCCATTCATCGATTTGTATTATGAATATCAAAATGATGTAAAAAAGAAATACCCATTTTCATTTTTCGAACTGACCAGCGATTTTCAAAAAAGGCTTCACCAGGAGTAAATGATTCTTGTGAAATCTAGATCCATAACTTCTCTACTGCGGCCATATCATCAGGAATGCTTTCGATGGCATTTTCCATGATATTCAGTTCCTTCAATTGATGATCTTGAATCAAATGAAAAGGAAGCTCTTTCAATTGGTTATTTCTTAAATAGACATTGGTAATAGAATTGGAATTCAGGATATGCTCAAGCCCACCAGTAAGCATATTGTCGGTAAAATCGATAAGCTCAAGTCTTTTGCACTCCCCAATAATTTCCGGTACAACAGTAAATGCATTGTTCCCAAGATACAGTTTAATCAGGTGAGGTAATTCTGCCATTTGCCCAGGTAGTTCTTTCAACTCATTGTTTCGAATATCAAGACATGTTACAGTCTCCAGGCCAGAAATGCTCTCAGGAATGGATTCCAACCTGTTTTCCTGGATATCCAAAAACTCAAGATGTTTTAATTTGAACAAAGCAGGAGGCCAATGGCCTTTTAAATTGCACTTTGCGATATTCAGATGTGTTACCTGCCCTAAGTCATTCAGCTGGTAACCTTTAATTAACCAGTTTACCTTCCTAACTTGCTTTAGCTTTCTGTTAATCTGGTTGGATAAATCCTCAATTATCTGTATATCTTCCATTTAAAGTGTGTCTGCTGTGTTTTTTCAATTGCAAATTAGCAAAAAGTTTAAGATATCTACCAAACAAAATAATCATTCAGAATAAATTTTTGGGGATGTACATTCCTCTACTGCCTTCTTTTTGCCTATTTTTGAGGCATAAAATGAGAAAGAACATATCAATGGAAGATTTTAACAAAAGGGCATTTCAGGTCATTACAGATGGCAATTTGGATTACCGTCAGAAGAAACACCACCTTGCTTATATTGCAGAAAGTTCACAAGCTTATCCAGAAGTTTCGGCAGAAGCGAAAGAAGCTTTGGAGAAGAAGATTATTTGCGATTTATTTGAAGGTAATGCCCCTTACCGTCCTAGATATGTACTTCCAGATTATGCTCTAGCCATGAAAAATGGGATCGATTATCTTGAACTGGAAGCTCCAAAAGATTTCGATGAAGCCATCAACTTTTTATCGATTTTATATGTTCAGGTTCCTTCAATTACAGGATATTCGGTTTATCTTGGCAATATCGATCAACTCTTACTGGATTATGTAGGTGATTTATCGGAAGAGGAAATCTATAAAAAGATGAAGTTATTCTGGAGATTTATTGATCGTACTTTGCCTGATGCATTTGTACATATTAATATTGGTCCTGAGGACAATATCATCGCAAGAGTAATTCTGAGAATTGAAAGAGAATTGAAGCAGGTTGTTCCTAACCTTACGCTTAAATACGATCCTGAAATCAGCTCGGACGAACTTCTTTTGGAAGCCACAAAAACGGTATTCGAAGTGGCCAAGCCTCATATTGCCAATCATCCGATGACAGCAGCAGATTTTAAAGGCAATTATGGTGTGGTAAGCTGCTATAACTCTCTGCCCGAAGGTGGAGGCTCGCATACCCTGGTTCGTTTAAATTTGAAAAAGATATGTGATCTGCATCAAGGAGATTTGCAGGATTTCCTATCCAATACATTGAAGAAATACTGTATAATGACACTGGATATTATCGAAGCAAGATCGAAATACCTGGTGGAAACCGTAAATTATTATGAAACAGATTTCCTGGCCAAAGAAGGAATTATTTCGCTTGAGAATTTCTCGGCCATGTTTGGTTTTTACGGCTTGGCAGAATGCGTAAACCAGTTGATGAAAAAGAGCGGAAGTCAATCGGAATATGGGAAAGATGAAGATGCCAACCAATTGGGTCACCTGATTCTGGAGGAAATGAAAAAAATAGTTGATGCCCGTGAATTGCCTTACTGTGAAGCGAACGAAGGAAAAGCTTTCTTTCATTCACAATCGGGAATTGATATCGATATAGAAGAAACTGCAGGGGCAAGAGTTCCCATTGGCAGTGAACCTGATATCTATTCACACATTCAGGCCGTTGCTCCACATCACCATTTGTTTACAGGTGGAATTAGCGATATTTTCCATTTTGATGATACCATAAAAAGAAACCCTGAAGCGGTTCTTGATATTGTAAAAGGAGCATTTAAAAAAGGGATGAGAATGTTCACCTTTAATTTATCGGACAGCGAATTTATCAGAATCACTGGATATTTGGTAAGAAGAAGCGACCTGAAAGAATTCCGCGAGGAAGGTTCACGCTATGGCAGTGCCTTATTTGCAGCCAATTCTATGGACAATGCAAATGTTGATTGTAGAGTATCGAAAAGAGTACTTTCTCATGAGCAAGTTGCAGGCAAATATTAGTGGAATCATTAAGTCGAGTGTAATCGACGGACCGGGAAACCGAATGGTGATTTTTTTCCAGGCTTGCAATTTAAACTGCTTGTACTGTCACAATTCACACACCATCGGCTTGTGCAATTTGTGTGGCATTTGTGTAGATGCCTGCCCTACAAACAGCTTGCAAATCGACACCGAGAATAAACGAATCTTACACCAGGAAAACACTTGTATGCGTTGCGATAGCTGCATCAAATCCTGTCCCGAAAACAGCAGTCCGTTCTACAAAAAGATGTCAGTAGAGGAAATCGTTTCTGAAATTCATAAAGTAAGAGATTTTATATCTGGCATTACTGTATCGGGTGGTGAAGTTATGCTGCAGGTCGATTTTTTACGGCTTCTTTTTCAAACGATCAAGTCGGATAAGGAACTAAGTCACTTATCCATCCTGATTGATTCCAATGGCAATATTGCACAGGATAAATGGGATTCTATCTTGCCTTTTACCGATGGAGTAATGCTTGATTTAAAGGCTTTTTCTCAGGAAAATCACAAAAAGATTACGGGTTATTCCAACGAAACGATTTTAGAGTCAATTCAATACCTGGATAAGAGAAAGAAACTTAAAGAGCTTCGCTTTGTTTTGGTCAAAGGCATGAACAATCATGAAGATGAGCTCAGAAAAGTATCCCAATTCATGAGCTCTGTGTCTGCTTCGGTTGGCAAAAGCATTATCAAAATGCGGAAACATGGTATCAGAGATGAGTATGCTTTTGTAGAGGAGCCCAATGCGGATGATATGGAAATGGCTCGGAACATATTTGAAGAATCAGGATTGAATGTGCTGATGATTTAAAAAATCACGGAACTTACCAGTGATAAATCAATAAATACAAAAGCAGAAGTGGAACAATTAGTAGAAAGCCAAACCAGGCATTCGATTTGTTCTGACAAACCATCATGTATTTTGGTCTCTCTTTTCCAGTAATTATCGACTGAATGTACAGAATCACAAATCGGATTCCTCCACCGATAAAACAAAAGATTGGATGCATAATTTGAATTCTTAAATCGTAAAAGTGATTAAAAGTACAAAATAAATGAAGGCAGCATAAATTTGAATATTTAAATCTCTACTTTTAAAGTATCAAGTCAAAGGTATTATGAAGAAAAACAAGTTCAGACAATTGAACGATGATGAGATTCAATCATACATCAAAAAAAATAAACTGGAAGCAATTCAAACTCCTTCTGGATTGTATTACCTCATCGTAAACCAGGGAGATGGCAAAAATCCTACTCCTGATTCGAATGTATCCATTGCCTACATTGGTTACCTTACCAATGGCAATATTTTCGATAAAAGTGAAGAGCTGGAAATTAACTTGTCGGTTGTGATTGAAGGCTGGAAAGAAGGCTTGTCTTTTTTCAAAGAAGGAGGCGAAGGCATTCTGTTAATCCCCTCTCATTTGGCTTACGGAAGTACCGACTATGGGGCAATTCCCGGAGGATCAGTATTAATATTCGACATTTTTTTGAATAAGGTTTTCTAAAAGCGATGCGGAGGATTGTGCCCTCCCACTTCCAAAATCCCAATTAACAAAAAAAGCTGTCTAAGAAGTAGTTGTGATCAACAACTTTTCAGACAGCCTTTTAAATATCTTCTCAAAGCGTATTAGATTCTCTTCATCATATGTTCTACTTCTTTAATTTGAGCAGATAACATTTTTTGTTTGTCTAAACTTTTTGCTTCCTGCAAATAGTATTTAGACAATTTTTTGTTTCTTCTGGATAGATAAATTCCTGAAAGGTTAAGGTTTGCCACCGCTTTATCAGTTTTCATTCTAAGTCCGGTGTTCAAAGCTTTTTTGAATTGCTTTTCAGCTTGCGAATTGTTGTGTTCCTGCGAACTGATTAATCCTGACAGGTAATAATAATATGCTTCCTGGCCTTTAATCATTCTCTCAGGGCGTTTTACACCGTTCAATACTTTTCCGGCCGATTGAAACTTATTTTTTCTCAAAAAATAGAAAGCAAGCAAGTTTTTCTCGTTCTTAAAATGAAACAGAACAAACAATCCTGATAGCAGCACGGCCACTATTCCCAATCCAACAAAACTTTTAATAAACAGGAAGATTGAACCCAACAGTAAAATTCCAGCAATAATCAATCTTATAATGTTAGTCAACATGATATGTATTTTTAAATTAGCACTACAAAACAAAGAAATTTTTGTTAAAAAGCAAGAGGGAAAAGCAGGTGTTTTACATTTTAATTATTCCTTATATTTAGCACTGTTCATATATATGATTACAAGTATTTGAAAGCTAGCCAAACACAATTTTTGATTCTAAATTTTGGGTAATTTTACCAAGATGAATAATTGTTTCCGACAAATAAGTTTTACTATATTTACCTGTATACAATTGGTAGCTTATACCTACACTGCCTCAAACTTCTAAATACATGAAAAAAGCCAATAATAAGTTCATTTACAGCATTGTAATTCCAACCATTCTTGCAATCACGATGTTTGTAATCACTTTCTATGTTATCCTTATTCCTCTATTTGAACGAAGCATGATGGATCGCAAGAAAGAGATGATACTGGAACTCACCAATGCTGCCTGGAGTGTTTTATCGGAATACCAGGAAGCCTATCACAATGGCGAAATCAGTTTGGAAGAGGCCAAAGAGAAAGCCTCGGAACATGTTGGCAAAATGAGGTATGGCAACGAACAAAAGGATTACTTCTGGATCATTACCAACAGTCCTAAAATGGTGATGCATCCCTACCGTCCTGATTTGAATGGCAGCGATCTTTCCAATTTCTCGGACAATCATGAAAACAAGCTTTTTGTGGATGCAGCCGAACTGGTAAAGAACGAAGGAGAAGGATTTATTCAGTACTACTGGCAATGGAAGGACGATGCCTCTAAAATATCACCAAAGCTTTCGTATGTAAAAGGGTTTTCGGAATGGAACTGGGTTATTGGAACAGGGATTTACCTGGATGATGTGAGGATGGAAATCAAGGAATTGAAAAAGACTTTGCTAAAAATTTCCTTTACCATTATCTTATTTGTTGCCTTTATTCTCTTGTATGTATTGCGTCAATCGCGAATTATCGAAGAAAAAAGGTTAAAAGCTGAAAAGCAATTGCTTTCCTCTATACAGAAATACAAAAGCCTTGTAAATGCATCTACCGAAGGCACACTAATGGTAGTCAATAAAAAGGTAGTTTTTTCAAATACCAAATTCACACAACTTTTTGAGCACGATGAAATTATTGGATCAAAATTCTCGGAGCTTTTTCAAATGAGCTGGAATGATTTGGCTGATATGATCGAAAATCCGAAGAAAACATCCACTTTCGAAACTGAATTGGTGAATGCTCGAGCTGGATTGGAAAATGTGATCATATCGGTAACCCAGATTCAATTGTCTGGAGAAATTGGTTACATCATTGTGGCCAAGAATGTAACCGAAAAGAAGCGCATAAGACTGGATGCCAACAAAATGTCTGAAGACATTCAGCTTTCGCTACAATTGATGAATCAGCCTATTGATAACCTGATTCGAAAGAATGTTTGCTGCAATCTAAGCACTCCAATTCACGAGGCGGCCAAATTAATGACTGAACAAGAGTGCAGGTTGATCTGCATCAAAGAGAATGGACAGGTAATTGGTATTGTTACCGATACCGATTTAAGAAGCCGTGTTCTTGCTCAGGAGAAAAGTACAAATAAAGTAGTGGCAAGCATCATGTCGGCTCCTGTGGTTAGCATCAAGAAGGATGCGCTTTTATACGAAGCCATATTAAGATTCAAGCAAAGCAATGTTTCCCACCTATTAATTGAAGACAATCATGGGGAAATTATTGGGAATATCAGTAGCAGGCAGTGTCATGAAATGCAGCAAAATTCATTGACCCACCTGATCAACCAGATTAATGAATGCAGCACGGTGGAAAGCATCAAACGCATTCACAATAAGGTTCCGATTCTAATTCAGGCTGTATTTACCAGTTCTGAGAATATCAATAGTGTTTCGCGAATTATTACCGCCATTGCCGATGCCATTACATCAAGGATTATTGAATTGGCCATTCGCGAAGTAGGTCAGGCTCCATGCGAATTTGCCTTTATTACCATGGGTAGCGAAGGACGTTCGGAACAAACTTTAAAAGCCGATCAGGACAATGCCATCATATTTGCAGAAGAGAGCGAGGACAACAAAGCCTACTTTTTAAGATTATCCGAAATTATTAATGAAAACCTACATGCAATTGGCTATTCTCGTTGTAAGGGAGATTTAATGGCTGGAAATCCTGAATGGTGTAACTCTCTGTCGATCTGGAAAGATTACTTTTCACACTGGATCAATAATCCGGATATCCCAAATGTTTTGGATAGCTCTATTTTCCTGGATTTAAGAACTATTTATGGAGAAAATCACCTGGTGGATCAATTGTTTGAGCATGTGTATACCGAATTGGAACACAACCAGGAGTTTTACAACCAAATGGCCAAAACCGTGATTGGTGTTAAGCCTGCCATGGATAAAAAATCGGTAAACATTAAGAAATTTCTTCAACCTATTATCGGGTATTTAAGAATACATGCCTTGTACCATTCGGTGCGGGAAACCAATAGTTTGTTGCGCATGAACGAACTTATGGCATTGGGCGTACTGAGCGAGAAAAATGCCGACGAAATTGAAGCCATGTATAATTTCCTGATGCACCTTAGATTAAAGTGGCAGGTAAATTTGATTCTCGACAACGATTGGCCCGAGAATGATGTACTTCTAAAGCATCTTACTGAGATTGACAAGAGTACTTTTAAACGAATCGAAAAGGAAATTGCATCCCTTCAGGACGAATTGAAATCGGCATTTAAAATTTCTGAATACCAATAAAATTCAGTCGATCTGAATGTTCCAAATGTCATTCTTTCGGATCACCTTACAAGGATTTCCGAAAGCAATGCTGTTTGGTGGTATATCTTTGGTAACCACACTACCCATGCCAACAAAAGTGTTGTCGCCAACAATTACATTGTTCTTGAAAATAGCGCCTGAACCAATTTCACATGCATTTCCGATTTGTACATTCCCAGAGGTGATTACACCTGGATTGATATCGCTGAAAGCACCTATTTTATTGTGATGACCAATTTTTGCACCTCTCTTTATACTTACACCAAACCCAATAGAAGTTTGGGCACTGATCACGCATTGATGATCGATCAAAACAGCCTGTTCGAGAATGCTGCTATAACTAAGAATAGATGAATCGGCAATTAAATTATTATAATCCTCCTGCTTAACAAAGTGTAAAAAATCACGATAAATCGGATATTTGTTCTTTGGACTGGCCACACCAAAATAAATGCTTACATCAGTTTTAATTTTTTCGATTTCTCTGATATCAAATTTTACTTCCTGTGTTGGTGTAGATGCATTTGCCTGCATCTCCATATTCAGAAAGACATCTAAATTGAAATCATGATCGCCATTGAAATGAATGAGGTCGTGCAGCACACAAATCCAATTTTGATCGAAACCAAGAAGTTGATACGTACTTTGATTAGTTTGCTTCATTTCTAAAACCTAGTTTGCCAAATTCTTTGGGTGAATAACATTTTTTACCATGAATTTCAATTAAAGAATGAACGCGTTTAACCAGCTCAATATTGGTACTGTGGCGCGATCGATTCTCATCCCACCAAATATTGTCTTCCAAACCAACACGTACACCATATCCCATGCCAATGGCAGCGGAATTTACGGTAAGCTGATCGGCTGCCAATCCGGCCAGGCCAATATAATGCGTTTCGGGTATTTCAGCCAATGCGGTTCCAATCTGTTGGAAACTGGCCTGGAAACCAGCAATATTCCCAAAAAGTAAGTTCCAGTAAAATGGTCCTTCAATCAAACCTTTTTTAATCAGGTATTTTCCATAATTGATCATGCCCAGATCGAAGCACTCTAATTCCGTGGTGACACCATAGTCTTTCATTTTTTCGGCCAGGCGCTGAACCATATCCGGGGCATTCACCGAAGCCTGCTTCACAAAGTTCAAACTACTCAATGTTAGCGAACACATATCAGGCTTTAATTCAATAACTTCTGATCGTTTTTCGAATTCGGGAAAATTTCGACCTGATGTACTTCCGCAAATAATAAGATCGGGACAATGCTTGCGAACGCCTTCAAAAATATCGCGGTATATATTCTTCTTATAGGTGGGAATGCCATCGTCTTGCCTGGCATGCAAGTGGGCAATGGTAATTCCTATTTCGTAAGCCTCGTGGGTTTGTTCGATAATTTCCTGGGGAGATACTGGAACAAAGGGAGTCATGTCCTTGGTTGGAACCATTCCGGTTGGACAAAAATTGATTATGATTTTGCCGTTTCTCATGTGTTATATAGTTATAAGGTACACAAATAAATATACAACATTTTTCCTTTTTATAGTAATTATAAATAAGACTTAACACACATTCTATCTGACATTTAACTATTCTTAAACAAGAAAAGTTGCGGCCTAAAAAACCTCCTTTTTTAATGAAAAGGAGGTCAATCTCATATCGGATAAAAATTACTATTCTGCACCAATTGATTTTCTGAAACGAAGTGCTTTTTCTCTGAAATCGTCAAACTCTCCGTATTCAATAAATCGGCTCACTCTCCCATTGCATTTTTTGCAAGTTCCTTTAATCAGAATGTCATTCATATCATTCAGGAAATTCTCCTTTACGTCTACGCCTTTCACGCACATTTCCTTACAGTGTACACAATAAGTTCCTTCCTGCACGATGTAATCGTAAGCAGCCTTTTCTTCTTCGTCTAAAAGAACATGTAATTGGAATTGATTGAGCTTAATCTCACTGAACTTACTCATTTTTTGATATTTAGTCTTTAGGTAGTAGTATTTAATTGTAAGGCAAATTACTTTAACGAAGGTAGGAATATTCTAATTTATGACAAATTATTTTTCTGATTTTTATGAAGATGTGAATAAAATCACCTCTTAGAGGCATTATTTCGGACCAGCGAGTCTTTTTCTAAAGAATTTCATTATATCTTTGTTTTAAACAATAAGCAAAAATGAGTTTATACAAAAAAATAATCCGCCCAATATTAATTCAATTCGATGCTGAAAGCATTCACAAATTCACCTTCTCCTGCTTTAGGATCTTTCAAAAAATTGAGCCTGTCCGTAGCTTGTTTTCAGCCCTATTCAATACAAAGCATCCGAATTTAGAGCGAAGGTTGTTCGGCCTTACATTTCCCAACCCAGTAGGATTGGCCGCTGGACTTGATAAAAATGCCGAAGCTTTCGACATATTGGGAAGTATGGGCTTTGGGTTCATCGAAATTGGAACCTTAACGCCAAAAGGCCAGGAAGGAAATCCAAAACCTCGCCTATTTCGCTTTGTAAACGATAAGGCCATTGTAAACCGAATGGGCTTTAATAATGATGGGGTGTTAGAAGCCGTTGAGCGATTAAAGAAAAAGAAAACCAAAGTAATTATTGGTGGAAACATTGGAAAGAATAAGGTAACGCCTAATGAATTGGCCAGCGATGATTACATCAATTGTTTTGAAGCCTTGTATCCATATGTAGACTATTTTGTGGTGAATGTTAGCTCGCCAAATACGCCAAACCTTAGAGCACTTCAGGATAAAGAACCACTTAAAAATATCCTGAACAAATTAATGAGCCTAAATAAAATTAAAAGCAAAAAGAAACCTATTCTTTTAAAAATTGCCCCGGATTTAAATGAAGCTCAACTCGATGACATTGTAGAAATTGTTACCGATACCAAAATTGCAGGCATTGTAGCCACCAACACTACCATTTCGCGTGAAGGACTTCATTATCCGCAAGAGGAAATTGATGCCGTCGGTGCTGGTGGACTGAGTGGAAGACCATTGAAAGAAAAATCCACGGAAGTGATCCGATACATTCACCAAAAATCAAATGGAAGTATTCCAATTATTGGAGTAGGTGGAATTATGACAGCTCAAGATGCTTTGGATAAAATTGATGCTGGAGCTTCCCTGGTTCAAATATATACAGGATTTATTTACAGCGGTCCGAGCTTGATTAAAGACATCAACAAGGCCTTAATTGCCCGATCTGTCAATCAATAAGTATTTTTTAAAAAGCGTACAGATTTTCATAAAAAAGTTAGCCTTTCCAGTCTTGCTCTTTTCTATAGATTATTCGTAAGCAAATTGAGATATTTCCCAATATTTTTTATTTAGATTTAGATTCCTAAGTAAAACGAATATTGTGAGAGAGAATCCGGCTTTTAAATTATTAATCCTTTTTGTCATTGTATTTTATTCTTTCGATGCGAATTGCCAGCAATCGGAACAGGATGTTATCGATTCTTTAAGGATTGTGAATCAAGAAATTAGCAAGCAAAGAGAACTAGTAGACAATTACAACAGAATTGCCATGGCTTTTGGAGCCATAAATATAGATAGCTCATTGCACTACAGCAATAAAAGCAGAATACTTGCAATAGAAATAAACTACCCTAAAGGTTTGGCAGTGTCCCATTCCTATACAGCAAGGGCATCGATACAAACTTCCAATTTAAAAGCAGCCATCGAGAATTTTCATTTGGCACTAGACATTTTTAAGCAAGAGAATGACTCCATTAATATATTGGACACCTACAGTGGATTAAGCTATGTAAGTTCATACGGCAGCAGTCAGTTAAAAACTTTAAACTATAATTTAGAGGCGCTTGCCTATGCCGAAGCTCTAAAAGATACGCTGAAACTTTCAATCATTTACAACAATATTGGCGCTGTATACAAAAGACTTAAAAATTACGATCCTGCCTTAAAGTACTTTCAAAAGTCGCTGAATTTGGATCTGCCCAAAGGGAATCCTACTGCACTTGCAACAGGTTATTCCAATATTGGAGTTTTAAAAGTGGAACACGGCAAATTTCAGGAGGCTGATCACGATTATAAAATGGTGAGAAGGTTCCTTCCAAAAGTCAATAGTGAATATCTAAAAGCCTATTTACATGTTTCCCTATCGGGATATTATAACGGAATCGACGAATTAGATTCTTGTCAATATCATATCAACAAAGCCTACGAGTATAGCATTGATAATAAATACCCTCACATCCGGGCAAGGGTAGATAAACGCCATGGAGAATTGCTCTTAAAGAAGAAGCAATACCAAAAAAGCATAAAACTATTCCAGGAAAGTCTGGATAGATACACCCAGCTTGGATTGCAAGAGGAGTTTCCAACCATTTACAAACTGCAAGCCGAAGCTTACTCCAAACTAGGTTTATATCCTGAGGCGTTTGAGGCATCACGAAAGGAAAATCTCTTTATCGACTCTCTTCAAAGAACGAAGGTTACCAGCATTATGGATGAATTCGAGGAGCAGAACAGAAAAGATGAATTCGCTCGCTTGAATTTGGAACAGGCCCTAAAGGATCAGCAAATTGAGAACACAAAAATACAAATGGACAACAGAACCAATTTGGGTTTGATTAGTATCAGCCTGCTTGTGATCATTATCGGAATTATCGTGTATTTCTATATAAAAACCAAGGAGAGTAACCTGAAGTTACAAGAGAGCGAAGACAGCCTGAAAAGCATGAATGCTTCAAAAGACAAATTCTTCTCCATCATTTCTCACGATTTAAAAAGTCCTTTTAACGCCATTGTTGGTTTTAGTAATGAACTGTCTAACAGCTATGACGATTACAGCAACGATCAACGTAAAATGATGATTGGCATCATCAAGGAAACTTCGGATTCAGCACTTAGCCTGCTCGATAATCTATTGACATGGGCAAGATCGCAGAGTGGGTTTATTCAATTTAATCCCGAAAAAATTCAACTTCACTCCTTGGTAGAAACAAGTATCTCACCATACATGGGTGCTGCCAAAATGAAAAATCTACGCATTCAGAACCTTGTTGCAGAGGATTGCGAAATTTATGCCGATAAGGAAACCACACAAATTGTAATTTCAAATCTTTTCAACAATGCCATAAAATACAATAACACCAATGGTGAAATCATCATTTCATCCATTTCTTCGAAAAATCATATTGAAATATGTATTGCCGATACCGGAATCGGTATGAGTGAAAAAATAAAAGTTGGCTTGTTTAAAATAGAGGAAAATGTACAGCGTCCAGGTACTTCTGAAGAAGAAGGAACCGGACTTGGACTCATTCTTTGCAAAGAGTTTGTGGGCAAAAATGGTGGTGATATTCGTGTTGAAAGCGAAGTAAATTCGGGAAGTTCATTCTATTTTACCCTTCCGACAGCCTAATTGACTAAAGCAATTGTTCTATTGCATAGCTTTTATCTTTAAACTGGACCAGATCACCTTCTTTTTTTCCTTTAAAGGCCTGAACCAAATCCGATTGAAAAGAAACCAATAAATAATTTTTCCCATGAAGTTCGAGTTGGCCCAATCCGCCAATAATATAGAAACGAATATCATTGGTAATCACCAGTGTACCCAATTGTATGTTTTTATTTACCAATTCCGGGTCAACACGATCCAGTAAAGCCATCAACTTTTGGTTGTTTGCCAACTGTCGCATGACTTTTTCCTGTTCGATATGCATCATGGCACGGCCGGTTTCATGCTTGTCTCCTGCTGTACTTTTACTTTCGCTTCCCACCGATTCTTTTAATGAAGCAATGGCTAGTTTGTTTTCATTTATCTTCGATTCGATAAGCGTTTTGGCCAGTTTGTACAAATCAAGTTTGATATTTTTTTCCATGATGATATTGATTTAGGAAGAACAAATTTACAAAGAATTCCACAAGTAAGAAGTCTTCGTTAATAATTCCCTAAATCGATAACAAATACTGGGAATCATCATAAATTATTGTAAATTGGATTTGTTACACTTTAAACATTTAAGAAATGAGAAAATTGTTTGTTCTGATATTGGCAATTGCTCCTATGCTTCTTTCTGCACAGGATTTTAATGTAGGCTTTAGAGGAGGTTTTAATTTAGGAAATTACCAGGGAGAAGATAATGGTGGCAATTACAAATTTGCAGGTTATGCCGGGGCAATGCTCACCTATAATATAAGCGATATCGCAAGTTTACAAACCGAGATTAACTACTCCATGCAAGGTTTTCGCGATCATGTAGATGGAGAATCGGTAAGTGTAGCATTAGATTATATTACAGTTCCTCTTCTAATTCAATTTACGCTACGCAACTTCGAACAGTTTAAATTTTCGCTTGGCCCGCAAATTGGTTATTTGGTTCGCAAGCATGAAGATCCTGAAGATTTGTACAGAATGTCGCCAGAAATGGAATTTTCGATGGGGGCACATGGTGATACCTACGAAGATTTTGACTACGGGGCTACACTTGGAATGGAATATGAAATTAACGATCAGTTTTATATACAGGCGAGGTACTATCATGGAATCAGCAAATTATTTAACGAAGATGCCATTGATTCTGATGCCAAAAACCGAGCCTTTTCACTGGGAATCGCTTATCGTTTATGATGAAATGTAGGTCATAATCCAAGCGCTTTCAACCTGTATTTTGCGATTATTTAAAAAATATTCTACTTTTCGAAAAATCTAAACCATCGCATCGCACGTATGAACATTCCCTACTTGATCATTTTTTGCTCAGCCCAAATCATTGGTTTGATCCTGATTTTGCTGCGTAAAAAGTTCAGAACTCTTCCCAATTTTATCCTGAAGTTGATTTTTATCAATATCATCTCTCACTACTTATACTATTATTTCTTTTACAAAGGATTTATCAGCGAAGACTCCAACTGGCCTTTTGTTGTGGTTCCCATTGCTATTACCGCACCACTGGTTGTTTATTATTATGTGATGTCGGTTCTGTACGGAAAACTCAAATTCACCAAAGTGAGTTTACTACACCTCCTTCCCTATTTGCTAAATGCATTCATATTTGTACTGTACTTTAACAGCACTGAGCTGAAAAGCACTTATTTGCTTTTGGCAAAAAACATTTTGGTTTCCCTTTACATCATCTATCCTGTTTTAATCTTAAAGATGATTGGCAATTTCTATCAACTAAAAGGATTGTCCCTAAACCTCTTCAACTACAATAAGAAAAGAACATTGCTTGTCAAATTACTTTGCGGAATGATGAGCATTCATTTTGTGATTCTCGAAGTGAAAACCAACCTGCCTCTTTTCATTTCTGGTGTGAGTCCAACAATGGATATCATTAACCTGTTCTTTTTAATGCTTTTGGGATATGCCATTAGCTATGTGATTATTAGTGAACCCCGATCGCTGCACTTAAGTACCGAAAAAGTAGGCCTGGGTGGCTTTAAAAAGTACAGCAAATCGAAATTAACAAGAGCTGCTGCAGAACAAAATGTACTTGTTATGAACCAAGTGATGGAAACAGAAAAACCCTACCTGGATTCGGAACTCAACCTTGCCGGATTTTCTCAGCAATGCAAAATCTCTTCACACGAAATATCGGAAACAATTAATGGTTTGATGAACCAGACTTTTAATGATTACATCAACAATTACCGGGTAGAAGAATTCAAAAAATTAGCCGTAGAAGAGAAATATAAAAACTACACCATTCTGGCTTTGGCATTCGAAGCAGGCTTTAAATCGAAGGCCACCTTTAATGCAGCCTTTAAAAAGTTCACCAACAAAACTCCTTCGCAATTTTTAAAAGAATTGGACTAATCCAATATCCAATTTAGGCACAGGATTTTGCGGGTACGATAAAATTAGCAGACGTCCGAAATTATTGGCTTTGTCGCTATATCAGTGTTTTAGCTGCAGTTTTGAACTGTAACAAAAACATTGACACAATGAGTAAAAACGAAAAGCCATCGAAATTAAATCGTAGAGATTTCTTTAAAATTGGAGGAGTTACGGCCGCAGTTGGAGCAACTGCATTAAGCTCCTTACCTGGTAAGACTGCAGCCAAAGAACTCGACAAGCGAATTGTTGATAAAATTGTCACCACTCACGACGATTTTCCTGCTGAAGTAAGATCTGACTATGTGCCACCGCGAAATTGGGACCATGTACAGGCACGTTCCTTTTTTGTAAAGGAAATTAAAGCCATTGGCGAGACGGTAGAAGATGATATTGTTGCAGATGGACAAGCCTTTGTAGAGAAAATGAACTTTGCCTACGACAATGAAAAAGTAGGATACAACCAGGCCGATAAAGCCTTACTGGCTGGAGCCTGGGCTATGAATAACTACTCGGCAGGTCCAAGTCCGGCAGCCATTCCCAATTTTGGTGTTAACTCCTGGGAACAACGCCAGGAGAAAGCTCATTTTGCTCTTTTCGATAATGACTATGTCGTAAAAGAGAAATATCAGTTTACAAACAAACAAGAAGCGTCCAATCAAATTAAAAGAGCAGCCAAACTTTTTGGTGCCGATTTGGTCGGGATTACCAAACGTGATAAACGATGGGATTACAGCAAATTCTTGAATCCTATTCCACCTTTATTCAGAAAGCCATTATTGGCTCCACCCAGCAAGGAGCAAATGGAAGAGCTTCACAATTGGGGACCAGACAAGTTCGTTACCGATTGGAGCGACTTTCCTTTCGAACCCAAAACAGTAATTGTAATGGCCTTTAATATGGACTATGAAGGGATTGCCACCTCTCCGTCTTTCGTGGGAAGTGCTGCTGCAGGAGCAGGTTATTCCGAAATGGCGAAAGTTCCTTACCAGTTGGCAGTATATCTTAAAAACCTGGGATACAACGCTGTTTCGTCGGGGAACGACATGGGCTTAAGTGTTCCATACGCCATTGCTGCCGGTTTGGGCGAAGCATCACGTTTGGGACAGGCAGTGACCTATAAATTTGGTCCAAGAGTTCGATTGGCCAAAGTATACACCGATTTCGAATTTGTGGAATATGACAAACCTAAGTCGTTCGGTGTTATGGATTTCTGTAAAAACTGCATGCGTTGCGCCGATGCTTGTCCGACCAAAGCAATATCCTATGAAAAGGAACCTACTTTTGAACCAACTCATGATAATAAAGAGAATGCCTGGTACAATGTAAAGGGTGTGAAAAAATATCATGTAGATGCGAAAAAGTGTTTCAAACTGTGGGGCGAATTGGGCGACGATTGCGGAATGTGTATGGCCTCATGTCCATACAACAAACCTGATTTTTGGCATCACAGATTGGTGGATAGCATTACGGCTGCTATGCCTGGGCCCGTACACGACCTGATGCGCGAAATGGACGAACTATTTGGCTATGGGAATGTAGAAGACAAGGAATCAATTAAAAAATTCTACAGCCCTGAAGGCAAAAGCTATGACGGACATTAATGAATGATCACAATAAAAATCTAACATCATGATATTTACAGGAATTGAGATACTGTTTTTCTCCTTGGGAGTGCTGAGTACACTTGCCATTGGATTGATCTATTATTACAATCAAAAATTAAAATTTTCTGTCCCTGCCTGGACAACAAGTATTCTGGGTGCTTTTCTCTTTATTTTCGGAATTGCATGGGCTTTTAGCTCTGTTCTCGAAGGAGAGCCAAGGGCTGCCAGTATGGGACTCATTGTTTTTGTGATTCCCTCTTTAATTTTGCTGCTTTTCTCAAGAAAACTGGCAATTAGAAAATCGACAGGCAAATAGTTTTTGTTCATCGAGTAGCGGATTTGGGCACAGTCCAGGTCCCTACTCTTTTCATTTGGTTTACACATTTTCATGAAAAAATATATCAATTGGTTGGCCTACCTGAGCCTCGCATTGGCCTACTTTTATGGTGTTATCTACAAGGAGGATTCTCAGCAAATCCAATCCGTTCATGCCATACAGGATGAGAATATCCGCTTAGGGAAAGAGCATAACGATATTTATCCTGTATACCGGAAAGATAGTCTTATGGGATATCTTGCTTTTGGTACATCGCAGGGATATGGTGGCCCATTGCAGGTTGCTGTTCTGACAAACACCACGGGCGAAATATTAAGTACAGAACTGATTGGCAATTACGAAACGCCGTCCTTTGTGGCCAAGCTTTCGAACAAAAAGTATTACCAACAGTACGCAAACAAAAAATTGTTAGATCGCTTTCAGCTAAAGCAGGATGTTGAAGCAGTATCTGGCGCGACCGTAAGTTCCTTAGCCATTGCCCATGCAGCCCGCGACGCTTCCTACAAAATTGCAAAAGATGTATTTCAGCTTCATCCTCCTGATATTGAGAAAAAATGGAGATTGACAGCAAAAGAAGGCATCATTGCCTTGATCATACTGCTGGCTTTTGTGGGCATCTACATCAAGAGCAAAAAGTTGATCTATTTGAACCTCTTTCTTGGCCTGGTATTCATTGGCTTTCTGTTTAATGCATCGCTTTCTTTAACACATTTTGGTCGCCTTACTTTAGGTTATTTTCCTGATATCCACACCCATGTAGGCTGGTGGTTGTTACTGGCAGCCACGCTCAGTATTATTATTGTTTGGGGAAAGAATGTTTATTGCACGGCAATCTGTCCGTTCAGGGCCAGTCAAATGCTATTGCAGCAGGTATCGGGTATCAATATCAAAATGGATCAAAAAACGGCTAAAATCATGGGCTACACACCAGTTGTTTTAATCTGGCTTTCGCTGATATTGATTTTCATTTCCAAAAATCCCAGTATATCATCCTACGAACCATTTGCCATGTTGTTTTCCCTAAAAGGTGCAGGAATTCAATGGTATATTTTACCAACAGCTTTAATTGGAGCCTTGTTCTTTTCCAATTTCTTTTGCCGATTCTTCTGTCCTGTGGGAGGAATTTTAAATTGGTTGATTGCCCGCAGGAATCAAATTAAAAAACTACTAATTAACTAGATATAAAATGCTTAAACAGATAAAAGTAAGCAAGTCCACACTTGCCGGATTGGCTCTTTATGCCATGTGCTTATTGTCAATCCTGCTCTACCTGGCCGACAATTTTAAATGAGATAAACTTGTAGTTGGCGCTAGGGTTTATAAAATTTCACATGTTGATGCAACAGCAGAAAAATGGATTTGTGACTCAAATCCTATAACTGCGGCGATGCGTGTGGGATTATCATCGCTATTTTCTCTCAGCTTTAAAAAACTGTGAGAAATGTTTATAGATTATCACAAAAAAAGGTTTTACCATCATAATTGGTAAAACCTTTTTGCTTTATTTTTCTGAATGGCTTAAGCCATATTTTTCAAACAACAGTTCTTGTATTTTTTCCCTGAACCACAAGGACATGCATCGTTCCTGTTTATTTTCACATCCTGCTGTATTGGCGATTGTGCCGAAGCAAACATCTGCTCCATATGCTGGTAGTGATTCTTCCATTCAGGATCTCTCATCTCGCAAAAGGCGACACCTTGTTCGTAATCGCTAACTCTTCCTTCCATCACATCGATATAATACTGTAACTCAATGGCCGTATGCTTTCCTTCGAACTTTGGCAGGATCTCTTTGAATTTCTTCAATGTATCTTCTCTTTGCAAATCCCCCAATACACGAATGTAATGATCTACCCAATGAAAGTTTGCCTCATCTAGCATGGAATGAATTCTCTCGAACTGATGATCCTTTGCATAATACAAAGCTTCAAAAGAGAAAATATATGGTGTTTTGTTTTCCTTTTTAATGTTCTCCTCAATAAAGAACAGAACCTTTTCAATGAATGATTCAGGAAACTTCTTTGCCAACAATCCAACCAAATAGACAGCTTGCTCATTCATCAAATCCCAATCTTCTTCGGTCGTAAACATCTCCAGCAATGGTTCAAATAAATCTTCGCTCAGATGCTTTTCGGCCACAACAGCATACCACAAAGGTGCCGGCAACATGATTCTGTGTTTCTCGGAATAATAGACCTCACCCTTATAAGCATTTGTTAAGGCATATACTAGTTTCTTGCTCAATTCTTCACTGCTCTCCTGCTCTCTCAAAAAATCGATTGCCTCGTAAGGTATTCCTGTTGCTTTTGTATCTAAAATTTCAAAAGCTTGTTGTATTGTACGGATCATATTATCATGTTTAGGCCGCAAAGATAAGGAAGAATTAATAATTAGTAATGATTAATGATCAATTATTGGCATGCTTATTATTGGTGCATGGTTATAGAATAAATACGATTAAATAGTGCCTGAAAGGCTTGAATTAAATTAGCCCTTGCAAGGAGATGGAACGACGTCGCACTGATAATAATCCGAGTCTTTAATCTTCGCAACTGCTCCCTTTCCGATCCAGAAATTAGATTGTGATGATATCAAGCTAGTATAATAAGTAATTGATTAATGCGCATAATTCCTTTCTATTTTAAAAAGAACCACTGGCCATTCTCTCCTTGTTCAAAGTGAGAAATAATTGTTTCTTCGTAATGATCGAATGTCACTTTCACTTTCTTTCTAAACTTTCCCTTTTTCCGATAAGCTTTTATAATATTAATCGTACCAGATTTGCTAATTTTCCCACTGCTCCATTTGTAAACAGTATCTGCCGAGTTTCTGCTTAGAAAATGTACGACTTGTTCTTCAGCAACTATTGCATCAGTATGGCTTAATTTGCTTTTTTTGCCAAATACAAAATTTCCTAGTCCTTGTACTGCATATAAAGGTGAAGATACAATGCCTCCCACAAATCCTTTTGAAGCATTTTTACCGATATTGTTTGCAGTTTTATCGGCATTTGCCACTAAAATTTCGGCTTGTTTCATGTAACTTGAAACAGAATCGTTGGTTGTATTTACAGTACTAATCACTTCTGGAATGATTTGCCTAATTGAATCCACTCGAAGCAGAGTTTGGCTCATCGTGATATTGGTGCTATTGATGGTTTCCAAGATTTTTGGAAGTTGTTTGTGAACGGAATCAATACGCTCTAATACAGATGGAATCATATTACCAATAAAATGTGTTTCTGCAATAATTTTAGGGATAGTGCTGTTTTGTAGTTTTTCCGTTTCACTTATGAGCATGGGAATTTTAGATTGTATGTTATCAACTTGAATCGTAACTTCGGGAATGACTTCTAATATTTGCGGAATTCTTTTATTGGTAATACTGTCTATTTGTTCATTAATTAGAGAAGTTTCAGTTATAATAGCAGGAATATTTCCATTTACCTTCAATAATGTGCTTGAGAAATGGAAAATGGAATAGGCCAATGCCAATATTGAAAATCCGATCCAAACTTTTAATACAATTTTAATTTTCTCCACACTCATGCTTTCAAATTTTTTATAAGATTAGCAAACAAAGGCAGACAGGAGCTATCATAATACACAATAAACCAATCTTCTACCCCAAATAATACTTAGCAATACATTCTATTTTTGGAATAAAACCTGCCAAGCCATACACTGTTTTGACGCATTTAATTTTCAGGAGTATAAGTTTATGTATTTCATCATTCTAAACAAGCATTATCGATATACAGTATTTCAGCATCGACATTCGCTACATATTTATCGATTTAAGTTTTATTTCATCTCAATTATTAATTACAAAAATAGGTTTGGCTAATTTTCCAATAAAAAAAGGCGCTAATCAGCGCCTTCCCTTATCTATTTCAAAAAATACTATTTGTTTCTTACGGATACCTTCGCGGCCATTTCTTTGGCTTTTTCTACTGTAGACATCACATCGCTGTCGATAGAATCGTAAGCCAGGGTCACGCCCATTCGGCGATATTCGCGTGTTGTTGGTTTACCGAACAATCTGAAATCTGATTTTGGATAAACCGCAATTTGATCCAAACCTTCGAAAAATGGATTTTCACCTTCCTCTTTGGCAAGGATTACTGAACTTGCTCCTACTCTTTCCAGTGTAATTTCAGAAATTGGCAATCCTAAAACAGAACGACAGTGCAATTCGAATTCTGAGAAATTCTGGGTCCCGGCAAGAGTCACCATTCCGGTATCGTGCGGACGAGGAGACAGTTCTGAAAATACCACACCATCTTCACAAATGAAGAATTCTACGCCCCAGATTCCTGCACCACCCAGTGCTGCCGTAACCTTATCGGCCATTTCCTGCGCTGCTTTCACATCGGCATCGGATATAATGGCTGGTTGCCAGCTTTGCTGATAATCACCTCTCTCCTGCACATGACCAATTGGCGGGCAGAATAAAGTTGGACCATGCTGCTGTGTAACGGTAAGCAAAGTAATTTCGGAGGTAAATTTTACGAAGGCTTCCACAATTACCTCTCCCGAATCGCCTCTACCCTTTGCCCCAGCAATTTCCCAGGCTTTCTGGATATCATCCTTACATTTAACTACCGATTGTCCTTTTCCTGAAGAGGACATCAGAGGTTTTACAACGCATGGCATGCCTACTTCTTCAACTGCAGTATACATCTCTTCCAATGAAGTTGCATACAGGTATTTTGCTGTTCTCAGGCCAAGATCTTTGGCAGCCAAATCGCGAATGGCCCTGCGATCCATGGTAAAATTAGCTGCTTTAGCACTCGGCACTACCTGGATTCCCTGCTTTTCGTAATCGTAAAATCGTTCGGTACGAATGGCTTCAATTTCCGGTACAATCAGGTCTGGTTGGTGTTTGGCTACCACTGCATCAAGTGCTTCTCCGTCGAGCATGTTGATCACCTCAAAGTCGTCGGCCACTTGCATTGCTGGTGCATTTTCGTAGCTATCCACAGCAATTACATTTTGTCCCAATCGTTGAGCAGCTATCACAAACTCTTTTCCCAGTTCTCCCGAGCCTAGTAATAAAATCTTTTTAAGCATAAAATGTCTTTCTAATTAGATAATGGATTTATATCTCTTGTGTTTGGTTGTTCGAGCTGCAAAAATAATAGTTTCTGGTTATGGATTGATAATTCTGAGTAATGAATTGATGGATTTTTTGGGAATAGACAAATATTGTATTCTCTATTAATATCAAGCTCCATTTGTTGGTATTTAATAATTATATTTATTGAAATTGTATTCTATTGTTTCTTCATTCCCATGAAAACATGAAAATTGAATTAAGATATTTTACAGGAACAGGTAATTCATTAAAGGTTTTGCGAAGCTGTGAGACTATTTTTTCTGACTTAGGCCATGCTTGTAATTTGTCTAGAATATCAGTTCCAGAAACTAATTTGCATCAATCAGATTTGATCGGTTTTTGTTTTCCTGTTTATGCTTTCGACATTCCCCGAATCTGTAGGAACTACCTCAAAAGTCTTCGAAAATGCAGTAAGCAACAAGAAGTATTTATTCTTCTAACAGCAGGCGATAAAAATGAAGCTGGATTTGCCATTAAACAGTGTACTAAAATCCTGAAGAAAAGAAATTATAAAATCATCTATTCTGAGGTAATCCAAATGCCTATCAATTGGACCACCTCTCCAAAACCTCCTTTCCCACCTTCAGATGAAGAAGCTGAAAAAATAATCAGTCAGGCTGAAGCCATCAGTCATAAAATTGCCAATGACATAATTAATGGTGTTAAGCATCATCACAAGTTTAACTATCCTAAAAGATATTCAAAACTAAAATTCTATTCCGATTATTTACTATTCAAATATTTGGGGATCCAAAACATGTGGAGATCTTTTGCCATTTATAATACTTGTGATGGTTGTGGACTCTGTGCCAATATTTGTCCGACAAAGAGTATAAAAATGCTTCATAAAAAACCTGAATGGACTAAAACTTGCGAACAGTGCATGAGGTGTGTAAATTTTTGTCCGAAAGAGGCGATTTATCAATCGCATGGTGGAGATACCATAGGGAAGAACAAATACAGGGCACCTGGTTTCAAACCAAAATCTAATAACTGAACTGCCTGTGCATGAAATCTTTCTCGTAACAGACATCGACCCAACTTTTAAACAAATCAAATTAGACTTTAAAACAAAGTCGTCCTTTTCATTTCTACAGACCTTTACATCAAATTAAACAAGTTCGTCTGTTTTAAACTTTCTGATACATCAAATTAATATCAGGAAAACCAATCTAGAGACGAGATATAAATTCTACAGAAATGAATACAAACAAATTTGGTGAACAAGGATGGACTCCTGAAAGATTAGGAAACCTACAAGCTAAAACCTACCTCATAACGGGAGCAAGTGCAGGAACAGGATTGGAAGCATGCAGAATTTTATTGGACAAAGGTGCAGAGGTGGTAATGCTGAACAGGAATGAAGAAAAATCGAATCAAGTAATTGACATGCTTAAGGAACAGTTTGGTGCCGATGCAAAAGTGTCTTTTATAAAAATGGATTTATCCGACCTTACTTCGGTTCGTAATGCAGCCAATGAGGTTCTAAAGAGTGTGAGCAAAATTGAAGCATTGATTTGTAATGCCGCGGTTGCGCAAATCGCCAGGCAACAGGTTACACCAGACGGTTATGAGAGTCATTTGGTAACCAATCATTATGGGCACTTTTTATTGGTGAACCTACTATTTGACAAAGTGGAACAAGGCGGAAAAAGAATTGTGATTGTTTCGAGCAATGGCTATAAAATGGGCCTGAAAACCATTCAGTTTGATGACATGAACTTTGACAAAAATTATCATCCCAATACCACATACTGTCATAGCAAACTGGCACAAATGATGTTTGGCTATGAACTGCAAAATCGAATTATCGAAGCAAACAGGAAAGTAGAAGTTTTTGTTTGCCACCCGGGAGCATCCAAAACATCACTTATTAATAAAAATGCCAGTAGAATGTCGAGAATTCTATTTTCATTAATGGCCATATCGCCAATGGTTCAATCGGCAGAGAAAGGTTCATATCCGGAAGTAATGTGTGCCACAGAAAATCAACTTAAGCAGCTGGCTTACTATGGCCCTACAGGAAAATGGGAATGGGTTGGTCCGGTAGGCGAATGTGTGCTGGAACCTTTTGTTTTGGACAGAGAAGTTGCTACAAGATTATGGGCAGTTTCGGAGAACGAAACAGGTTTAAAATTTGAATTGTAGAGTAAAATGAATGCCATGATTGAAAAAATGAAAACATTAAAAATGACTGGAATGAAGATCGCAAGCACAATCTTATTACTATTGATTGCCTTCAATAGCTTCGCGCAAAGCCGAAATCTGAAAACGAAAACCAGCAAAGACGGGGAAAGTATAGTGAAGTATGAAGTTAAAAAAGTAGATGGTGGAACCCATATTTATTATGTGGTAGAACGCAGCATGAATGTTAGTTTGGAAGAATTAGATAATTATTTTTTGAACCCGGCCAATCATAAATACTTTTTGGAAAACACTCCTCAAAGCGAGGAAGTTCAAAAACTCTCGGATCAGGAATGGATTAACTATTACTATTTTGATGCTCCCTGGCCAATGCCCGATAGCGATGTTGTTGTAAAAATTAATCGCGCGAAGCAAGAGAATCAACTTGTATTTACTGCCAGTGCCATAAAAAATGATTACAAGCAAAGTGATGTTGAACGATTGACAAGCTACCAATTCAAATATGAATTCGAAAACATGCCTAATGGAACAACAAAAATTCGCATCACTGCCGATTTTATTTCGCCTGGTTCTGCACCTAAATTTCTGGTAAACACATGGTTTCCCGAAGGTCCTGCCAAAATTGCATTAAAATTAGGATCGAAAGTGCAATCTTAATTGATTAAATTGAAGCAGACATTCTATATTGGAAAAGGAATTCAGGCTAAAGCAATGCCTAACAAATATTCATATCTTAGTTAGATGAAACTTCCAAATACAAGTGAAAAGGGTCAGGTTTTTATGACCTGCACAATCAACAAAGTACACACCTGGGAAAATATATCGCCCCAACACATTGTTAGCTATATATACTCGGGTGAACTGATCTTGACCTATGGCAATAAAACACTTACTTTCAGAGCTGGAGACAGTATTTTAGTGCATAAAAATCAATTATCGAGAAGCATTAAAATCCCTGTTGATGGACAGCCTTTTCAATGCGTTTCCGTGCTTCTGACGGAAGAACAATTGCGCAGATTCTACCTGAATCGCCCTGTACTTGAAAGTTGGTCTGAGAATATCACCAAACAAAGACCCATTAAAGCACATCCTTTGTTGGAAAGTTTTTTCGGATCATTGCTTCCCTATTTTGAGATGCAAGATGAACTACCGGAAGAACTGGTAAATGTAAAGAGTGAGGAAATCCTAACCATTATTGATACTGTAGATAAAAGAGCGAGTGCAATTTTGGGAACATTTGGCGATATTGGCAAAATTGATCTTGAAAAATACATGGAAGAGCATTATATGTATAAACTTCCCCTGGAGAAGTTTGCTTTCCTAACCGGTAGAAGTCTGACTACATTCAAATCTGATTTTAAAAAAATATTTAAGAAAACACCCGGAAGATGGCTTACCGAGAAAAGGCTGAAGCTGGCACACCATAAATTAGAGACTGAAAAACAAAAACCCACCGAGGTATACCTTTCGGTAGGTTTTGAGAATCTTTCTCACTTTACTTTTGCCTTTAAAAAAGCCTTTGGGTATAGTCCTGGCAGCTTGAATAATTAGCTGCATTTACCGGGTAATTCAACTCGTTAAACGATTAATCAATGGATATCTTAAAAACAGCCAATATTTGGGCAAAAGATGAAATTTTTTCATCCACTTTTTTTATCCTTTTCGGGATATTATTTGTGCTGGCCACCATAGGCTTCTGGCAATTGGGGAAAAGTGAAATGGCCAGGGCCTTTATATTCCCGAGCCTCGTGGCAGGAATATTACTTCTAATCATAGGCTTAGGATTGGTTTATACCAACAAATCCAGAATAAAGCAATTTACGAATGCATATCATCAAGATGCAGCAGCTTTTGTACAAGAAGAATTCGAACGTGCCGAAAAAACCATATCAGAATATCAAACTGTCGTATTCAAAATCATACCAATCATTATTATCCTGGCAGCCTTGCTCATTCTATTTATCGACAAGGCCAACTGGCGAGCCATATGCATTACCACCCTTGCCATGATGTCTGTCATTTTAATAATAGACAGTAATGCACATGCCAGAATGGTAGTTTATAAAAAACAATTGGAATTGGTGAAAGAAACAGATTTAAAAAATTAGTCATACACTCCTTTCCCAATCTCTTACCGCGCGAATCCTTTCGCGTGGTACAATTATTCTTCATGATGATTTCATTTACCCACTAGAAAGAATCATTTTACATTAATCATTTTTATTGTTATAGCAATGGTATTGTGTTGAGCTTTTGGTAGATTTGGTTGACACAGAATTGATTTGTGTTTATCCGAACAACATGAAAACACAAATTCGGTTTTCTGTAAGGATAATTTAATGCCATTAGATACTAAAACACCTCACCCTATGAAAAAATCTATTTCAGTAATCATTGTAAGCATTTTCGCTTTATCTCTTCATGCTCAAGACAAGCTTAGCATCTTTTCAAAATACATACAAGAAGGAGATACCCTTAAACAAAAGGAACACCTGGAAACCTGGTCGAAAGAAGAACCCAGGAATGCTGAACTTCAAACTGCCTATTTCAATTACTATTTTAACAAAAGCAGGAATGAAATCATAACCCTAAATAGTGGTAATCCACCAAAAGATCAAAAGGTTTTGGTGCTTACAGACAGTACTGATCAGATTGCCGGTTTTATTGGAAGCCAGATCAATTACGACAAATCCAATTTGAAAAAGGCATTTGAAAGTATCGATAAAGGAATTCAACTTTATCCGAACAGACTAGACATGAGATTCGGAAAAATATTTGCCTTAGGACAAATTAAAGATTGGCGAAGTTTCACCGATGAAATCATTAAAGCCATAAACCATTCGGCAATAAACAAAAACAACTGGACCTGGACCTATAACGAAAAACAGGAAGGTGGAAAAGAAATGTTCTTAGGCTCTTTACAGGATTACCAGGGTCAACTGTACAACACAATGAATGATAAACTATTGGTGAATATGCAAGAAATATCACAGGCTGTTTTGGTTCATTATCCGAATCATATCGAAAGCTTATCCAATTTATCAATTGCCTACCTGGTTTCTAAAAAGTATGACAAAGCTTTGGTACCTCTTTTAAAGGCTGAACAAATTAATCCGACAGATTTTATCGTACTTAATAACATTGCCTATGCTTATAAGGAAAGTGGGAAAAGCAAAGAGGCCATTTCCTACTATAAAAAAGTAATCAAATATGGCGATCAACGAGCTAAAGCCCAGGCAGAAAAGGAAATACAACATTTACAAGAATAAGGAGAACCATTAAAGAAATCATCTTAGGATAAAACAATTCTTAAATCAAGCCAATATGAACCCAAAAACAAGTAATACAGAAGAGAAGAATGTGAAAACAGGCATTCCTAACAGACGTTTGGCCACTGGCGTTTCCATAGGAATGATTTTCGGTGTAGCCATTGGTGTAGCCATGGACAATATAGCTGCCGGAATAGGAATCGGTATGGCTGTGGGCGCTACTTGTGGAGCACTTTCCGAACACTTCGGCAGGAAAAAATAATTTTAAATTAAAGCAATCGCAAACCTGCTTTCATGAAAAAAGGTCCTTAGTTTCATAAAAAACATAAGGACCTTTGGCGAAAGACGTCCGGATCTTCTTGCAAACATCCAGACTATTTATAAAAATGAAAAAAATAGACAGTATTATTCCTGCACCTTAGCATTCCAAACCAGGAGAACCAATAGCATGGATAACAATGCGGCTCCTAACCACAGGAACTTAACGGTGGAGAAATCGTAAATTTCAACACCACTGGCAGAGGTATAATGACTCGATTCGATTAAGATACCACTGGCCATGTCCTGTATACCTGCACCAATATAGCTGGCAATGCCCACAAGTCCCAAAGCTGCACCCGAGGCTTTTTTCGAGGCAATGTCTACAGCCATCAGTCCGCCAATAAATGTTATCAGAATCCCAATAGCAAAACCAAAGAGCAGCATGCTAAAAGTATCCATCCAGGGGTGTCCATCGGGATAAAACAAGAAGAGCGAAATAGAACAGACATTTAAAATTCCTGCTACCAATACCGGGATATTCCTGCTCCCTTTAAAAAGTTTGTCGGAAATAAAGCCGGCAATCATGGTACCCACAATGCCACTAACAGCACTTACCGAAACAATGGAACTCGCCTTTAAGGTTGTGTAACCCTTTTGTACTTCGAGATAGTAAATACCCCAGCTTTCGATTCCATAACGACTCACATACATCAATGCACTGGAAATAGCCAATATCCAGATGGCAGGATTTTTCAGAACATCCTTTTGCAGACTTCCCACGGACTTGTCTTTTGCTCCAGTAGCCGCATGATCGTTCTTGTAATCGGCAATAGATGGCAAACCTTTGCTTTCAGGAGAATCGTGCAGAAAAAGAGCAAGCATAATTGCTCCTGCCAGGCCAATCAAACCCGCTCCCCAGAAACCCCATTGCCAACCAGAAAAGCTTACAATAAATGCTACTCCTATATAAGTAATTGCCTTTCCCAATCCGTGACTGGCACTCCAAATTCCGTAGTAAGTTCCCCTTTCGCGATTGCTGAACCAGCGCGATAGCGATACCACACTAGGAGCAGCACCCATACTTTGAAACCAACCACTCATTCCCCATAAAAGGGTGAACAGAAAAAAGGAAGTTTTAAATCCCAATATTAAATTAATAAGGGCCGTGAACAGCAATCCTGCAGCCATAAATCGACGAATATTGCTTCTGTCGGCCAAAAAGCCATTAACCAGTTTACCAATAGCATAAGTAAAAAAAAGGGCCGAACCAACCATTCCCAATTCCGATTCGTTAAGGACACCGGCGTCAACCAATGGTTTCTTCACCACATTTAAACTCAAACGACAAACATAGAACAAGCTGTAACCAATGGTTGCCGAAATAAAAACAGACCAACGCAAGCGGGTATAAACACCCTTAACCTCCTCTCCTTCTCTTATCGTTTCGGCAGGTGGAAGCGCTTTAAAATAATTGGTAATCCCGTTTAGCATCTTTTTAAAATTTAGGTAAAGCACTAGTCCAAAATCCCAGCCGAGGACGAATTACAGATGGAATTTTTTCGTAGTGCTTTAATAAAACAAATAATGAAACTTAAATTGGCTTAACAATTTGTCGAGCAACACCAACACAGCGCATATTGATCTTAAGCTATTGTTAAGCCAGCTCAATGATCGCTAAATAGAAAGATCTGTACAAGCGATATCGACAAACGACAATTGAGCATCGACAAACCGATACTGGTAATCGATTTAATAAAGTGTGGGTATGGAAGAGTTGGATTTGAAATCATTAAAGAAAAGTGCAATGAAGTTATTTGCCTTGTTTAAAACTCATCCTAAGTTAAACTCCACACTCTTTCAACTTAAGCATGCAAATGGCAAAGATTTTAGTATGTTTAAGAAACTTATTAAATTAGTTAAACATGGCCCAGTAGGCCTTATCAAAGCAAAAGTTTACTTTGATAAATTACTGAACACCGATCCATTTAAAATCAATTAAATATGAAAGTTACAGCCAAAAAAAATGAACAAGTTGCCAATTTGATATTCGGAGAAATTTATCCACATTATTTGAATAGAATTGAAAAAAATGGCAGAACCAGGGAAGAACTCAACCAGGTAATCGAATGGTTAACCGGTATTAATGAAGAGAAACTGCAAGAGTTGATTGATGAGAAAGTAACATTTGAAATCTTTTTCCAGCATGCAAACATGCACCCTAATGCTCACCTGATTAAAGGTGTGGTTTGCGGTTATCGAATTGAAGAGATAGAGGATGAATTCGAAGTCTATAAAAAATGTCGAAGAATGGAGAAATTAATTGATGAAT
Source organism: Marinifilum caeruleilacunae (assembly GCF_013141825.1). Lineage (GTDB taxonomy): Bacteria > Bacteroidota > Bacteroidia > Bacteroidales > Marinifilaceae > Marinifilum > Marinifilum caeruleilacunae. The sequence goes on from NZ_RZNH01000002.1 coordinate 31,788, forward strand.
TGGCGAAAGGGCGCAAAATGGAGAAAATATTGCGGGAAGAGAAGAAATAGTTCCGCATGTACATAAGCGGTTTGCATGGACCGCTTGTGCTCAAAATTTACATCCAATTAGATAAGTTCGATGTCAATCATGCACAAGCTTTTAGCTATCAAAATTAATTTAAATGCCTATTTATAAGAGCAAAATTGTAATGGCGATATATACTAATAGCAAAGCCAATATCGAATTAAAAACATAGTAGAAAGTTTTGTTTTCGAAATAGTTGAATAGAGTTGTACCCAGTATTGCCCAAATAGAGGTACAAACAAAGGCCAGACTTGAAAGGAAAACAGAAGAGATTACAACACTTATCATTGAACTTCCAATTAGATGATTAAAGGAGGAATAAATTGTTACTCCATACAGAATTACTTTAGGATTAATCATTTGCAAGCCCAAACCTGTTACAAAGGAGTAATTGTTATTAAAACTTCGGCTTTTCTTTTTTACAGGCAAAAAGGGGATCAGTGCCAGGTATAAAATATAAGCAGCCCCAAACCATTTTATAATATCGAATAATTGATTGTTTTTCGATGTAAAATAGGAGGTAAACGAACCTGCTATCAGCATCACAATAAAGAAACCCAATGCGATTCCCAAAAGATAAGGAACAGATCCTTTATAGTTCAATTTCATTCCTGCGGAAGTTGCAGTAATATTATTTGGTCCTGGTGTAATTGTGGTAACAATTGCATAGCTTAAAAAGGATATGAGTAATGCCTGGTTCATCTTTGATTCATTTTTTAAATCATAACTTTGCAAAAATAAATTGAATCAATGCACAATACAATAAGTTACAAAATTGTTACCTATGAATAGCGGTCGGAAAATAAATTCAACAGACAATATCAACCGAAAGGAGCTTCTTGTTACTTGTCCTTTTATGAGGGCATTAATCATGATAGAAGGACGTTGGAAACTGGTAATTATTTGCCGATTGAGAGATGAAGGAAACCAAAGCTTCTCAGGTTTACAGAAATTAATTCCCAATGCCTCGAAAAGAATGATTGCAAAGGCCTTGAATGAACTGGTAGCAGATAATATTGTTTTGAAGCAAAAAACGAATACTTATCCACTCTCAAGTGAATATTCCCTGTCGGAACATGGAATCAATTTGTTACCGATAATTGAACAATTAAAGGATTGGGGACAGCAAGTAAAGCCGCAAACGGAAGAAAATTGATAAGTTCGTATTAAATAAGTAAAGGTCTTCATAATTCATTTTTTTAAGGGTGATTTATCTTACAGGTACAGAATTTCTGTACATTTCTCACCCTAAGCTCATCATTCATTTTTTGGAATTTACTAACAAACAAAAATACTGACCATTATACATTCAAGATGGTTGATGGGATGAATCATAATTCCTTTACAATAGCTCGAAGCATTAAACCTTTTTATAGAATTGTTATCAAAGCATTAGACTTTAAGAGAGTTGACACGATAATAATTCAAACTAAAAAGATTGATGCAATGAGGATAATGAGCAGTCTAATTATTGGAAGCCTAAGCCTGTTGATGGTAGGAATTGGCTTTTCATCTTGCGCAGAAGATGATGTAACAACAAGTGAAGAAAATACAAGTGAAAATACAGAAAACTTACCTTCCATTACGGGTTATCCCATTGTTGGAACCAAGCAGACACTTTCGTACAACAATAACATTGAAATTTCCAAACCATCGGTAGGAGAAGATTTCTATGGGCAGAATTCAAATTATCCGGGTAAGCAGCCATCTTATATCGACAATGGGGATGGCACAATTACTGATCAGGTAACTGGTTTAATGTGGTCGCAAACAACCGACCTAAATGGCGATGGAAGAATTGATAATGACGACCGAATGACATTGGCTGAAGCCAGAAATGGAGCCAGCAGTTTCGCTTTAGCAGGATACACAGATTGGAGGTTACCCACCATAAAAGAAGCCTACTCTTTAATTCTCTTTAAAGGTGAAGACCCAAGCAATTATACCGGAACATCAACCAACGACTTAGTGGCATTTATCGATACAGATTATTTCCATTTTAATTGGGGAGATGTGGATAATGGTTCTAGAATTATTGATGCTCAATACCTGACAACAACTGAATATATTGACTATACAATGCATGGGGATGAAACTGTTTTTGGTGTCAATTTTGCCGATGGCAGAATCAAAGGTTATCCTATTAGCATACAAGGAAGCGAGAGAGAATACTATGTAGCCTATGTTCGTGGCAACACTAGCTACGGAGAAAACAATTTCGTAGACAATGGTAATGGAACCATAAGCGATGAAGCAACAGGTTTAATGTGGATGCAGGATGATAACGGAGATGAAGGATTGAGCTGGAAAGAAGCCCTTGAGTATGCTGAAAACAAAGATTTTGCAGGCTACACCGATTGGCGCTTGCCCGATGCCAAGGAGCTTCAAAGTATTGTTGACTACACACGATCGCCAGAGACAACGAATTCGGCAGCAATAGATGCACTTTTTAATTGTAGCGAAATCGCAAACGAAAATGGCGAAACAGATTTTGCCTACTACTGGACCAGTACCACACATGCCACAATGGCAACAAGTTCCAATTCCGGGAGTTCTGCGGTTTACATTAGTTTCGGGCGTGCAATGGGTTATATGAACGGCAGCTGGTTGGATGTGCATGGTGCTGGCTGTCAACGCAGTGATCCTAAAATGGGAAATCCTGATGATTATCCTGAGGGTCATGGTCCACAAGGCGATGCAAGAAGAATCTATAACAAAGTTCGTTTGGTACGCACGAAATAATGTAAGCAATATGTAATCATCATTTGGCAGTATTACACAGAACCTCTTACATCACCTAAATGTAGAAGGTTCTTTGCGTACTGCCTTTTTACTTCACATCTCACTTCTTATCGTTAAACATTTTTCAATTTCTACTTATTAATAAAAAAGATTTTAGTAAGTTTAAGATTCCATTAACTATTACCTATTTGTTAACTCTTTAATGTAATCTTTATGAAAACTAAATTCTTAACCCTTCTAGCTTTTCTTTTATTATCAGGTGCATTTATTGCCAATGCCCAAAAGTGCAATTACACTCACGAAAAAATAGATGAATTTTCAGGAAAAGTGGAAAGAAGAATTCTGAAGTCACATAACTTCTATTTTAAATTTGCCTTTTACAGGTTGGGAGATGATTTTAGACTGGAATCATATGTGAATATTCCTGGCGATCAGGCCTTTTTAATTCCTGAAGGAAGTAAATTGCATTTGAAACTGGGCGACAAGTCTGTAATGGAACTTACTTCGATTAAAAATGCAACGCCTCAATCCTTTGTAGCAGCGAACCAAATTTTTTCTGGTTTTGCCATGACCTACCCAATTACCAAAGAGCAATTGAAGAAAATTGAGGAAGTGGGCATTAAGTTTGTTCGTACTTACCTGAAAGATGAATCCTATTACGACATGGATTTTAAAAAGAAAAAGATTGAAAAAACCAAGAATTATGCGCAATGTATTCTTGCTGATTAAGATGCAGGAACATTTGAGATTGTAGCAAAAAGCTTAAAAATATAAAACCCTAACAGCTGAAACCTAACGATTCTCTGTTAGGGTTTATTACATAATAAAAACGATAAAGAAAAACACTACATAAGTAAAGACATTATTTTCCCAATTGCCCTTTAAAGCCATAAAGCTTTATCAATCTTATAATTAAGCGTGTCGCAATTCACATATTTCAATTCATTATTATCATGCTTATTCGAATATTTATATTCATTGTTTTACTTTCTCTCTACAGTTGCAGAGACTTCAACAGCCGTAAGTATATCAATCGTGAAAATGAAGCCATTTCTGATCTGATTCATGAAATGATAGATTATCATGACCGGATTACAATGAATGGTATAGACACCGCGAAGGCCAGGCTATATCTACAAACAACAATGGATACCATGATTTGTAAAATTGATCCACCAGGAGGCTATGTTATCAGTGTAGATAATGTTAGATTGCCTACAGAAGAAATCGAAGAAAACAAAAAAAAATATGAGAATGAGTATAAGAAGTATCGAAGAGAATTCAAGCTTTTTGCACCTTTAAGAGATGGACAATTGAAGAGAAGAAAAATTGATTTCAATTTTAACTACTCCAACTTACAAATAGAATTCACTTCAAAGAACAATGATGAGCTGACTTTTCAAAAAAACGATTTGGGTTACCTGTATGTCTCCAGGATTATTTTTAAGCATAGTTTCAGCAAAGGATACTTAACTTTTGCCTATTACTGTGGTGAAGGATGTGCATGGATCTATAATATTGAAATTGAAAAAATTGACGGAAAATGGAAGATATCAAAGCGATTATCAGGCTGGATTGCTTAAGTAATATCCCATCAGCCATTGCAGTCCTCACCTATTTAAACCAGTTCTTAATTTCCAGTACATTAGCTTCCATTATTAAATAATATGTAAATTTATTTATGGATATCCTCATTGATTTATGCCGGCATTTGTCATTTCTAAATCAACAGGGAGTCATTACACTTTTGCAATTTAAACAATGTGCCAAATGAAACATGTTTCGCTGATAATAATGACTCTTTTGGGCTTGATTTGCACCAATCAGGATGGCAAGACCCAATCAGTTAGCGAAAAGGAAAATCGAATTGTTCGCGAGCATTGCGAGTCTTTTCCTGATGGCACACAATTGTCAATGGCTTTTATCCATAAGAATGAAATTTCCTATATCGGATTTATAAAACGAAACAACAATCTGCTTGAAGTTAACAATAGAGATTCAGTTTTTGGCATAGGTTCCATCTCCAAAGTATTCACAGCCACATTACTATCTCATCTCCTGCTCGACAGAAAAATAAACTTGAATGACCCCATTGAAAACCATTTGGCATTTAAACTTCCTTCATCTGATTTTGATCCTACTCAAATCACTTTTAAAACTTTAGCAAACCACACATCCGGATTACAGGGAATGCACTCTGATTATAGAAGTTTTATGGAAAATACGAAAAATGGTATTCTGTTTGATTCCACCGCATTAAAAAACCATCTGCAAAACAAACTCATTCTTGTCAGCAAAGCCGGAGAAAAACGCCTCTATTCCAACCTTGGATATGCTAGTCTTGGCTGCCTGATTGAATACATTCAAAAAAGCTCACATGAAGACTTGTTGCAAGAACAAATTTGTTCTGTTTATGGCATGAATAACACCACTACGGATTACAATAAAATCAAAAAATTCCTTGTAAACGGCAGAGACTCGATTGGGCAATTACTGTCCTTTGAGGATGTAGGGATTTATAAGTTTTCAGGAGGCATCTTATCAAGTGTTTCCGACTTGTCGAAATTTGTACAAGCCAACTTTAGTGCAGATGAAATTTTAAATTTCCAGAGGCAGGAAACCTACCGATGGGGCAATTCCGGCATGGCATTAGGCTGGCAAATCTCCAACTTTGGAAGTGATAATTGCAAATGGTATTTCCACGACGGTGGACTGGATGGATATCGATCGGCTTGCTTTATGGATGTTTCTTCCAAATCTGCTGTAATTATTCTTTCCAATGTATCTGCCTATCATCCCGAAAGTGATAAAATTGTTGATTTGGCAACTGAATTTATGAAGTTGGGATACCTGGAATCTGAAATAGACAACCCTTGTATAAATTCATTTTTAGAAGTAGCCCTTAAAAATGGTTGGGGTGCAGGCAGAAGAGATGATCTTTTACAATCGGATGTAGACCCAAATTCGATTGTAGGCGTTTGGCAATACAACAATGGAAACAGATGGATTACACGCACTTTTTTCGCCGATCAGAAAATGCAAACAGATTTTTACAAAGACAGTGAAATAGATGTTTGGGGCTATTATGAATTAAGTGGAAAAGAAATCAACATTTCAGACATTGGAGGTGAAGCATGTACGTCCGATGGCAAATATGAATATCAGATTAAAGGTGACACATTACGATTTAAACTGATTACCGACGAATGCGATGGACGCAAAAACGGAATGTGTAAAGATTGGATCAGAACAAAAAAACAAAATAAGAAATGAGAAAAATTGGATTACTATTCATTTTAATCAGTTTTTCAACCGGGATATCTGCACAGCTAATTCGGGAGATTAAGCTCAACTATTCATCATCAAATGATCATTATTTCGTGGTCGAACCCAAAGGTAACATTCAGGGAGCGTTGGTATTGCTGCCAGGTAGTTACCAGGAAGCCGAAAGTATTTTCCCGGAAACGAAATTGCATAATGTTGCCTACCTGCACAATTTATTGGTGGTTGCTTTTACATGTGGTAAAACCAAAGCATATATCGATGATCAAACACTCGAAAATATCGATACAGTTCTAGATCATGTGATCAAAACTTTTCATGTTCCTAAAGACAAATTTGCCATTGGCGGATATTCGGCCGGAGGTGTAATTGCATTGACTTATGCGGAACATTGCAAACAATATCCCCATAAGGCAGTAATTAACCCACAAGCTGTTTTTACAGCCGACTCGCCAGTAGACCTGGTTGATGTATGGTATACCTTTAATAGAGAAGTGGAGAAAAACTTTTCGGAAGCTGCCATGAACGAAGCCAAAGCATTTTTAAAAACGATGAAAGAAGATTTGAATGGCACACCACATACAAATCTTGAAAATTATATCAAACATTCGCCATTCTACTCCAAAGCTGATGATGGAGGCAATGCAAAATATTTATTGCAAACAGCTGTACGGCTCTATCATGATCCGGATATTCTTTGGCAACTAAAAAACAGAAGGAGAAGTTTATTTGATATGAATATACTTTGTGCTTCTGCAATGGTTAATTATTTGCTATTACAGGGCAACGAAAAAGCCGAATTGATGATTGCAGATAGACCTGGCACCAGAAGTGATGGATTCAGGCATCCCCATTCGTGGTCGATTATTGAGGAAGTGGATTGCATCTTATGGATCAAAAAATCCCTGGGGATTGAATAGAAAAGATCACAAAGCACTATCAATAACATGTAAAATGATTTGGAGAGATTTCCCACTAAAAAAAGAGAAAAAATGACATACCAATCAATTGCACTACTATTTCTCATGATCAGTACAAACATTTGCTTCGCACAGGAAGCTACCACGAAGGTTGACTTTTCATCTGATAAGTGGAAAACATTTGGCGCTGTAGAGGTAAAAGAATTTGATTCGAAACTATCCACCTGTATTTTGGATGGAACAGGAATCGCCTACCTGGATGGAATAGATTTTCAGAATGGAATAATTGAATGCGATTTGTATTCACCTTCGCCTAAAGCCTATTTGGGAATTGTTTTTCGAGTGGGTTCACTATACAACTTTGAATACATCTATTTTCAGCCTCATACAAGTGGAAAATGGGATGCAGTACAATACGACCCAATTTTTAACAGGTCGGCCACCTGGCAACTGTACAATGGAAAAGAACACCAGGCAGCTGCAAATATCCCAACAAAAAAGTGGTTTCATGTAAAAATTGAAGTTGCAGACGATCTCGCAAAAGTATATCTCGATTACAATCCCAAGCCTGTACTATCGGTAAAATTGAAACATGAATACATTACTGGTGCTGTTGGTGTATGCAGCTACCACCCAGCGATTTTTGCAAATCTTAAAATAACAAAACACGCCCCTGTAAGTATTCTGCAAACAAGGCCTCTGCCCACTTTGGATGATAAAACCTACATTTCGAACTGGCTGGTATCAGAACCATACGATAATTTCGATTTTGCCATTGAAAAAGCATTTTTAAAAGAAGCCTTCATCACAAAATGGCATCAGATTGGAGCTGAAGAAAATTACTTAATCAACCTAAACAGGTATTTTACAAAATCGGCAAGTAAAAATACGGTTCTTGCAAAAACGATGTTGATTTCAGAAAAAGCACAAACTAAAACATTACACTTTGGATACAGCGATAAAATAAAGATTTACCTAAATTCAAAAGAATTGTTTAAGGGAGATAATCGCTTCAACGACACCGGAAAATATGATGACAGAGGTTATGTTTTGGATCAACACAAAAGCATAGAATTGCCTTTGCTTAAAGGGAAAAATGACTTAATAATTGAAGTGGCCGAAGATAAATTCGGTTGGGGCTTTATTGCAAAACTTGAGGATTTGGAAGGAATTGAAATTAGAAATTTAAAACAATAATAGCATTGAGAATTTAGGAACACTATATCTATTTATATTCATTACATGCAGTATAATATTCATCATCGTTTGGAAGGCTTTTGTGAAAAAAGAACCTAAACCAGACTATCATCTCCCATCTCAAATTCGTAAATAAAAAAGATTTTAGTAAGTTTAAAAAGCTTAGCCATGAACACCTATCTATGCATTTTAAATCTTACTGGATGAAAATAAAACTCTTTGCACTAGCCATTCTGTTCGTGGCCATTTTTCAAGCTTGTACTAGCTCCTCATTTAAGCAGAATATTGAGCTTAAGGCATCAGAACCTGGGCTCATAAAAGAGGTCGATTCCATCGTGATACACAAAATGAATCAATACAATATTCCCGGACTATCCATTGGAATCATCAAAAATGATTCTATCATTTACAGTAAAGGCTATGGTATTAGAAGCATTAAAAACAGAGGTTTGGTAACAGAAAATACTGTATTCCACACGGCCTCAATCAGTAAGTTGTTTACAGCAGTTGCAATCATGAAACTTGCAGAGCAAAACGCTTTACGCATTGATGATAAATTGGTTGATATCCTTCCCGATTTGCTTTACAACGATAAAAGAGTGAAAGAAATCAGCATCAAAAACCTATTAAACCACACTTCTGGTTTACCCGATATCGGTAATTATCACTGGGAGAATTACAATCAATCAGACAACAGTTTGAAAGAATATGTTTTGGGACTTTCTCTTCAACTTGAATCTGAACCGAATACCGAGTACCATTACAGCAACCTGGGCTATGATATCTTAGGCCATGTAATCGAAAAAGCATCTGGCACCAGCTTCGATGATTTTATGAAAAAACACATTCTGAATCCAAGTGGAATGCATCAGAGCGATTTCAGGCATTTTAAAATAGCCGATTCATTGCAAACAGCCCCACATTCCAAACATTGGCTAAGCGGCAATGTCTACACAAGAAAAACCTATCCATACACAAGAGAACATGCAGCAAGCAGCACCTTAAACTCATCGTCGAAAGAGTTAAGCAAATGGATGATCTCCTTTCTTCAATTGCTGGAAAATCCTAAAAACGGTAAAAACTATGCTGCAATGCTTGCCCCCTCTTTTGAATCATATCCATACATGGGTTTGGGATTTCAATTGGGCAAAATCAATGCTAAAAACACAATTGGTCATTATGGTGGTGATAAAGGTTTTAGAAGCTATTTACTGATGATTCCCGAAGAAAAAATCGGATTGGTGGTTTTGGCGAATTGTGATTATCATGAAGATTTCAGACAAGAAATATTACATCCGATAGCAAAACGAATGCTAAGCAAGTACAAGGAGCATTAAGAGGCTTTTGTTACAAGAAACTTATGAATAATTAAGAAATTTGAATCATGACAAAAAAGAATAAAACACGAATCTTTAGAATTGTATTGTTTGTTGGAACAGCAGTATCGCTGTTTTTCGTTCCATGGCTATTGGTTAAAGCCTGGATTCTTCCCCTACCCGATACGGTTCAGGAACAGTTGGATGAAGCCATCGGTCATGGATTTGAAGGTATGATTGTTTACGTAGACCAGGCAGGAAAAGAACCCCAGTATTATGCTGCAGGTTGGCACAATAGAGAATCTGAGATACCCGCCAATCCACACGCGCTGTTTAAGATTGCCAGCATTAGCAAGCTGTACGATGCCGTAGCTGTTGCCAAATTGGTAGGCGCTGAACGACTTTCCCTGGATAAAAGCATTGCTGATTATTTGCCGGAACTTGTAGGAAGAATCGAAAATGCCGAGAAAATTACTTTGCGATTGATGATACAGCATAGAAGTGGAATCCCCAATTTTACGGATGCTCCCAATTTTTGGGCAGCTCCCACCGGCTCATACGAAGAGAGCCTTGCGCTAATTATTGACAAGCCAGCCAATTTTGAACCTGGCGAAGACTATGAATATTGCAATACGAATTATCTTTTAATCAACAAGATTATGGATGATGAGCTTGGCTATGGAAACTTTCAATTCATACAGGAAGAAATTCTAAATCCATTAAAGCTGGAAAAGACCTTCAGTTCGCTAAGTGCAGTGAAAGTAGAGGATGTGATGAGTGGCTATCATGTTGGATATCCACACGATTTAAAAACAAACGATTATGGCATGCACGCCACGGCAGAAGATGTGGGCGTTTTCCTAAGGGCATTGAACGATGGATCGGTATTTGAAGCAGGAGAACAGGAAATATATGCTTCCATTTATGAGTACGAACATTCTGGTTGGGTTCCTGGATATCAAAGTTTTGCCAACTACAACAAAGAGCTTGATGCTGTTCTTGTTCAGTTTTACAGCACAACCGATCCGAAACTGTACAATTGGAACTTGTCGGAAATCATCAATAATAGAATCGTGAAAATTCTGAAAAGGCAAAAGGATTCGTGAGAATTACAAAAGCATTAAAACGTTTAATAAGAAGTTTTTACTTTATTCGACTAAGGAAATAATTATGTTTGAAAAAGTATATTCTTTCTGCTAAGAAATAAAACCAAAATGCGCAACAAACGATTCATTACACTAAAAGGAATTTTATCAATCTTTATTGCTTTCATTCTTTCCATGATGATTGGATCAATTTCCTGCGACATGCATGGTGTAATAACTGCATCATACTTTTATTTGCTTTATCCAGGTCTAATATTTCTGTTCTCATTGATTGTTTACCTTTTTACCTGGCTTCTCAATAGACATAACAGTTTAAAAGTGGCTATAGTATTGTCAATTCTTAATATTGTGGTAAACATGATTCTATTCTTGGATATTGTAAGATAATTCTGGTGGCTGAAAGCTGAACGCTAAATAATAGACAGCTAGCCTATTTAAACCAGTTCTTAATTTTTAACACATTAGCTAACACAATCAAATAATATGTAAATTTATTTGACTTGATTGGTCGAAAACTTGTGTGGGATAAAAAGTATGTAGGAACTAGAAGATCATTAAGCAATACATTTCTATTGCTTATTTCCAGCAAATCTAATTAATAGCATTTGCATACAAGTTAGATCTCATAAAAGCATTTACATCTTATAGAATAAACATAAACAAACATGAAAGATTTCAAACTAATTGTCATATTCTTTTTTATCAGTTTAGGCTATGCCAAAGCTCAACAAAATGATATCAATGTTATTTATGGCGACCATCATTTATTTACAGTTGCTACGCCTACCAACTGGGTAAATGATAAAAAGGCGGCTGGTACAATTGGCCTAACAAATTTCTTTTACTGTATTGATGACCAAAGCAAATCTGTAAAGAGCTATATGTTTGCAAATGGAATCGATAAAGGAAATCCACAGGATTCATTACGCACTTTTGTTGATGGGGATATCGTAGCTTTTAAGGAAAAATATCCGAATGCTAAAATTACCAAGTTCGAAATTGGACATACCCCACCAATTATTGGAGCAATTGCACTGTCTTACACCAACTTGCATGACCGATTCAAAGAAGAGGTAGTCTATCTGGAAACAGAAATGACATTCATTGTTCTTACTTTCTCAGCAAACAATGAAAACGACTATCAAAAGTATTCCACTGTTTTTGATTCAGAGTTTATAGGAAGCTTCCAGTTTCTAGGTAATGATCCAAGTCCATTTCTTGAATGGCAAAAGAAGAATCAGAAGTGAGATATAAAATCACTTAATCAATAAAAGAATAAACAACATGACAATTACAACATTTCTAACATTCGTAGGAGAGCAATGCGGAAAGGCCGGGGAAGCGATGAATTTTTATACTTCCATTTTCCCGAATTCAGAAATTAAAAGCATTGTAAAATATGCTGAAGGAGAAGCTGGAGGAACACCCGAGCTGATTAAGTATGGCGAGTTTTCATTAAATGGAACCGATTACATGCTTTCCGAAAGCAATTTCAATCATGCCTGGTCGTTTTCACCTGGGGTTTCGCTCTTAATAAGCGATTCTTCTGATGAGTTGATACAATCTCTTTTCGAAAAGCTCTCCTCCAATGGCGGTCAGGTAATGGTTCCTTTAGACGACTATAAAGGTGAAGGCGATTACGGATTTGGCAAGAAATTCGGATGGTGCGAAGACAAATATGGTGTATCCTGGCAATTTATACTTTCTGAATCATGAAAAGTAGCCGCCTACTTGTGGCTTGACACTTAATACTGTAGGATGTTATGCTTTTTCGGCAAATTGGCTTCCATCATTAAAAAAATATCTAAATATGAATTATATAAGCGCATTACTTGTTTGTAAACTGAGTAAAACTCCTGTAAGGTTTCGGGAGTTGAGAAATATCCGGAAAAAAGAAAAAGAACTCGCACCCTTCCTACATGCAATTGTTCTTCTAAACAAAGGAGAAATAGCTTATGACAGGGAAAAATTAACCAACTATTATTTGAAAGATGGGAACATTCAAAATATTGCCTATGGACTTGTTATTGCCAAAAAATTGAAGAAAGATTTACCTCTTTCACAAGCCATAGAAATGGACATGAATGGTATTGATTTCATGAAGCATTATGAAGACAAATTAAATAGTGGAGATGACAAAAGCTAAATTCCATGGGCGATGATCGTGAAGACTTAAGAAGCCTAAAAAATTACTAAACCCAACAATGAAAAACCTAATACTACTGACAATATTGATTTCTCTTTTTTCATGCAAAATGGATAAAGAGGATTATATAATAAAAAAGTTTGAAAATTTGTTAGGTGAACAAGAAACAAAATTCCTGAATGAGCTTGTGACCGATTTAGATCTCTTTTTAGATAGCGAATACCCAGGAAAGAAATTGAAATTCAAAGAATATTTAAAGGATATATCAAAATCATCAGTAAAAACTGATTGGACAATTGATGATGTAAAACTGCAGTCTTATAAGGAAAGTAATTTGTTTGGAAAATATGATACAATATATCCAGATTCGGTTTGGCATGAAGGTATTTCCTTCAAAATAAACCATCCAAACCATGGTATCTCAGAAGAACTGATTCCCATTGATGGCCAGAATAAGCAGATCCTTATTGATTCAATTCTCAATCTGTTAAAAAACAAGCCTCTGTCAGTTTTAACTGAAGCAAGTTGTTTTTATTCGGCCCTTGACTCTGTAAAGCAATCGGATGCCTTAATTATAGAATATTTAGATGCTAAGCAAGCAGTAGGCCGGATATCTCAACAGAATTTGGCAGATGGTCTATTGTCCAATTATGACGACAGTAAAGAATATTTTGCAAAACGCATATATATCATTAACAGGTATGACTTATAGAAGTCTACCAATGCTAACAAAAGCAAATTACTGTGATACCGAAGGCGTAAAATCCCTTAAAGCCTAGTAAAACCGAAAGCTCCTATGGAAATATATATACTAATTGGAACAATTATAATTGCGCTAGGCCTATTACAAATAAGAAACTGGAAACCTACTAAAAATTTACAGCAAATTGCCTCAACACGTCCCTCTTTAGACCGTGAGGATTATATCACAAGTTTAAATAATAAAGGATATGAGAGGGAATATATAGAACTTGTATATGACGAGATCTATCAGTTTATTGATTTGCCCAATTTTCCAATCTACCCCGAGGATGATTGGCATCTTCTTTATGGAATTAATGATCTTGATGATGTAGAATTAATCGATTTGATTTGCAATAAATTAAACCTTCAAAAACCAGAACAAGAAGATTTTGATTTTATTGAAAAAAATATCCCGCTTTGAATGCTGAATCTGTTTTGGCCTTGTTAAAACATGTAAAACAAAAAACTGCAGATGACGAAAGCTTGTAGCATGTCAATACGGAAAGATTATTAATCCATTACGTCCAATTTAAAAATGAAAAAAACAGTTCTCCTATTACTAACAATAAAAATCTTATCAAGTTGTACTTCTTTTATAAAACAGGATAGCTTAAGCAAGTCCGATCTGGAATACATTGCAGAGTTAGGACTACTTGATACAAATGAAAAAATACTGATTTTTTCCTCTTCGCTCACTACCCAAAAGAGTGGCAATTTTCTGACCGATAAAAGGATTGCTAGCTACTGGTTCGATCAAGATACAAGCAAGTCTTACATAGAAAGTGCCCTTTATTCGGATATTATAAAATTGGACTCAGTAAATTTAAGCGACGCATGGACATACAATTCTTACCTGCTTGTAACAAGAAAGGACAAGGTAAAATTTAAAGTTTACATTGCTAAAGATCAATATCACAAATTTGCAAAAACAGCATTCGATTATTGGCAGAAACAGTAAAACAAGTTATTACCTCCGCTACCGCGCGAGCAATGTCATTAAGTTAAGGTTATTTCACAAAGCATCACGCTGATTTTTAGTAACCTTTGGTTTGACTCTATTTATGTATTTATCTTTATGCCGATTAAAATTACGATTCGGTCTTATCTGAATTTTATCTCATCTCCTCCAGCCGGAGGGGCTCTCACTTTTTGGCTTAAGCCCAAAAAGTAAGCAAAAAACCCAAGGCGGACTGACAATTGCAATTTGATTCTTAAAATGCTTAAGTGCGGCTGGGTGATCTTCTAACAAGTTCTCAGCTTCCCATCCCGAAAGCTTTCGGGATTACTAAAGCCTTTCTTCGAATAAAATCACAATTGTCAGAATGCCGGACAGCGACTTTTGAAGACAGCAGAATTAATAATTAGTAATGATCAATTAACAATTGCAGGTGCCAGATACTTGAATCTTAAAGCTTGCAGCTTGAGGCTGATCACTCTAAGCTTCTCTCCTATTTAAACCAGTTCTTAATTTTCACCAAATTAGCTTCTATAATTAAATAATATGTAAATTTATTTTTCTGGTTTTGCGAGAGGTTGCTACTGGATTGGCTTAATTCCAGTAGTTATCAGAAGGTCTTAAGTTTGAGCAATAACCATAGGCATAATGTAACAAATATAAATAATGGAAAAACCCGATTTAAGAATCAAAAATATCATGATCAATGGCCTGGTAGCATTGCATTGGGCATTTGTATTTTTTGCTTCCTTCATTTGGGGATTTAAATTAGTATCGATTGCCCCTCCTTATTCTTTTATAATTCAAACCCTTGTGTTTGTATTGTTTGCTTGGCCAATCAAAATGTATTGGATCAACATTTATATGGATGCCCTTGTCTTTAAAAAACAAGGCTTTCATCCCAAATTAAAATCAGATTTTGGTGTTCTGCTCGATAATATATCTGACTATAAAATTGAAAAAATAATATTCAACTTTTACTGGCTCGTATTTAAACGGGAAAATGGCAAAACAATTCGAAGAATTAGCTCAATGTCTGCAAAACAATTTAATTTTTTATCGAATAAACTGGCTGAAAAAGTGAAACCTAAAAAGAATGTAAATCATCGATATTTAAAATAACTACTCAAATTAATATACTTAATGAAATATTTCATAATCACTCTTTTGGCAGCAATTGCTTTTACTGGCTGTAAAACTAAAAATGATGGATTCAGTATCATCGGTCATATCGAAGGAATAAAAGACAGTACCTTAATTACATTATACGATTTAGACCAGCAGATCAACTTAGATTCTGCTTATTCTTCAAATGGGAACTTTACATTGAGTGGCAAGGTGGAACACCCTTCGTCTTGCTGGATTCAATGCGAAAATGAATATGCAAATATTCAAGTCGAAAATCTTGAAATGTCTTTCCACTCGCCATTAAAGAACATGCATCTGAATTGTAGCATTTCGGGTGGAAAAGAGCAAGATTTACAAAATGAGCTAAAAAATCTTCAACAAGTGTATGACCAGGCATATATAGATGCTCTGGATCATTTTATGAAGAAAAAGTATTCAAGCGATGAAGAAAAGCTTAGTCTGATCATGAAAATCAACAACTCTCAAACAGCCTCGCATGATGTATATGTTGATTTTGGGAAAAAACATGCTGATTCATACATGGGATTAAATATTGTTTATAAGAATAGAAATAGCATTGAAAGAGACACATTGACAGCCATATATGAAAATCTGCCTCCTGCAATGAAAAACACATCAACAGCAAAAGCCCTGAATGTCTATCTGTTTGAGGAGGTAGCAAAAGTGGGAAATCCTTTCATCGATTTTGAAGTGAGCACCATAGATGGAGATGATTTTAGATTGTCATCCCTAAAAGGTGAATACATCTACCTGTGTTTTTGGAGTGCTGGTTGTGGACCTTGTCGTATGGAGAATAAGTATTTGAGCGAACATTTTACCGAAATTCCCGAAAACTTGTCAATCGTGAGCTTTTCGGTAGATAAGAATGCAAACACCTGGAAAAGTGCTTCCGAAAGAGATCATATCTCCTGGCATAATATTTCTGATATGGAAGGCTCTAAAGGGAGAATTAAAACCCAATATCAAGTTCAGGCCATTCCTACGTCCTATTTAATAGACAAAAATGGAAGGATTATTAAAAAGTTTAAAGGATATGATCCAAAAGGAAATATCATTGAGAAATTGAAAAACATTATTGATGAGTTAGAGTAGGTTTTTGCTAATGCACGAGTCGTATCGCACAGAAAACAGCAACTACCAATAGTATTAAAGATAGCATAGAAAATGACAGTATATAATTGGCCTAAAATCATGGAAATGAAATCGAACGAAGAACTCGTTGAAATCACAGAAACTAATCTTGAAGGATTAGACCACGATGGATTATTAATGGCAGAGGCAGAACTAAAGAAAAGATTTGAAAATGGTCAATTCGAACTCAATAAGGAGCCCAAATTTCCAGAAAAACCAATTCTTGACCACAAAAATCAATCCTATCACAAATCGATTCTTAGTGCAATCATTTTTATTGCTGCCTTTTATTTTATTTTCAACTGGGAACTAAGTTCTATTTTGATATTAACCGGTGTATTACTGATTCATGAATTGGGTCATTTGTTAGCAATGAAGGCTTTTAACTACAAAGACCTAAACATGTTTTTTATTCCTTTGCTTGGTGCTGCAGCCTTTGGAACCAAAAAAGATATCAGTCAAAAGCAAAAATTATTCATCTCATTAGCCGGACCTTTGCCTGGTATCATCATTGGCTCTTTTATTTATGCACATGGCTATGCAGCAGACAATGATCTATATATAAGAATTGGAAATATGTTTATCTATCTAAATCTTTTTAATCTAATTCCGGTAATGCCATTAGACGGCGGTAGAATGATTAAGGATTTGTTCTTCTACAAAAAAGAAAAAATAAGTATCATCTTCTTATGGATTTCCATTGCTTGCCTCATTATCTTATCCATAAAAATGGAAGCTTTTCTCATGCTTATAATTCCTGTATTTCTTTTTACACAGATCAGCGTTCAGACTGAATACATAAAGATTAGACAAGTGTTAATTGATAAGGGATTTGATATAAACAAAGCCTACGAAGATCTAAGCAATGAAGAGTATTGGTTATTAAGAGATGAACTTGCATTGAACATGAAAACAATATCAAGAATTGTTGATCCTAAAAGATATATACAGGTAGCCAATGAAAAAATAGTGGTTAATTCTTTAAAACAAATACTACAAAACCCCTCAGTCAAAAAATTAAGCACAGGGGGAAAGGTCTTTTTTATCTTATTATGGATAAGTGCATTTCTGATCCCATTCCTGGTTTTAGCTGCTTATTATATTTTAGGACTAATCGAGAGGTAGAGAATTAACTGGACCAACAAAAGTTAAAATCAAAGTATGACAAGTAAAAACAATTAATTAAAGGAAAAATATGGGACACAAAGTAGTTTGTTTAGAATGTAAGATTTCCTTTAATCAGGATATCGATTGTAATAATAGAAAAGAAACACCTTGTCCCGATTGTGGTAAAATCATGATTTTCTTACCTCATAGATTCAGGCCTCCTCTGAAAAGAAACGATAAAGAATGGGCAGTTGTAAAGTTTTTGGTGAATCATGGATTTTATTATCAGCACATATACGAAACGGCAGAAACATCAAACCATGTAAATCGGATCGACAAATATGTATCCTACCCTAACAATATGAGAGAAGCCAAAGAGTTTGTCGAAAAATATAAGCAGCAGGCAATCAAGAAAAAGTAAACGGAAACTCATTACCGCACGAGTCCTTTCGATGGCATGTTTGACAGCTATTGATAACATTAGAAGTAATAAAAGTTTTACACAAAATGAATAGAGACATTTTTGATACAATACATGATTTGTTTTTTAATTCAACGAATGGGATATTTTTTGATATATTGATTCCTGTTCTTGTAGTAATTGGAATGATTCTTTGGGTTTACTGTTTTTGGTTTCATTCAAAATATGATAAGGATACCAACAAACTCATTCTTCTCCTTGTTTTTAATCTCTATTACCTTCCATTTTATTTGTACAGGATAAAGCAATTGAAAAGAGAGCTCCAGATAAAAGCTCTTAGCGAAGAAATATTTGATTCCGAATTTATCGAGCAATCCAGGCTAAGTATTCTTGATGTTCTCCGGTTATGGGCTTCATCAAAAAGCGAATTAGAGCTTTTGCTAAACGAAAATGACATCAATATTGTTGAAGAAATGTTTTCTCAGTGGAACGATTTTTATCGAATTGACACTAAGATCATTAAAGAAGCTTTTCAGGAGTCGGAAATGAGGATATTGGAAGCTTTTGATCAATCACTTCTTCTTGCTCAGGAAAAATATAGTGGAACATATCCTGATTTGGCTGCCTTTCATGAAACAAATGATTGGCAGGTGTTAAATCAAATGGCTAATGAAATTGTAAACGAAATAGAATAGAAAAATACTTACTACCGCCACGGCGCGAGTCTCTCGCGTGGTAAACCACAAACAAACTACTAAGAATCATTTTACATTAATAAATTTTATTATCTCAGCAATGGAATTCTAAGGGGCTTTTGGTAGATTTGGTAGAGAGCAACATACGGTTGATCTAACAAAAACATTAAGCCCCTAATAAAATGATGAAATTGCCATTCCTTTTTCTTTGTTTAAGCATAATTCTTTTGTCGTGCAATTCAGAGACAAAAAAGAATCTCTCTAAAGAAAGTCAAATTCAACCCCCTCCGGCACC
This sequence comes from Marinifilum caeruleilacunae, assembly GCF_013141825.1. Taxonomy (GTDB): domain Bacteria; phylum Bacteroidota; class Bacteroidia; order Bacteroidales; family Marinifilaceae; genus Marinifilum; species Marinifilum caeruleilacunae. The sequence goes on from NZ_RZNH01000002.1 coordinate 51,060, forward strand.
CATTGTCAATTCTGACTTAATAGAGGATTTCCACTCTTCCTTATATCTTGATAGCTTACTAACGAATCGTAAAAGAAAGAAGCTTGCTGAAATTAGGGTTCATGAAAATTCTGATTCATGTAAAATCATTTTGAATACTTTGGTAGAATGGAACGATCCGGGTGATTTCCTAAATGTTCAGATCTTAAATTCGAAGGGTAAGGAAACATTAAGTATAAACAATATTGACGGCTGGATGAAGTGCGTGGGTCCCTATAAACTACCTGAATCAGTCCATACATTGAATGTGGACAAATCAGGATACACACTAATTATTGACAACAAAACAGGGAAGCAATTGGTTCTCTTCGGCTATTCTTATGCGAGTCAACCTGGACTAATGACAATAATTGATCTTTTTCCTGAACCCAAAATAATTTTTAACAAGCAGTTTGATTTGCATGCAATTTCAAAGGTCAGCACCAAAGGAATTAGAAATTATATTGGAGAAACCGAACTTTTAAAAGAAGTGGTTTTAAATATGGAATTGATGATAATCGAAGAATGACAACAGTTTAATTAAAATAATACTACTCATGTTCGGAATCTTTAAAAAGAAAGCCAAAGAGCTTCCAAACTTTGATCATTTAAAGTCTTACCCTAATAAAGACCTCTATTTTGTGCGGACTTTACAATGGGATTGGCTGAATGAGGAAATGATACACCTGTTCGACAATAAATCGCCACGTGTGATTACCATGGACAAATGGCCTCAGCAAATATATTTGGATGCTGATGGGCAAAAAACCATTAAAGAATACATTATCTGGATGGCAAATCAATATGCAAGCGGACAAATTCCTCCTACTCTCGATAAAGAAATGATTTCTTTAATTGAAAATTTAGTGGCAGATGGAGAATTGATTAAAATGGTGAATGAAAAAAGCAAATTGCCATATTACCTGGATGAACCAAAATCAAAACAGAATGTAGAAAAAGCTTACGAAATGATGATCAAGGATGAATATATAAAGGAAAAATAGGCATGAAATTATTCCAGAATAAAGAGAGCTTTTCCATTCAAAGCCAATTGCAATTCGATGAGCTGATTGAAAAGCTATCTACCTTTGTTGACTTTAAACACAAAGGAAAGATTTCTACCTTTCAGATTAGGGAAGATTATTACGGTACCATTGAAAATGAAGGCAGTGTAAAACTTTATAAAACACCATTCATTTCAGGCCTACTCGACAAAGGTTTGAGTACAAGTATTTATCTCACATGCAAAAAGGATGAGATCGAAGTCAGCATCGTGGATCATGGGCTTTATTTCATTTTGTTCATATTTGTAATCATTGCTTTTTCGGCAGGAATCATTTTTTATTTTGCCATTCTCTACCCCGAGGCTCGAAAATTACTATGGTTGGGATTCTCATTGATCGCTGTTCCATTAACTGCCTTTGTCTTAGACCGAACAGTCTTTTTTTCAACGCTTAAAGACATCAAAAAAAGGCTGAAAATGCTGGAATGATAAGCCACCAAAAATGAGGTCCATTCTGTGGAAAAACCAACAAAAAGAATTGCATTCGAAGAAGAACTCGATAAAAGGATGAAATGAAAAAGAGCAAATTGATAATAACAATTGGAATTCTGTTGCTTCTCTCCTATATATTTAGAGATTATCTATTTAAGGAATTCTGGATATTTGGAATGCTGCCAATTGGTTTATTGGGGGTGATCTTTGCCATTGTATTGGGATTCTCCATCCTAAAGAAAAAAAGAGAATCTATTATTATTGGTCTTTTGGTCATCCTATCCATTATTACAATAGACAGTTTTAGCTGGGAAGTATTTAAAAGTAAAAAAGTACTGGAGGCTTATTTAGATGATGACCTAACAGGAATGCACTTAATTTTGAGAGAAAATAACGAATTTGAAATAAGGTCTTATTTCATGTTTGGAGATGAGTATTTTCATGGTAAATATAACATACGTGAGAATCAAATTATCTTTCACGACAGGCCATATATCAATGATTTTATACCCGATACTATTACGATCGTAGATGAAAAAATTATTTTAAAATTTGATCAGGATGGTGTTCCAAACACTCAGTTTGCAAACTATTTTGAAATCAGACTGAACAAGCTAAATGAACTGAATCAATAAACCAGTAAAGAATGAGACCAACAATCATTTTCATATTGCTTTTAATGGCTCTGCAAACATCTGCCAAGGCTAGGTTTATACATGTTTTTGTGGCCTTATGCGACAACGAGCATCAAGGAATAGTTCCTGTTCCCGAGGCATTAGGTAATGGAAAAGATCCGGCACGCAATTTATATTGGGGTGCAGCTTTTGGTGTAAAAAACTTTTTTCACAGAAAAACCAATCACTGGCAACTCGTAAAAACCATAGATTCCAATGATGTAAACATTTTGGAAAGACTATTGTTCAAACATCATACAGAGGACATTTACTTGCTTGCCGATGCTTATGATGGTGAGCACATTCAAACTTGCATTGAACAATTCCTGGAATCGAGCAATGGTCAGCATCCCATTCATATTAAGCATGAAGAAAAAAGCTTGCATTTTGGAGGAAATTCAGATTTAATTGCTTACGTCGGACACGATGGTTTAATGGATTTTGATGTAATGCTTGATTACGAGAAAAACGAAAACCCGATTGATGTAATGATTCTGGCCTGTTATAGCAAAAGCTATTTTAAGAAGGAAATAAAAGCAGCCCAGGCCAACCCTCTCCTATGGACCACCCACCTTATGGCACCTGAAGCTTATACTTTGCAATCAGCCATCGATGGATGGATTCTAAATGAATCTCCCGCAGAGATTGAAGAACGAGCTGCCCAGAGCTATCACCAATACCAAAAGTGTGGAATCCGTGGTGCAAGAAACCTGTTTACTTCGGGGTATTAAGATTAAAAACATAATTGGAATGAAAAACAAAATCTTAATAATCAGTCTGTTTCTAATATTTTTTTCACATTTGACAAAGGGACAAATCATCGGTTTTGAAAAAATTGATGATTTAAAAGTGGCTTCATGGATTCCCAAATGGACTATTGAATATCAATCAGTCTATCATTTCGGCGATTCAGAAATGGAATCAGAATTTATATTGATTTTTGGGCATGATAAGTATTACGGACAGATAAAAAGAGGAAGCTGGAACGATAATGGTACTTCATGGATTTGGAGCTATGAAAATTTGACAAATATTCGCATTGAGAAAAACAAATTCTATTCTGATCAAACAGAGGGCGAGTTTGTGATTTATGATAATGGACAAAATAAGATTAAAGGCCTAAAGGTTGATAGCCCATGGAGTGGCTTAAGCGAAAATAGTGAATATGAAATTGGCACAAAAACATCTCCAATTGATGAGTATTTCAATGGTAAATATACACAAGCGTCAAAAAGAATCCTAAGCAAAGAGGAATTGCAAAAAATGTCAAACTCAGATTTAAAAATGATGCGAAATGAAATTTTTGCCCGATATGGATACTGCTTCAGTCCAGGAGGTGAAATGGATCACTATTTCAAGAAACAAGAATGGTACTCAGCACAATATAAAAATGTAAATGAATTTCTGACTGAACTTGAAAAAGAAAATATTAAGCGGATTATTATTGTCGAAAAAGAGACAAAATGAAAAAGATAATTTCCATATTACTCATAATCGAAATGATACTCTTGATACAGCTATTACTTGTAATTGCCTATTATTTTAGAGAACATCCCAAGTTGGTTTTGGCCAATTTTGTAATCACTCTACTCTACAGTCTGATCATCATTGTAATATTAATTTTCAAAGGAAAGGCACTAAATAAAAGATACCTTTTCATTGGAATGATTGTGCTCTATTATACGTTATTCTTTTTAAATCTGGAAAGACTTGTATTTTCCAATTACTATGTAACACTCTTAAGCAATCAGAACGCTTTTAATTCAGCACTAACAGATAGCGATCATACCACATTAATAAATTATACCAATGTAAAGGCTGTATTTAAAAACGACGATGTAATCTATTTCTATTTCGATATTGATCATCCTACATTCGAAGGAATTGCCTATACCAAAACGAATCATATTCCTAACCATACAGGGCAAGCTTTCCAACATGTTTACACATGGGGCAAGCTTTATGGGAACTGGTATTATTGGTCTGCATATGATGGGTATTAATTGAGCTTATCGTTCTACCATTATTTACCTCTAAGATTATTGCTTACACTCACATCATAAATCAATAAACCTTTTTGCAATGACAAAAAAGCTACTTCTCATCCTCATAATTTTATTTGCTTCTTCCATTGCCTTTGCCCAGGTAGAAATAAAAGGAAAGGTGATTCTTAAAGAAGAGAATGCAGAACTACCAGGTGTCAGCATCATTGAAAAAGGCACCGATAACAGCACAACAACAGATCTGGATGGAAATTTTACCATCAGCGTATCGAAACCTGATGCAATTCTGATCTTTTCTTTCGTTGGCATTCGAACAAAAGAGGTGAAACTAAAAAATGAAACTGAACTTCTTGTATTTCTAAAATCCGATTGCTTAATGGATACTTTCGATCATCAATACATTGGCATTTTGGCAAGCAGCGGAGCTGTTCATACGCCTTTCGGTGGGCAATTTGAGTTGTCCTTCCCTCCTTTTTTTTATTCAACTACCCTAAAAACGGCAATCAATTACCAGACCAACAAGAGAGACAACGAATTTTTAAATTCCCAAATTGAGTTCGACCATGTGATTTTTGAGTGCGATTTTCAAATGGACCTGAAATGGTACTATCGGAAAGTGACTTTCGAAAATGAATTCAATGCAACGGCATATTCACTGGAATCGCATTTCTTGTTAGATGTACTGAACTTCGATAGTTTCTACAATGTAGGTTTCATTACTGGATATGGCGAACTCTCCTTTCGACCCATAGAAGCTGATCGCAAGGAAGTTTTATCGGGGCCAGTTATTGGAGTGGTTGCAGACATTGGCAAACCATTATACTCCAATGTATTTGCAAAAGCAGCAATCTACAAAGACATGGTAGAATACCAGGCACAAATTCGATTCGACTATAAAAAGCTTGCTGCATTTGTGAACTTTTACAGGCTTAACTCTTTTACAGAAGTAAGTTTGGGATTTGGAATTAATACAGGCTATCGTTCAAGTCGACATAGAAGATAATACTTGTAATTTCCAAAGCCATCGCGTGAGTCTCTCGCGTGGTAAACCACAAACAAACTACTAAGAATCATTTTACATTAATAAATTTCATTGTCGCAGCAATGGAATTCTAAGGTGCTTTTGTTAGATTTGGTAGTCGAATAGAATTCATTGATTTACAGCACCAATACAGGATCATTTAATTAAAAGAAGAAGAATTATGGCAAAGCTAAGTTCACTATTAATCGTTCTTATCCTTTTATCGAGTAGCTTGTTTTCCCAATCGAAGCTTGAAAAATTAAACAGTGGTTCGATCATGGAGTTTAACTCGAAGATCCTAAAAGAACAAAAAGTCCTTTTCCTTCACCTTCCCAAAGATTATGAAACAAAATCATACCCCGTACTTTATGTGATCAGTTCTCTTGCTCATGATTTTAGGGCAGATATTTATCGTGACCAGTCTATTGTGATAGGAATTGAAAATAAGTACCCCAGGAAATATTTTGTTGGTGATAACAATCGAAAAGACTATTTGCAATTTTTAAACGATGAATTAATTCCTTTTGTGGAAGCAGAATTCAATGCCAGCTCCACGAGATACATCTCGGGTCATTCCATATCCGGAGGATTTGTGATGGACGTTTTGATGCAATCGCCTGATACTTTTTCTTTCTATGCCGCAACGAGCCCATGCATTCACATGCTTAATGAAAGTACTGGAATCACTGCTCCAACAAATCCAACATTCTTGTATTTCAATATCGGGTCGAGAGAGAATTACGAACAATTGGAGCAAGCCAACAAGATTTTCAACAACACTTTGGATTCCTTAAACTTGCCAAAGCTAAAATGGAAGTTCGAGCTTCTGGCCGATGAAACACATGAAACCAACGAGTTTACAGGCTTTTGCAGAGCCAATAGTTTTCTTCATTCCTTTTCAAGCATTCCCGACCATTTGTTGTCTCAGAATATCCATTCCATTCTGGAATATGCCGATGAGATGAATGATCGACTGGGGAATAAAATAATCATTGGCGAATCTGTTTTTATGCCCAATATTCTTATCAATCTGAATACCGAAAACTATCAGAACGTTGTAGATGCAATGCAGTACATTGCCAAAGAAAAAACGGAATTCTTTGTAGCAGAAGCCAAAACAATGACTGACATAGCGGATGAATTAAGAAAAAAAGGAAGCCATTCAAATGCCTTGAAAGCTTACCAGCTGATATACAATAAAACAAAGAAACAGGAAGTGCTCGAAAAAATCAAAGAAATGGAGAAGTAAAAGCTCCACTACCATATAAGTGCTTTCACATAATAAAACCTTAACAACAGCTCCTTATATCAGCTACAAAACAGCCTTTAAATCGCAATCATAAAATCACTTAGACTCTTTTACAAAGAATCATTTTATATTAAGCATTTTTACATCTAAGGCGGTGATAATATGAACAGCTTTTGCTAGATTTGATATACAGTAAAAATTATATTGTATAGATAAAATCCTGTACCGGCTCTGGGAAGATATCAAACGATTGGAAGAAAATGGAATGAATGTGTGAGCTTTCGTTAAAAGTCAAACAGCCATTTAGCAGGTAAAAACAAACACTTTAACACCAAGACTAATAACGAATTCTATGAAGAAATTTTACCTTCTGGGCCTACTCGCCATCTGTATTTCTACAACCGCTTTTTCCCAAAGAACAATTCATGTACCTACCGATTATTCAAGCATACAGGCCGCTTTAAGCAATGCCTCGAGTAATGATACCGTTCTGGTGCAAACAGGTGTGTATGAAGAAAATATCATCTGGCCCGAAACAAATGGAATCAAACTCCTAAGTGCAGGCGATAGTACCAATACCATAATCGATGGTACAGAATCAGACAGGGTGATCAACATCATTCATGCTGCTATCGACACCAATACAGTTATTAAAGGTTTCAGAATTCGAAACGGACTTACATCTCAAAAAGGTGGTGGAATTCAAATTACCAATGGAAGTGTGAAGTTGCATTCTGTGCTAATCGAAAATTGTGAAGCCCAGGAAATGGCCGGGGGTATTTATTCCGAAGGCAATCTTGTCCTTATTAACTCAGCCATTCTTTCCAATCAATCCGATTACATTGGTGGTATACGATGCCAGGCCGATGTTTGCAGGCTTCACAATGTAATGGTGGCCAACAACAATTCAACGGGCGACAATCGAAACATTATCAATGCCGGGGGTGTTTCCATTACTTCTCCCGATTATAGCATCTCGAATTGTACCTTCAAAAATAACCGCTCAGAATCATATGGTGGTGGTGCTTCGGTCGATGGAAACGGATCGGTAACAGGCAGTGAATTCACCGAAAATTCCGCCAAATACCATTATGGTGCCGCCCTTTCGGTAAAAGGAACAAGTGTAGTTGATGATGTGAACGTCCATAATAATGGAAACTCTATTAGTGGAACATTGTTTTTCATGCAGGGGAACATTATCCTGAAAAACTCAGTCGTAAAAGACAATGAATCCATTGGCGTAAGAGTGGAGTATTACGGAGAATTTACCATTAAAAACACCGAGTTTTCGGGGCAAAAAACTGCCATCAAAACCGGTAGAGACAATAATACCGGAAAACTAATAGTGGACAGTTGTACCATCAGCAGAGATCAGGATGAAATGCCTTCTGAAGGCAATTTTGGTGCATCTGAAGGAATTAGCCTAACAAAATATGCAGGAATTATTGAGTTAAGCAATTCCACCATTAAAGGTTTCACTCATGGAATTTTTGGCAATCATGCCGATAACAGCATTAACATACATAAGTCCATTTTTACGGCCAACGAAAATGGAATCAATAACAAATCCATCAACACCACAATTGATTCCACCATATTTTCGATTAACGATGTGGCCATATTAAACCAGGCGCAGGGAATGTTGCAGGTAAACGAATCGGATTTTCTCAATAATAATTTTGGAATCAACAGCTTGAACGATGGCAATGTGTTGAATGCCGAAAACAACTATTGGGGAGATGATTCTGGACCTTATAACGATATCAATCATCCATCCGGGAAAGGTGATTCGATTACCGTATATGTTGATGCTTCTCCTTTTAGAACCACAAAGGTATTTGGTGATTATCGTGCTCCTATCTTTCTAAAATCTCTCGAGAATAATAAGGACCAAAGCATTACCCTAAAGTGGGAGGATGACAATAGAAGCGATATCGACCATATTGATATTTACTATAAATGTGTAGACTCCTTGCAATGGAGTAAAAAAACAGTTCCTAATGATGACCAAATTGATACACTTCAAAATTTAATCCCCTATGTGACTTATGAAGTAAAGGTAAAATCTGTTGATCTATCCGGCAACGAATCGGAGGATTCCAATACCTTACTTGCTTATACCGATGATGACAGAACCTCTTTCTTTGTTCCTGCCGATTTTGCCACCATTCAAAGAGCTCTAAATTGTTGTAGTCCTAACGATACGGTTTTTGTGAGTCCGGGTACTTATAAAGAATCTCTTACCTGGCCCAATGTAGCCGATGTCCATCTCATCGGAGACAGCATTAAGCCTAATACTACCATTATAGATGGGGAGCAGAAAAACAGGTGTATCTCCATTGTGGGAAATAGTATTATCAGTGCAAGCATCAACGGTTTTAAACTGATTAACGGATATGATCCCGAAAAAGGAGGAGGTATTTTTATCGAAGCCTATTACATTGTGAACCTCTCCAATTGTATTTTAAGCAATAACAAATCCAAAATCGGTGCTGCCATTTGCAGCTACGACAACAGTTCTAACGGAATTATCAACATCAACAGGCTTTTGATTCACAGCAATGAATCAGAGCAATCGGGTGCAGCCATGTATTGTTTAAGAGATGATGTAAATATCAACAGCAGTACAATTGCCAATAACACAAGCCTGAACAGCGATGCCTCCAAATCGGGGAATGGTGGTGTATTTGCCAGTGGTACAGTTAAAATTAACAATTCGATTGTCTGGAATCACGGATCGCCAAATATGATCAATTATACGGGTTATAATATGTATGGTGCAACAATACAGGTGAACTATTCCTGCCTGAAATATGGCGATACCTTTAACAATGGAGCCGTTACCGGGAATACGAGCCACAACAATGGCATCATTATCGATCCGCTTTTTGCCGATACCTTAAGTCACGATTATACCTTACAATCCAATTCACCTTGTATCGATTCAGGTAATCCTGATATGATATCCGATTTGTGTTCCAGAATTGATATGGGATATTGGGAAAGTCCAACAGGAAATCGAATCAATCATTCCGAAACTTCCATCTCTATCTGTAATGGAGACAGCCTACTATGGAAAGGCAAGTACTATTCAGAGGAAGGGCAGTATTTTTATGAAAAAGAATCGGACCTATCCTGCGATAGCATTTATGAATTGAACCTGAGCGTAAATCCGACCTACCTGATCGAGGAAAAGAAATCCATTTGTGATGGGGATAGCCTTTTGTGGCAAAACACCTATTATTCTATAGCAGGAACCTACAGTGTAGAACTTACTACGGACTTGGGTTGCGACAGTATCCGCCAGCTCGAGTTGGTGGTGAATCCAGTATTCGAACAGACCGAAGAGAGGCAAATTTGCCAGGGAGATAGCCTGCTGTGGAGAAACTCCTATTACAAACAAAGCGGTACTTATGCTGACCAACTTAGCAGTTCAACGGGTTGCGATAGTACTTATTACCTGAATTTGGTGGTAAAACCAACATATCATGAAACAATTGAAGCCAGCATTTGCCAGGGTGAAAATTATATGCTTGGCAGTCAGACTTTAACAGAATCGGGAGAATACACCGAGGTATTTGAATCGGATTTACAGTGTGATTCCATTGTAACACTGCAGCTCAACGTTCATCCAATCTACCAGGAAAACATAGAAGCTACCATTTGCCAGGGTGATGAATATCTATTTGGTTCCCAGATATTAAGCGAAGCAGGTGAATATACTGAGACATTCCTATCGCAGCACAATTGTGATTCGGTAGTGAACCTAAATCTGAAGGTAAACCCAACTTATCAAAGCCAATTGGAAGCCAGTATTTGCCAGGGCGAAAGTTATATTTTTGGCTCTCAAACACTCACCCAAGTCGGAGAATACACAGAAGTTCTGCAATCGATTAATGGATGTGATTCCATAGTGATCCTGAATCTTACCGTAAATGCAGAATACCACGAACAAGAAGATGTTAAAATCTGCCAGGGAGAAGCGTATGTATGGGGCACTCAAACTTTAACAGAATCAGGAGAATACACAGAAGTTTTCAAATCGGTTCACAATTGCGATTCTATTGTGACCTTAAGACTGGAAGTTGGGCATGCCCATAATACCGAAACGGAAGTGGAGATTTGCCAGGGTGACACATATGTTTTCGGCACTCAAAATCTTAGCGAGGCCGGCGTTTACACAGAGGTTTTCAAATCGGCGCACAATTGTGATTCCACCGTTATCTTACATTTGGCTGTCAAGCCGATTTACCTGGAAGAACTGGAAGCCACCATTTGCCAGGGCGATGAATACATTTTGGGCACACAAACGCTCACCCAAACGGGTGTATACACTGAGGTGTTCCAATCGGTGCACGCTTGCGATTCTACTGTAATTTTGCGACTGAATGTAATTCCTGCCTATCATGAAGAGGCAGAAATTAACATTTGCCAGGGCGAAGAGTATATTTTGGGGTCGCAAACCCTTACCGAATCGGGAGAATATACAGAAGTGTTTCAAACTCATTCTGGATGCGACTCTACCAAAACTGTAATTTTAACTGTTCAATCGGTTGACACAAGAGTAGAACAAGATGGATCTACCCTAAAAGCTGTGGCTTCGGATGCTACTTACCAATGGGTAAAATGTGACGATGAATTTTCTGAAATCGAGTCGGAAACCAATGCTTCCTTCACGCCAGTGGAAGATGGTGATTATGCTGTAATTGTGAATCAAAATGAATGCAGCGACAGGTCCGATTGTTATTCAATCATCATTACCTCGGTATTCGATGAGTTCAAAAAAGATTGGAACATTTACCCTAATCCTGTAAAGCAAAATTTACACATAAATCTGGATAGAGCTTACGCTGATATACAAGTGAATGTTTACAATTCATCAGGGCAAGTTGTTATGTCAAAACAAAGCCATACTTCGAAACAATTGATGCTGGAAGTAAACGACTTAGCAAACGGTTTATATATTTTAAAAATTGATGCTGATAACAAGCATGCAACTTATAAGTTTATTAAGAAGTAAATTTTAGACGAAAAAGGAATAAATCAATCTAAAATGATCCTAAAATCAAAAGATTCAAAGAAAAGAGAATTCAAGGGTGTCGACTTTGAGGTGCTGGCATCGGGCTATCAATCTATGGTCACTAAAATGAATTATAAAATAGGAGACAAAGTCCCGCCTCATGCTCATCCAAACGAGCAAAGTGGCTACGTAATTTCGGGAGAATACATCATTCAGTACGGAGAATTTACCGAAAAACTATTGCCTGGCGACAGCTATTGCATTCCAGAAAATGCCCCACACAGCTGGGAAGTGATTATAGGCGGAGAGGTAATTGATGTTTTTACTCCTCCCAGAAAAGATTATTTATAGAAATGAAAAAAGTAGCAATCAATACATTAAAAATAGCACTTGTCCTGTACGTAGCTTTTTGTGCAGGACTCTATTTCTTGCAGGAAAATTTCATCTTCTTTCCGGAAAAATTGGAGGCAGATCACTCCTTCCATTTTACACAGAAATTTGAAGAGTTGGAATTCAATACAGCCGACGGCATTAACTTACACGGCCTACTCTTTAAGGCCGATAGTGCAAAAGGTGTAATTTTCTACCTTCACGGAAATGGAGGTTCGCTGCGTTCGTGGGGAAATGTGGCCCAAAACTATACCAGTCTGAATTACGATGTTCTGATGCTCGATTACAGAGGTTACGGAAAAAGTGAAGGTGAAATTTCAGGCCAGGAGCAACTTTATACCGACAACCAATTGGTTTACGATGAGCTGAAGAAAATCTACAAAGAGGAGGATATCGTTGTCTTAGGTTATTCCATTGGAACCGGACTGGCCGCAAAGCTGGCATCCGATAACCTGCCTGCCCGTTTAATTCTACAAGCTCCATATTACAGTTTAACTGATATGATGCGCCAAAGATTTTCTTTTGTGCCTACTTTTCTCCTGAAATACAAATTTGCTACCAACGAATACCTCAAGAATTGCTCCATGCCTGTTACTATCTTTCATGGAAAAGACGATCGGGTGATCTCTTACCAAGCAGCGGTACAACTTCGCATGGATTTTCCAGATAAGGTTGAACTGATCTCTCTGGAAAATCAAGGTCACAATCAAATGACGGATCATCCGAAATATCAGTCTGAGCTGAAACGAATACTTACCCAATAAAGGAAGATGAATGCCCTGATAATGACATGGCATAGTAATAAAACAACTCTCAAGCAAACATTAGATGAAACTTCGAATTAAGAACACAAAAATCACAATCTGGACATTATCCATTTATCAAATTATTGGCGGATTACTGGGAATATATGTAACGGCTTATTTAATGACAAGGACACATAACCTAAATGGAACCATCCTGTTAATCTTTCTTCTTGCTGCAGGATTATACCTTTTCTCTATTAAGTCTGGAATCGCATTATTACAAAAAGATTACAGGAAAGGATTGATTTATTCCATGATCAATCAGGTTTTGCAAATCGTTTCCATAGCGGTTGGAGGATATAAGTTTGACTATTTCTCAGGATCGAAATTTACTCTCGGATGTAATTTTACCGATGGTATTTTCTTTAATTTTAATTTCGGACTGACTTCAGAGTTTAATTTCAGCTACAATGTTGATAAATATGAGTATTATCTACATATTAATATCCTTGCTATTTTAATTCTGTATGTTTTAAATGATCTTTATAAAGAACTCTACAGTAAAAGAAAAATCGTTTTGGCAGAAGACGCATGAACAAGTTAATAGAACATATTAAGCAATACGCACCTTTAAACGATGAAGCCATCGAGCTGCTTTGCAAGTCGGTGAGTAAACGAGTATTCAAAAGGAATGATATCATTTTTTCGGAAGGGAAAATATCGGATGAAATTTACTTACTGACAAAGGGCTGTGTAAGATTGTTCTACAATGTTGATGGAACAGACAAAACCGCATTCTTTTACACAGAAGGCCAGTTTATTTGTGCAGGCGAAAGCTATACTTTTAATATCCCTGCCATTGAAAATTACCAGGCTATTGAAGAAACGGAACTCTATGTATTTACAAAAGCAAAAATTGAAGAACTTTTAGGCAAAATGCCCGAAATGGAAATCATTGCACGCATTGCTACAGAAAATGAATTGATCACCTATCAAAAATTGGTGGCTTCCTTTGTATGCAAATCGGCCGAAGAGCGGTATGTCGACTTGCTAAATACACAAGGAGATTTATTTCAGCGTGTGCCCCAACAATACATCGCTTCTTTCTTAGGTGTTTCGCCCGAAACATTAAGCAGAATTAAGAACCGCGTGCACAAAAAACTCGGTTCTTGACGATCGTCAAGTAGAAACTGCCCTGCCTGCCCTAACTTTATAAAAAAAAGATGAAGAAAGAAAAAGTGTTGGTAGCGGGCGCAAGTGGATACCTGGGACAATATTTAGTAAAAGAACTGAAAAAACAAGGCTACTGGGTACGCGTCTTGATCCGCAAAGAAAATCAGAAAAAGAAATTTGAGCAGGTAGACCATTACCATTTGGGAGAAGCTACCGACCCGGCTTCCATCAAAGGCGTTTGCAGCAATATCGATTGGGTTTTCTCCTGTATTGGCATTACCCGCCAAAAGGATGGTTTCACATACATGGATGTAGATTACCAGGCCAACTCCAATCTCTTGAAGGAAGCTTTGCGCGATAATGTGAAAACCTTTCAATATGTTTCGGCCATTCATGGCGATCGGCTTCGTCATTTAAAAATTTTTGAAGCCAAAGAACGCTTTGTAGATGAACTGGTGGCTTCGGGCATCTCCTATTCCATTATCAGGCCCAATGGTTTCTTTTCGGATATGAGAGATTTTCTGGGTATGGCAAAAACAGGAAGAGTATACCTCTTTGGTAATGGACAGTACAAACTAAATCCCATACATGGTGAAGACCTGGCAAAAGTATGTATTGATAAAATGCGTGTAGGTGTTCAGGAAGAAAGCGTGGGTGGAATGGAGATTTTCAGCCAGAATGAATTGGCCGAACTGGCCCTGAAATCATGGCAAAAAGAGATAAAAATTACTCACCTTCCGGACTGGATCAGAAAACTCATCATTTTTCTCCTAAGAACATTTACCTCTTCAAAAACCTATGGACCGATAGAGTTCTTCCTAACTGCCATGAGCCACGACAATATTGCTAAGCCATATGGTTCGAAACGATTGGAAGATTTTTTCTGGTCGGAAGTCCAAAAGAATAAAAAGGTTTAGCCTGCAAAAACAAAATCATTTTTATACTGTTTAAAAAGTAAAACATCACCTTCTGACTTAGATACAAACTCCATTTTTCAAAACAATAATATCATGTAAATATTTAATAATTAATTACATGAATGGATAAACATTTCCGTAAATTTAGGTTTATAGGAATTTTAAACGAAACACAAGATGGATAATAAGGAGAGTTTTACTGAAAAAAATGTAAGTAAATGTCCCTTTACCGGTGGCATTCACAAGCAAACTGCAGGCGGAGGAACCTCTAACCGCGACTGGTGGCCTAACCAGTTGAGATTAGAAATTCTCCGTCAAAATTCCTCTAAATCGGATCCTATGGGTAAGGCATTCAATTATGCCAAAGCCTTTGAGTCTCTAGACCTGGATGCGATTAAAAATGACCTTTACAAGCTGATGACCGACTCGCAGGACTGGTGGCCGGCAGATTTTGGTCATTATGGCCCTTTATTTATTCGCATGGCATGGCACAGCGCCGGAACTTATCGCATCTCCGACGGACGAGGCGGTGGCGGATCGGGCACACAGCGCTTTGCTCCCCTAAACAGCTGGCCCGACAACGGGAATCTCGATAAAGCCAGGTTACTTTTATGGCCGATTAAAAAGAAATATGGCCGAAAAATTTCATGGGCCGATTTAATGATTCTTGCCGGGAACTGTGCCCTGGAATCAATGGGATTTAAAACTTTTGGTTTTGCAGGTGGTCGCGAAGATGTGTGGGAACCCGAACAGGATGTTTACTGGGGTTCGGAAGCCGAATGGCTGGGCGATAAACGATACACAGGCGATCGGGAACTGGAAAATCCGCTTGGCGCGGTTCAAATGGGTTTGATTTATGTGAACCCCGAAGGACCGAACGGAAATCCAGACCCAATTGCTGCAGCTCACGATATCAGGGAAACCTTTGGCCGTATGGCCATGAACGATGAAGAAACGGTTGCACTCATTGCCGGTGGGCATACATTTGGAAAAACACATGGTGCTGCCGATCCTGACAAGTATGTGGGCAGAGAACCCGCCGCTGCAGGAATTGAAGAGCAAGGTTTGGGATGGAAGAATACCTTTGGCAGCGGAAATGCCGGGGATACCATTACCAGTGGCCTGGAAGGAACATGGACCACTACCCCAACTCAATGGAGCAACAACTTTTTCGAGAACCTCTTCCAATACGAATGGGAACTTACAAAAAGTCCGGCCGGGGCTCACCAATGGAAACCAAAAGGTGGCGCCGGTGAAGGAACTGTGCCCGATGCACACGATCCGTCGAAAAAGCATTGCCCAATTATGCTGACAACAGATTTATCTCTGCGCGAAGATCCTGACTATGAGAAAATATCGAGGCGGTTTTATGAAAATCCAGGGGAATTTGCCGATGCATTTGCCCGTGCATGGTTCAAATTAACGCACAGGGACATGGGGCCAATTTCAAGATACCTGGGTCCAGAAGTTCCGCAGGAAGAACTCATCTGGCAAGATCCGGTTCCAAAGGCCGATCATCCGATGATCGACAATAAGGACATTAGCGAATTAAAAAATGCCATTCTGGATTCAAACCTGTCTATTTCTCAGTTGGTATCTACAGCTTGGGCTTCGGCCTCTACTTTCCGTGGATCGGATAAGCGTGGAGGTGCCAATGGTGCACGAATCAGGCTGGAACCTCAAAAAAACTGGGAGGTAAACCGTCCGGCTGAATTGGCTGTGATTCTGAATCACCTGGAAAAAATTCAGCATACTTTTAATACGAAACATGGCAAGAAAGTGTCGATGGCCGATATCATTGTACTTGGAGGTTGCGCAGCTGTTGAACAGGCTGCAAGAAATAGTGGATTCAACTTTACGGTGCCATTCAGTACGGGACGTACCGATGCCACGCAGGAACAAACCGATATCGATTCATTCGCCGTATTGGAACCAATGGCCGATGGTTTCCGAAATTACCTGAAAGGAAAGACTCGTGCTTCTGCCGAAGATTTACTTGTAGACAAGGCACAGCTGCTAACACTTACACCTCCTGAAATGACTGTTCTTTTAGGTGGTATGCGAATGCTTCATACGAATTTTGATGATTCAGATCGAGGGGTATTCACCAGGCAGAAAGAAAGTTTGAGCAATGACTTTTTCATCAATCTGCTCGACTTTGGAACCACCTGGAAATCGGTTTCGGAAGATGATTCACTATTCGAAGGTCGCGACCGAAAAAGTGGAGAGCTGATTTGGACTGGAAGCAGGGCCGACCTGATTTTTGGTTCGAACTCGGAACTTCGTGCTCTTGCCGAAGTTTATGCCAGCGAAGATGCTAATGAACAGTTTGTACAAGATTTTATTGCTGTATGGAACAAGGTAATGAACCTTGATCGATTCGATATAAAATAAGAAGAAGATTTGAGATAAAACGGAGGTGATCCTATGATTGGATCGCCTTCTGTTCTTTGGAATCGTTGATCAGATCCAATAGAAGGTCAACAATGTGCTCTGAGCTGCTTTTCTTCAATTTCTCGTGCATGCACAATTGTACCATGCCACTTTCGCCACGGTACACAAAGCGCCCTATGCTTCTGCAATTGTTTTGAGAATACAAAAGAATCTGATTAATGGTGGTTCCCTTTGCATCACTGTACAAACATTCCATCTTCCAGAAAATATTACGATTCTCTTTCGATAGCTTATTCAGTAGATTCAATATGATGACTTTATCAACCATGCCACGAATTTTTACGCACTTGTTAAATCATTTCATAGCGTGTGTTCAAGCTTTTGATATCAATCGGAAGATGCTGAGGTAGTAATGATATAACGTTTCAAAGGGAAAATAGTTGTAAATCAAACTATCGATTTTTGACTTAAGCACTTTAAATTGAATGAAAAAAACATTAGCTTCATAGGTATGAAAAAGAAGAACTGGCAAATCAAACTGGGAATCATTTTAATGATCGCCTGCATTCCATTTTTCCTGATCCTGCCCGTAATCCCATTCCTGGAATTAGAGGCCAAAACGAAAATTACCCTCTCTACCATTTCCCTCGTGATTGGTGAGGTTTTGTTTTGGGGTGGTGGAATCCTGGTAGGCAAAGAACTTTTTGTGAAATACAAATCCTATTTCAATCCTAAAAACTGGTTCAGGAAAAAAGATCAGGATACAACAACTAAGCCTCAATAATATGATATACAGACTCCTACTATTCCTACTGATCAACTTTGGCGCTTTGGCCATTGGCAGCATTTTTACAAGCAAAGGTGTACCTTCCGAATGGTATGCAGGACTCAACAAAGCTCCATGGACACCCCCAGGGTGGACATTTGGATTGGCCTGGAGCACAATCATGATCTGCTTTAGCTTTTACATGGCCTATTTGTGGCCAAAAGCAGAAAACAGGAACCTATTGATCTTGCTATTTGCCCTGCAATGGATTCTGAATGTAAGCTGGAACCCAACTTTCTTTTACTTCCATTTTGTTTTGGCCGGACTTCTGGTCATTCTCCTTCTTACTTTGCTCACAAGCTTCTTTCTGCTTTATTATACTTCCACCTTAAAGTGGAAATCACTGTTTATTCTGCCCTACGTGCTTTGGCTATTGGTAGCAACTTCTTTAAATGCCTATATCTTGCTAAAAAACTGATGCATACAAAAACAAGATGAGGCAAAGTGGCTGCATATAGGATATGCAAAAATAATTTGATGAATAATGGAGTGCTGGTAAAACTCCTTTGAGGCAGGAAGTATACCTTATTTTTTCTACACAAATAATTACAGATCGAAATAAATGTAATTCTAAGTATTAGTATGCGATTAAGCTACTAAATACAAGCCAATTTGCACTTGCTATTTAAAATCAATATGATTTATTATGTCATTAAAATTCGTTATATTTAAAATGACACCTGTTTAATTTATTATAAATCATTCTAAGCCCCCTAGCCTGTGAATATCCCCTCAAGCAAACTAATTTTTTTGCCCTTTTTTTTCCTCTTTTCCCTTATGGGATTTTGCCAGGACATCCCAATTCAATTGTTAGAAGAAGAAGTGATCATTCAAAACGATTCATCTTTTGTCCGAAACATTAGTGTGCACTTCAAAAAAAATTCGGAAGATTTTGTTTATCCCATATTTTACGATCGCGAATTGGAAGAAGTAGAGAATTTGCGTGTTGAGATCAAAAAAGGAAAGAAATACAAAGCTTTTAAACATCAGGCCATTGCCAGCAAAGACATTGACACGGAATACATTACCAGTAAAAGAATCAAATCCATTGCGGTTCCGGCCGAAGAAAATGCAAAAGTAAGCTACAGTATACATTGCAAGGAACTCATGTATTTTACCGATTTGCGACTGTTCTCATTTCATGATGTAGATAGCATAAAATACAAAATTACGGTACCAAAATCGCTTCATATGGCAAGAAACCTGATTTACCAGGATTCCATAAAATTCTTACAAGTAGATTCTGTTCTTCTTGATACTGCCATACAATGGAAAATCAAAGCTGTACCCATTAAAATTAAAGCTGATCCTCTGGCTTTATTTGGTATCTACAGAAACCTGAAAGTTCCTTTGTTCAGAACCATTATTACCCCTACAGAATATATCGGTAATGAAACTGCATATATGAACCATTGGTACCTAAACAAACTTGAAAAAAGAATAGGGTTGGATTCTCTGGCCCTTCGAAAAATTGATTTGTTAACAGAAGGAATGACCGATAGCTTACAAATCATTAAAAGCCTTTACAAATATGTTCGATCCAATTTTAAATATGTTGCCATAGAAATAGGAATGGGTGCCTTCATTCCTTCCCACGTGAACGAGGTGTATCGTCATAAATATGGTGATTGTAAAGATTTATCAAACTTTTTATCGGAAGCACTTAGACACAAGGGAATTCGCAGCGACATTGCGCTGGCAGCAACTTTCAATCATATCAGCAATTGCGATTTTCCTTCCCTGGTGTCAGCCAATCATGTAATTTGTGTTGCCTATTGCAATGGCAAAAAAATCATTTTAGACCCTACCGATCCGATCCATATCATGGAACAGCCGGTTCAAAGTCTTCAGAATCGATCCATTTTGATCATTAATAAAGATGGTGGTGAATTTCTTTCTGTTGAAGGATTTTCTCCCCGGCAAAATCTCATTGATTACCAGATCAAGCTACAGGTGAATTCTGACCAAAATGCCATAGAAGGTGATTTTCATGTCTCATATAATGGTCTTTCAGGTAACTATTTAAAGTATTCGCTTTACGATCAGAACAAAGACAAGAGAAATAAAATTTGTACAAAGTATTATGAATCGGTTTTCAACCAGGAGAACATTGGTGAATTGAAATTATCCGACTCTCAGGATCCATTGCAGGCACAGGGAAAAATATCAGTAAAAGGAAAACTTTTCAAGGATAAACACAACAGTCTGCTCTTCCTCGATTTCTTACCTCGCCTGGTGGAAAGTGTGGAAAGAAAGATGCTTTTGGAGGGAACATATCTCGGACATACCTGCCACAAAAGAGTAAAAATTCAAATTCAATTGCCCGATGAGTATAAAGAATTTGAGCCCATCAAACATGAGATCACAAAAGAGAATGTTTCACTACATATGAGAATCGAAAAACATGAAAATGGCTTGCTTGAGTGTAATTATGACTTTGTTCTCAACCATATATTCATCGATAAGCACAACAAGGAAGCAATCAACCATATTCTAAAATCCTTCAAAGAAATTACCAATGAACCAATTATACTTCAAAAGAAAGGCTAAATTCTATTTTTTTGCCAGTCTATTCTCTCTGTGCAGTTTGAGTACATTTGCTACGGATACCATAAGCAATCAAAACAAGAGCAATAAAATAACAGATGCCGATGCTTACATGCTTTTTTCGAGCACCGATGTTACCTATAACCGAACCTGGTTAGAATTCTCGAGAACCATAAAGTACAAATGCAAAATGGTGGTAAACACAAGAACAGGTGTCGATAAGTATGCCTTCTTCAACCTGATGCCATCTGTGAGAAATAAATTTGACCAACTACAAATCAACACATTAAAAGCTGATGGCAGCACAGTACAACTGGATACGAGTTTGCTGTTTAAAAACAAAACAGATGAAAAATCTTTAGAGATGATTCATTATCCCATTCCCGGCGTTGAGCCAGGTGATACCATACATACCACCTACAGCTATACCGATATCCTGGAAAAAAATGAAATGATTGATTTTGTGGATTTATTTCATGAAGTACCAAGTTTGTACACACAATTTAGGGTGAATACAGCACCTGGACTTTGGCTGCGTTACAAAAGCTACAATGGTTTCCCCGATCCGGTAACTACCGTAAGCGACACAGTGGCCTCATGCACCTTCCGCCAAAAAAAGGTAAGAGCCATTAACACAAATCAATACACCTGTGCTCCTTGTGAACTGCCCTACCTGTATTACTCAATCGAAAAAGAAAAAAATCATTTGAGAACATGGAAGGAAGTCTACAACCAGGAATTCAATATCATTACTCAACCCATTCGTATCGATCTTGAAAAATCATCTTACTATAAAAAATGGAAGAAAAAGGTCTTGGGTAAAGCAGTTGACAGTAGTAAATATCATCAGTTCAATCTGCTTCATCAGGAAATCATCAATCAAATGGGAATGCAAGCCCCAACACGCGAAGAGTTTTTAAAAACCAATGGCTACTTTTTAAAGAAAAAGCATTTCGATCCAATTAGTATTCGTAGGATGTATCGCCAGTTATTGGAAGATTTGGAGATTAAGTATTGGGCAGTTTTTGCAAGAAGCAAAAGATCGGGAAAAATTGATCCCTACTACATTCGAAGAGGCGAATATGATCATGTCTTTTTTGCTTACGAAAATCCAAATAATGGCCTTACATTGCTCTATCCACATACCGAAGATCATTACTATCAAATTAACGAAATCCCAACAGCACTGTACAATACCGATGCCATTATTGCTCGTCCTGCAATTGATGAAAAACTAAGAAGAACCGATAAATTCATCTCCTATGATCTTAAAATGGCCCAGGTAGATTCAGTAGCTGTGAATGTAATTAAGCTGCCTTGCATGACCTCCAACAGAAATTTTATCAAGCAAATTTATTATTGCAATGTCAATTTAGAGAAGAAAGAAACCACTTTTAAATCGAGACTTTCGGTTTCAGGTGGGATGTCGACCGATATCAGGAGTTTTTATGGAATGCTGGGAAAAAACAAAGAAATGAGTGATTACTATGAGGCCTTATCTGAATTTGAAGGAGATAAAACAGACGTAGAAATAGATAGCATCACCAGCTTTCATTTTAAAAATGAAAAACCCTTCCTTTTTAGTGTAAATGCTGAAGGACATATAAAAGAGTCGGTTCACTTTTTAAATGATAGTATTGTAAGTATTTCTCTTGAAAATTTATTGCTGCATAACGAGATAAACAGTGAATTGGATTCCCTGGATCTAAACTACTACCTGGATTTTGCATTTACCGATTTCTGCATGTATTCATTTAAATTTCCATGCAATGTTGAGCTAATCAGTCAAGCCGAAGTCAATAAAAATTTCGCCAACAAATTTGGCGAATACCTATTCATTATGAATGTTTTACATGAGAATGAAATCATCCTGAGATCGAATTATAAAATTAAATCCGATATTATCGAGAAGAATGAATATGAGGAGTTGAAAGCTCTGAATGAATTGGTGAAAGACATTAAAAATGTTCGGATACTTGTAAAGCTAAAATCCGTTAAATCTTAAGTCAATGAGCCGGTTGCAATATCCAAAAAGTAAAAGCTGTTTTCAAAAAATTATCATCCCCACCAATCATATGTTAGTGAGGATGAAGGGTATAGATCAATTAAAACAATTAAACGGATTCTATAAATTGTAAAATGTCTCGGTTTTCAAGAACTTTTTTAGGCGTTCCACGCAATCCTGCTTTAAACATCGCGTAAGCAAGTTCGGTTGATTTGATGCTTGCATTTTTCCCAAACAACTTTATTAGCGGATACAATCTTCGCGAAATTCGGTACGAAAAATTAGGCTCCTTTCTTTTCTTTACAGGATAAATGTAGCCTGGACGAAAGGTGTAGGCATTGTTCAAATTGGCAAACATATAATTTTCTGCCATTCCTTTGTACCTGGCAAAAGACATGCGACTTTTCTCGCTGTTATCAGCTCCTCCTCCACTCAAAAAGCAAAAGTTCGCATTCGAACTGTGTGCTTTTAGATTGTCCACAAACTCATTGCTGTAATCCACTGTGATCTCCCTGAAAATTTGATCGGGAACAGCACCTGTATACACCCCGATGCAAAAGTACACCGCATGTACATTTTTAAATTCCTCTACATATTCAGAGTAATCTAAAAAATTGGAAAGAACAATTTCCTTCAATTTCGGATGCTTTATGCCTGAAGGCTTTCGAACAAAGCTTGTTACCTTATCAATTTCCGATGATTCCAGGCAGTGTTCCAACACAATTCCACCTGTCATGCCACTGGCTCCTGTAATAATTACATTCTTCATCTTGCTTAATTTACAGCATTAAATTTACGCATTTGCTCAAGAATCAGCTTCTTAGGCGTAATTGGAATAAAAGAAAGCATCAGCTTTTGCATAAAAGTTAAGCCTGATATCACATCCATTTTTCCTTTCATCATGCCCTTGTAGCCATCTTCGGCCACACTTCTTGCACTTACTGTTTGCTGAAAACCGATTGATTTGTCCATGCCCGATACTTTGGCAAATTCGGTTTCCGTAGCGCCAGGCAATAATGCCGTTACCGTGATATTGGTATCGTTCAGCTCATTGCTAATGGCATTGCTGAAAAATGTTACGAAAGCCTTTGTGGCAAAATAAACCGCCTGTAACGGACCTGGTGCAAAACTTGCAGTCGATGAAACATTCAAGATCTTCCCTTTGTTTCTCTTGAGCATATCATCTAAAAAGAATCTTGTTAAGGCAGTTAAAGTCACAATATTCAGTTGAATCATGGCCAGGTCATCTTCCCACTTTCTCTCGTGAAATTTCCCCTGTCCACCAAAACCAGCATTGTTCAGTAAATACTCCACCTCAATGCCTTGCTTCTTTACTTCATCATACAATTCCAAAGCAGCTTCGCTTTTCGATAGATCTTTGGCAATGGTATAAACCTGTACTCCATACATTTCTTCCAACTCTTTTTTCAGTTCCTCCAGTTTGTCTTTTCTCCTGGCTACAATTACCAAATCGCCACCTTTTTCGGCATGAATTTTTGCCAATTCTGTTCCAATACCTGCCGAAGCTCCTGTAATTAATGCTACCTTTTTCATCTTTTCAATTTTTTAGTACAGAAACTCACAAGTAAATTTTAACCAAGTGCATGAAGTCTCCAATTAAAATTTACAAGTTCGTTTCATACAATCAACCACATTACATTCTTCTGTGATAATGCATTTACAAAATTAGAGCAGCACAAAAACAATAAAGGATAAGGATTACTGAATCTTGTATACTTATTACTGAAAAAGCCCGATAGTGATCACTACCAGGCTTTTTCCTATCTATTTTTGAACCATTAGAACTCAAAACTTTCTCCATCCTCAGGAACAAATACCTTATCGGATAAGTGATTTGTATGCAAGTCTGTATTCAGTTTTTCCCTGTTGTAAGGACAATGGTTTACGGCTTCCATATGGTTGGCATAAACTTTACCCGGAGCATTTCGAATAAATTTAATCACATCAGTCGGATCCATAATTAAAGGTCTTCCAATATCGAATTGAGCAGCTCCACTGGCTACCACCGATAAATCTGGTTTAAACACTTCGAAAACCTTGTCTACATCGGGTGTATAAATGGTATCGGCACTAATGTATAAACTCGCCTGATCTGGTAAGTCAACAAAATATCCCATCACATCGCCAGCTGGTTTGGCCACCCAGCCATAACCATGCCTTGCCGGGATTCCGCATACCTTACCGCCCAAAAACTCTTGGTTCTCCCAATATTGAATGCTTTGTTCTATTTTCAAGCCCTGTTTTTCCAATTTCTTCTGATCGATATAGCTGCAAAACACAGGAATCTGCCTCTCCTTCAAAAACTGAATTCCTGCCTTATCGATATGATCGGGATGATAATGCGTAACAAGGCAATGCGTTACTTTATCGAGAATTTCCTGGCTGTTTGCCGGCATTTCGATTATTGGATTCTTGAGTGCCTTGTGGCGGAAAAAGGCAAATGGAGGCATTGATGCTTTCCTGCCCAGCATTGGATCGATTAATATAAAATGATCATTTGCTTCGATCACAAATGTTGCGTGTCGTAAATGATGTATTTTCATGATATTGACATTTTTAATTCTAGTTACAAAATTAAAATGCCAAAATCCACTTTTCATTGATTCAAATCAAGAAAGGCGAATATTTGCTATTTAGAGGCGATTTTTTTCCTGATTCGACTTAGGGTTTCAGGAGTAATTCCCAAAAAGGAAGCAATATGGTATTGCGGCACTTTTTGCAGGCATTCAGGAGAATTCTCAAAAAGCATCTGGTACATTTCTTCTGGTTGTTTGGTCAGGCGAATGTATTCAAATTCTTCACGCTCTTCCAGTAATTTCTGAAAGGTCTGATCGATAAAGGATTTTCCACAAGGATACTTATCAAGCAACTGCTGAAACCTGTCTTTCCCAATAATAAGCAACTGTACATCAGTCAAACACTCCTGATTTTTCCTGCTTGGAAGCAGATTATTGAAGGAAGAAAAATCGGTGATAAACTGGGCTTTGGTATAGAAATTTATATTGGTTTCCTTCTGATCGTTGGAATAAAATTCACGAACCACACCCCTATTCAGGAATCTTAATTTCGAATCTACCGATTTCTCAGTGAGCAAACGCTCTCCTTTTTTGAAATTGCTTTCGCTAAAGGATTCAATCAATTCTTTTAAACCTTCCTGGTTCAAGGGAAAATCGGTATCGAAAAAATGATATAGATGTGTCGTGTTCATTTACTCATGCGCTTTATGCAAATATAAATCTTCTGGAATTGAATCTAAGGCAAGTGGAAAATATTCTTTGTTCAAATTCCGATTTGTCTTATATTTAGCTTTGTAAAATTGATACTGCTATTAACCACCTTCCAAATTTACCAAAGTATTTTACTCATCCTAAAAATCAAAAAAAATGAAAAAAATTGTGTTTTTGTTTGTAGCAACTATGCTATGTTCAGGAGTTTTTGCTCATGATCTAAAAAAAGAAAAAGAAGCAATTAAAAAAGTAATCCAGACTGCTTATGTAGATGGTTTGCAGAACGAAGGTGATTTGGACAAGATCGATTCAGGTATTCATCCTGACTTTAGATTGATTGGTATTGGTGAAGAAAATAGCATGTGGAGCTTGCCAATTGACGAGTGGAAGAAAAGAACCAAAAAGAAAAAAGAAGATGGGAAATTTCCTCGCACAGGAGAAAAGAAAGTGAGTGTTACTTTTGAATCTATCGACATTACGGGTAATGCTGCCGTAGCAAAAATTAAGTTTTTTGTTGGTAAAAAATTAACTTATGTTGATTACATTGCATTGTATAAATTCCCGAATGGATGGAAAATGGTAAACAAAATCTATTACAAGTTTCCTGAGAAAAAATAATTAAAAACATACCAATGACATGGATGATGTGGATGAGACACCAGTCGGGAAATCTGCAAAATTCATGTCATTTGTTTTTGGACGAACGCAGCCTTTCGAAGTACCATTTACCATTATCCAGCCCTAAATGCATTCATACTTCAAATTGATCTTTGTAAACCGCAAAACAGCACTTTAGCTTAAAATAATTGCCCGTAAGTTTTCACTTTCTCATATTTGGTATAAAGCAAACTCAACCACCAATATTACTGCTTACCAATGAAAGAAAAAACAATCATCCTACTTCTGATATTCTTTAGCTTTAACGCAAGTCTCGCTGCACAAAAGCGAAAACAGTTTCACATTAAGCGCAGCAGTATTGCACCTAAAATTGATGCACAATTGAGCGATAGCACCTGGTTACAGGCTGCCAGTATCGAAGACTTTATTCAACAGAGCCCCTTTAATGGTGATAAGCCCAGCGAACGCACCATTGTTAAAATGGCATACGATGATGATGCCTTATACATTGGCGCACAACTGTTCGATTCACAAGCCAATCAGATTTTAACAGAATATGGAATTCGGGATGCAGGCGATCAGTTGAATGCCGATTTATTTTCGGTGGAACTAAATCCATGGAACGATAGCCGAACTGCTGTAGAGTTTATGGTGAGCGCTTCGGGCATTCAAATGGATTCCCGAAATACCATTCATGCCATGAACAAAGCCTGGGATGCCGTTTGGGAAAGTGAGGTAAAGCTTTATGATTGGGGTTGGGCTGTCGAGATGAAAATCCCCTACTCTGCACTGCGATTTCCCAAAAGTGATATCCAGACATGGGAAGTAAATTTCTTTCGTTTGATTAAGCGCAAAAACGAAGGCATTACCTGGAATTTTGTTGACAAGAATGTATATGGATGGTTGAACCAAGCAGGCGAACTACATGGCATTAAAAATATTGAACCGCACACTCGCTTGTCTTTTACGCCTTATTTAAGCACCTATCTTGAAAAGGAAAGCAATGAAAGTTTTTCGACCGCGCTAAAAGGTGGCCTGGATGTAAAATATGGAATCAACGAAAGTTTTACTCTTGATATGATGTTGATTCCAGATTTTGGACAGGTAGAGTCGGATGACCACTTGCTGAACCTGGGGCCATTCGAAACATTTTACGATGAGAAAAGATCATTCTTTACCGAAGGAATGGAATTATTCAGCAAAGGTAATATCTTCTATTCTAGGCGATTGGGCGGCACGCCAATTCGAAAAAATGAAGTTTGGAATCAATTATCAGAAAATGAAATTGTAAGTGATAACCCAAATGAAACCCAATTGTTAAATGCAACAAAACTATCGGGCAGAACAAACAAGGGACTGGGTATTGGTTTTATCAATGCCATGAATTCCAATGAGTATGCCAGTATAAAGGATACTGTATCAGGGAACAAACGTAAATTCTTAACACAAGGCTTTTCTAACTACAACATGTTGGTTCTCGATCAATCTTTTGGCAATCAATCTTTCCTGAGTTTTGCAAATACCAATGTGGTGAGCAATCGCTCTGATTTCAAATCGAATGTAACGGCCACCGAATTTAAATTTACCAACAAAGCGGAAAGCTATGCGCTTTCGGGGAATGCAGCCATTAGCAATGTGAAGAATTTCGAAGATAAGGAAACAGGTTACCGTTACTACCTTCAGTTTTCGCGAATCAAGGGTAAATTTCAGTTTGATCTGATTCATACCATAACCGATGAGAAATTTGATCCCAACGCAATGGGTTACCTTGAAAAAAACAACGAGTTTACCAATTTGCTTCGATTTAAATACAATTTGTACCAACCCTTTGGCATATTTAACGAACTGACCAACATGTTGCAGGTGGTACAAAACAATTTGTATTCGCCCAATGAATTTGCCTCTCTTGAACTTTACTGGAATACAAATGCGGTATTTAAAAATTATTCAAGCCTGACATTTGAAAGCAGTTTTACGCCCGTTCCTAAATATGATTTTTATGAACCCAGAATTGAAGGCTGGAAGTACAAAGAACCTATCGATTACTGGTTTAGCCTCACACACCGAACAGATACAAGGAAAAACCTGGCCTTGCAAACGAAAATTGCTTACTGGAGAGGTACAACCTTTAACAAGGAAAGCTATTGGATCGAATTCACACCACAATGGAGACTTGGCGACAAATTGTTCCTGTCTCATGAATTCGCTTTCCAAAGCAATAAAAACAGCCTGGGATTTGCCGATACCAATGCCGATGCCAGTGAAATTTATTTCGTGAACCGAGATATCAATACCATATCAAACACTTTTGAAGGCAGGTGGATTTTTAATCGAAAATCGTCTTTGAGCCTACGCGCTCGCCATTATTGGTCGGAGGTGGAACACAAAGAATCCTACCTGCTGAGAAGAAATGGTACAATGAATCCCGACACAGATTACAGCAATCAGAATCATATTAATTACAATGCTTTTACGGTAAATCTTGCCTACAATTGGGAATTTGCCCCAGGCAGTAACTTATCGCTGGTATGGAAAAATAACATTCAGGCAAGTAACTCCAGAGTCGATCAAAACTATTTCGACAACCTGGCTGATATCCTGGAAAGCGATCAGTTCAATAGCATCTCTCTCAGACTCTTGTATTATCTTGATTTTCATCAACTGAAAAAGAAGCTGAAATAGATGAAGTTATTCTTACCTGTTTTTTCGGTCGATAAAACTACCTGAGAAAATCAGTCCACCAATAATTCCCATAAAGATGTAAAGGATCTGTTCGCCCATATTGTGTGGTGCATCGGCTGCATTTAAAAACACACTACTCAGACCAATAAACGCCTTACTTCCTGGTACCAGCATGATAATGCCGGGAACCAAAAATACAAGCTCAGGCGATTTCGTGATTCGGCTAAACAGCTTACTGCAACAAACAGCTGCGATGGTGCCAATAAAAATGCTCATCAGAATTCCTGAAAAAT
Source organism: Marinifilum caeruleilacunae (assembly GCF_013141825.1). Taxonomy (GTDB): domain Bacteria; phylum Bacteroidota; class Bacteroidia; order Bacteroidales; family Marinifilaceae; genus Marinifilum; species Marinifilum caeruleilacunae. The sequence continues at coordinate 80,379 of NZ_RZNH01000002.1, forward strand.
CGAGAAGCGTTGTGGTATGATAGCTTATAAATCCGGCAATTACGCAGAACAGTAGGTCTTTTGGTCGAACCTTAAAGACTGGAAGCAAACTCATGGCCAATAGAACAATGGCAAAATAATCGACCCATTGGGGCACATCATTAATTACTGTATTTGGCTGAAGATCGATAAACAAAGGCAGAATGGCCAAACCAAGCACAACACCAAAAAACTGCTTAAAGAGCGAGACCAATGCATCAAAGAGTTTTGCAGTACCCGAAACCAGGCTGCGCGAAGTAATTTCTTCCAACGCGGTAGTAATCGATAGTCCGGGAATAAAAACAATGATAGAGGCCAAAATGGTCATCGAGATATTTACCTGCTCGAAATAAAGCGACAAAACACCAGTAATTACAGTAGCCACAAATGCCACCAGCGATTCAAGTATACTTCTGATATAATCGGATCGATTCGCAATGAGCGTAATGCCATAAATAATAGCTCCCAATATGGAAGCGATAATGGCAGAAGTCCAGCTTGTATCCAGAATTATGGAAAAAGCACCGGCAGAAGTCATAAAAGCAATCAGTTCAACCCACTTTCCATAACCCAAAGGAGCAGTTTTAATCTGCTCTATTTTTAATTTGGCATCGGCAAAACTCAGCTTGTTAGATAAAACATGATTGGTAATTTCAACAATCTTCGAAAGAGCACCCAAATTTAATTCGCCCGGAGGTACACACTCCACGTAATTATAGGTATGATCATCCTCTTCGTAAAACACATAGTTGATCCAGGTAGGCGTATCCATAAAACTCCCTTTGATTCCTTTCTTCTCGGCTATTTCGCTAAGGTAAATCTGAGATTTATAGGAAGGAACTCCATAAGTGTGCAAAGCTTTACCAAGCTGAACAATGAATTTATATTTCTGAGGTATTTGCATGCTTCTTTTACTGTTTTTATCGTCCTTTTTAGGATTTGAAAACTAAATTCGCACAAAAATACAATTAATAAAGTTCATTCAATCAACTTATTTTACACTTGCTTATATTTATACAAAACAGATGATTGTAATTGTAATTAACAATAGATCAAACCAATAGAAAATAGCGCTAAAAATCAAATAATTACGGACCATTTTATCTTAAAATTGCTCTCGTAAATTAGCTGAAAAATTTATCAATAATAGAGAACAACGAGAGTCGATTCGCATTACTTTTGCAGCTTAATTCAAACAAAATTTTAATGGAATCGATCTTCAGGCCTAAACTGTTTTCAGTTTTAAAAGGCTATAACGCTCAATCTTTTCAAAAAGATTTATTTGCTGGTATTATTGTTGGAATTGTGGCACTTCCTTTGGCCATTGCTTTTGCAGTAGCATCGGGTGTATCGCCCGAAAAAGGATTAATTACAGCAATTATTGCAGGTTTCCTGATTTCCTTTTTAGGAGGAAGCCGCGTACAAATTGGCGGACCTACCGGCGCATTTATTGTAATTGTTTACGGAATTGTACAGCAGTATGGCTTGGAAGGATTAATGATTTCAACCTTTCTGGCCGGAATAATTCTTGTGCTATTCGGTTTGTTGCGATTGGGTGCCATACTTAAATTTATACCGCATCCTTTAATTGTAGGTTTTACTTCGGGAATTGCCCTCGTGATTTTTTCAACACAAATTAAGGCAGCTTTTGGTCTTGAAATTGCCGAATTGCCATCTGAGTTTATTGCTAAATGGACCTGCTACTTTTCACATTTGCAATCTGTTAATGTTTATGCCATTCTTATTAGTTTAGCAACAATACTGATTAGCATTTACGCGGGCAAAATCATTCCAAAAGTACCAGGTTCTTTCATTGCCATTATTCTAATGACCATATTGGTACAGGTTTTTCAATTGCCGGTAAACACAATCGAATCGATGTATGGAGAAATTCCAAATTCCATTGGCTTTGACATGCCCAATATCGATTGGAGCTTGGTTCACAACTATTTTCAACCGGCACTTACCATTGCCATTCTGGGTGCCATTGAGTCCTTGCTTTCTGCCGTGGTTGCCGATGGAATGATTGGTGGAAATCACCGTTCCAATACCGAGCTAATTGCACAGGGAATTGCCAATATATTCTCTCCCATTTTTGGCGGCATTCCCGCAACAGGAGCCATTGCAAGAACCGCTACCAATGTAAAAAATGGTGGACGCACACCAATTGCCGGAATCTTTCATGCACTTACTTTGCTCTTAATTATGCTGGTGTTTGGAAAATGGGCAAAATTGATTCCCATGTCGTGCCTGGCGGGTATTCTAATTGTAGTATCCTACAATATGAGTGAATGGCGCACATTCCGATCCATTTTAAAAGGATCGCGTTTCGATATCATCGTCTTGCTTAGCACTTTTCTGCTTACCGTTTTGGTTGATCTTACCATCGCCATTGAAATAGGAATTGTTCTGGCATCCTTAATTTTCATGTATCGCATGTCTAAAATTAACGGGGTAATACCCATTGAAACCGATTCGGATGATATTCAGAACTATAACCAGCTTCCGAAAGAGATTGAAGTTTATGAAATTAGCGGACCTTTTTTCTTTGCGGCAGCTAAAAGGTACCAGGAAACTTTGCGCGAATTGAAACATTCCACTTCCGTATTGATTATCAGGATGAGACATGTTCCTTTTATTGATGCTACTGGTATCAGGAATTTTACAGAAATCATAAAAACACTGGAAAAACGCAAAACGAAGGTGATACTTTCGGGCGTAAATCCAGAGGTAAAAATGGAATTGAAACGAAGCGAAATTGCCCAATATCTCAGCGAGAAAGAAATGTGTGACAAGTTTGATGATGCATTACGGTATGCAAAAGAAATCAGTTAATAACGATTTCAAAGTCGAACACATGCATATAAAAAACAAGCCGGATCAAAGGATCCGGCTTTCATCATCATGCCTAAACCAAATACTAAGGCAATGATCAAGCTACTACACTTATCTCTTTAAATTGATCTGCGAGGGCTTCCTTTATAATAGAAGGAACACGCTGTGGTTTCCTACTGATGCGATCCACAAAAACCACGGTGCTTTGCGCCTTGCATACCAAATCATCATTTTCATTGACAAAACTGAACTCGAAGTTCATTCGGGTATCAGGAAACTTTTTCAAGCAGGTAAGCACTCGAATTTCCTCGTCATAACCCACCGGCTTTTTATATTTCAGATTCATTTCAATTACCGGCATCATAATACCATGATCTTCCAACACTTTATCACAAATGCCCAGGGATCTTAACAATTCAGTCCTCGCAAAATGGCAATAATCCACATAATTTCCATGGTATACATAGCCCATCTGATCTACCTCTCCATACCTTGGACGTACTACAACTTCTCCTTTAATCATGATATTTCTTTTACTGATTTTTTGATTTGATCCCACATCTTTACCATTGTTTGAGCAATTGGTGATTTGGGCAGGTGTTCAACAATAGATTTACGATTGACAATAGCATTTACCATATCGGTATGAAACGGGATTTTTCCCACCACTTGAATGCCCTGACTCACGAAAAAGCCTTCCATTTGCCTGCTAATCTCAACATTCAAGTCATATTTATTGATAATGGCAGAAATTGGAATTTTAAATTTCTGTACCAATTCAATCAATCGCACTGCATCGTGAAAGCCCGATTTACTGGCTTCTGCAACCAATACAACATGATCTACTCCAGTGAGTGATGCAATTGCAGAACAGCCAACACCAGGAGGTCCATCGTTCAGCAGAAAAGCGGCATTCTGCTTTTTGGCCCTCTCTTTTGCCTCTTTGCGTACAAGGGTCACTAATTTTCCAGAGTTTTCTTCGCCTGCTCCCATTTTTGCATGCAACATGCTTCCAAATCTTGTTTCTGATACGAACCAAAAATTGTTTTTGCTTGGCTCAGAATGTATGGCCCGTACCGGACAAATTCTTTCACATAACCTACATCCTTCACATGTAAAGGCATTCACCTCCAATCCGCCTCCCATTCGATAATGGATGGCATCAAATCTACATTCCTTTTTACAAATGCCACAATTGGTACACACTTCTCTGTCAATACTTGCAATTCTACTTCCTTCGAACTGCTGGGTTTCCAGTATTGTCGGCTGTAAAATCAGATGCAAATCTGGTGCATCTACATCAATATCGGTGAATACAGCATTCTTTGCCAAACTGGCAAAGGCAGCCGCAACCCCGGTTTTACCAGTTCCTCCCTTCCCGCTTAAAATTGTTATTTCAATCATGAATGATCCTGTTTTTCAAATCTATGGCCAATTTCAAAAAAGCCTGCTCTATCAATGGAGGTGTATCTGTTAAAAGTCTGCCTTGTGCATATTGACAGGCATACTCGCGATCGAAAGGGATATCAGCCAAAAGGTCTATTTTCTCTTCTTTGATATACTTATATACCTCTCTATCTCCCAGACCTGCTTTATTCACCACTACACCAAAAGACTTGTTCATCTCTCTCATCAGCTCTACCGTTATGCTTAAGTCGTGCAATCCGAAAGGTGTGGGTTCTGTTACCAGAATCACATAATCGGCATCCGATACAGTTTCTACCACAGGACAACTGGTGCCCGGAGGTGCATCGGAAATCATAATCTCAGAATCGCTCGCAACTGCGCGTTTCAATTCTTTAATCACCCGGGTTTGCATGGGCGATCCAATCCTAAGACTTCCTTCAAGAATATCAGTCTTAGTGTTGGTTGCATAGCTGCTAAGTTCACCAATTGGATGTTTGATTTCGCTGATGGCGTTGTATTTGCAAGCATGCAAACAGGCACCGCAGGAATGGCACATATTGGGATCGATAGCTGCATATTGAACCGATGGCATAATTGAAATGGCATTGAATTCGCAATACTCACTGCATTTGCCGCAAAAAGTGCATTTCGACTCTTCAATTACAGGAACGCTTTGATGTATCACCGATCGGTCCTGCTGTTTGGCATCCCGAAAAAAGAGCAGGTCATTGGGCTCTTCCACATCGCAATCAATCAATTGAATCTTAGGGGTCCATTTGCTTCGAATGGTTTGAAAGAGATTCACGGCCACACTTGTTTTACCTGTGCCTCCCTTGCCACTGCATATTGCTAGTTTAAAAGCCATATTTAATGATCGCAACAGTTGGCAGTAAACTCGATGCTTTCATTCAAAAAGCCTAGTACCAGTTCTTTGGCCTCCAAGGCAGGAGCTCCTACAAAAACATTTACATTTTGTGCGTGAAACAAATCAACTGCTCTTCCGCCCATACCTCCGGCAAGAACATCGGTAACACCTAAATTTGCCAAAAATGGAGGCAGCAAACCAGGTTGATGTGGTGGAGCTGCAATTAATTCTTCCTTTACAATTTCTTTGCCATCAACATCGATTAAAGCAAAATGACTACAGTGTCCAAAATGTGCATCTAAAACGCCCTCTTTAACTGGTACGGCTATTTTTTTCTTCATTGTTTTTTGATTTTTTTTCTTTTGTATGTATTCTATTCTCCGCTTTTTAAGCGTTTTTTCTTTCCTATACCTCCACCACTTTTTCTTTTTAAGCCAAGGCCTTTGCCAAGTTTGTTAAGAAGTGTTTCCTGCTCCTGATTCCTGCACTTCCCTAAACCGCGGCCTGTTTCCTTGCCTTTCCCTTCTGGTCCGCTTTGATCCATTCGTGGCATAGTAATCTGTTTTATTTAGGATTTAAAATTCTCTACTATTTCTTTAATGCTTTTATGATCATCCTTTAAAATGACCATCTGGATATTGAATTTTTCGAGCAGATCCTTTGCTTTCGGACCAAAATCACCGGATATGACTTTATTCACTCCCATTTCGATGAGTTCTTCAACCACTTTGGCGCCCGCACCCGAAGGAGCATCAATGTGCTTATTTTCGAAAAAATCCATTAAATCGGTGGTATCATCGTATAGACAAAACCATGCTGCACGTCCAAAGCGCAAGTCGAACAATTGGTCTTCTCCTTTTCCACTTGATGTGATGATTGTTTTCATTTTATCATTTGTTTAAAGATTCTATGTTTATGGAATTACAGGCCGGACATTTCTCACTGTCCATGCCTTTTGGAATATTAAAGCGAGCATGACATTTGTTGCATACAAACCAATCTTTATCCATGATGGCATTGCCATAAACCGTATTGATGTTTTTCGTTTCGACCAAAGCCTGGGCAATTTTTCTTCGTGCCGATTCGTATATCCTGGCAAAGGTAGGACGAGAAACTCCCATAATTTCAGCTGCCTCTTTGTGGTTCATCAAATCGTAATCAGCCAGTTTAATGGCTTCATATTCTTCATAATGCAAATCAATGCCATCTTTGTTTTTGGCATTTACACCAAAGGGCCTATATCCCTTAAAACGTGGTGGTTCCACAACTTTTCTTAACCTGGTTTTTCTTGGCATATCCTTAATTTTAAAACAAACTTATTGAGAATATTCTCATTTCGCAAATTTTTCAAACAAAAAAAAGAGATCATTTCTGATCTCTTCATTTATTTTATGTCTCACATTTGTCAAGCCTCTTGTTCTTCCGAAATAAAGTGAGCAAACTGTTTTTCTACTGTTACAGGTTCTGTTAGATACAGTTCTCCAACCTGTTTCGACATCATGTCTGGGAATACATATTCGCTACCGGTTTTTAATCCTTTAATAATGTCTTTGGCAACATTCTGAGGAGAATCTTTATCCATATCTAAATCTCTTGTCATATCCGTATCAATAGGTCCGGGATATACACCCATTACCAGGATGTTTGAATTCAACAGCTCTCCTCTCATTCCCTGGGTAATACTGTGAACCGCTGCTTTCGAAGCAGAATAGGTACCTGCCACCGGCATACTTGCCAAACCCAGAACCGATGCTACATTTACAATTGCTGCAAATGGTTTATTCTGTAAATGATCGATTAACGAAATACTCAACTTCACCAGTCCCCACACATTTACCTCAAAATTATCCGATAATGTATCCAATGTCTCATCTGAGAAAAATCCACCGGCTTCGTATACACCAGCATTGTTAATTAAAATCTCAACATCTTTTACTTGTCTTGTAGCTCTGATGATCGATTTATCATTTCTTAAATCCAATAGGATGGGAACCAGTCGTTCTCCATATTCCGGTTTTAAATCATCCAAAGATGTTAGATTTCTCACACCTGCATACACTTTTTTTGCTCCTGCCTCGAGTAGTTCAATGGTTATTGCTCTTCCAATTCCTCTGTTTGCCCCACTAACAAAAGCAACTCTCCCTTTCGGGGATACTTTTAACTCATTCATTGCAACCTCCGTTTTATACCATTTAAAAACTAACAATTAGGAATAAAGCCGATAAGTATCCGAATCTTAATATCAAAAAATTGGTTTGAAGTTGAATAGATAAAAAGTTTCTCAAATACGCATCGATATTATTTAAATTGAATCTATACAAATTACAAATATCAATTCCCAATAGCAATGTAAATAAGCACTTAAAGTCAATTTAAAAAATTCAACAAATATCAACATTACAAGAATAAATGCGATCAATCGTTATTTTTATACCTTTGCAAACAATGCAATGTTTCGGCGATTTCTTATCCGGGTGCGAGTAGTCTATAATCTTTTCCAATGGCATTCCGGGCTGGAAGTTTTTAAGAGACATTGCATTTTTTTATACATCCTTCCACATTTATAGAAGCAGAACCAAATCCGATAGCTATATTTGGGTTTAGTTTTGATAACCACAGAAAATAATAACCAAAATTTTAATAGATGTCATCTAACTATTTTAAGAATTATCCTAACGAGAAAGGATATTTCGGGGAATATGGAGGAAGCTATATCCCTGAAGAGCTGCAAGAAGAAATGCAAAAAATCAACGATGCTTACTTTTCCATAAGCAAGTCTCATGAATTTATTTCTGAATTGAGGAGCATTCGCAAGCATTTCCAGGGACGACCAACCCCTGTATACTATTGCAACCGATTATCGAATAAATATGGTGGTAGAATTTACCTGAAGAGAGAAGATTTGAACCACTCGGGAGCGCACAAACTGAATCACTGTATGGGTGAAGCTCTACTTGCCAAATACATGGGCAAGAAAAAATTAATTGCAGAAACCGGTGCAGGTCAGCATGGTGTGGCTTTGGCTACTGCAGCTGCCTATTTTGGCTTAGAGTGTGAAATTCACATGGGCGAAGTTGATATCGCCAAAGAGCACCCGAATGTAATGCGCATGAAGATACTTGGGGCAACTGTAATTCCTGTAAGTCATGGCCTGAAAACCCTGAAAGAAGCAGTTGATTCGGCTTTCCAATCTTATTTAAAAGACCCGATAAATACCATTTACTGTATCGGTTCGGTAGTTGGACCTCATCCATTTCCAATGATGGTGAGAGAATTCCAAAGAGTGGTTGGAATTGAAGCCAGGGAACAATTCCAGGAAATGACAGGGGAACTGCCTGATAATATAGTGGCCTGTGTTGGCGGTGGCAGCAATGCCATGGGACTTTTCTCGGCATTTTTAGACGATGAAGAATGTACCTTGCACGGTGTTGAACCTGCTGGAAGATCCTTCGATAAAGGAGAGCATGCGGCAACCTTAACTTTTGGTAAGCCAGGTGTTATTCATGGTTTTAAATGTTACCTTTTACAAGATGAAGAAGGTCAGCCTGATCCGGTATACTCTGTAGCCAGCGGTTTGGATTATCCTGGTGTTGGACCAGAACACTCCATGCTAAAAGACTGGAACAAGGTAGAATACCATTCGGTTACCGATAAGGAATGTATTGATGCTTTCTACGAATTAAGTCGTTCGGAAGGAATTATTCCTGCTTTGGAAAGTTCTCATGCAGTAGCTTATGCATTAAAACTGGCAAAGGCCAATCCTCGTCAGTCTATCCTCTTAAACCTAAGTGGACGTGGCGATAAAGATCTTGACTTTGTGGTTGAAAAATACGGGTTACCTGAATAAATCATACATAGGGTAAGAGTGCTGCTCATTGGGCAGCACTTTTTACTTCAATTGACAAACTTTATTTTAAGATGAAGGACACATATCAATTTACAAAAGATCTGAGCAGCGAATTTGAATTCATTACATCCAGGAGCAGTGGTCCGGGTGGCCAGAATGTAAACAAGGTGAATTCAAGGGTAGAATTGCGCTTTTCTGTATTCGAATCCAAAATTCTGAGCGAGGACGAAAAGGAGATTATCTTTAGAAAACTGTATCACAATATCAATAAAGAGGGCATATTATCGGTAACAGCGCAAACAGAACGTTCTCAGATTTTGAATAAGGAAATTGCCATACAGAAATTCTATCAATGGATTGAGTTGGCGCTTACACCAGTAAAACCAAGAAAAAAGACCCGGCCTACAAGATCATCTGTAGAAAAAAGAAAAACCGATAAACAACAGCAATCCAAGAAAAAAGAGAACAGGAGAAAACCTGATTATTAAGACTTCATTTCTCTTCACCTCCAGAATTACATTTCATAAAAAAAGCCTGCACCATTACTGATGCAAGCTTTATATGATTTGATGAATTTACAGATTACATATCTGCAAAGAAATCATTTCCTTTATCGTCTACAATAATAAATGCAGGGAAGTTTTCTACGCGAATCTTACGAACTGCTTCCATTCCCAATTCAGGGAAATCGATTACCTCGATAGATTTAATGCTGTTCTTCGCCAATACTGCAGCAGGTCCACCAATCGATCCCAAATAGAAACCACCATTGGCTTTACAAGCATCGGTAACCGATTTGTAACGATTTCCTTTGGCAACCATCACCATCGATCCACCTACTTTCTGGAATACATCTACATATGGATCCATACGTCCGGCAGTTGTAGGACCGAAACTACCCGATGGCATTCCTTCTGGAGTTTTAGCCGGACCAGCATAGTAAACCGGGTGATTCTTGAAGTATTCAGGCATTTCTTTGCCATCATCCAACATCTTCTTAATTTGTGCATGTGCAATATCACGAGCAACAATCATGGTTCCTGAAAGATTCAAGCGAGTCTTAATAGGATATTTTGTCAACTCTTTCAAAATGTCTTCCATTGGTTGATCCAAATCGATATCAACAGCTTCCTTCATTGCAGGAGCTTCTTCTGGCATATATTTTACAGGATCTTTTTCCAATTGCTCAAGGAAAATACCTTCTTCGTTAATTTTTGCTTTGATATTTCTATCGGCACTACAGCTAACACCTAATCCTACCGGACAAGAAGCTGCGTGACGTGGCAAGCGAATTACTTTAACATCGTGAACGAAATATTTTCCACCAAATTGAGCACCAATTTCACTCTCACGACAAATTTGTTCTACTTTTTTCTCCCATTCCAAATCGCGGAAAGCCTGGCCACCTTCGTTACCTTCTGTTGGCAAGTGATCCAAATATCCAGTTGATGCTTTCTTAACGGTTGCAAGGTTGGCTTCTGCCGAAGTACCACCAATTACCAAAGCCAGGTGATATGGAGGACAAGCCGAAGTACCTAAATCTTTAATCTTCTCTTTGATGAATTTGGTTAAGTTTTCCTCGTTCAAAAGAGCTTTTGTTTGCTGATACAAGAAAGTCTTGTTTCCTGATCCACCACCTTTGGTTAGGAACAAGAATTCGTATTCGCTCCCCTGGTTGGCATAAATATCAATCTGTGCAGGCAAGTTGTTTCCGGTATTTTTCTCTTCGAACATCGAGAAAGGAACAACTTGTGAATATCTTAGGTTTCTTTCCTGGTAAGTATCGTATACTCCTCTTGATAAATGCTCAGCATCATTCGCTCCAGTATAAACATCTTCACCTTTCTTGGCAACAACAATTGCAGTACCAGTATCCTGGCAAGTTGGTAACTGACCATCTGCAGCAACAACCTGGTTCATCAACATGGTGTGAGCCACAAACTTATCATTATCAGAAGCTTCACCATCTTTTAAAATATTCTGCAATTTTTCAAGGTGTGCAGGACGAAGGTAAAATGAAACATCTGAGAATGCAGCTTTCGATAAAAGCTCTAATCCTTTAGGATCTACCTTAAGAATTTTTCTACCGTCAACATCAATTGTTGATACATAATCCTTAGTCAACAAACGATATTCAGTCGTATCCTTTGTGATCGGAAATGGTTTCTGATATTTAAAATCGGACATGATATGATAATTTAAATTTTGTGTATTACTTCTTATTTAGTGTATACAGACAAAGATAAAACAAAATGCATTGGTCGCTTTATTTAAAAGGCTATTCTAAAACATTGCCCTTAAACATACAATAATGCGAAAGCCCCGCCTTCATTTCAAGCATGATTAACATACAAAAATCATGTAAAATGAATCAATACCCAAACTACAAAATCATCGATAAATAATGATAGTCAAGCAAATAAGAATTCAATTATTCATTCTTCAAATCATCTATGATCTTTTGCCTCTTAAGCATTCTCAAAGGGAAATAGATCCATAACAATCCACTTATAGTGATTAGTGACAGCAATGCAAGTACATATAAATATGGCATCTGAAAAGCATTGCTAAACAGTGAAGGCAATACACCAACAAAGGCCGATAAAATACCTGTTAATAGGCCTAGTACAAGTAAAAACAGGTTTTCGACAAACAGAAGTTTAAAAATGCTCTTTTGAGTATATCCAATGGCTCGTAGTACAGCCAACTCTTTTCTGCGCTCCCATACATTGCGTAATAAAACAATACCCAATCCAATGGTTCCAATAATTACACCCAGTCCGCCCAAAACCATAAACATGCTTAAATAGGTATTCTCTACCGAATAAAAAGCAGCCATCTTATCAGAAGTTTTTGTTCCCTGTACTCCCAAATCCTGTAGGTTGTCTTCAAAATTTCTAATGAAAAGAGAGTCTTGTGGTAGACAATCGGCCAATACAATTTTAGAGCCACTCACCGAAGGAAAATGTTTCTGGAACAAATCATCAGCAATTAAAATATTGCCCTGAAAAACCGAATTGGCCAATCCTCCAACTAACAGGAGCTTTACATCCTGTCCATTTTCGTCCTGGTAAATCAAAGTATCTCCTACCGCCTTTTTTAAGCCCCATAAAATTACAGTCTGATCGGCTATAGCCGGAATTACACCTTCTCCAAAATCCTGATTTAGTGCCTTCCATGGGTTATCCTGATCTACCCCGGGTAATAATTTCGCAAAACTGAATGCATGCCTCTCTTCAAAGCTTTGAGTCGTAAAGCCGAGTATTCTTGGTTGACTTACCTGGTTCAAATTCAAACAGCTGGCGTCGTCGCCTTCCAGGGCTCTGAATTGCACAAAGCTCACCTCTTTATCGAGATCTCCTTCCCAGAATCCGGCCTTTTCCTGACCTTCTACACTATTCAAATCGTTTAGGATAGGCAGAGTTGACTCTATCCAATACTCGTAACCTCCAGTTCCCGACTGATATGAATTTTCACTATCGTAGAAAGTCTTACGGTTGGCGCCAGTAATCAGTACCGAGAAGGTTCCCAACCCTAATAAAACCACAATGGCCAAACTACGCTTGCGATTTCTGGCAGCATTTTTAATGGCCATTTCGCCAAGGCCTGGTGTTCTTTTATGAAATTGGTTTGCAACTTTATTCAGGTAATGATGCACTAAAAAGGAAAGGGCAAGTAATAACAATCCTCCTGCCGATAAAAGCATTTCAGCATTCTGTTCCAGGGATGAAACAAATGCATAAACAATAATGAACCCACAAAGTAAAAGACTTATTATTCCAAAAATCAGCGAATAGCTTTTCCCTTTCTTAATCATTTTCTCTTCCTGGCTCTCTTTTATCAAACCAATCACCGATTGTTTTACTTTCTTTCGGCTTACAAAATAAATGCAGAGCAATGCAATAATCAATCCGGAAAAATAACCAATTAACAAAGTACTGAATTTTACATGTACACCCAACATATTGGTTCTGACAACATCCTGCCAAACAGAATTTAAAGCGCCAATTAGAATTTCGTTGTAGAGCGCACCTACCAGCACACCCAACAATCCGCCAAACAAAACGGTAACAAGCGATTCTCTGAATCGAATGCTTAAAATCTGTTTTTGGCTAAAGCCCAGGCCAAGTAGTATGCCTGTTTCCTTACTTCTGTTATCGAGATTTAGAGAATATATTAAAACCGTAAGAATTATTGCTGCCGCGATAATAAAGAAACTCAAACTGAGGAACAAGCCACCAAAATCCACCATATTCCCTGCTGCCCTGTCGCCTTCGCTTCTTACCGACTCAAATTGCAAAGCCAAAAGCTCCGGTCGAACCTTATTCTGAATTATTTCGCGCAATTCTGTTTCATTGGCGTTCAAATTATTAAATCGTAATGCCGTGTAATCGCCATATTTATTGCTCCACAATTGCAGTGCTGTATTTTGTGCAATATAGGCTTTTGGCGTACCCTTATATTGTTTCCAGTACTCTTCATCCTTAGGCCTGATTTTCGAGAAGTCCACTGGAACACCAGCTTCCCATTCGCTACAGGAACCAGCATCTGTTAATCCAGGAAAGGAAGGCATCATGGAAGCATCCCAATACTCATGATCCATTGGCAACACCTCCTTAACGATAAAGCTTTTGCTCTCCTCTACCAACTGTCGCAAGGCGCCAATTCTATAATATTTTAGCTCAATTTCATCTCCAGCTTTTGCATTAAGATCATCTGCCAGCCAGGAATTGATCATGATTTCATTCTCCTGAAGCGAATTCCCTTCCTGCTTGCTTGTTGATGTTACAAATGAATAAGGAGTTTCTTTGTCATTTAATACAAATCCATTCACAAAATAGCTTAGAATTTGCTCTTTGTTCCCTGAATCTGCGCTGAGCACATTCGAAATCTGTGAGTCGATAAAGACACGATCCGAAGTCAATTCATATTGCGATTTGCCATCTACCTTTTTCAATTGAAGGCTGGCATCTTCCAATTTCCAGTTCTTCGACAAATGATTATTAAGCAGATCACCGGATAGGGAATGCTCAGCTGCCAGTAGAATTAAATTGGCTACATCTTTGATCTCCAACTCTTCTGAAAGGAAATCTCTCGATACAAAAAGATTATAGGGTGCAACCTGGTTGCTTTTCAAACTGAATCGTCCCAATTGCTTATCCTGTGCAATGCTTTTTACCTGCAAGCGCAGGGCTATGCTCTGATCCTCATCCGAAACAAAAGGTGCATTTGCAGGAATAATACTGGCCTTTCGCAATCGCAAAAGAAAGGAATCCCCTTCCAATAAATCCATCCGATTGGCCAGATTCTCGCTAATGCATACTTCATTTTGTTTTAGCCTATAGATATCGGAATCGGCAATATCACAAAAAGTGGAATCTACTCCATACACCTGAATTTGGTTCACACGGGTATTGCTTTCCGGTCTTATTGCAATTCCTTCCACTCGAAGAATGGGTTCGGCAATGGCATTTGCATCCTTGCCTATTTCCCTGGCCAGTTGCGATCGTACAAACCGATCGCCTGTATCCATTGCATATTCGATTTTCCCAAGGCGCAGACCAACCAATTCGTGCAGGCTGTTTCGTACCGAATCGCCAACAATTAAAGCACCGGTTAAAACCGCAGTACTTACAATTGTGCCCAATAATACAGCCAAATGCTGTTTTCTAAAATGCCATAAACTCTTTAGAATGTATTTTGTTTTGTTCATGCCTGGAGGATAGAGGTTGATATTAATGCCTGAATTTACTTAAAAACCCAATGCGTCCAATATTTTTTCGTTCAACTTTCTGTTCTCTCCCTGGTATGGATAACAATGGATATGTATGGCCGGATTAAAATTCATTTCGATAATGGCATAATTATCAGGCTGTGCTGGCTTGCTAATGTCTTCAATCATCATATCCAAACCAGTAATTCTTACCCCTAAAGCTTTCGCTGATTTAGCCGCAATCTCTTTGTAAGAAGGATGAATATCATCGGTAAAATCGATACTATCGCCACCTGTACTGATGTTTGAATTTTCTCTCAGGTAAACAATGGCATCCTTTGCAGGAATACTCTCAAAGTTCAGTCCCTGCTCAGCCAAAAATATGGCTTCGGCCTCTTCCAACCTTATTTTTTCCAAAGGAGTACGGTATCCTCTACCACGCAAAGGGTCTTTGTTCTTTTCCACAACCAACTGGCGAATACTGCTTTTTCCATCGCCTTTTACATTGGCCGGAACCCTATGAAGAATACCAGTAACCTCTTCGTTAATCACAAAAAAGCGATACTCTTTTCCTGCAACAAATTCCTCTATCAGAATGCTATTATCGTGTTCGAAAGCAATATCAACAGCTCGCTGATACACATCTTCCTTATTGTTTTCTTTCAAGATGGTAATGCCCAGTCCAAAATTGGTCGATTTTGGTTTGATTACGATTCCCTTTCCTTCGAATAAATCGAAATCGGAACGAGCCTGTTTTGCATCCATATAATCCAGACCGCAAGGAACCCTAATTTCTGTTTTCTCCAGGATTTTCTTTGTTACCAGCTTATTTTCCATCATCAGTACACTCGAATAGTTATCCAATGAGGTACGCGTGGCCTGCATAACATATTCGGTCTTTTCTCCACGATGCAGACTGATAAAATTTTCACTTCGGTCTAGTATTTTAAACTCAAGGCCTCGGCGCAAGGCTGCTTTCATGAGTAATTGAGATGAGAGCTCCAGGTCTTCAAATCCGTGAAAACGGAAACCACTCATTTCGCTATCTTCTTTAAATTTTTTGGCCTGTTTCAAATGAAAAGGGATAAATCCTTCTTCATCTATCTTTTGTTTTACCTTTAGCGATGATCGCAAATCGGGTTGTAATATGCATTTTTCAATCTGATTGAAAGCTGACTGATACAAGTCATTCTCTTCTACACCCGATGTTTTCATGAAGGATTTTAAATCGGAAAGAAGTTCTTGAAGCATCTGATCAATTTTCACATTATTCCCCTCAAAATCTTTCAATAGCAAATCGGGATTCAGGCCACTGCAAGCCACCCAATCGTGATTTTTTGCCGCAATTTTTTGTTCTGCATCATTGTATTTCACCTGCTCTTCCTTAAACAGGCAATAGAGCATGAACAAATGCATAAAGTACAGCCTGTTTTTCGATACTCCAGACTTTTCAAATGGATCCAAATCCAGTATTCTCACTTCAAGATGCGAGATTTTTTTGCCTTCTTCATCAAATTTTATGCGTATTGGCAGATACAATTCCTCATCAATCAACAACTTACCCGAATCAACCAGCTCTTTTACCGTTTGTTTATAGGAAGACAAGCTGTTAAAATCTACAAAGTATTCCTCTGCATTTCTATAACCTGCCGAACTGGTGCGAATCGACACTGCTTTTCTGCAACCCATTCTCATTTTCTCGCCCGTCTTTAGCGATTTCATTTTCAGAGAAGGATCGGCTTCCGGACTATCTCCAAATAACCACACCAGCAACCAGCGGTATCGCATAAAATTACGCACCATTTTCAGATATAGAGCTTCTCGGAAAGTTTCCTGATTCTCGTCCCATTTAATGGCTTTACAGAGTTTTCTTTCCAATCGGTCTGAAAGGGAAAAATTAAAGTGAATGCCCGATAGCATTTGTCTTTCCTTGCCATATCGGTTGGCCAACTCCTCACGATATTTCTCTTTGTGAATTCCTTCTTCTCCGAATTTGGCAATGGGTATTTTCTCCTCATCGGGCAATAGTGGCGGCAAACTTTGGGGCCATAATAACTCATCTCCAAGGTTTTCGGAGATTACATCGTTTAAGGTTTCCAGGAATCCATGTACCTCGGCAATACTTTTTAATGGAGGCGTTATCATTTCTACCTGGCTTTCAGAAAAATCGGTTGTTATAAAAGGGTGACGATATTTATCTCCCAGGATTCCAGGGTGTGGAGTACTGGCCATCCTTCCCATTTCGTCTACACGAACATTCTCTTTCTCGATGCCAAATAAACCATCGGTAATACTTGCTTTAATACTCTTACAAGCTAATGTCTTCGATATATTATTGATTAAATGATGCATCATATTTATATTTTTCCAAACGTATTTTTCTTCATATATGCTCTAAGCAGTAGGTACATAACCAATCCCTTTAAGATACTACTTCCTGTGATACTCCACCAAACGCCATTTAAACTTAGGAAGGTATAGAAACCCAGGAAATATGCTCCAGGCAATCGTAATGATGTAAAAATAACACTTACTGCTGCCGATATGTTTGTTTTTCCCAAGCCATTAAATACACCTGCATTAATCATTTCGAGGCACATAAACAATTGAGATACTGCTAAAATCATAAGGTATTCCTTACCCATAAGGATACTTTCCTGTTCGGGCACGAAAATGGAAAATAGGGTTTCGGGTAATAACAAAAACAGAACGGTTGTTACACTACCCACTGCAAAAGACATGCGCCAGCCTGCTTTGTAGATGTTTGGCACTTTGCTAAGGTTTTTAGCACCATAGCTCTGCCCTACCATAATGGTAACTGCCTGCATAAAGCCACCTACAATCATAAAAGTGATCGATTCTATTTGCACACCAATTTTCTGTACTGCAATGGCATTGGGTCCCCACTCGGCAATAATCCTTGCCAAAAAGATATAAATAATAGAAAAAGAAACCCTCTGAATGGCAGCCGGTGTACCCACCGCAAATATGGTTTTGAATTTTTCAAGGTTTGGTAAAATGCCATGGAAATTGATATTGGTAGTTTTCTTGTAGATGACTAGAAAATAGATCAAACTCAAGCTACGGCCAATAATGGTAGCATAAGCAGCACCATCTACTCCAAGCTTTAAACCAAAAATAAGTAAAGGATCGAGTGCAATATTGGCAATGGTTCCTATTAAACTGGCCTTAAAGGATATTTTAGTCTTCGAATGGGCATTAAAAACGCTAATAAACAATAAGTTTGCATAGCTCATAATCACACCAAATGTGCTAATTACAAGATAGGATACCGCCATCTCGTTCACCTCGGGATCCTGCATCTTAAAAAAGTTGATGAACTTCTCGGGAAAGGCCCAAAAGATGGTAGAAAACAAGGCAGCTATCAACCCAATACCCCAAAGTGCCGAAGTGGCAAATCGTCCGGCAGCTTCATCGTCTTTTGCGCCCACCGAATGTGCAATTTTGATGTTGGCACCCACAGTAACAATGGAGGCCATTGCCCAACCCAAATGCAGGAAAAATCCGGCTGATCCTACAGCTGCTACGGCATTACTTCCCAATGATCCTACCCATATCATATCGGTAAGATTATATGCTGTGTGCAGTAAATAAGACCCAATAATTGGAATGGCCAATTTCAAAAGGTCTTTCCCCACGGCCGAATATTGTTGTTCTCGTTGAAAGAAACGAGTAAAAAATCTGATCATAAAAAAAACTCGAAATACAAGTACAAAAGTACAACCTATTTCGAGTATTAGTTCTTAATCTATTGTTAATTTATTACCGATTTCCAATATCTGTTTACTGATAACTCATCATCGATAACTCATCACTATTCACTAATCTATTCTTTCCAGAATCCTCTTTGGTTTCCCAAACGGAACTTACCCGGTCCGATTAAAGCAACAGCCAATGCTGCAAAAAGATATAGCGCATTCAACTCAACAACCAAACCTCCATACTTTGTAAAGCTGAAAATTTCGTGAGCATGAGCCGCTGCGGTAGCAACAAACATGGTAAAAGCAATTAATAATCCTGAAACTCTTGTGTATAATCCAAGAATCATTAATAGTGGTGCAACTATCTCTCCCAGGTATACTCCATAGGCAAGAAACTGTGGCATTCCCGATTGTCCTAACATGTATTTTACACCGCCAATGCCGTGCATTAGTTTATGAATTCCATGGGGTAGCATTAGTCCGGCTACACTAATTCTTAATAGTAGTTTTCCTAAATTTTCCATTATTCTTATTTTAAATTCAATAGCTAAAATAGAAAGTAATTCCTTAATAAAATGTTAACTCTCTAATTATTAATTTCGATAGATTGATAAACAAAATCAATTACCTTTGCTTATTCTTGCAAGTATCAAGCATTCTATTTCATGAAAAGAAATCCAAATTTTCCATTTGCACCTGCTAAATTTCCCTTCTTTTATGGTTGGGTAAGTATGGCTGCCGGTACCATTGGCGTACTTTGTAGTATACCGGGGCAAACCATAGGGGTTTCTGTTTTCACCGATTACTTAATAGATGAATTGCAATTGAGCAGAGATGCACTAAGTACGGCTTATTTAATTGGTACGGTAGCCAGTTCGAGCATTTTAACCTATGCAGGCAAATTATACGATAAATTTGGCGCTCGATTTACGGCAATCTTTTCAGCCATAGCGCTTGCACTTACCCTGGTTTTGTTTTCATTTTCAACTGGTATAGCTGGCCGTTTTTCATCCTTATCAGGAATCAAATATTCAATAGTTTCCTTTACCATCGTATCCATTTTATTCTTTGTACTGCGATTTTCGGGTCAAGGAGTCTTAACCCTGGCATCGCGCAACCTAATTATGAAGTGGTTCGATAAAAAGAGAGGCTTTGCCAACAGTATATCAAGTGCCATACAGTCTTTTGGCTTTGCGGTAGCTCCTTTGTTTATTGCCATGTTAATTGCCGAATTCAATTGGCAAAATGCCTATTTAATTTTGGCATTGCTCACCATCTTGTTCGTTGGTTTTGCCTACATCTTTTACAGGGATAATCCAGAGGAGTGTGGTTTAATTCCCGATGGCAAAATCACTGAAGAATCAGCGAATAAAAATAATGCATTTACTCCCAGCAAAGACTATACACTCAAAGAAGCACGCAATACCTGGGTATTTTGGATTTTCGCCTTAAGCATCTGTTTCAGTGCCTTTTTTATTACAGGCTTTACATTTAATGTGATATCTATTTTCGAATCGGTAGGTTATTCTCAGCAAAAAGCACTTGGGGTTTTTCTTCCTACATCGGTAGTTTCGATTCTTAGTGCCTTTATTGGAAATATTGTGAGCGATTACACCCGATTGCAGAAAATACTGGGTGTTTACCTCCTTGCCTGCTTGCTTTCTGCTCTTGGGCTTGCCATTTTGCATATCCCCATAGGCTACTATGTACTTATTCTAGGAAATGGAGTAATGGGAGGACTGTTTGCCGTGCTTGCCTCCTTAACCTGGCCACGCTTTTTTGGTAAAAAACATTTGGGTGCCATTAGCGGATTATCCATGTCGCTTATTGTATTTGCCAGTGCTGTAGCACCCTTGTTTTTCAGCCTGATATTTACCACTACAGGCGCTTATACTTATGCTGGCTATATCAGTGCACTTATGGTTGTTGTGCTTTTGGTATTCTTTGGCAAAGCGAAAAACCCTCAGTTGAATTAAAATACTGGGGTAATATTGACCCTCCGTATTTCATCCTGTTATACTGCTTAGTATTCCCTATCTTGATATAGAAATAAAAAAAAATTCCCTTAGGTGTAATAATCTTTTAATTCTGCCACTAATTAAGAAAAAACAAATAGTGAGTAACGATTTTTATACATCATCGATTTTACCTTATGCCGCTATCATTATTAAGATATGCCGTGCATATACTAACACGCAAGAAGATTTCGAAGATTACTATCAGGAAGTCTGTTTGCAAATTTGGAGGAGCCGAAAAAACTTTAAAGGACAATCGGAATGGTCTACCTGGATCTACCGACTAACACTTAATGTTTGCTTAACCCTCCTGAAGAAAAAGAATCATCAGCATGTGGCAAGCGATTATTTGCCTGACGAGGCAAGTGAACACCAAAATGTTTTTGCAGATGAATCATTAAATCAATTGTATGATGCCATTAGGCAGTTATCTGAGGTCGACCGCGGAATAATACTTCTGTACCTGGAAGAGAAATCATACAAAGAAATTGCAGACATTATAGGTAGTAATTCGAACAATATTGGTGTGAGAATTAAAAGAATTAAGGAACGATTAAAAAAATTACTAAATGGAAAAGTCTATTGAAACAATATGGAACGAAGGGTTTTTAAATAAGGATAGTATTGTTGTACCCAAACTTAATAATTTATACAATCAGAAGTCGAAACACCTTATTGGGAAGTTCAAACGAATGGGCAGGAACAACCTGTATGGAATTGTAATTGGTGCAAGCTTTATGCTTATCCTCTCCTTCTTTTTAAAAATACCAATCATTGGCAGCTTGTTCTTCTTATCGCTAATGCTTGTAGTATGGGCAGGAAAAAAGCAAAACGATAAGTTGGAAGAGCTAGACGTATCGCTCAGCAGTTACGATTACCTAAAGTCCTTTGATGCCTGGTTAAACAATGCCATATCGCAGTACATGAAAATCTTTAGGTTTTTATATCCACTGCTTTTCCTGGCCATTATTTTAGGTACGCTTTACGCTGATATGAGTCCTTTTCTAAGAGAGAGAACCATTGATAAAATCATGAATGATCCGGACACGGTATTATTATTTGGCTTGCCCATTTACTATATCACTCCAATGCTTGTTTTCCTGGCACTGGTTTTTCTTTTCAGCGATAAAATATACTTGTTTGATATCAAACTGATTTATGGCAATATCTTTAGAAAACTAAAAGAAACCATTGCCGATATGGAGGAACTTCGTGCCTCTTAAAATATAAAATAAAGTGCGTAAAGAATACCTTATAGGGTGATCGCTTTACGCACTTTTACTTGTAAACTATTCTTATTTCTTCAAATCGTGTACCAATCTGTTGATTGGAATCAAATCGAACTCGCCGAATTTTTCCAATTCATAATGCTTTATAAACTCTTGGTTAATCATGAAAATTTTGCTGTTGTAGGTATCCTGTGGGTAAGTATTTTCGGCATGAAAATCGTCAAACTCAGTAAAATTAAACGGACAAGCCGATAATTCCCATGCATCGCCCTCCTGGTTCATATACAATAATGGCAAACCATGAGTTCTACAAATAAACGGACGCGATGCATAGATCTGACACAAATCATCAATCAGGAAATTGCACTCCTCGGCATCCTCATCCAGTTCCCTGTAACTTGCAGGAGGATTTTGCTTTAACTCGTCCAGAATTGAAAAATATTCAACCGGTAAAACCTGGAAATTCATGCAGCATTCCGAACATCCTTTTTTACAGGCCATATGCTCATTGTGCAAATTTGCCAGTTTTTCACTTAGTTCACTTACCTCATCTCTTAACTGGCGATACTTTGCCAATTCCTCTTTTGCCATTTCGTTCATATCAATTCTATTTTCTGCAAAAATAAAAAAACTAGTCTCAATTTATAATATGAGACCTCTTTGTAAGCATATTTAATAATTCCATTGTTATTTATGTTATATTTACACTTACAAAACATAAGCTATCCTATCAACAAAACTTATACCTTACCATGAAAAACTTACTACCTATCATTCTATTGTTCTTTCTATTTAATTCTTGCGAAAAAAGCCATACAGAATCAGAAGGTATTGAATTAATGTTCGACCAGGTATGGCAGGATTTCGATCGGACCTACTCCTATTTTGAATTGAAAGGTGTGGATTGGGACGCCTGCTACGACAAGTACAGACCTATGGTGGTAAATGGAGAAACCAGTTTGGATGAACTGGAAAAGATTATTGCCAACATGAGCCTTGAACTTAAAGATTTGCATGTAAGATTTTATGCGGGTGATCATAGATACCAGTACAACAATGACGATCAATTCACAAGAAATTCACCTGAAAATGCTGGAAAATATCTATCAAAGCTTATATATAGCAACAAAAACATTGCTTTTGGCGAAATCCAAAATTCAGACTATGCCTATTTGCGTTTTTTCAATTTAAGCAATAACGGAAATTTTGATTACCTCAATAATATTTTATCAAAACTAAATGATTACCAGGCATTAGTTCTGGACATAAGAGATAATTCCGGGGGAAATGACAATATTGCCAAACAGTTTGTGAACAGACTTAGTGTAGAAGAAAGAGTATTTGAATATTGTAGATTTAGAAATGGCCCCAATCACGACGATTTTCAGGCCTGGCAGGAAAGAAAACTGGTACCCAATAACCCAATTGGTTTTACCAGGCCCATTATTGTTTTAACAAACAGATTTGTAGTAAGCTCAGCCGAAGCCTTTACCGCCATGATGAGTGTTTTGCCAAATGTTACCATTGTTGGGGATACCACCAGGGGAGCCACAGGAAATCCAAAAGAGTTTAGCCTTTCAAATGGATGGAAATATTACATTTCAAGCTGGCAGGCAGTTACTGCAGATTATGAATATATTGAAGACAAGGGCATTGCTCCGGATTTTGCTGTAACAAATACCCAGCAATCTATTGAAGAAGGTAAAGATTTAATCCTTGAAAAAGCCATTGAGCTTTTAAACAATTAATCGGTGCTCGCTACGCACTTACTTTCAAGAGTTAACTGTTTACAGGTATTGATAATTGTTAATTGATAATTGTTAATTGATAATTGCTCACTGATTACTGGCTTAATTCAAAAGGCAAAATATCAGCCAATTCTATTTTCTCAGGCCCAACAAGAGCACGTATGGGGTAAATCTCTACCCCATTTTCATAAGCCTGTTTTAAACTTGCGGCATAATCAGGATCAATATCGAATGCAGGTGTAAAAATGTCAACATCATTGCGTTGTATTACATACACCATTACAGCTCTCTTTCCCTCCTTTTTCACTCTTATTAAGGTTTCGAGGTGCTTCTTTCCCCTTGTAGTTACCGCATCAGGGAAACGTGCATATTTACCATCTTTTAAGCTTACATTCTTTACCTCAATAAAGCACTCTTCTGTTTCGTTGCTTGCAAACACATCAAATCTACTGTCTTCAAACTTCACTTCTCTCTTTACATGAGTATATCCCTTTAAACTTTCAATTTCCTGTTGCTTAACTGCTTCATACACCAATAGGTTGGGTACAGCCGTATTAATTCCTACCCAATTGCCACCAATTTTAATCATCTCCCAGGTATATTTGGTTTTGCGTTTGGGATCGTCTACATGAGTGAGGTATACCTCGGCACCTTCCTCTAAACAAGACTTCATACTACCCGAATTTGAGGTATGAGCAACCACAATTTCACCATTATCCAATTCCATATCGGTTAAAAAGCGTTTGTATCGTCTAATTAATTTGCCATGAACCAAAGCTTTGGGAAATATCATAAAGTAATTTTTAGAAAAGTGATTAATGAATAGCAAATATATATCGATTTCACCTACTTTTGCCTCATTACCTTTGAGTTTTTGAATGATGAGCAGCAGCAAAGATCCCAAAATATTTGTATACAATCCTACTTGCGAAATTGCCATTGCCAATGGCACGGTAAGTTATATGCCTAATAAAATGCTTTCCCAATTCGAGAAAGACCTGGATGTACTGCCCATGTATTTTGCCAAAGAGAAGGATATTGTATTGGTTGATCGCATTCCTGATCAGGAATTTATTGCTAGCATACAAAAAACTGGCCTGTCCATACCTGCATTTAGGAAATTTGAAGCATCGCTTCGAGATAAGGATTTTATCAGCCTAAATAAGGAAAGCCTTGAACCCTGGGGGTGGAGTCCAAGAATTCATCACATTTTTAATGAATTAAAAAGCGCTTGCTCGCCAGCTTTTAGTAATCGTGCGAACTCCAATTGGAAGAAAGAACACAAAGACTTATACAGCCGCAAAAAGGCATTGGAAATCTTACATACTTTTCTTGATAATTCGAGACAAGACAAGTATATCGATAAGCAAGATACAGCGAAAATATGCACATCTGTTTCCCATGTTGAAGAACTGATATCTGCCTGGAAGCAAATTGTAATTAAAGCTCCCTGGAGCTCTTCGGGAAGAG
This sequence comes from Marinifilum caeruleilacunae, assembly GCF_013141825.1. Lineage (GTDB taxonomy): Bacteria > Bacteroidota > Bacteroidia > Bacteroidales > Marinifilaceae > Marinifilum > Marinifilum caeruleilacunae. Next base: position 105,248 of record NZ_RZNH01000002.1, read on the forward strand.
GCTTACAGGTATTGCGCCAATCGCATTTGAACGATTCCATTGTACAATGGATTAAAGGAACACTGGACTTGCAGGGATATTTGATGGTAGAGCCTTTGCTAAACAAGCAATTCGATTTTTCATTGCAGTATTATATCCATGAAAATGGTAAAATAGATTTTTTGGGCAATGGTTTCTTTTCGACCAATAGTAATGGGCAGTACGATAGCAATATTTTGGGAGGCATGCCCGAAGAAATGCAAAAATATCTGCCCAAAAAAGACATGCAAGAATTGGCAGATGGTATAAAAGAGGTCTTAGGCAGCGATCTTGCAAAAAATTACTGTGGCTATTTGGGAGTTGACTGTATGTTGTTCCTCGATCAGGATCAGAAAATGAGAATACAGCCTTGCCTGGAAATTAATCTACGTTACAATATGGGAACGCTTGCCCTGATTTTCGATCAATACCTGCACCCTGAAAGCAAGGGAGTATTCAAGGTGCATTTTCAGCCTAAATCAACTTTCGACCAGTTCCATAAATCGATGAGTGATAAACATCCTTTTAAAATAAAGGATGGAAAATGGCATGAAGGATACCTTCCTTTGGTGAGTTTCACACAAAACAGAATTTTTGGCGCTTACCTTTCACTCGAAAGCATAAAAAAACAATAAGCCCTATGTGAGCTTATTGTTCTGATTTATATTCTTTTTACATGTTGCTTTATCTTGTTACGCTTCCTGTAGGATTTGTTGCTTGAGCGTTATTGCTCATATCATATAGAGTATGATCTGCAGCATCGCTTGGTACCATTCCCACCAAAGGTTTTAACAAGAACGGAGCGGCACTATTATCTGGTTCTGGTTCTACAGATATCACAACCGTTGCTCCTGCCAAATCTGTTGGAAATGTTAATCCTGAAGGTGCGTTCATCAGAAAATCTTCACCTGGGAAAGGAGGTCCTGCCTGGCTTCCACTAAATGCAGCACTTTCGTCAGCACTATCAAGAGAGGTAAATTTTCCTGTTGTAACAGGAACACCATCAATCACTGCCCAACCTTCATATTTCCAGCCTGCTGGTAGGTTTGGTAAGTTTAAAGCAGCACCAGGTCCTGCCGAAGGATCAAGCCACCAAACACCACTGTTTTCGTTCGTGTCGGCACCATCGGTAGGTGTTGCTAAAATGTAACTTCCGGTTGAAGTGGAAAAATCTGAGCCAATAGCTGATGAATGCCCTACTGATAGGTTCGCCTGATTTCCGGAAAAATCACCTGCCAGAATATGAACACTCGATGGTCCAGGATCACTGTCAGGACTTGGTTCAATGGTCAAAACATAGGCCGATGCATTTGCCAAATCATCAGAATCAATAGCAAATGAGTTTTGCGATAAAGCGCCCGATCCATCAACATTAAATATACCTGCAGAAACAGCTTTTCCATTTACAATCAGCCATCCTTCATACGCGTAATCATCTCCTAAATCCTCTAAACCAGAAATATTTAGACTTAGTCTATCTTGAACCAAAACATCATCGTCGTCGTCGCAGGCAGAAAAAACAAATAAGCTAACTGCTGCAAATAATAGTAAATTTCTCATAACAAACATTTTTTGGATTAATACTTTAGTGTAAATGTACCTTACTACAAATCCAAAAAATGTAAGCTGCATCACATTAGTGATGGTTTTAAGATTTTTTTACAAATTTTCCATCTCGCGAATGCGGATTTCTTTTCTTGAGTAGTTAATCACTCCATCCTGCTTTAATTCATTAAACAGCCTGGTAACGGTTTCACGCTTAGTCCCTATTAAATCAGCAAAATCTTTTTGTGTCAGGAAGTGATTTACAATCACCTCAGAACCACTCTCAATCCCATTTTCATCGGCCATTTCTTTTAGGAATTCGCACAAACGGGTTTTTACATCTTTGTGCAACAAAGCCTCAAACCTTCTTTCCATTTTCTTAATGCGCAATCCTATGAGCTTATAGATCGACAAACCAAACTTTTCATTTTCTCGCATTAAAGTGTACATATCCGGAAGTTTCATCGGACATAATTCGGTAGGTTCTGTACAGGCTACGGCATAATCGTCTCTTTTCTCTTCTCCCAATAAGGCTTTCTCTCCAAAAATTTCACCTTTCCCAAGAATAGCCTTCACAATCTCTTCGCCCTCTTCGCTATACGAAACAATTTTTACCTTCCCCTTACTCACCATAAAGATCGATTTGGAAGCATCATCAGGAAAATAGATTACATCTCCTTTTTTAAATCCCTCAAAATGATCTTTTTGATACTCTTTTAATCGATGTGGACAGAGGATTCGAAACAGGTTTACATTTTCGAAACACCAAATTGAGTTACTCATGTTTTTGTGTTTTTTGATTTTGATATAAGCCCTTCCATAATGATATGAAAGGGCTGTGTTTTGTATTTTAATGATGGTGGTGATGTTTTCCCGGACCAAAATACAGGTGAGAAAAATCGTGAACCGCACTGTTTAGCTTCTTAATGTATTTCAAGTCGGTAGTTTGTTTTGCTTTCATGGCATATACACAAATCTGATGCAGAACTGCTAATAACTTCTGATTCTTTTTCATCTTTTCAGCGTCATCGGTTACTTTCACTCGCTGAAACATAAAATACTGAGTTGCAATATCCTGAATCTTCTTTGCATGTTCTTCCTTATTGTTTACCCAGCGTACCAATTGATTGAAGTTTACATTTTCCTCAGACGATAATTCTACAATCATCTTCATGCTTTTTTCAATGGTAGTAATGTGTTCACTCATTAATGCAACACGAACAGAATCGGCATAAATGCCACAAGGTATTTCGCAATGTGCATAGGTATTCTTTACATTACCTACAACTAAAAATAATGTTAGGATGAGTCCTAAACCTGATACTTTCAATATTTGTTTCATAACAACTAATAAATTTTTAAAGGTTTAATTTCTTATTTAAATTTAATCTATTTAATGAATAATTCAAATATGATTAGCAATATGATTTACATCGAAAATGCTTTTCTGTCATCCTGCTGACAATTTTATCCTTGGCCTGTTTGTAATTTCATCTTAGAAATAGAGATATCATGAATAAATACCTTCTTAGTTTGGTTGTTCTATGCATTGTAAGCAACCTTCGAACAAATAATCCAGCCTTTTCGCAGGCTTGCTGTACTGGTGGTGCTCCTTTGTCAAGCAATCTCGGTATAAAATCCTATACCGAAAATGCTTTGATTATTGATCTTTCCTACGATTATAACAAACTGGATCAATTATATGCCGGCAGCAATCGATTAGATGATTCCAATCGGGAAAGAATTACACGAAGTGCACTGCTTAGAATTTCTTATCCACTTTCAAAAAAGTGGACCATCACCTCAATTCTTCCTTACGTATGGCAGGAACAAACCGTTTTTTCCAGTGTAGGAAATACAAAACAATCGGCAAATGGAATTGGCGATATTGTACTACTGGGGCAGTATACCCTGCATAATAGTAAAAAACACCAGGTTTTACTTGCTGCAGGTCCCAAGTTTCCGACAGGAACAGTTTACAAACGCGATAGTGAGTTTGGCTTGCTTTTACCGCCCGATTTACAACCTGGTACCGGCTCGTGGGATGGCATAGGTGCCTTATCTTATTCCCATTTCGGCCTGTTTCGACCTACACTTAGCCTACATTCCCTTTTAAGCTACCGATATAGTTTTGAAGTTGGCAGGTACAATGGCGGCCAGGAATATCGATTCGGAAACGAAACAATTGTAAACCTGGGCCTGTCGGATAGTTTCGTGATAGGAAATAAAATCCTAAATGCAGGACTCCAATACAAATTAAGACATACACAGCAGGATGAAAACAATGGTAGCAATTTCCCTAATACGGGCGGAACATGGATGTATTTGGTGCCTAATCTGGATTTGCAAGTCTCTCCAAAAGTAAAACTACATGCAAATTTCGAAATGCCAATTCATACCGATGTAACAGGCACGCAACTGGTTACTTCATACCGTGCGAATATCGGGCTAAATTATACAATCAACTTAAAATAAATACGATGAAAACAATCATTAGTAAATTGGGTATATTACTTGTTCTGTTCATGCTTTCATGTAGCAGTTCCAGTGATGATATTTCCGATTCACCTCCAAACAATGATACACCTCCAAGCGATCCATCATCCTATTCAATCAACCTTATTACTGATAGTTTCGAAGGAGAAAATTTTGTGGTAATCGGATCTGAAGGATGGAATTTTATGGTGGCTTTTCACTCAGAATTAGAAGGTGAAAGCCTAAGTTTTACTGTTATCGACGGAGAACTACCAGTAATTATGGAAGATGATATGGGCAGCAGGTATAATATATTTGGAACTGCCATAGATGGGATTAATGAAGGCAAGCAGCTTACTCCTATGAATGCCTACATGGGCTACTGGTTTTCCTGGGGGGCATTTTTTCCGGGCCTGGATATCTTTGATAGTAATCTGCCGGTTCAGAATCAGGGAGAATCGGTTAACGGCAGCCAAGACTGGTTAATTCCACGAGAAGAAGTTTATGTGGGAGCCTTACGGGATGCAATTCCTGCCATCGATTCACCCCAATACACCAACCCTAAAGACGATAGCTTTATCAATTCCATCGGTGAAAAGGCATTGGTTATTGGTGTTTGCATCGATAATCAATACAAATCTTATCCACATGCCATTTTAAACTGGCATGAAATTGTAAACGACGAAATTAATGAGAGTTACTATTCTGTGGTATTCTGTCCGCTTACGGGTACAGCAACAGTTTGGAACAGGTTTATCGATGGAGAAGTCACAACCTTTGGTGTTTCAGGTTTTTTATACAATAGCAATGTGGTTCCTTACGATCGCAAAACCTCTTCGAATTGGAGTCAAATGCTTCAGATGTGTGTACAAGGAGAGCTAAGCAGTAGTAAAACAGATAATTTGTTTGTACTGGAGACCTCTATCGAAACATGGTCAAGAATATCCACATCCAATAGAATGTTATCAACCGATACCGGTTTCAACAGAAGTTATAATATCAATCCTTACGGCAGTTACCCAACAAGTCTTACAGTCAATTTTCCGCTTAACTTTTCCGATGACAGGCTACACCCTAAAGAGAGGGTTTTGGGAGTTATCGTAAATGAAAAGGCGAAGGCTTACCGTTTTGAATCATTTAAATAAGATGCAATTGAAACAGGCATGAAAAAGAAAAAAATGATACGAATAATTATTGGAGGAGCTGTGGCAAGTGCTATTCTAACCAGCCTTCTCTATGGATTTGTCTTTACCAATTACCTGGCAGAGGAACTGGCAATTCCATGGACAAGCTTTCGCCATCAAATACTCATGATCGATTGGACATGTTTATTCCTGGGCTCTTTTGCTACAGCTCTGCTCCTTGGCTTTGGTGTGAACCAACTTAGTGCCGGCAAAGGTGTTCTGCTTGGCGGAACTACTGGTTTATTTCTTGTACTGATCGGCATGCTTACCGGTGTACAATTTATTGGCACCGGTTATTACCTCTTATGCTACCTAATTTGGGGTTGGATATTGGGAACAATTATCCACAAAAGAAAACAATTGATTATCCGTCAGTTTTAATCAACTGCCGCTAAACCAATTCTTGAAATTGTTAACCTTCTCTCTGCTCACAATTAGTTCTCGTTCGCAATCTGTTTTTAAAACCACCTTTAAACGAGAATTCGAATGTACAAGCACATCATTAATGGCATTGATATTTACAATAAAGGAACGACTGATGCGATAAAACTGTTTTGGGTCGAGCAAATCCTGTAACTCTTCCATTTTGTAGTCGATGATATATCTTTTGCCATCGCTCAATAAAATAAAAACATCACGCCCTTCGGCGTAAAACAATTCGGTATCATCCGCTTTGAACGATTTCAGCTTTTCTCCCACTTTCACCATAAAACGGGTTTTATAATCCTTTTGGATATTGGCCAATGCCTCGCTCAATTCTTCGATACTCTTTATGGATTTTGCTCCAAAAGATTCCTTCATGCTCTCATATTTCTTCAAGGCATCGTACAAATTATCGAAAGTAACTGGCTTTAAAAGGTAATCTACACTGTTTAGTTTAAAGGCATTTAGAGCATATTCGTTATAGGCGGTGGTAAAAATAATTGGGGTTTTTACCTGTACCCTATTGAAGATTTCAAAGCTCAATCCATCCACCAAATGAATATCCAGAAAAATCAGATCTGCTACATTTTCGGGGTTTCCCAGCCATATAGACGATTCTGTAATGGATTCAAATCGATCGATTACCTGAATTTGCGGATCGTATTTATGCAATAGTCTTTCCAACTTATCAGCTGCTAAAACTTCATCTTCAATTATTATAACCTTCATTTTGTGGTGCAGTGTATCTGGTATTTGTTAGTCTTCTAAATTAATTTTAGGAATCGAAACCTTAATGCTTTGGCCAACTCGTTCCCAAACGAAAGATTTATTGGTATAAAAGCTTAATGCCTTCTGTATGGCCTCCTTTAGCTTCTTAAATTTCGGCAGAGGAGTCAACCTTTCCGACGAAAGAAATTCAAAAATCAAATCCCCTTCATCCTGGCTGATTTCAATTTTCAATTCTGTATTGATATCTACCTGTTGCCCATATTCAATGAGTTGTACCGTTTGTAAAATCATATTGGGAACAACATTTACCTTGTTCAATTCATCCAGGTTCCAATTTACAATTAAATTGTCTGAATAATGGTAGTTTCTGAGTTTTATGTACTCATCAATTTTCAGCTTTTCCTCTTCAAGGCTAATAATTTCGGAGTAACGATTCCCCAATATTCTTCTGTAAAACAAGGCCAAATGATCGATATACTGCTCGGCATGCTCCACATCATCTTTTCGAATTAAGCTGATAACACTCTCGAGCGATTCGTACAAAAAATCAGGATTCAATTTGTTTTTAAAAACTTCCAGCTCGAACTCAATGCTTTTTCTGTTCATTTCTTCCTTCTCGAGAAGCAGAGAGTTTTGCCTGTCTAAAAATCGAATGCTCAAATAAAAGAGATGGAATAGAATTCCTACCAAAATAAATATAATGAGGAAGGAAACTAATTCAGCCGAGAATTCGTTAATTCCAATTACAAGTTTAAAATAGACTGCAAATAAGAAATAGATCAGGCCAATCGTAATCAAAAAACTTCCTGTATAAACCACCGAATACTTCAGCAGTTTATTTTTTGCCAATGCTTTTATTTTTTCTGTTTTGATCAACCAAAATCGGTAGGATTCAAACAAGCATGCAGTTACAAAAACCAGGAATATTAATTCTTCAGGACTAAAGTTATTACTGATTTCGGACAAACGGTCGAAAATCAAAAGCATTAAAAGATATACCAGTATGGCCACGATTGGTGGGGCAAGCAGGCGGTATATATTGTTATTTAAATAATTGGCTTTCATAGGTGCAAGGTCTAACAAATTAGTTACTCACAGATTGTAAAATCAAAGGCAGACTTACCTTAAAATGCTCATTCTTATCCAGCAAAATACTGTCGTTGGTAAAGAAAGAATATCTTTTTCTGATATTTTCAATCCCAATCTGAAAGGATTCAGGCTGTTCTCGCAATGGGTTGATATTGTTCTTTACACAAAGGTAATTGTTATCGATCTCGATATCTACCGATAAGGGTGAGGTTTGCGAAATGAGGTTGTGTTTGATGGCATTTTCCACAAGCATTTGAACCGAAAGTGGCGGAACGTAAGACTCCATTGCATTCTCCGGAATATTAATCTTCAACTCGTAGGCTTCCTGAAATCTTACCTGCAATAAGTAGTTGTACGATTGAACAAAATCCAATTCCTTCTGCAGAGGGATCAATGGCCTGTTGTTCTGCTTGAAAATAAATCGATAGCTTTCGGCAAACATTCGAATAAATTTCTCGGCCACTTCTTTATCCTTATACAACAATGAGGAGATTGTATTCAGTGAATTAAAAAGAAAATGGGGATTCAATTGAGATTTTAAAGCCTCGAATTGTAAATTCAGCTGATTGCTCATCAATTCTACCGATCGGATTTCCTCTTCTCGCATCTGGGTGAAGGAATAGATCATAAAATCGATGATACAATATACCAATACTACCAGGAACAGAATTAAAAGTGTTTTAAATATTTCATCGTTATAAATCAACCAAAACTGTGAATAGCTTAGATCTCCGCGAAGCGAAATCAAAAACATTTCAGAATAGATGGCTATCAGGATCAAGCCAATAACATACAAGGCAGAACACTGAATGAGAAAACGAATGGTATGGCGCTGTTTCCAGCTCACCAATTGATTCAAATATTTGCCTACCAAAAGTGTAGATACACCTGCCCATAGTCCAAAAACAGCACTTGGAAGGTATCCGGTTAGCTTGTATTCAAAGCCTGGCAATTCTCCTACATAACTATAAAACGCCAGCATATAACAAAGCATTCCAAGTATAGGACTGATGATGATAAAACGGAGATTTTTATTCACTTTGTACGAGTTTCTCTGAATTTTCAATTAAAGATACGGCATTGATCTTTTTGAATGATAATCAATTCATATTTATTCGACCTATCGGGATTTTCACCCGATAAATCGAATTGTAGGTTTTTTATCTGTTCGGTCTGTTTCGAGAGTAGATGGCTTTCATCACTTTGCCATACTCATATTCAGAGCTGATTTCCTGGGTTGCATCAATCAGGGCATCACGAATTTCATCATCTTCCACATCCATTTTTTGACTTGCCATGGTCAGAAATCTTGCCAATTCGTAATTAGACGTGATGTTCTTCGATTTTTCGATCAGTTTCAAATGCTGCTTTTTGGTCAAATTACCTCTTAGCAAAAGTGTTTTGTAAAACTGGCTCAATTCATAACTCGATGAGATGTCGTCGGAAGCTTCTAGTAAGAAATCGAATCGCTCGCTACCCAAACCTTCGTAATCCACAAGCTGACTTAAAATTCCTTTGTAAGTATAATCGGAACTTACATTATCCAGAAGTGCAGTAAATTCATTTAAGTTCGATTGGTCAATCATCTCTTCGCGAATCATGGAGTTAATGATTTGTCCCATTTCATAGTCGGATGATACAGACTCAGTTAACTCGATAATTTTATCTACATTGCCCGTCGACAAACCTTTTTCTTTAATCAATGATTTGATAATTTGCGATTTTTCGTAGCTCGATGACAACTCTTCGACCTCATCTAACAATGCATTTAATTGCTTTTCTGTTAGTTTATCATCGGCCAAAGCCAGTTTCATGATATTCGATTTCTCGTAAGATGAACTCATGTCGCTCATGGCTTCGATAAAATGAGTGAAGTTTTCTTCGTTTAGCTCATTTAGTTTGTATACCGATTTTAAAATCTGCGACAACTCATAGCTCGAAGATATTTCTTCCAAACTGTTAAAAAACTCTGCTGATATCTCGGGATCTTTAATAAATACCGGATTGTATTTTTTGTAAATCTGCGACAGTTCGTAATCAGAATTGATTCGGTATGGAAACTCACGAATCAGGCTTCGTAGTTCATTCTTGCTTAGGGTATTGTTCTTCAACAAGTATTTTACCATGCGCGAGCGGTAGTAATCGCTTTCGGTTTCTTCCAGCTCTTTCAAAAAGCCAGTTACACCCGATTTTTTATAGGTTTTGTTCACCCTGTTTTCAAGGTCCAAACCAGAATTTCTTACGATATCCGGAAGCATTTTCTTCATCCAGGCTCTTCCTTTGGGTTCGAAATCGACCTCTTTGCTTCCTTCAAAATAGCGGTAGTTAATTCTACCCTCATCAGACCTGATGTAGAGTTTGCGTCTCATACCAAAGCTAACCATGCTAATTTTAATGTATGCATCGTCAGACATTGCAACAATATCGGTATAGTTATCGTTGAATTCAATATCTCCATTGGTCGAGATTTTAATGTTCTCAACTCGCCAATTGTTGTTTTTGGTAATTACGATGTCCCAATCACCATTGCCAGCGGTACACGATAATGTCGACAACATTACGATCGCTACCAGGCTTAGTAAAAATTGTAGATGTTTTTTCATATGCTTGTATATTATCCTCATGACTGAATTGTTATTATTCTACGATACAATATTCCGAATAAAGAGTACAAGAAAAAAACAAATTGACATCAACTGTAGAATGGATGTAGTGAATTGTAATAAGAAAGTATCGAGCAAAAAAAAGCCATCTCAGAAGAGATGGCTCATATCTTAAATGCAAGTGTTCTTACATGTTCATACCACCACAAACGTGAAGTGTTTGACCTGTTACGTACGATGACAAATCAGATCCCAAGTAAACACAAGTTTGAGCGATTTCTTCAGGAGTACCACCACGTTTCAATGGAATCTTTCCTGCCCACTCTTTCACTACATCTTCAGGTAATTTACCAGTCATTTCGGTAATAATAAAACCTGGAGCAATTGCATTAGAACGGATACCTCTTGATCCCAATTCTTTTGCAACCGACTTGGTGAAACCAATGATACCAGCTTTTGAAGCTGAATAGTTAGCCTGACCAGCGTTACCACTAACACCAACAACTGAACTCATGTTGATGATAGAACCGCTACGTTGCTTTAACATGGTTCTTTGAGCTGCTTTGGTAAAGTTAAAAACAGATTTCAAGTTTACGTTGATTACTGCATCCCACTGCTCTTCAGTCATACGCATTAATAAAGTATCCTGAGTGATACCAGCATTGTTAACCAAGATATCAATTGCACCAAATTCCTTAACAATTTCAGCAACTACTTTATCTGTATCTGCAAAGTTACTTGCGTCAGAGGCATATCCTTTTACTTTAACTCCGAATTCAGCAATTTCTTTTTCAGTTTCCATTGCTTGTTCGTTGTAGAACAAATCAGTAAAAGCAACATTACAACCTTGTTTTGCAAATTCAATTGCAACCGCTTTACCAATACCGCGAGAAGCACCGGTAACAATCGCTGTTTTTCCTTCTAATAACTTCATGTGAAATTCTATTTTTATTAAAAATATATTCTTAATTGAGGATGATTTTCGTGTTGGCAACAAAGCACAATCACCAAAATCGCTAACAAATATAAAATATTTTCGACGATATCTGCTTTTGTTTATGTCTCATAAAAAATCCAAGCCTTCGCATCATCTTAAACAAAGCAAAATAAGTTCGAACTAGAAGCCAGAAATACAACAGCTTACAAGAGCACTATTACGAAATCAATTCATCAATCTCCATTAAAATTTCACTGGCTTTTCCTTGAAGAAAAAAATCAGTAATTGATTCGGTGTAGTTCGATTCTTCGGTATTGATTTCGATAACCACTGCCCCATTTCGTTTCGCTTCTGTAGGAATCGTGGCTGCGGGCATTACCTCTCCGGTGGTTCCAATTACCAATACAACATCGGCATTTCTGGCGGCCTGTAAAGATTTTCGATAGGCAGTTTCAGGAATTCCCTCTCCAAAAAAAACAAAATCGGGCTTCAAAATTTTCTTATCGTTCACACATTTTGGAGGTAATTCATCCAGGTTTACTTCGGAAGGCACATAGTTTTTGCCACACTGCAAACACACCAGCTTTTGCGAATTTCCATGAAATTCATAAACCGTTTTCGAACCAGCTTCCTGGTGCAGGTTATCGATATTCTGAGTAACCACAGCCTTTAGCAGACCTTTTTCCTCGAAGTTTGCCAGCACTTTATGAGCGCCATTGTATTTTGCTTCGCCAAAAAAGTCGTAGAATATCGATTTAATGGCTAGCCACGAATCTTTTGGGTTGAGATGAAAATAATCAAGATCCAGGCATTTCGGATCACATCGGCTCCACAATCCATCTGGTCCACGAAATGGTGGAATTCCACTTTCAACCGAAATACCCGCCCCGGTAAAAGCAATCATCGATTTTGAATTGGAAATGATCTCAGCAACTTTTTGTAAATCTTCTTTCATGCTTGATATCAATATTTATCGGTAATAATACTTGTAAATACGAACTGAAATTCACGAAAAATTTCAGTTTTAGAAATATTTTATCAAGTTTTTATCCTTGATTTTCTGACACTTACAACAAGTAACGATTTTTTAACATTGCTGTAATATTCCTGTAACATTAGTATTCTAACATTGCAGTGTGAAAAGATACAAGTTACATCAATTTCACACTATGTAATGTATCGACTTAAAGATTTTTAAAAATAAAAATTCTAAAAACAATCGTTTTTTAAACTAAAATTTAAACCAGAATGAAAAAATTTCAATTGCTTTTTGCTGCTATTATCGCACTTGCTTTAATGGCAAGTTGTGGAAACGCAGGTAAAGACAAAGCTGCCAACAACAAAAAAGCTAAAACAATTACAGGTGCAGGTGCTACTTTCCCATACCCTTTTTACAACAAAATTTTCAAGTCTTACACGAAAGAACAAGGCATTCTTGTTACTTACGGTGCTATCGGTTCAGGTGGTGGTGTAAGAAGTATCACTGATAAAATTGTAGATTTCGGTGCTAGTGATGCATTTCTTAACGACAAGAAATTGGCTAGCATGCCAGCTGAAGTTCTTCACGTTCCTACTTGTTTGGGTGCTGTAGTTGCTGCTTATAACCTACCAGGAAAGCCAGAATTGAAGTTTACTCCTGAATTAATGGAAGGTGTTTTCATGGGTAAGATTACCAATTGGAACGATGCTAAAATTGCAGAAGTTAACCCTGGTGTAACATTACCAGATATGGAAATTACTGTTGTTTACCGTTCAGATGGATCTGGTACAACTTTCATTTTCAGCGACTATATGAGCAAAATCAGTAAAGAGTGGGAAGAAAAAGTTGGAAAAGGTAAAGCTCTAAAATGGCCTGTTGGTATTGGTGCTAAAGGGAATCCAGGTGTTGCCGGTACAATTAGTCAAACCGAAGGTGCTATTGGTTACATTGGTTCTGAATATGCATTCTCTATGGGAATCCAAATGGCTCAAATCAAAAACCAGGCTGGTAACTACATTCTTCCATCAACCGAAAGTATTAGTGCTGCTGCTAAAGGTGAAATGCCAGCTGATACTCGCGTAAGCCTAACAAACACCGATGCTGCTGATGGTTATCCTCTATCAAGCTTTACTTGGTTGGTGATTTACAAAGAGCAAAACTATAACGACAGAAGTTTAGATCAGGCAACTCAAACCATTAAACTAATTGACTGGGTGGTTAGTGCTGATGCTCAAAAAGAGACAACTAAAGTTCACTATGCTCCACTTCCGGATGCTGCAGTTGAAAAAGCAAAAGCTGTTCTTGGTAAGGTTACTTACAACGGAAAAGCAATAAAGTTATAATCTAACTTATAAAATATAGATAACGAGCTTGTTTCCTGACTCACATTTATCAGAACAAGTTCTCCAAAACTAATTGAAACAAGCTCGTTATTTCCTTTACACAGAATCGTTCAAATCTTATGAACAGCGAAAAAATTTTCAGATACTTATTGGTTGGCAGTGGAGTTCTTATGGTGCTTATTGCTGTAGGAATTGTTGCCACACTTTTTGTCGGATCCATCCCCTCTTTTAAAGAATTTGGGTTTGGATTTTTATATTCTGCTGATTGGGATCCTTCTGAAGGACGCGAGAATTATGGTGCATTGCCATTTATTATCGGTACACTTCTAACTTCCATTTTGGCATTGATTATTACATTTCCATTCGCCTTTTCAATTTCATTGTTTTTGGGTGAATATTTTAAAGATGGAGTATTGCCATCCTTCCTTAGATCGGTGGTAGATCTATTGGCCGGAATTCCATCTGTAGTATATGGTTTATGGGGCTTTTATACTTTGAAACCATTGGTTGCCGAGTTGGGGCTAAATGCCCAGGGTTTTGGAATCTTCACTTCATCGGTAATCCTGGCAATCATGATTATTCCTTATGCTTCTTCTCTTGGTGCGGAGGTAATCTCTATGGTACCAGGCAGTTTAAAAGAAGCTGCTTATTCGCTAGGAGCCACTCGTTACGAGGTGGTTAGAAACGTTATTGTTCCCAACGCAGGTTCGGGAATTTTTGCAGGTTACATTCTTGCTTTAGGTAGAGCAATTGGCGAAACCATGGCTGTAACCATGCTGATTGGTAACTCCAACGAAATCCCTACAGGCATTTTCGATTTGGGGAATACCATGGCCAGTTTAATTGCGAACCAGTTTGGTGAGGCTGAAGGACTAAAATTAACCGCACTGATTGAAATCGGTTTAATCCTATTTGTCATCACAGGGATCGTAAATTACCTTGGTAAGTTAATTATGAAGAAACTGTCGGCTTAGCCGCAATTATATATTTGAAATGAATATTTCTACAGAAATCTCAGACAGGAAACTGAAACAACGCTTGTTAAAGGACAAGATCTTTACCAATGTAATGATTTTCCTTGCCTTTCTTTCAGGTGTTCCTTTGTTCCTGATTTTATATCAATTGGCAGTAAAAGGATACCGCCAGTTTAATATCAGCTTTTTCTTCGAAGAAGCTCCTGACACCATGCAGGCAATGATTGCAAATGCCAACAACGAAATTATTCCGGGTGGTATTGCAAATGGGATTATTGGTACTTTAATTATTGTAGGTTTGGCCTCGCTTATTGCCATTCCGATTGGGATAATTTGTGGTACTTATCTTGCCGAAAATGCGGAAGGTAAATTTGCCGGCCTGGTACGATTTATTGTCGACATGCTACAAGGTGTTCCATCTATCGTATTGGGTGTGATCGGTTACATCTGGATTGTAAAACCGGTAACCAATGGTTTCTCTGCTTTGGCGGGTAGTGTTGCACTTTCAATTATGATGTTGCCTTCCATTGTCCGTTCCACCGAAGAAACCCTAAAAATGATACCTGGAACATTAAAAGAAGCAGCATTATCGCTAGGTGTACCTTACCACAAGGTGATCTTAAAAGTGATATTACCAACAGGAATTTCAGGAATACTAACAGGGGTTATTTTAGGGATATCGAGAATTGCCGGAGAAACAGCGCCTCTAATGCTTACTGCGCTAGGTAGTACGGTTGTAAATACTGATATCACGAAACCTACCAGTGCCGTACCTCTTTTGGTTTGGGAGTTTTACAACGATCCTAACCTGGTAAATATGATATGGAGTGCTTCCTTATTCCTCTTACTATTAATCCTGGTACTGAATTTATCAGCTAAAGCCATCGCGAAAAAATGGAAAGTACAATACTAAAACAAGAGCAAATGCTTAAAGAGCAAGAAAAATATAAAGAGAACAGCGTGATACAGAATCCTATTGAAAAAGTCGATTCACCAGTATTAAAAATTGATGATTTGTCAGTTTCATATGGTGGAGATAAGTATGCGATACAGAATGTCTCGGCAGGGATTGCCAAGAATAAAATTACAGCAATTATGGGTCCTTCGGGATGTGGTAAAAGTACGCTTTTGAGAGCCATCAACCGCATGCACGAATTGTATCCAAATACGCACAATAAAGGTGGTGTTTATTTAGGCGATGAAAATATCTACGAACTAAATCCAATTCAATTGAGAAGAAAGATTGGTATGGTATTTCAGCGTCCGAACCCATTTCCAACCATGAGCATTTACGACAATGTAATTGCCGGATTTAACCTGAACGGGATTCGTTTAAAAAGGTCTGAAAAAGATGAAATAGTGGAGAAATCGCTTCGCGAAGTTGCACTTTGGGATGAAGTAAAAGATTCGCTGCACAACAGGGGAACTTTCCTTTCGGGTGGACAGCAGCAGCGTTTATGCATTGCCCGTGCATTGGCATATACGCCTGATATTATCTTGCTCGACGAGCCAACTTCCGCACTGGATCCAATTGCCACTTCGAAAATTGAAGATTTGCTGGTGAAACTGAAAAAAGACTTTACCATTGTACTGGTAACACACAATATGTCGCAGGCTGCACGTATTTCCGATTATTCAATGTTTATGTACCTGGGAGAATTGGTAGAATATGGCAAGACCAAACAAATGTTTACCACACCAAGAGACAAACGTACAGAGGAATATCTAACCGGTAAATTTGGTTGATTTCAATTGCTTAATAAACTACGTTTCAAACACTTTAACAAAACACAGAATGTCAATTAAAAAAGATAAAAAATTCGATAAACTGCATACCGATTTCAGTAAAATGAAACTGATTCTTCAGGAGCAATTTGAAATTATGGATGAAGTAGTTTCTTACGGTCTGGATATCATCGATGCCAAAAGAGTTGAAAGGTTCAAGTCTAACGAGGACAAACTGGACAAGCTTGAAATTAAAATGAGCGACAATATTATTCTTACAATGGGTTTGCAGCAGCCTATGGCAAGTGAATTGCGTCTGCTGGTTTCCTATTTCAGAATGATTGGCTTTATTGAGCGAATTGGTGATCAGCTTAACAATGTATTGCGATACATCGAAAACATGGAGCCACCTTTTATTCCTGAGAAACATCGTGAGTCACTTCTAAACATGTTGTCGATCAGTGAAAAAATGGTACGCAAATCATTAATCTCATTCGAAGACAGTGATGTGGAATATGCCATTTGGACCATTAAAAATGATGAGTTTGTAGATGAGATGAGAACTGATTTAATGAAACGAATGGTGAAAAAAGAAACGCCGGAAGGTGTTGATAAGAATGACATTTACAATTTACTAAACTTTGGAAACATTTTAAGCAGTATTGAGAGAGTTGCCGATAACGCAACAAATATTGCCGAAGCTTCCATCTATTTCCAACAGGGAATCGACTTGCGTCACAAAGACATATCTGAAGAAGAATAAAAAGAACTTACTATTATCATTGAATTTTCCTAAAACCTCGATTTATAATTAAACCTTAAAAAAACCCGGAAAGATTTCCAAAAAATGAAGGATTTAAAGATATTAGTAGTCGATGATGAAGAGGATTTGTGTGAAATTCTGCAATACAATCTCGAACAAGAAGGTTTTCAGGTAGATACAGCTTTTTCATCGGAACAGGCTTTAAAACTGGACTTGAGTAAATACGATTTCTTCCTGTTAGATATCATGATGGGAGAAATTTCAGGTCTGGAATTGGCCAAAATAATTCGTCGCAACCCCGATTTAGAGGATAAACCCATTTTGTTTATCACTGCTAAAGGAAGTGAAACCGACAAACTACAAGGGTTTGAGGCAGGAGCAGATGATTATGTTGCAAAACCTTTTTCGGTAAAGGAAGTTATTGCCAGAATTCATGTAATTTGCAAACGTGTTTTCTCTGAGTCGAAAAGCGAAGCAAGTTTCGAATTCGAAGATTTAAAACTGATCCCTGAATCGAAGCAAGTTACCATCAACAATATTGATGTTGGCTTAACCAAAACAGAATTTGAAATTCTTCAACTGCTCTTAAACCATGCAGGAAGAATTTACTCTCGTGATGAAATCATGAACAAAATCTGGGATGGCGACACCTATGTTGGCGATAGAACTGTAGATGTTAATGTTCGACGAATTAGAAAGAAAATTGGAGAATATCACAATTTGATTAAAACCAAATCGGGTTACGGATATTATTTCGAACCCATCCAAAAATAGTATAATTCGTTTTATTAAATGACAGCAAATCTTCCTACTTCGGGATCGAAATACAAAAAGCGATTATTCGTTTACTTCTTTTTAATTGTACTGATTTTTTCTGTGCTAATTGGTGGTTTCCAGTATAAGCAGGAAAGGGCATATCGAAGAGAAAAACTAGAGTACGCTTTAAATATTTATACCGAACAGGTTCAGGAGCTAATCAGGCAGAAAGATTTAATCACAAAAAACGAATTTGCAGAAGTAGATTCGTTGCGCACATTAATGCCCGATCGAAATATTCGACTGACAGTAATTTTGCGCGATGGAAAAGTAGTGTATGATTCGGACGTAGAGAACATTGCCCGCTTGGATAACCACATTAACCGACCGGAAGTTCAGAAGTCCATTCATGCCAGTAAAGGAAGTAACATTCGCTTGTCGGGTTCTACCGGGGAAACCTATTACTACTATTCCAAACATTACTACACCCACTTTGTAAGGGCAGCTCTTCCCTATAACGAAAGTGTAGTTTCCTTTTTAAGAGGCAATAAACTGTTTTTCTATTTCTTGCTTGCCTTGTTTGGTGTTACCATTATTTTCCTGCTTTATGCAACCGAACACTTTGGGAACTCTATTGCCAAGCTTCGAAAGTTTGCCGTAAATGCGGCTAAAAATCGTCCCATAGATCCAAACGAAGATTTTGGAAAAACCGAATTGGGAGAAATCAGTCACCAGATTGTAAAAATTTACAAGAAACTTACCAAAACCAAGGAAGACCTGGTGAAAGAAAAGGAAAAACTGATTATGCACCTTCAGATTGCCCAGGAAGGTGTTGCGGTTTTCGATAAGGACAGAAATTTAATTCTGTGGAACAGTCATTTTATCGATTACATCAATTACCTGGCAAACATTTCAACCCACAATTACAAAGAAATTTTCGAATTGCCTGAGCTGAAAGAGATCAACGATTTTATCAAATCGAATACTAAAAAGTTAGAAGGCAATTACATTCCTAATGTAGATATTATTAGTACTAAAAATGTACTGACCATAGGCCACAAAATGTTCTTGTACCAGGTTGTTGTTTTCCCCGATTGCAATTTCGAGATCTCGATAAACGATATCACCAAATCGGAAAACGAAAAAACCATTAAACAGGAAATGACCTTGAATATAGCGCATGAATTGAAAACTCCGGTGACCGCTGTTTCAGGTTTTTTGGAAACCATAAAGGACAATCCGACCATGCCCGAGGATAAGAAAATCCTGTTTATTGAGCGTTCCTGTGTGCAAATTAATCGTCTGTCGAACCTCATTCAGGATATTTCGGTTCTGACCAAAATGGAGGAAACACAACAGTTGTTTAGCATCGAAAATGTAGATGTAGGACAATTGCTAAACGAGATGCTGGATGATTTTGAATTGAAATTGGAACATGCCAAAATGAATATCGAACTTCAAATTCCAAAAGACCTGAGCATTAAAGGGAATACGGAATTGCTGGACTCTGTTTTCAGAAACCTGATCGATAACTCGATAAAATATGCCGGTGAAGGTTCGAGCATCAAAATTGAAAACTATTTTGAGGATAACAACTACCATTATTTCTCATATCATGACAATGGAATAGGAATTTCGGAAGAACACCTGCCTAGAATATTTGAGAGATTTTACCGTGCCGATAATGGCCGATCAAGAAAAATGGGTGGAACCGGTTTGGGCCTATCCATTGTGAAAAATGCCGTTGGTTTCCACAAAGGACGAATTTTTGTAAAAGCTCGCAAAGAAGGTGGCACTGAATTTTTCTTCTCGCTGAAAAAGCAATTGTCCTAAAGACCTTTAGACCTTTAGACTTTCGAACTTTTAAACTTTCGGACTTTCTTTCTATCTTCATGCCACATCAAACAATTCAAATATGCACAAAGCAAACGACGATAGGTACAATGAAATGCCTTACCGAAGAAGTGGAAGAAGTGGCCTCTTGTTACCAGCCATTTCATTGGGCTTATGGCACAATTTCGGTCATGTAGATTTATACGACAATTACAAGCAAATTTTATTCAGGGCTTTCGACAGAGGAATTACCCATTTCGATTTGGCCAACAATTACGGTCCACCGCCAGGATCGGCAGAAGAAAACTTTGGAAAAATTCTGAAAGAAAATCTCAAGCATTACCGCGACGAAATGATTATTTCGACCAAGGCTGGCTACCTGATGTGGCCCGGCCCGTACGGCGAATGGGGATCGAGAAAGTATTTGATTGCCAGTCTCGATCAAAGTTTGAAAAGAATGGGATTGGACTATGTTGACATTTTCTACTCGCACCGACCAGATCCAAATACGCCGCTCGAAGAAACCATGATGGCATTGGATCATGTGGTACGACAGGGAAAAGCATTGTATGTTGGAATTTCATCCTATTCGCCTGATGAAACTCGCGAAGCTGCCCGTATTTTGCGCGAACTAGGCACGCCTTGCTTAATTCATCAGCCTCGATACTCGATGTTCGACCGTTGGGTGGAAGATGGTTTATTGGATCAGATCGAGAAAGACGGAATTGGTTCCATTGTCTTCTCTCCCCTTGCCCAGGGCTTGCTAACCAACAAATACATTAAGGGAATTCCAGAAAATTCGAGAGCAGCCAAATCGCATGGTTTCTTACAGAAAGACCAGATTACCGATAAGCTAATTGGCAAAGTAAAAGCATTGAACGATATTGCAGCAAAAAGAGGCCAAAGCCTGGCACAAATGGCCATTGCCTGGCTGCTGAAAGACGAACGTGTAACTTCAGTTTTAGTAGGCGCAAGTTCCGTAAGTCAACTCGATCAGAACATCGACAGCATCAACAATCTTAACTTTGAGATTTTTGAACTGGAAGAAATAGAGCAAATCTTAAAAGCATAAAGTACAGAAAGGCGCCATTTGGCGTCTTTTTTTGGGTTTTAATATTGACACACATGTACATACTGCACTCCCATAAATGATATTAAGGTAGGAGTAAGACTTCGATGCGCTGTACCTTAAAACAGTAGCTAATCCAACTGCTAACACATTCACAAAGTCACACATTCACAAAATAACAAAATCACACATTCACAAAATCACACAATCACAAATTCGCTAAATCACAAAATCACGCCTTCATAGAGTCTCCCATCCTCTCTTATCAATATCATTATTTATGTAAGTACATATTTGCAGCATTATAATATTTTGTTAATTTCACTATCGATAAGTAATACGCTAACTTAAATTGACAGAAGATGAAATTATTAAAACCTTATGTGAATTTGGTGAAATCTGCATCAAATGGAGTTTACACTTTAAACTCGGTAGTATCTGTGCCTAAAGGTTATGCACTCAACTCTCTAAACCAGGGTGAAATTGAAAGAGATGGCAAAAAACTTTGGGCCGTTACAGCAACAATTACTTCCAATGGAAGTATCGAAACTGAAATTGCAGAGTTCTCTGTGCCTTTGGACCAAGGTCCAACCGATGAGATCAAAACGGTGAGTATGGTGATGGTGAATAATTCAATGATGTCTGGTCCGTCGAATCCTGAACAAGACAACCATACCGATGTAGATTATGACGATGCTGGAGGAGCAACTCCATAGTATAGAAATAACTTGCTAAACTAATGGATGACAAAGTAATTGATAACTTTGTCATTCATTTTTTTTATATTAGTTAGATCTAACTTGAAATCATTGGCTTATGCGTTTTTTGCTACTACTTTTAATTCTACCACTTACCGGCATTGCTCAAACGGTTGGAACAGTTGAGAATGCAATAGATAGTATTTCCAGTACGGATAAAAAAATTGAATACCTGAACGACTGGACAGGGAAAAACTATAGAAAACAGATTTCTGAAGCTGAATATTATGTGACATTAACCATACATCTGGCCAAAGAAACCAATAATCATTCCGGCTTAGGCAATGCCTACATTCGTATGGCACTTATTAACTCCAGGAAAGATAAAAATGAGAATGCCCTCAAAAATTACAATGATGCAATATTAAACTTCAAGTTGTCCAATGATTTATATGGCCTGCATAAAACCTACATTAATCGTGGATACCTGAATCGAAAACTATCCAAACATGAGGAGGCAACCAAGGATTTTCACAAAGGAATTAATTACTTTACAGATCATCCTGATCCTATGCTACTTGCCAATGCTTATAATGGTTTGGGCATTGTGCACAGGCACCTTAAAAATTACTCAAAAGCACTTGAATACTACAACAAATCGGCTGAAGTAAGTAAAAAGAATAATCTTCACAATTTCACTTATAATGCTAATACGAATATTGCCAATGTATATTCCCTTCAAGGAAAATACAAAGAAGCTATGCTGCTGCACAAGCAAAATTTAAAATTGCTGGAAAAAAGACCTAGCAAATATAAATCAGCTCAAACCTATCACAACATTGGGGCATGCTTTCTTGAAATGGAACAGTTCGGTTTCGCCCAGGAATATTTAGAGAAAAGCCTGGTGCTAAAAGAAGAAATTGGTAATAAATATTTGCTAGTCACTACCCTTAATGGACTATCTTACGCATACTATATGCAATACAATTTTGATAAATCTCTATCCTTAAGCAGGAGAGCTTTGGCATTAGGAAAAGAGGTTGGAAATATCGAAATTCAGAAAAATACCGCTGATCGCATATTCAAAATTTTCGCTTATAAAAACAATCCAGATAGTGTTGTTAGATATGTTAATTTTTCCAAGAAATTGAGAGATAGCTTACATACAATAAAAACCTTACAGCAAGTTGCTGAAATCCAAACTAAATACGAAACAGAAAAAAAAGAAGCACAAATTGCTTTACTCGAAAAAGAAAACAACAGCAAAGCCATGCAGCGAAATGGCTTAATTGTAATTTTAATATTGATTTTAGGATATGCCGGTTTTATACTGTACTCCTACTACAGAAACAAAAAATTAACCAGGCTTCTTAGCTTGCAAAAATCGCGAATAGAATGGTCAAAAGAAATTTTGGACCACAGAAACCAGGAATTGCGCATTTCCAACCAAACCAAAAACAAGCTTTTCCAGATTATTTCCCACGATTTGCGTTCTCCTTTGGCATCGGTATCAGGCATTTCGAACTTAATACAAATTCTTTTAAGACAAGGCCGTTACCAGGAACTGGACGAAACCAGCCAGGATTTGAACGATTGTGTTACCCGTGTCCTCAACCTTACGGATAATCTCTTGTCATGGTCTTTGAATCAATCGGGCAAACTGCCATTTACTCCCGTGGTAATTCCGGTGAAAAACCTCTTATCAGGAATTATTGAAATTTACAAGGCTGGTGCACAACAAAAGAACATTTTACTGGAGCTTTCCATTTCTCAAAATTTATTTGTGTACGCCGACCGCCCAATGCTCGAAACCGTGGTTCGAAACCTACTAAACAATGCTTTAAAATTTACGCCAGAAGGTGGCCTAATTATTCTAGGAGCCGAAATGGTAGAAGACCATACCGAAATTTGGGTTGAAGACAATGGTGTTGGAATTCCCGATGATACAATTTCAAACATATTCGAATTGGATGCCTCAAGTAGCGGTACACGTGGTGAAAAAGGGAATGGCCTGGGCTTGATCCTGTGTAAAGATTTCATTGAGAAAAACCAGGGTGAAATTTGGGTAGACAGCAAAGCTGGCAAAGGAACCACATTTAGGTTTAGCGTACCCAATGCCGAAAAAATTTACACCGAAGAATCCATTTCTCACCAGTAGAAAAAATATAAAATGAGATGTAGAGGGGTGCCAGAAATGGTACATTTCGTTTGATTTACACCCTTTTCCCTGTCGGGATTTTCCCTTTTTAGGGAAAAACTCTTTTCGAGCTTATCTAAATTTATTTTGGGACAATCTCATTGCGCTTAGCGGTGATCATCTATCAATATTTTTTTCTGGCTTAGATCTTTATCCAACTTTCTTTCAAATTGGATGATTTCATACTCAGCCTGCTCCTAAATTGGAGAAGAGGTTCAAGACTCTTTACAAGCAATGATTTTACTTATTTATACGGCATATTCATTAAAACTTAATTGCCCAAGTGTTTTATTATGCAGAATAATTACTAATTTTGCGCCCTGAATTAGTAAATGGTCTAGATAATACCGATTATAATTCAAAATAAACATGAAGTTCATTACATTCCTTCAAGTTCTTTGAATTTATACCGGCATTATACTTTTACAATTTTATTATTTAAAAAGTATAAAATGATTTCAGTTTCAAACTTATCAATTCAATTCGGGAAAAGAACTCTTTTTCAGGATGTTAATATAAAATTCACTCCAGGCAACTGTTATGGAGTTATTGGTGCAAATGGTGCCGGTAAATCTACATTCCTTAAAATTCTTTCAGGAGAATTAGATTCAACTACAGGAAATGTAATGATGGAGCCAGGCGAAAGAATGGCAGTTCTAAAGCAGAACCACTTCGAATTCGATGAATTTACCGTACTGGATACAGTGGTAATGGGACATGCCGAGCTTTGGGAAATCATGCAGGAGAAAAATGCAATTTATGCTAAGCCTGATTTTTCTGAAGAAGATGGAATTAAAGCATCGGAGCTGGAAGAGAAATTCGCTGAAATGGATGGATGGAATGCCGAAAGCGACGCAGCTGAATTGTTGAGTGGTTTGGGAATTAAAGAAGCCATTCACTACAAAACCATGAAGGAATTAAGTGGTAAGGAAAAAGTACGTGTATTGCTTGCACAGGCACTTTTCGGTAATCCGGATAACTTGCTTCTGGATGAGCCTACCAATGATCTTGACCTTGAAACTGTAATGTGGTTGGAAAACTATTTGGCCAACTTTAACAATACTGTGATCGTGGTTTCTCACGACCGTCACTTCCTTGATTCTGTTTGTACTGATATTGTAGATATCGACTTCGGAAAAATCAAGATGTTCTCTGGTAACTACTCATTCTGGTACGAGTCTAGCCAGTTGGCAGCTCGCCAGGCAGCACAGCAGAATAAAAAAGCCGAAGAGAAGAAAAAGGAACTTCAGGAGTTTATTTCCCGATTTAGCGCCAATGTTGCCAAGTCGAAGCAAACTACTTCTCGTAAGAAGATGTTAGAGAAATTGAACATCGAAGATATTCAGCCTTCAACTCGTCGTTACCCAGGTATTATTTTCCAGCAGGAACGCGAAGCAGGTGATAAGATTTTCTCTTGTATGGGCTTAAGCAAGAGCATCGAAGGCGAACCTTTGTTTAAAGATGTTGAGTTCACCATCGAAAAAGGTGAAAAAGTGGTCTTCCTTTCGAAAGATCCTCGTGCCATGACTGCTCTTTTCAATATTATTAACGGAGAAGATAAAGCAGATAGCGGTTCATTCGAATGGGGTGTTACCATTACGCCAGCCTACTTGCCATTGGATAACTCAAGCTTTTTCCAGGAGAAGATTACATTGATCGACTGGTTGGCACAATACTCGAATGATACCAGTGAAATTTACTTGCGTGGATATTTGGGTAAGATGTTATTCTCGGGCGAAGACATTTACAAGAAAGCCGATGTTCTTTCGGGAGGTGAAAAAGTACGTTGTATGATTTCCAGAATGATGTTGAAAGATGCGAATCTTTTGATTTTGGATACTCCTACCAACCACTTGGATTTGGAATCCATCCAATCGTTTAACAATTCCTTAATTAACTTTGGCGGAACGGTATTGATGTCTTCTCATGACCACGAATTCATTCAAACCGTAAGCACACGTATTATCGAGTTAACTCCAAACGGAACCATCGATAAACTAATGGATTACGACGATTACATCACCAGCGAAAAAATCAAGGAACAACGCGAAAAGATGTACCAGGTATAAGTCTATATAAACCTTAAACCTGAATTCACTTAAAATATTCATCACAGAAAGTCATATTTGTTTAAGATTTGAATTAAAAATTTTGATAAAATACCGGGGTATTTTGAAGAATTTTTAATTCAAAGATTGAATGAAGATGGCTTACATTATGGACTTCACTATTTTTTGCATAAATCGTTCCATATTTTTTTGAATTATCCCGATAGTACTGCAAAAATCTGAAACAATTTCTACTAAAAAATAGTTGAAGCTGTGTAAATATTTTTAAGTGAATTCAGGTTTTAATATTTCATCCCCCGGGCGTTCGCGCTTGGGGGATTTTTTATACCATAAGTCTGGAATATTAAATACAAGGATCATTAGTAGTACATTGATAATTGTACATTGATAATTGTACATTGATAATTGTACATTGATAATTGTACATTGATAATTGTACATTGATAATTGCTCATTGATAATTGTTCATTGATAATTGTTCATTGATAATTGTACATTGATAATTGCTCATTGATAATTGCTCATTGATAATTGCTCATTGATAATTGTTCATTGATAATTGTTCATTGATAATTGTTCATTGATAATTGCTCATTGATAATTGTTCATTGATAATTGTACATTGATAATTGCTCATTGATAATTGCTCATTGATAATTGTTCATTGATAATTGTTCATTGATAATTGTTCATTGATAATTGCTCATTATTAAATATTGCTTATTAAGAATTGTTCTATTATCTTTGCAGCACTACAAAAACAACCCATCATCTGTATTTTTCGAAATACATAAAAACACTGATTTATGATTCAAAAAATTGAACGTGCTACCATCGTAGTATTAGATAGCGCAGGTGTTGGTTATTTACCAGATGCTGCTGAATTTGGTGATATGGGCTCAAACACCATGGGAAATATCGCAAAACATTGCGGTGGAATGAGCTTGCCAAACATGCAAAAGTTAGGTTTGGGAAATATCACTCCGATAGAGGGAGTTGAACCTACCGAAAATGCAAATGGTGCATTTGGAAAAGCTGCAGAAGCATCGAAAGGAAAAGATACAACCACAGGACACTGGGAAATTGCAGGTGTGAAACTGGCAAAAGCATTCCCAACTTATTCAAATGGATTCTCGGAAGAAACCATCCGTTTGTTCGAAGAGAAAACAGGCCGAAAGGTAATGGCAAACAAGCCGGCATCGGGAACTGCCATTCTGGATGAATATGGCGATGAACAAATGAAAACCGGCAATTGGATTGTGTATACATCGGCCGATCCGGTGTTTCAGATTGCAGCGCACGAAGAGGTAATTCCTTTAGAAGAACTTTACAAGGCTTGTGAAATTGCCCTTGAAATTTGCTCTGAGCATGAACCTGTTGCTCGTGTAATTGCTCGTCCGTACCTGGGTAGCGGAAAAGGTAAGTTTACACGTACTTCCAATCGTCACGACTACTCGGTAACACCACCACAAGCAACGGTTTTAGACCGATTAAAAGAAAATGGTTTGGACGTTATCGGAATTGGAAAGACCAAGGATATTTTTGCCGGACAGGGAATAACCGAATCACGAGGAACCAACAAAGACAATGTAGATGGCATTGAAAAAACATTAGTTGCTCTGGAGGAAGATTCGAAAGGATTAATCTTTACCAACCTGGTTGATTTCGACATGGTTTATGGTCACAGAAGAAATCCGGAAGGTTATAAAGCTGCTTTGGAAGAGTTTGACCAGTACCTGCCGCAAATTCAGGAAAAGCTAAAAGAGGATGAAATTCTGATTCTAACGGCTGATCATGGATGCGATCCTACTTACAAAGGAACAGACCACACAAGAGAATACATTCCTCTAATGGTTTATGGAAAAAACATCAAGCAGAATGTGAACCTGGGAACACGCACTACTTTTGCCGATATTGCCGCAACCATTGAAGAGTTGCTATTGGGCAATAAAGTGGAAGGTAGTTTTGCCAAAGATTTGTACTAATAATCGATAAAACTAAGAAAGTGCTGCTTCAAACGAAACAGCACTTTTTTTATATGTCTAAAGATCAAACTTACGCTTTCAAAGCCATAAGGGTTCTTTTTATTTTTTCCGAATCGGCTTCGTAATATTCAAATTCCGGAATACTGCCCTCTCCTCCCATATTAATATTAGGATTCTGATATTCCATTTTACTTTTCACCAGCTTCTTGGCAGAACAGTGGAATTCTTTTGCCCCGGTAATTTCCTTTAGTTTGCCGATATTGTTTTCATTCACTCCGCTTCCCGGCATAATAACAATTCTGCCTTCAGCCTGATCGACCAGCTTTTTCAGCAAATCGATTCCCTCTTCGGCAGTTTGCATGCCTCCTGATGTTAGAATTCTGTCTACTCCCATTTCAATTAACTGATCCAATGCCTGCGCATGATTCTCCACCATATCGAAAGCCCTGTGAAAGGTAAAACTCATGGGTTTGGCCAATTCAACCAATTCTTTATTTCTTGCGATATCAATACTTCCATTGCTTAGCAAAATTCCTGAAACCACACCTTCAACCCCTAATTCTTTGCAAGCCAGAATATCTTTTTTGATATTTTCAAACTCAAGATCCGAATAACAAAAATCGGCTCCTCTTGGACGAATAATTACATGTACCGGAATGCTCAACTGCTCTTTCGCCATTTGAATGGTCGCCAGGCTTGGCGTGGTTCCTCCTTCGTATACGCCCGCACACAGTTCAATACGATTCGCTCCCGATTGTTCTGCAATAATTGCCGATTGCACTGAATAACAACAAATTTCTAACATATCTCGATTTCTTAAGCTGATTGTTTTTTTGATAGCATAAAAATAAATTTCTTCGTCCACATAACACAATATTTTACCTTTAGGAATCAATTTTATCTCTAAATATCTGATTTAACATTCTTTAAATTTATAAATTACGTAAGAAGAACTTTTTTCACTAATTTGCTAAGGATTCATAAACCCAGATTGACCCAACATGAACCACCTAAAACCCACCCTACTCTTTCTGTGTGTATTGTTGTGTGCATTTCAGCTTTCGGCACAACAAAGCAATATCCGTTTTAAACGAATAACCATTAACGATGGACTTTCATTAAGTTCTGTTTACTGTATCCACCAGGATTCGAAAGGATTTATGTGGTTCGGCACCGAAGATGGTTTAAACCGTTACGATGGAAAGAATTTTGTGATTTACAGGAGCGATCCTGAAAATTCAAATACCATATCCTACAAATGGATTGAGCAAATATTTGAAGACAGCAAAGGAAAATTGTGGTTGGGTTCGAGAGGTGGTTTAAGCAGGTTCGATCCGGTTAATGAGCAATTTACTCAATTCAGGGGAGCTGGACCTGGTAGCTCCTTATCAAACGACACCATTACTCATATCTTCGAAGATTCGGAAAACAGACTTTGGATAGGAACGCTAAAAGGAATCAACTGTATTGATATTACAAGCCTGGCCAAGATCCAAATTCAAAATGCAAGACTCATTTCTTCCAGGGTAAATTGCATTCTTCAAATCAATCCAAAACATATTTTGTTTGGAACCGACAAGGGATTATTCTCCTATCATACTGAAACAAAAAGCATTAAAAAGGAAAATTACACAGGTGATCAGGAAAACAGAAGAGT
This sequence comes from Marinifilum caeruleilacunae, assembly GCF_013141825.1. GTDB lineage: Bacteria > Bacteroidota > Bacteroidia > Bacteroidales > Marinifilaceae > Marinifilum > Marinifilum caeruleilacunae. Next base: position 134,299 of record NZ_RZNH01000002.1, read on the forward strand.
GCTTTCACTGGCACAATCGTCCAATTCAATTGTGATTGGCACGAATAAGGGATTATTTGAGTGCAACAATCGTTTCGAATGTGACTCACTACCCGATTTGGAAAAACTTCAAATTGAAAATCTTTTATACGATAAGGATTCAACTTTATGGATTTCTACCAACAAAGCATTGTTGCACCGAAGTAAGAATTCTGATAAAATCAGATATTCAGTAAAATCATTTGAATCCTCAAACAGCCTATCCATTAATACCAGTAAACCGATTCTTCGCGATCAGAACAACAACATTTGGTTTGGCACATTTGGTTCGGGTTTGTTCAGGTTTAATCCCAATGAAAAGAAAAAGAAGCATTACAAAAATAATTCGGCCGATGCTCAGAGTTTATCGGGCAATGCAATCAATTGCATTTTCGAAGATCGCACTGGCGTGATATGGTTGGGTACCTTTGGTGCTGGAATTAGCATTTACGATCCACAATTGCACAAATTCGATTTGCTGAAACACGATCCGCTCGACGAGAACAGTTTGCCTGCTAATTTCCTGTGGTCCATTTGCGAAGACAAAGATTCGAATGTATGGATAGGAACCAATAACCAGGGAGTATCAAAATACAATGTGAAACAGGATACTTTCATTAATTACGATTTTAGAGCGTCGAAAAAACTGCCACACAAAGCAATTCGTAAGGTATACGAAGACCGAAAAGGAATCATTTGGATTGGAACCGATGGAGATGGGTTGATACGCTTCAATCCTGAAACCAAATCAAGGAATCGCTACAGAAATAAAGCAAACAACAATCGTTCATTAAGCAACAATTCGGTACGTGTAATTTTTGAGGACAGTGAAAATCTGCTATGGATTGGAACACAGAATGGCTTAAACCTATTCGATCCGGAAACGGAAGAATTTACCCAGTTTAAACATTCGGAAAGTGATGCCAATAGCATTTCACACAATTTTGTTTATTCGGTGATTTTTGAAGATTCGAAAGGTCAGATTTGGGTAGGAACCTATGGTGGCGGATTAAACGTTTACAACAAGCAAACAAAAGCATTTGCCAGATACACCTATTCAAGAAACTCGCAAAATTGCATTTCTGACAATGTGGTTTTCTCCATTTATGAAGAAAAAGACGGAATACTTTGGATTGGAACCAATAACAAACTGAACCGATTCAACCAAAACACACAGGAATTTGAACATTTTGGAACCGAACATGGTTTGCCAAACAATGTAATTTATGGTGTATTGAACGACAGCAAGAAAAACCTTTGGCTCAGCACCAACTCAGGCATTTGCAAATTCTCTCTAAGAAATTATTCCTGTAAAAATTTTGATGTCCATGATGGACTTCAAAGTAATGAGTTTAATGGAGGAGCATTCCATAAAGGAGAAAGTGGTCTATTGTATTTTGGTGGTGTTTATGGTTTAAATATTATCGATCCTGATAAAGAAATTAAAGAGGATGCTTTGTATGAAGCAGAAATTACAAAGCTTGAAGTTCATGGTCAACCTGTTCATGTATCAGCAGGAGAATCGAAAGGAAATTGGATTGCCTATGACAAGAATACAGATTCTTACAGTTTTTCCAAAAGCATTGCATTTACCGATTCTATTGAATTGGATTATGAACACAGGTTTCTTTCTTTCGAGTTTTCGAGCGTGTCGAACTTCTCTCCCGATAAGGTAAATTATGCCTATCGTTTACAAGGCTTGGAAAAGAAGTGGGTATATTCTGAAAAACGAAATTTTGCATCCTACTCAAACCTTTCGCCAGGAAAATATACTTTTGAGGTAATTGCCCAGAACCCTTATGGCAAATGGAGCGAAAAGCCAAGAGAGCTGCATATTGCAATTCATCCACCTTTTTACATGACCTGGTGGTTTATCCTGCTTGAAATATTTGTTGTTAGTGCTGTTTTCATATTTGTGTACAGGTATCTTTTAAACCTGAGAACCAACAAATTGCTGAGTGCACAAAATGAACAGATTACAATTGCCAATAAGAATTTAAAAGAATCGGAACAGAACCTGAAGGAGTTGGTGGCAACCAAAGATAAATTCTTTAGAATCATATCTCACGATTTAAAAAATCCGTTTACAAGCTTGTTATCAATCAGCGAAATGATTCATGAAAATTACCAGCTGATCGACGAAGATGAAAAGAAAGTGGGCATTCGAAAAGTTCATGAATCTGTGAAACACATTTTCAACCTTTTGGAGAATTTGCTCACCTGGTCGAGATCACAAACCGGGAAAATTGATTTTTCCCCTGTTGAATTCGATCTGTGTGAATTGATTTCTGAAAGCCTTAGCCTCTATTCTGCTTCGGCCGAAAAGAAACAGATACAATTGACCAAATACTGTCCGGAAGAGATCATGGCCCTTGCTGATCGGAACATGTGCAGCTCGGTATTGCGTAACCTTCTGAATAATGCCATTAAGTTCTCGCACAATTCCAGCGAAGTGGCAGTAAAAGTGATCCCTCATTCCAATTATTGCGAAATACAGGTAATCGATCAGGGAATTGGAATCGATAAGGAAAATATCGACAAACTGTTTCGTATTGATTTGAAATACAAATCGTCGGGAACTGCCGGTGAAAAAGGAACCGGACTGGGCTTATTGCTCTGCAAAGAGTTTGTGGAAGCAAATGGTGGCAACATAGAAGTGAAAAGTGAACTGGGAAAAGGAAGTACTTTTATATTCACTCTCCCATCGGCTTAAATCCTAAGAAACATTTAAAATAAAGGTCTGGATTTGTAATTCTCGATAATTTAAAGATATTTGCATCTGTATTTATACAACACTATTAGCAATTATAAAATTGATGAGAGAGAAAGTTCTTCAACTGGCGAAAGAAAAAAACGCCGTTATATTAGCACACTATTACCAGACTCCTGATATTCAGGAAATCGCAGACTTTAAGGGTGACAGTTTGGCTCTTGCCCAAAAAGCAACTGAAGTGGATGCAGATATCATTTTATTTGCGGGCGTTCATTTCATGGCAGAAACTGCTAAAATCCTGAATCCAAATACGAAGGTTCTTCTTCCCGATTTGGAAGCAGGTTGTTCGCTGGCAGAATCGTGTCCTGCCGGAGATTTTGCAAAATTCAAAGCAAAATATCCCGACCATATGGTGATTTCATATATCAACTGTAGTGCCGAAATCAAGACACTTTCCGATTTAATTTGTACTTCGGGAAATGCAGTTCAGTTGGTGGAATCTTTACCAAAAGATCAGAAAATCATTTTTGCTCCTGATAAAAATTTAGGCCGCTATATCAACGAAGTTACCGGTAGAGAAATGGTGCTTTGGGATGGAACCTGTGAAGTTCATGATATTTTGTCTGCAGAAAAAATTATGCAGATGAAAATTGAAAATCCTGATGCGACTTTAATTGCTCACCCGGAATGCCCTCAGCCTGTTTTAATGCTAGCCGATTTTGTGGGTTCAACTACCGCAATGTTGAAATATACAAGAGAAAGCGATGCTCAGAAATTTATTGTTGCAACCGAAACAGGCATTTTGCACCAGATGAAGAAGGATTCGCCGAAAAAGGAATTTTTGATTGTTCCGGCAGATGAAACCTGCTCGTGTAATGACTGCGCATACATGAAGTTGAACACCATGGAGAAAATTTACCTGGCTCTTAAGAATGAACAGCCCGAAATTATTTTACCAGATGATATCATGGAAAATGCAAAAGCTCCAATCGTTAAAATGCTTGAAATGTCGAAACAGCTAAAGCTGTAATAAATAAGAAAAGCCATCAGATTTGATGGCTTTTTTCTTTTATATAGGTGTTTATCTTTTTACTCTTCCTTTATTTGCACATCCGCCAGCTTACATGCATCCTCGAAGTGTAACTCTTCCACTGCATTATACAATACTGCAAAAGCAGAATGAATCCATACGATGGATACAAACACACCAACAAAGAAGCAAATAATTCCAAGGATGATAATAAAGAACGACAAGATTCCCATTCCAAAAATGGTCCAGAAATATCCTTTACTTAAATAGAAACTCAGCTTAATAGCCTGAATTGGATCCACCTTTTTATCCATCACCAAATAAGGAACAAAAACCAATTTACAAAGAAGGTAAATGCCTGGTATAATCAGCAGCACAAATCCAAAGCCTACGATTCCAATTACAAGCAGGTGACTTAATATCACAACAATGTACTTCTTAAATCCCGAAAGGATTTCTTCAAATTGAGGTTCTTTTTTTCTTGCGGCATTCAGGTATATCCAATCAAATCCATAATTAAATGGTGTAACAATCATCACATAATAGATAAAACCAAGCAGGCTGAAAAAGGAAACGCCTACTGAATAGGAATCGCCAACATTTTCCAAGTATTGTTTGTATCCCATTGGAATGTCCAATAGTGCGGCAAGTATTACCGCCAGGAATAGAATTAAAAAATGATTTTTTAAAACATTCCACCCCTCCTGGAAACATCCGCCAATGGTTGGATATACTTTTAAGATCAAATTATCTTCACAGAAATCAACTTTCATATTTCTTAATAATGGTTCGTTTTACTAGGATCAATTAAAATTAGTTATAAAATTCGAATCACTCGCTATGATTGCAGTTCTTTCAAGGATTTAGGGATAATTTTTTGTTTTCAGAAAAAAAATGAAAAAAAATGCATTTTCTGATAGGGTATCAAAAGCTTCGCGCATCATACTTATAGAAACCGGAAATCTAACGATCGTAATTCCATATTATCAATTAAAAGAAACAGATAAAAACATATTGCCATGAGAACAAATTTTATATCAAAAATTACCATTCTGCTTTCGGCATTTATTTTACTTACATCCATGTCGGCTTCAGCAGGGGAATGGAAAAAGAAGAAAAAGAAAGAAAAGAATAAGGTTCAGCATGTAATTGATACCTTAAAGTATAATGTCTATAAAGGCAAGATACAAGACCAAGACTCTAAAGATCCTCTAATTTTTGCTACTGTTGCCGTTAAAGGTGTAAATGTTGCAACTGTATCGAATAACGAAGGTGAATTTATTTTAAAAATTGCCAAAGGTTTACCAGTTAGTAAAATTGAAGTAAGCCATGTTGGGTACAAAAACCTGGAGGTTGATATCAAATCATTGAAACCAAAGAAAAATGTATTGCAGCTACAAATGGCAGTTGTGCCGCTTGATCAGATTAATATTTATCCTTTAGATCCGAACGATTTGGTTCGTAGAATTTTGAAAAAGGTTGGTGAAAACTATTCGACTACACCAAACATGATGGAAGGATTCTACAGAGAAACCGTGAGAAAGAACAGAACCTATGTTGCCATCTCGGAAGCTGTTGTGAACATCCATAAATCGGGATACAAGCAAAGCAGATCTGACCAGGTTCAGATTTACAAAGGCAGAAAGAGCCAGGATGTGAAAAAAATGGATACCCTTCTGTTTAAATTGCAAGGTGGACCAACTACAGCTTTATTGCTTGATGTAATTAAAAATCCTTACAACCTGCTTTCTGAGGACTTTAGCCAAAGTTATAATTTCACTTTGAAATCGATTACCAAAATTAATGAGAAGCTTCACTATGTGATTGAATTCAACCAAAAAGAAGATGTTGACATTCCATTGTACTATGGTTTATTATACGTTGAAACTCAAAATCTGGCATTAACAAGTGCCAAGTTCAGCTTGAACCTGGAGAATCCTGATGAGGCAAGCAAACTGTTTATCAGAAGAAAACCATCGGGTGTTAAAGTGACTCCTACTTCGGCCGATTACATTGTGAACTATCATGAAACTGGTGGAAAGTGGTACTTTAACTATGCACGTGGAGAGATTAACTTTAAGTGTAACTGGAAGAAAAAATTATTCAACACCAATTATTCGGCAATGACAGAAATTGCAATAACAGACAGAGATGATTCGGATGTTGTAAGATTTACTCGCAACGAAAAATTTAGATTGAACCAGGTAATGGTTGATGAAATTGGAAACTTTGCAGATAAGAATTTCTGGGGAGCGCACAATACAATTGAACCTGATCAATCGATAGAGGCAGCAATTCGCAAACTAAAAAGAAAGGCTCGTTAAGAATTACAGTTAACCTACTTATTTTAACGCTTTAAGATACAACAATGGAAAGAATCATTCACTCTTTATTTGGGGAAACAAGGAGTAAACAGTGATTCTTTCCATTCGTTCCTTATAAAATGTTACAATTAACAGCTGTTTTTATTGAACATATCCTAAGGAAATACAGACTAAAAATCCTATATTAGAATAGAATTAAACTAATAGAAATAGGAATACGAAAACAAGAATGTCGGAAGATACAAACACCATATTATTTAACATTCAAAAGGGTAATTTAAAAGAGTTTGAAAGATTATTTAAATTTTACTATCCACTTCTTTGCCATTACGCAACAAAATTTGTGAAAGACCCGGATCAAGCCGAAGAAATCGTTCAAAATTTATTTTGTCAGATTTGGGAAGACAGGAAAAAATTAAAAATCCATACCTCTTTTAAGGCCTACCTTTACAAAGCAACCTATTTGAATAGCTTGCAGTTTTTACGAAAAAAAGGAATAAGAAACCAATACGAAGATCATTTAAAAAAGACCAGAATTAACAGTTCATCCATGAATCACAGTTTGGAAGAAAAGGAAATTCAATCAATTATTCAAAATACACTATCAAATTTGCCGGAAAGATGCGGTAAAATATTTAAAATGAGTAGATTTGAAGGATTAAAATATCAAGAAATTGCAGATAAGCTTTCGATATCAGTGAAAACAGTAGAAGCCAATATGGGTAAAGCTTTAAAAGCATTTCGGAAAAATTTAAAAGATTACGTAAGTATAATTGTGCTTTAAATAAAATGAAGAACGAAACATCACATAACATTGAATGGGAGAGCATTTCGAAGTATTTGAGCGGAGAAATGAGTGAGGAAGAAAGAACAGCTTTTGAAAAGTTGATTGATTCGAACTCGGAATATGCACAAATTGTTGCGGCATCGGAGAAAGATCTTGGCTTGGTTGAAGATGTGATTCAAATCAGGGAAAAATACAATTCGGATCATGCCTGGAATCAGGTACATTCAAGAATTTCTAAGCCTGATAACAAAAACATGTCAATACTGGCAAATCAGAATTTTAAGAGAGTGCTTCAATTTGCGGCAATGATTGTTCTTGTAATCGGTTTGGGCCTGGTTTCAAATAAAGTGTACAAGGACTACCTTTCTCCATACAAAACATTTATTTCCAAGGCCGAGGATAGCAGCAAAACCATTGTTTTGGCAGATGGATCAACGGTTACCCTAAATGGAGAGGCAAAACTGGTTTATCCTAAAAAATTCAATTCTGCAACAAGAAATGTAAGCCTGGAAGGTGAAGCATTTTTTGATATTGCCAAGAATCCTGAAAAAGCATTTATCATTACAGTAAAAGGTGCCGAAATTAAGGTTTTGGGAACATCATTTAATGTAATTGCCCAAGAGGATAAAGTCGAGGTTTTGGTAGAGTCTGGAAAGGTTCAGTTTTCAGAACTTGAGAACAATGAAGAGTCTGTAATTCTTGAAAAAGGTGATTTTGCTGTTTTAAAAGAAAACTCCCTGAACAAAACCCTGATGAACGATGACAATTATTTATCGTGGAAAACGCAGAAAATGGTATTCAGAGGCATGCCGTTAAAAGATGTTGCAAAAGTGATTGAGAGAACCTATAGAGTAAAAGTTGAATTTGAAAGCAATGATATTGCCAATGAAAAAATCAATACCACTTTTATTCAGGATCCTCTTAATGTTGTTTTGACTAACATCTGTATGTCGAAAAGTTTAACATACGAAAAGAAAGGCCAAACCATTACCATTAAAAAAGGAATTTAAGCCATTTATGAATAAGATTAAAACATATAACCTGTGCTTGATAAAAAGATTATCCATTCTTTTTATACTTGCTTTCGTGTGTTTTAATTCAGGCTTAGCCCAAACCAATGTTTTAGATAAAAAAATACAACTGGTCTTAAACGAAACCAGTATCGACAATGCTTTGGATAGCATTGAACAAAAGGCCGATTGTTATTTCACCTACAGTTCTGACCTATTCATAAATCGCAAAAGTGTTAATCTTACGGCCAATAACGAAAAATTATCCAGCGTATTACGGAAGCTCATTCCCGACAAGGATCTTAGTTTTCATGTAACGAATAAGCATATTGTTATCGTTCCGGTGAAAGAACAGGTTGCTAAAGCTGGCATAACGAAGGAAATTATCCCTTATATCTCCTACAGGAAAATTTCGGGATTGGTGAAAGATCATAACTCGAAAAAAGCCTTACCTTATGCAAGTATTGGCATTCGAGGCAAACATGTTGGTACCATTTCCAACCAGGATGGAGAATTTTCTTTAAGTTTATCTTCAGAAAACCTAAACGATACACTGGTTTTTTCTTATGTTGGCTATCAAAATGCCGAAATTAAAGTTGCCGATCTTAACAAAAACCATTTAGATATTTCCTTAAAAGAAGATTTTATTTCGCTTCAGGAAGTGATTATCAGAAACAATGATCCTTTGGCAATTTTGAATGCTGCGGTAAATAAATTTCATATTAATTACCCTCAAAATCCAACCAACCTTACTTCCTTCTACAGAGAATCGGTACTGAAAAATAACAAGTACATGATTTATATGGAATCGGTACTGGATATCTATAAACACTCCTACTCGAACCGTACTGCACTGGAAAGAGTAAAAGTATTTAAAAGCAGAAAAATATATGATGTTTCAAGATTAGACACCATTTCATTTCGACTTAAAGGCGGAATTAATGGCTGCTTGAAATTAGACATCGTCAAGAACCTTCCTGAGTTTCTTAATGAGGAGTTTACTCACCTTTATCAGTATCGTTTGGAAGATATTAGCACCTATGATAACCGATCGGTGTACATTATCGGGTTTAAACCCAAACCAAACCTAAGCGATCCCCTATTGGAAGGACGCGTTTTTGTAGAAACCAATAGCCTTGCCATTATACGAGCTGAATTTGGCTATAACAAAATGCGATTGAGCGAATTAAGAAATCGATTTATTGTGAAAGGAAGTGCAAAAACCAAGGCAAGACCCACTTTGGTTGATTACGTGGTGAGCTATCGAAACATCGATGGAAAATACTATCTAAACCATGCCTTGGGCAATCTTAAATTTAAGGTGAAGAACAAGAAAAAATTATTCTCCAGCATTTTTTCTACCTCTTTCGAAATGGCCACAACCGATTTGAAAACCGAAGATGTTTTAAAATTTAAATACAAGGAGACGATTCATCCAACTACCATATTCTCCAATTACAAAACAACTTACGACCCTAATTTCTGGGGGAAGAGTAACTTTATAAAACCGGAAGAGAGCATACAGGATGCATTAAAAAGAATCAATACCAGTATGCAGCAAGTTGCGCTGCGTAATTCCGATTCGAATTAGTATTAAATTTAAGATCGAACCAGGTATTATTGTATCTTAGAGACAATAATCGAGAAAGCTATGCCTTGGACTTGCCCAAATTGTAAGAGAGTACTGCCCGGACCCAACCAGTACCATTCCTGTTATATTACCGATAAGGAAACGCATACCCATAAAATGAGTACTGAAATACTCGATACTTTTGAACTTTTGAACCAATACATATTAGAGTTCGAAAATGTAGATATATTGTACCTCAAAACCTGTATTCAGTTTAAAATAGGTGCTACATTCTTATCGGTTTATCCAAGAAAAGATCGCCTGGTGTTGGAATATCAATTGAATCAGGAAGAAGACTGTTTTCCGGTATTTAAATGTATCAGAATATCAAAAAACAGGGTTTTACATAGGTTGGTAATTGCTGAACCTTCCGATTTTGATACACAGATTAAGGAATGGATAAAGGCAGCCTACTGGACGGTGAGGAAAAAATAAATTTATATTTTTGCTCATTCACTCAACGAAAACATACTTGATGATAAATAATATAAAAAGCATACTCAAAAATCTGTCGGGACTAATTATCGGGGCCATTTTTCTCTTTCTTACCCTGCACGAAAAACCACTTGGTCCTGTATGGGCAAGTTTAGCTGGTGCCGATTATTTTTTCATTTTTCTGAGTTTTCTTTGCCTGTTTTTGGTGTTTTATTTGCGTGCATTACGTTGGAAACTTTTAATTGAAGAGGCTGGTGAATCTCCAAAATCGGATAAGGTATTTACCTCATTACTTCTGGGTTATTTTGTAAACAGTTTTACACCCAAACTTGGCGAAATAATTCGCTGCACATCCTTACAAAAAAATTCGAAAGTTCCTGTGGCAGTGTCCATGGGGAGTGTAATGGCAGAAAGAGCGTATGATTTGCTGATTTTAGGCCTGGGAATTATTGCGATTTTCTTTATCGAACTAGATCGTTTACAGGGGATTATAGACTCTACCATTGGTGGTATTTCTCATATTTACGGATACCGTTACATATATGTCCTTCCCATTCTATTGGTCATTTTTGTTGTGCTGTTTTTTGTGAGTCTGAAAAAACTAAAAAAATCGGAAAGACCAATCATTAAAAAGGTGATTGGATTTATTCAAAGCATGTTCGACTCTTTAAAGCATGGTTTACTACTCAAAAAGAGATTTAAATTTATTGTTCTTACCCTATTGATCTGGCTCTCATTGGTTGTTCTAAATTACATCTACCTGCTATGTTTGCCAGAAACTTCGGGTTATTCCATATTTTTTGCTGTTATTATTCTGTTTATAGGAGGTTTGGGTTGGGCTCTTCCCAGTCCGGGTGGAATTGGAACCACACATTTCTTTCTTTTACAGCTGTTTCTGGCTTACCAGCTAGACGCTAATTCGGGCATCAGTTTTGGAATTTTATCCAATGGTTTAACCTTTATTGGCACGCTGGTACTCGGTGGTTATGGTTATTTTCGATATTGGGTGGAAACCAAAGAAAAGAAGATTTAAAACTTTATCGCCCAAACTCAGTTTTTACAGCTATCTTTGTCGCAAATTTGAAGACAAAGAATAATGAAGTTTAGTCAATATAACTTTTCTCCGGATATCAAGAAAAATCTGGAAACACTTGGTTTTAAAAGACCCACCGACATACAATACAAAGCCATCCCTCCCATTGTAAAAGGAGAAGATGTTTTGGCCATTGCACAAACCGGTACGGGAAAAACTGCTGCTTTCGCAATTCCTATTATCGATAAAATTCACAAATCGAAAAAAAATAAAAGTAGCAAAGGCATTAAATGTGTTGTAATGGTTCCAACACGTGAACTTGCAATTCAAATCACTGAAGTATTTCAGGAAGTTGGGAAGTATACCAAGGTAAAAAGCTTTTGTGTTTTTGGTGGTGTGGAGCAAGATCCTCAAATTGAAAAATTACAAAAAGGAATTGATATCCTGATTTCTACTCCTGGTAGAATGTTCGATTTAAGCAGTCAGGGTTATATCGATTTAAGCAGAATTGACACACTGGTTTTGGATGAAGCCGATCATATGCTGGATCTTGGTTTTATCAAAGATATTCGTGATCTGATTAAATTTCTTCCAAGAAATCGACAAACCTTATTCTTTTCGGCGACCATTACACCAAAGATTAAGAAACTGGCCTATTCATTGGTTCGAAAGGCTATTCGAATTCAAATTTCGCCTAAAGATCCGGTATCAAGAAATGTAGAGCACTCCTTGGCATATGTAAAAATGGATGACAAGAGATTCTTTTTGGAACGCATTGCCAAAGAACACGATGACAGTAAAATTTTGGTTTTTGTAAGAACAAAAGTACGTGCCGAGCGTGTACACAAAGCCATGGAACGTGTTGGAGTAAAAACCCAGTTAATTCATGGCGACAGGGAACAAAAAGATCGCCTGGTGGCAATGAATGACTTTAAGGCTGGAAAAGTAAAAATTCTTATTGCCACAGATGTTAGTGCACGAGGCATAGATATCCCCAATGTAGATTATGTGGTGAATTACGACTTGCCGGACGTATCGGAGAACTATGTGCACCGTGTAGGTAGAACGGGCCGTGGAGTTCAAAAAGGAATTGCCATTTCGTTCTGTTGCCCCGATAATGAAAAAGAGTTGCTTGCTGAAATCGAAGATTACCTGGGAGGTGAAATACAGGTAATGGATATTTCACACCATGAATATTCTGCTACTATTGACTTCTCGGAGGATTATTCGAAAAGTCTGAAAGAATTAATGGACGAAGCAGAGGATTACTTTGAAAATCCAAAAAAGAAAAAAAGAAAGAAAAAATAAAAGTCTTCAAGCTCAAACCAAAATCGTTTGAGCTTTTCTTTTGTTTTTTATTAAATTCGTTACGCACACATATCAAAATTTAATATATGCAATCACTCATCTCTCCCGATAGCAATATGCTATTGTTTTTTATTGTGGCGGGTGCCGCAGCTTTTGGAATATACTCGGAACACAAAAAATGGTTCGGAAAACTATCCGGTATATTGGTCACCATGATTTCCATGTCGTTGCTGGCAATGGCTGGAGTGGTTCCGGTAGCTTCAAATCCCAATATAAAGGTGGAAGTTTACGAATTGGTATTTTCTTACTTCATCCCAATTTCGATTCCGATGCTTTTATTCAGTTCCAATATTGTGAAAATTGTAAAAGAAAGTGGAAAACTACTAGTTGCCTATATTTTAGGAGCTATTGGAATTGTCTTAGGTTGTTTTCTGGCATTTGGCTTTATTAACCTGGGGCCCGATTCAGGTAAAACTGCGGGAGTAATTGCAGCTACTCTTATTGGAGGTAGTGTCAATTTTATAGCAGCAGCCGAAGCCCTAAATTTTAGCACCAATCCATTGTTTACAGCTACCATCGCTGTAGATAATTTTGTTTCAAACCTGTATACCCTATTTTTGTTCTTAACACCTTCCCTGTTGTTTCTTTCAAGGTTCTTTGTAAAACCTAAAGCCGAGAACCGTATCGAAGAAACCGGAAGTGGAAAAAAAGAGTTCCCAATTACAATAGAACGAATTGCAGTTTCGGTTTTTATTGCTGCATTGATTGCAGGAGCTGGAAATTTTGTATCGCCTTACCTTCAAAGCTTACTGAATACCGATATCAACCTCAGCATTTTAATTATTACAGTATTTGCTGTTCTTGCAGCCAACCTGTTTCCAAAATTCTTACAACCTTTGGAAAATACAGCATTCTCTATTGGTTTATGGATGATGTATGTTTTCCTTGCTGTTATTGGTGCTGCAACCAACATTCAACAGATATTTAGCATTGGCCCTGCCGTATTAGCATTCTACTTATGCATTATGCTGTTTCATTTCTTGTTCCTGATGTTTTTGGCCAAGTTATTCAAACTAGATGTTTACGAAGTGGTTATCTCTTCGGCTGCCAACATTATGGGGCCTTCTGTAGCTGCTCCAATGGCAGCATCAATGGGACAAAAAAAACTGGTAACACCGGGAATTTTAGTAGGGATTTTAGGTTATGTAATTGGAACATTTATAGGCGTTTCCATTGCAATTTACCTTACCTAAATAAAATATTTACATCTATTTTTATCTAAATAAGCAGCTTTATCATACACATGAAAAAGCTGCTTGTTTTATATCATACAAGTAATTAGCCATTCAATATTCTTTTCATATAAATATTTTTATTATTCAGTAATATTGCATTGTCTACTATGTTTTTTTATTAACTTTATGTTTGTAATACCATTTTATAAATACGATATTCTCTCACATTCATGAAGTACACAATACTTTCTATCTTTTTTTGTTTATTATCAGTCAGCATGTTAGGTCAAAACGATAGCCTTCAACTGAATTCAGAAGATTATTTACAAACCATCGATAGCATTAACAAAACATTCCAATATCAATATGGCAAGATCCAGTTGGGCAATAATATTGCTTGTATACATGTTCCTGAAGGATACAAATTTCTGAATGCTGGACAGAGTAATTACCTCTTGACTGAGCTGTGGGAAAATCCTCCTTCGGAAGTATTAGGAATGCTTTTTCGGGAAGATAATCACCCTTTAAGTTTAATTCCGAGTTATGCAGTAGGAATTACTTATTCAAAAGATGGTTACATTAACGATGAAGATGCAAAAGAAATCGATTATGATGAACTTTTGAGGGAAATGAAAAAGGATACCAAAAATGCCAATATCGAAAGAAGTGAGAACGGATATCCTACAATTGAATTAATTGGGTGGGCCTCGGAACCATTCTACGACGAAGTATCTAAAAAGCTACACTGGGCCAAAGAGTTAAAATTTTCCAATAGCGAGAACAACACTTTGAATTATAACATCAGAATTCTGGGCAGAAAAGGTTATATCAACCTAAATGCTGTGGGTAATATGGAAACTTTACCACAGTTTCAGCAAGATGCTGAAAAAATTCTTGCTTCGATAGAGTTTAACAATGGTTACAAATACCGCGAGTTCAATCCCAATATTGATAAATTAGCCTCCTATGGAATTGGAGGTTTAATCTCTGGTAAAGTCCTAGCTAAAGCCGGATTTTTTGAACTTATTGAGAAATTCTGGAAGGTAATTTTAATTGTAACACTTGGAATTGTTGCCTTATTCGCAAAGAAAATATTTGGATCGAAAATATAAACCTAAGCTCTAATATAACAGTATGAAAAAATCAGACCTTGTAGATTTAAGTGTAAAAGTGATCGGAATTTACGTAATAGTAACAAGTGTTTTTTACCTGAAAGACCTCTATATGGTACTCTCATTTGCCAGTAAGCCAGAGGCGACAATGAACATGTCTTTCTACTTTATAGGTATTACGCTTTCCCTGCTTCTTGGATTGATAATGACATTTAAATCTCATGGAATAGCGAAAAAAATTACAAAAGAAGATGCTATTATCGAAATTAGCTCGAAAATTGATATGGCTCAATTATTGGAAATTGCATTAACAATAATTGGACTACTTATCCTGATTTTTAAATTTACCTTCTTCTTCTCCGCCGTATATCGACAGGTAAATCAATTATTTGTTGAAACGCCATTCATGCAACAAATGATTGCCACCGATATTGCTACTCTGTTACAATATGTATTGGGATTTGTACTGATCTCCAAATCAGCATCACTTTCAAAATGGTTGGTGAGCATGAAGAAATAAAGCAATCAGCAATGTTCTGTACAGCTGCAAATGCCGGGGATCTGTTTCTTCGGCTTTTTTTGTGAGAAATTCCTAAATAATAATGTCTTAATCTGATTTTTCAATTATTTTTAATCAGTAAAAATAGAGAATACATGTTGAAGTATATTCACACAATTATATTATTAATCGGATTATCCTTTGGCGCGCTTGCCCAGGAAAATTTTAAATGGGTAAGTGTTAAAAAAGGGGAAGGATTTAATGCTTTTCTGTACAGAAATCAGTTAAACCCAAAAGAACACAGCGAAAAATTCAAAAATCTGAATCAAGGCAGATTTACCAAAAGTGGTCACCTTATTGCAGGAAAAAAATACAAAGTTCCTTTAAGATACAGCACTTTTAACATCCCATTGCTGGGAACAGAACATGCCAAAGTGAAGCAAACAGATAATGTACTGGAAGGTGCAGTAATACACCTGGTTGCCGGACATGGTGGTCCAGATCCTGGAGCTGTAGGGAAAGTTTCGGGCAATACAATTTGTGAAGATGAGTATGCTTATGATATAGTCCTAAGAATGGGAAAAGAATTGATTTCGCATGGAGCCAAAGTTCATTTTATTATTCGCGACATGAATGATGGCATAAGAAATGCTGCCTTTCTAAAACCAGACAAGGATGAAAAATGCTATCCTTCGCAAACTATACCCCGTAAACAAACGCCACGTTTAAGACAACGCGCAGCTGCCGTAAATATCCTGGCAAGGAAGGAAAAACCAGGAACCTACCAACGACTTATTGTTTTGCACCTCGATTCGAGAAGTAAAAGAAATCGTACCGATGTATACTTCTACCACCATGCAGGCAGCAAGAAGGGAAAAAGTATGGCACTGACCTTACAGAAGAAAATGAAAGCGAAATATGCCAAGCATCAACCCAATAGAAAATACACCGGAACAGTGGGAAGCCGAAGATTGTATATGCTCAAAACAACTACTCCACCATCAGTATTTGTAGAACTGGGAAACATTAACAATTACAGGGATCAGATTCGATTTACCAAAACAGACAACAGACAAGCGCTGGCCAATTGGTTGTGCGAAGGAATTATTGAAGATTACAGAATGCAGAAGAAAAAGTAAGAAAAGAAAAGTATACTTTGTTTTTTAATCATTTATATCATTTCTAAGTGTAACACTTATGTGTAAATTTCAAAACTACTGGTTCAACGCAATTGTGGAAATCTTCATACGATAACATGATTAGTTCGGTATGCGTTCCTGCATTGAATACGATATCGTCGTCTTCTACTAAACTTTCAGACACATAAACATCTAAATTGTATAGATTTCCAAAAGGAGGCATTGCACCTACTTCGCACTGAGGGAATATATCTTTAAATTCCTGTTCGTGAGCCAATTCAACTTTTTTACAGCCTAACATTTGTTTCAACAAATCAAAATCGATTAAATAAGATGCTGGTAAGATAGCCATTGCCATTTTACCATCTATTTTAATCATCACAGTTTTTGCCAGCATTTTACCCGGAACATGGGCCGCTGCCGCAATCTGTTGAGCCGTATAAGCTGAAGAATGGCGAATCGTAACATATTTTATATGTCTCTCATCTAAATACTGCTTTAATTTACGGATAGGCATAGCGTTTGATTCTATGGTTTAAAATTTGCAATCTGCATAAGGCTCGTTTTGCCTTTAACCGGGAAAACCGATTGAGTTTAATCCTCTTCTTTTCCTACTTCTGCCCCTTTTTAATTCCTTATAGGGGGAACTATTAAAATACGAAAAAAAAAGGTGGAAGTAAAGAGTAAATGCCTATCAGTAAACAATCCAGACTAAGGCACGAATGTTAAAAAATTGAAAAATTAAGCCTAAATACGAAAAATATCGTACTAAAATTTTGGAATACGAAATGTTTCGTATAATTTTATCTACGAAATTAATCGTATAACGGAATTCACCACAAAATGCCAAAGAAGATTAAGCCAACCGACGCAGAATTAGAAATTTTGCAAGTATTATGGACCTATGGCCCATCGACTGTTCGATTTGTAAATGAAAAACTAAAATCCGGAAGAGATGTTGGATACACCACCACCCTGAAGGTAATGCAAATTATGACAGAAAAGAATATGCTGAGTCGTGATAAAAATTCGAGAACTCATATTTATGAGGCAATTGTGGAAGAGAAAGAAACCAAGAATTTATTGATTGATAAATTTATATCTACCCTATTTAATGGTTCTACTTCGGGCATGGTACTGCAAGCCCTTGGAAATAAAAAATGTAGCGCCGAAGAATTAAATAAAATTCGTAGCTTAATCGATAATATTGAATCTTCACAAAATCCTGATCACAATGAGTAATTTTTCTATTTATAAACTAATAGATGCTACAGGTTGGGCACTATTACACTCGGTTTGGCAAATTGTTGCTTTAGGTCTTATTGTGTGGATCGTTTTTCGATTTGTGTCGAAAGACAATGCCAAACTCCGTTACGGAATTGCATCCATTAGTCTGCTGTTTATCTTTTTAACTTTTGTGGCAACCCTGCTGCACTACTACTCAAATTCCAGTAAACCAGTTTTGACAGATTCCAATTTGAGTCCGGAATTGCTCCTGTTCTTACTCAATAATACTGCGGATACAGCAAAATCTTTCAGCCTTGAAAATTTGAATATTGCCAAATACTTGCCTGCAATGGTGAATTTATGGCTTATTGGTGTGTGTATTTTATCCTTACACATGACATTTAATTACATACAAAGCATAAAGTTACGAAAGCACCTTGCTTATCCACTATCAGCTCAAAATCAAAACATAGCTTCTCAACTTGTTCGGAAGTTTAATCTGAAACAAAAAATTACATTTAAGGAATCTGGTTATGTACAGACTCCCTCTTTAATTGGATATTTTAAACCTGTTGTTTTGTTGCCTGTAAGTATGCTTAGTGGCATACCCAACAATCAACTGGAAATTATCATAGCACATGAACTGGCGCATATTAAGCGTCACGATTACTTATTTCAGTTTATTCAAGGAATACTTGAACTGTTGTTTTTCTATCATCCTGTTGTTTGGTGGCTATCTTCTGTGGTTAATACCGAAAGAGAGCACATTTGTGACGACATCGCGGTAAAGGTTTGTGGTGAATCCTTAACCCTTATTAAAGCATTGAATAATATGGAAGCAATTAGAAAAAAAAGGTTCGAACTGGTTTTGGGATTATCTGGTAAAAAGGACAATCTTTTTGATCGTGTTCAACGAATAATAAGACCGAAATCGGAAACAGCAAAAAGCACCAATAAATTGGTATTTAGCGGTTTGTTTGTTCTTCTGTTTACAGGATTAATCCTGGTATCGAATTTTGCCATTTCTGGAAATGCATTTTCAGGCAAACAGTTCTTCTCAAAAATTAATGTGATAGACCAGGAGCCTAAGCATTCTGGTGAAAAGGATGCCATTCTTATTGAGCAGGACAAAGACAAGAAAAAAGCAAAAAAGAAATCGAAAGCAACAAAAGCAGAAGAAGTTGAAAAAGAGGTGGTGGAAATTGCACCAGAGGTAGAAGTTGAACCAGAAATGGAATTTTCACCTGAAATTGAGCTTGCTCCGGAAGTTGAAGTTGAGCTTGAAATGGAAGCTCAAGAGGCTATGGAACTCGCTTTTCCGAAAGATTCATTAAAATCGAAAGAATGGATCAGGAAAAAGGCATCTGAATTGATCGAAGAGCAAAAACAAGAGCTAAAAAGAGCCTTGGATCAGATGGAAAAAGCCAAAGCGGAGGTGAAACTGGAAGAAATGCAGCTTGAATTGAAAAGCGCGCTAAAAGAGCTAAACGCCGAAGAATTCAAGAAAGAATTACAAGAAAGTAAAATTGAATTGCAAAAAGAACTTCAACATTATTCGGAAGAGAAATATTTGAAAGAAATTCAAGAAGAGCAAGAAAGTGAGACGGAATCGTTAAAGGAACAACTTCAGAAAATTGAAGAAAACAATGAATTTAGCGATGAGAAAAAAGCTTATCTCAAAAAGAAGATCAAAGAATCGATTGAGAGAATAAGCTCAGAAGAATTTCAAGAGCAAATGAAAGTTCAGTTGGAGCGCTCAAAAGAAAGAATAAAAGAGCAGCTCGAAAAAATGGAATCTTCTGATTTTGAAGCTCAATTGGAATTGAAAAGGCAAGCCATTCAAAAACAGTTGGAGAAACTGCAATCGCCAGAATACAAACAGCGCATTGAAGAGAACTTTAACAGGGGAAAAGAACAAATTCAAAAGCATTTGGAGAAAGTGAATACCCCTGAATTCAGAAAAGAACTTGAAGAGAAGCTAAAAAATTCGAATCCTTCGCCTGACGAAACTTACGAGGCGGTTTTCGAAACCATGGGAACCAAATTGGTTACCGGAAGACCTATGCCGACATCTAATTCGGTAAGCATTCGAAGTTCAGAACGAACATCGGAAGGAAGAAGAGTAAAAGGACTTTTACCTTCCAGTGCTCCAATTCATATTAAAAAACCATTGGTTCTTGTTGATGGTAAGAAAACACCTTTAGATGAAGTTGACCCGAGCACAATTAAAAGCATGCATGTATTAAAAGATGCTGAATCAATGGAAAAATATGGTGATGATGCTAAAAATGGAGTAATCATCATAACACTTAAAAAAGAGGGTGAAAAGGACTCTGATTGGACGCCAAACGATGTTTTCGAAGACAGATATTACAAGTTCCCTAAACTGAACGAACAAAGTTCATATAGAACAGTGGTTGGACAAAGAATGAATCCAACTTCGGCATTCCATTACAATAAACTTCAACAAAATTTTGAAAAAGTTGATTTCGATATGCTGATTGTTGTAGATGGAAAGGTGAAGACCAAAGATGAGATCAGTGATCTAAATCCTGATCATATCGAAAGCATGAACGTTTACAAAGGCAAAAAGGCAACCGAACTTTTTGGCGAAAAAGCCGCTAATGGAGTAATTGTGATTCAAACCATTGGAAAATCGGTAGATGCCATACAAATAAAAGGCGAAGCAGGTGAAAACGCTCCCCTTTATATTCTGGATGGAAAGCCTATGAAATCAAAAACATTAAAAACAATTGATCCGGAAGACATTCATAGCATTTCAGTATTAAAAGATGCTTCGGCAACAGCAATTTATGGGCAGGATGGAAAAAATGGAGTGATTCTAATTGAATCAAAAAAGAACGCTAAATCCGATAAATCCTTTGTGGTTCTTGATAAAGAAGATGATATTCACTTTCCGAAAGTTAGAATTAAAGGGGTAAGAGGAGAAAAAGCACCACTTTATATTCTTGACGGAAAACCTTTGGATTCGCAGAATTTAAAAGCCATGCATCCAGATGAAATCGAAAGCGTATCTGTACTGAAAGGAGAATCGGCCGAGGCCATTTATGGTGAAGAAGGCAAACACGGCGTAATTATCATTAGCACTAAAGAAGTTCAGAGTGATAAAGCTGTGAAACTAAACCTGGATAATTTTAAAGGTAAAAATGCTCCCATGATTATTATAGATGGTAAAAAAGTAAATGCAAAAGCATTGGATAAAATTTCGCCCGATGACATCGAGTACATCACAGTTTTAAAGGATGAATCAGCCATTGAAAAGTATGGTAAGAAGGGAAAAAATGGAGTCATCGAAATTTCTTTAAAAAAATAATCACATTCATATCAATTGTAGAAGGATCACAATCATGTGGTCCTTTTTTTATATCCTTTAGTCTGATTTGCAAGCAGAACAACAAATTCGTAACTTGATATATGGAATACTAATATATGTTTTTATGCTTTTAATTCTGGTGATATTATCGACTTATGTCCTGATTAGAATTGCTTCGATATTTAGCAATTATCTGAAAGCTTATACACGAAATCAGCATTTGCGTTTCGCTTTTGGAATTGCTGCTATTATCGTTGGAGCACTGCATATCATGTATCCATCTTTTTTTAGTCACCTGTTCTCAACAGTATTCAAATCGACCTATACAGCAACCAGTATTTCAGGATTTATTCAAATAATTTGTGGAGTTGGATTATTAATCAGGAGGGTGTATAAAGAAGCGGCAATTTTATTAATGATTTTGCTTGCCCTGTTTATTCCCTTGAGTATTCTAATGATGATGGAGTACATCCCCGGACCATTGGGCCCTGAATATGAGCCTGTGCTTGGCTATATCAGGATTTTATCATTTCCATTACTGATATGGATTTTATTTAAAGCCTGTGACATGTCACCAAGAAAAGGCCTACAAACCGAACGATTTAACCACGATATCTAAAATAACTACACTTCTAAAATTGAAACGATGAGCTACTATATTAAACGTACTACAAATTTCGGGTTCGACGAAGCAATCGAACGAGTTACAAAAGCGGTTCAAACCGAAGGTTTTGGAATACTAACCGATATTGATGTAAAATCAACCTTAAAAGAGAAAATTAATGTTGATTTTAAAAAGTACCGAATACTAGGTGCCTGTAATCCTTCTTTTGCTTATGAGGCTTTCCAGGTAGAAGACCAGATCGGCATTATGATGCCATGTAACATTACAGTGATTGAGCAGGATAACGGTCATGTTGACATTTCGATTATGGACCCAACCGCAGCTTTTAATGTAATTGAAAACGAAGATCTTCAGCCATTTGCCATTGAATTGAAAATGAAGCTTGAACGTTGCTTAACCTATCTTGACGAATAAATTAAATATGATATAAATATGAGAACACTTGTCATTTGGCTTGCAGTAATCTGTATGCCTTGCATTTGCATTGCCCAGGAAAAACCAGAACCTGTTGATCAATTTCGCCAATTCGATTTTTGGCTTGG
The DNA here is from genome assembly GCF_013141825.1 of Marinifilum caeruleilacunae. Taxonomy (GTDB): domain Bacteria; phylum Bacteroidota; class Bacteroidia; order Bacteroidales; family Marinifilaceae; genus Marinifilum; species Marinifilum caeruleilacunae. The sequence goes on from NZ_RZNH01000002.1 coordinate 156,300, forward strand.
AGAATGGGATGTTTATACCGGCGAAAATATGGTTGGGAAAAATAAAGTTGTATTGCTTCAGAATAAACATGTAATCCAGGAAAATTGGGTGTCCGAAAAGGAAAATTTTACCGGAACAAGTTATAGTTTCTACAATCCGAAAACAAAAAAATGGCATCAGGTTTGGGTAGACAGAAATGGCAGTAACCTACTTTTAGTTGGTGAGTTTACAAATGGGAAAATGGTGCTCACAAGTGGAATGGATTCCAATATGGGAGAACCTAACTCAAAGCACAAAATCACCTGGTCGCAACTTGCCAATGGAGATGTTAAACAGGTGTGGGAATCGACAACCGACGATGGCAAAAGCTGGAACATACAATTCGAAGGCATATATAAGAAAGCGAATTAGCTAATAGGCATTTCCTTTAGAATCAACCATAGGGACAAATCGAACGGGAATTACATTTCTCTGTACGATTTTCCCTTTCTTTTTTTCCATTAGCACCAGTTTTTTCACATTTTTTAATCCTACCGGAATCACAAGTTTTCCTCCTTCGGCCAGCTGATCGACCAAAGCTTGTGGCACTTTTGTGGGGGAACAAGTTACAATGATCCCATCGAACGGAGCTTGTTCGGGCCAACCCAAATATCCATCTCCATATCGGGTTTCAACATTTTCATATCCCAGCGAGTCAAGCACAAAATCGGCTCTTCTCTGCAAGGGTTTCACAATTTCGATACTGAATACCTTCCCTCCCAGTTCGCCCAATACAGCAGCCTGGTAACCAGAGCCAGTACCAATTTCGAGGAGCTTCTCTCCTTCTTCCACTTCGAGCAATTGCGACATCAAACCAACAATATAGGGCTGCGAAATGGTTTGCCCATGCCCAATGGGTAATGGCCTGTCCTGGTAGGCATACTTTTGCAAATAGCGAGGCACAAACAAATGCCTCTCAACATTTTGCATCGCTTTAATTATCTTTGAATGATTCACTCCCCTCGATTGAATTTGCTCAGCTACCATTTTAAATCTTTTCTCCTTAAAATCCATATCCTGAACATTTTGTTTTTGAGGAATCAACAAAGTGGTAATTAAAAAACCTAGTCCATATATCAATCCAAGCTTCATCTTACTACATGTATACCATAAAGTTACGACATTATCGTATGACAGGAAAATTCATATGACAACAGTTCGGGCATATATTTAGAAGAGAGATATAAGAAAAAGGAAATTAATTTTATTAAATTCACCATACATCTTATGTTTGTTACTAAAAATTCATTGCGATGAAGAAACTCTCCATTCTATCCTTCTGCCTGTTGATTTCCATCAAGTTACTTGCCCAGGAAATCGATCTTATTGATTTGTCTCATAACATATCGCTTGAGAATATTAAAAAAGATGTTTATGAGTTGGCATCGGAGAAAATGGAAGGCCGGGAAACAGGTGAAAAAGGACAAAAACTAGCTGCAGAATACATTTACAAGCAGTTTAAGAATGCAGGCTTGTTAAGCTATCAGAAAAGAACAGATAGCTTAAGTTATTTCCAGGAGTTTTCGGTTTTTAAAGAGCAAGTGCCACAAGTAAGTCTGTCGGTTAATGGAAACAAGCTAAAGCCTTTCGATGACTTTTTTCTATTGGGGGTTAAAGATTTAAAAAAAGAGAATATTGAGCTGGTATTTTTAGGTTTAGCTCCTGATAGTGTATACCAAAACCAGGATTTCTCAAATCGTGCAGTTTTGTTTTTAACATCGAATTTGTTTGCTGGTCCATCTAAAGCAATGGATATTATGAAGGAGACAAAAACCAGTATTGTGTTTTACTGTAATCCGGAAAATCCACATCAGATGCCAGCCATCGTTAATCGCCAGAAGAGATTGTACAACAGAAGACAGTTATTAGATCCGAAGCTTTTTCCATTTAAAAACCCTTACGACTCCCTTACGCATAAAAAATTCTACCACAATGTAGAGAGGATGATCAGTACCTACCAGGGACCAATTAGTGAAAAAGCGACAGCGAAAATTCTTGAGCTTAAACCCAAAGACCTCAAGAAACATTTGAATGGAAAACTGGCTAAATCGCAAGAAAAACAAGATGTTAAAATTGATCTTGAATTTCGTAATATTTATAAGTCAAAACCTACAGAGAATGTAATTGCCAGTATTCCAGGAACCGATTTAAAAGATGAATACATTGTGCTTAGTGCACACTATGATCATATTGGAAAACGAGGGAATAAAATATTCTACGGAGCCAACGATAATGCCTCAGGAACTGCTGCCTTAATGGAAATTGCACGTAGCATTCAAAATGCAGTTAACCAAGGGTTAAAATTGAAGCGAAGCATTCTTTTTGTTGCATTTACCGGGGAAGAAAAAGGTTTGCTGGGCTCGAAATACTTTGTTGAATCCAACACATTTCCACATCAGAAAATAAAGGCTAACTTGAATATTGACATGCTTGGAAGAATGGATGAATTACATGACACCACCAACTTTGTTTACCTTCTTGGAGCCAATGATCTGAATCCAAAACTTAAGTTAATAACAGACAGTTTAAATCAGTTGTATCCAAAACTGGAATTGGATTATTCCTACGATACAAAGGATAATTTCTTATATGCGGCTTCCGATCAGGCATCATTCGTGAAGAGAAATATCCCGGCAATATTCTATTTTAATGGACTACACAACGACTATCACAAAACAAGCGACACGCCCGAAAAAATGGATTTTGAAGCGATAAAAAAAGTGAGTAGTCTTATTTTACTAACCGCCATCGAATTGGCTAATCAAGAGTAATTTATAGGTTTAAAAGCAAGCTGTTTAAAGTAATTTTGATTGAGTGGTTATTATTTCTTAAACAAAAAGAAAACATAAATTCATTTTTTACGTAAGTTTGTATTGTTCATTAGTGAATTCTATAAACCTATAATTATGAATATCAACAGATTCTACCTATATCTTAGTATCACACTAATATTCACTGGAATAATATCCTGCTCGGAAGACGATAAACACTCAGGTTATATTGATCCAAACGAAGAATTATTAGTTGGTTTAAGCGAAGTTGAAGGATACGATCACACTTACAATTACGATTTTAACATATTAAAAGAACGCGAAAGTGTAGATTTTTATGTGCCTGTAAGTTTTAATGAAGCCCTGAACAGAATTCCGGCAGATATGAGAACAAAGCTGAATCTTTTTTCTGCTTCCGAATTGCCTTTTACAACCAATATTCAGGAAGCAAACATTGTAACTTCCTGGAATGACAAAAACAAATTGGTTTTCCAAATTCAAATGTCCTATCTCGAAAATGATGAAAGTTACGATACAAACTTTAAAGACTTCTTTATTGTTTCGATTACCCAGCATCCCGAGAATCCATTTGAAACCATGAGTGAAACAGAATTAGAAACCTTACACGAAGATTTGTCTAAAAGAGAATACGATATCCTGAATTTAACGGCCCAGGATTCTCTTTATTACCTTCCAAAAGACGAAGACAATTTGTGGCCAAGAATGTTTGATTATTACAAGTATGATGAGTCGCAAAACAGAATCTTTAAAGAGTCGACGGGATCTTACCAGTATTACGCCTGGTACGACGGGTTAATTTATAAAATCGGCTTTAATATGGATGTAGAAGCCGTGGATGAAGAGGCTTTGGTTAGACAAATTATTCTGGGCAACTAGAATTATAATATTTTCAAGAAACAGAAAAGGACGTCTAAACGTCCTTTTTTTATTTGCTTAAATCTCTTCTGCAACTCTCTGCCAAAGCAACATCATCCAAAGCCTTTTTAAGTAGTTCCGGATCTTTATCCAACTGATACAAAAGCTGATAAACCTCTCTAACAGATAAACTCCCGGGCTTTCTCTCTTTCAAAATTAATTCATCTCCTTCCCTGATCATCCCTTCTTGTAATACCCTGATATAAACTCCAGGAAATCCGGCTTGAATAAATTCTTTCACCATGGTATCACAATCGAATCGATAATTCAATTTGTAACAAGGCTGTCGGGGCTGACTTACCTGTACAAGGCATTCTCCAATTTCATAAATATCTCCTATTTTAATTTCTCCTTCATCCAGTTCTGAAATGCTCAGGTTTTCACCAAACATGCCAAACTTCCAATCTAAATCGGGAAATCGTTTTTGCCAGAATTCGTAGTGCTTTTCAGAATACCAGTAACATGCCTTATCAATACCGCCATGATACCTTCTATCAATTACCGAATCATCCTTCACATCCTCCTTACCCAAAAAAATTCCTTCCTTTACCGGATATTTATAGATGCCTGTTTTGACAATCTTCCCATGATAATTAATCTCTACCGACTTGCCTTTATTTGTAGATACTACCTTCATCAATCTTATTTTTTAATCGATCGCAAAATTTGAACCGCTTCCTTTTTTAAACTTTCATAATCTTCCTCTCGGATATCCATAATCATTTCCACTCCAATTTCATTTTGAATGGTGTGAAAAACAATTACGGTATGCTTCTTTTTCTGATCATCGCTATAGGAACCCAGGTAACCCATCGAATTTTCCAATGAAAACAGCTCTTGCTCTTTCGCAATAACCTTATGAATATCAACTGTCAATCGCCTTCTTTTGTAAGATGAATAATCCAGCAATTTCTGATCGGCCCCAATGTATTCCATAGACAAGATACAGTTTGGAGTAACACCACTAATCAAATTTTGACTTTCTCCATTTCTCGCAAAAAGGAAGTGCATGATTTCTTCTTCCTTAAACTGATCGGTAAGGCACCAATTTCCTTTCGGGAAAGCAATTTGAATATCCGGTCCTTCGATAAAAAAGCTTTTTTGATATGATTCTTTACCCGTAAGTTCACCTCGATCAGACCAATAGGTCCATTTCCCTACTTTTTTTCCATTTTTAAAATTTCCTCTTTGAGAAACCTTACCATTTGAGTGATAATAAGCCGCTGGACCATTTAAAGTATCATTTTTAAAATTCACTGAAAGACTTGCCTTTCCATTTTGATAATATTCAAGATACAATCCGTTAGCAATGTGCTTGCTTGCAACAAAATCCCGAAATAATTTACCATCCTCATCCCACAATCGCACATTACCTTCCTGTTTTCCCTTTTCATAGGTAAACATTCTTTTGCGATTCCCGTTGGGATAGTATTCGATACACTTGCCATCTTCAATGGCAAGATCATGAAATCCTTCCTCGTACAGTCTTTCCCATACAATTTCATTTGCAATTCGCGAATACTCCGTTTCGGAGAGTAATTCGCCAGAAATCGTATAATCTTTTACCTGGTATTTACCCCCTTTAATAGGATAGATCAGACTGTAGTAGGTGGCTTCTGATTTTTCAACATTCAACCAATTGTTATCGAAATAGACTTTTTTTTGTCCAAAACTTACTGTTGATAGTAAAGTCAGGCAGATCAATAGGCTTATCATTGCTTTCATAGTGTCTGGTTTTTTGTTCTTGCAACAATTTTCATTCCTAAACTTACTATTTTTCTTTCTTTCTTGCATTTTCATGAAACTGCAAGTGCCTTAAGCCATTCAATATACCATCATCGGTATAAAAATTCCAGAAATAATCGAACCTGTGTTCCACGCCATGTAGTACTTCAAATTCATGTGCAATATCGTGTTCCGATAGAAAATCGTGCAAATCGAAAATGCATCTTCGGTTTTTGGTTTTCACAAAACTATCTTCTGTTCCTATTTCCAATCTTAAAGGTACATCTCTATCTTTTAATGCATCCAAATTTTCAAGCGCAAGTTGCTTATTTGCTGCCAAAGTATAATCGCTCACATAGCCCATACCTACTACCGATACAAACTTTCCGGGATATTTTAAATAGTAATGAATGGCTCCTGCTGCCCCTCTCGAATGTCCTTCTATGGAAATGCTATTGGGAAGCGTTCCAGCCTTAAAGTTCTTTTGGCAATATGCAATGAACTCTCCCCTTTGTTCTCCCACAATTAGTTTTTCGTTCTCAGCTGTGAACCACTGAACATGATCCCGATCATTATCACCCCGAATTCCTGCTATTACCACCGGCTCAATTTCGCCATCCAAAATCCATTGATTTAACTGTGCAGCATTTACATACTTATTAAAAGTGCTTTCGTCTCCTCCCTGTCCGTGCATAAAAAGCACCAGTGGATAATCTTCTTCCTTCGACCAGTTGGGAGGCAAATACACAAAAAAAGGAATCCATGAACGAGATAGACTTTCGAATACAGAGAAATTAATTTCCCCTTTCATGTTATTAAAATCGGAACGTTCATTATAGCTTTCAAAACCATATGTAGAGGCTTTCATAATCAGTAAATTATCAATGTAAAAATTCTTCCTTAGCTTGAATTAATTATCGCAAGAAATGTTGTAACTTCTACAAAACTAAACAATATCAACCAATTAAAAACTTTTTCTTGAATCTGAACTTCCACAATATTGGTAATCTCTGAAACAGTGCATATTTAGAAGCTTTCAGTACACCAATATTAATTCTCTCTATAAGGGCATAAAGATTACTGATTAATATAATTTGTGCGTTATTCAAATCAATTCTACATTTGTATCGGTTACAAAAACAAAGAAAAAATAAACTTTAAAATATTAATAAGATGCAAACTTTAATCGGAAAAAAAGCACCATCATTCAAGGCAAGTGCAGTAGTTAACGGAAACCAAATCGTTGAAGGTTTTTCATTAGATCAATTTGTAGGAAAGCAAGAAGTAGTATTCTTCTTCTACCCACTTGATTTTACTTTCGTATGTCCAACTGAGCTGATCGCATTCCAGGATAAATTGGCTGAGTTTGAAGCTAGAAATGTAGCTGTTGTTGGTTGTTCTGTTGATTCAGAATTCTCTCACTTTGCATGGTTGAATACCCCAAGAAATAAAGGTGGTATCGAAGGTGTAACTTACCCATTGGTTGCAGATTTGTCTAAAACAATTTCTGAAAACTTTGGTGTATTGGCTTCAGAGTATGATTACGATGCAGAAGGAAATGCAGTTTCAACCGGAGCTCCTGTTGCTTACCGTGGGTTGTTCTTAATCGACAAACAAGGTGTTGTTCGCCACAGCGTTATTAACGACCTTCCTTTAGGACGTAATGTTGATGAAGCGATCCGTATGGTTGATGCATTACACCACTTCGAACAAAACGGTGAAGTTTGTCCTGCAAACTGGAGCAAAGGTGAAGAAGCAATGCAAGCTACTGCTGAAGGTGTTGCTGAGTATCTAAGCAAGTAATTTACAAAATCAAATAATCTCTTATACCGTTTTATTACGGTTCATATCAAAAAAACAATATCATGAAAATTAATACATACCAGGATATCACCACTATCGATGGTGAAGCAAAAAAAGACTATATCGACAGACACTCTGCTTTCATTCACTGTGATGAATCAGCAAAGAAAGGTGAAAAATTCAAGGTAAAAGTAAAAATAGGTGATGCTTATGCTCATCCAGATGATTTCGATCATTACGTAGCATGGGTACAATTGTGGGATGGCGAAAAAATGTTAACTCAGGCTAACTTCTCATCAGGTGTTCTTGGTGGAGAAGCTAACCAAACAGAAGTTGATTTTTATGTAGTTCCATCTCGTAAAATGAAATTAACTGCCACTGCTTTCTGTACAAAGCACGGTTTATGGCATTCAGATGAGAAACTAGTTGAAGTTTCAGAATAACAATTTCATAGATTTGTAAAAAAGGGAAACCGTTTGGTTTCCCTTTTTCTTTTTTATTATTTCGATTCCTTCTTTTCCATCAGGTATTTATCAAGGAAGGTAACAATCTGACCATATCCTTTGATCTCATTTTCCTTTTTCAGGAAGCCATGTCCTTCATCGGGGAATACAATGTATTCAACTGGAACATTGTTTTTCTTCACCGCTTCAACAATTTCATCCGATTCAACCTGAAGCACTCGTACGTCGTTTGCTCCTTGCAGAACCATTAATGGCTTAGTAACCTTATCAGCAAAAAACAGAGGCGATTTGTTATACAGGGCCACAGAATCTGCCGTGAAAGGATCGCCCATTTCGGCATATAAAGCTTTACGGAACGATTCCCAGTATGGAGGAATTGACTTTAGCGTACGCAACCAATTGGTTACTCCAAAAATATTAACACCAACCTTAAATTCTTCCGGAGCATAAGTTAAGGCTGCCATGGTCATGTAACCACCATACGATCCTCCAATAATTCCAATTTTATCAGCATCAACAACGCCAGTATTGATTAGGAATTTCTTTGCCCAAATGCAATCTTTCAAATCAACATCTCCATGTTTTTTATCATCCATTGCATAGAATTTTTTACCATATCCGCTACTTCCACGATTATTAACAGCCAAAACAGCATAGCCCTGGTTCACCATGTATTGAATCAGCGAAAAATAACCTACTCTTGATTGTCCACCTGGTCCACCATGTACCCAAACCAAAGCAGGAACTTTATGGTCTGCACTGGCAACTTTGGGTTGATAATAGATGGCAGGGATTTGCAAGCCATCGAAGGATTCATATCGAATTACTTCTGCTTCAACCAAATTGTTTGGATCAATCTCAGGGTTTAAAGTGTTGGTTAACTTTTTAGCTTCTTTATCGCCCATATCAAATACATAAATATTATTTGGCGATACGGATGTACCAACTACCAATCGTCCGCGTTGCTCATCTCTGGTTAATCGAATCGATTTGATATCTCCTCCAGAAATTTCAGGCAACTTCACCTCTTTTCCCGAAGCAATATCGAAAACTTTGATGTTGGTTTTACCATCCTCGTTAATTCCAATAACACGATAGGTTTCGTTAAAGCTATGGTATGCATACCAAACATCCCAGTTTGTTTTGTATACCAAGCTCTTTTCTCCCGTTTTTATATCGTATTTGTTTAGGTATACGAAATCCGAATCCTCGTTACACAGATAATACAAATAGTTGTTATCCAAGCTGAAAAACTGAGGATCGTAGGTAGCATCGCCAAAATGTTCCGAAATGTGAGTTCTCTTGCCAGTTCTTCGGTCGTACAAATACATTTCATTATTTGTGGTAGTAATACTCTGTGTTAATGCTAAATATCTGTTATTTGAACTTTTAGCTGCAACATCGAAACCATCGCGATTTGTATACAATAATTTGGCGTTTGCTTTGCCATCCATTACCGATTCAACACTAAGTTGATACAAATCCATGAATTTTGCATCTCGTTTGTTACATTGGTAATAAAATGATTTTTCGTCGCGATCCCAGCCCCAGAAACTTGCCCTGGCATTTTCGAATGGAGTAAGGTCAGTAATGTTACCTTCTTCATCTCTCATGTAAATATGGCTGTTCTCATTTCCACCCTGGTCCGCTGAAAATAAAACCTTATCGCTATTTGGGAAGTACGATATGGCAAAGTAAGATTCCTTGTCGGAAGAGGTGAGTTGCTTTTGCGGAGATCCGTCTACAGGAATTTCGAAAAGATTGTAAATTCCCGTTTCATTGCTACTTACCAATAATTTCGATTTATCAGAAGAAAATGATCCTCCGCTTACATTCACATTTTTGTAAAATTGTTCGATACTGTAAGAAGGTATCGATACTTTCTCTTTGGCTGGCTCACATGCAATAAGAGCAAGAACAAAGACCAATAAAGTCAGATAATTACGTGTCATAACTATTTTAATGAAGATTAAAAATACTTTTGATTCAAGTATCGAGAATGGTGTCCGGACATAAATTTATAACAATGAATTGGCTTTACAAAATATTTTTAATAAGGTCCAAACTTGAGCCATTCATTAATATATTAGGCTCTGTAAACTGTCTAATCAATTCAAAAGCTATATATTTGCCGAATCTTTATAAAAATGATATTTGATACTAAAGTAGATATGAAAGATTCTGTTGTTATTTTGTGTGGTGGAGGTCCTGCTCCGGGAATTAATACTGTGATTAGCAGTGTTGGTAAAGTATTCTTAAGAAATGGTTATCGAGTAATCGGTTTACATGAAGGTTACAAAGGATTATTCTCTGAAGATCGTAAGATGGAAGAACTTGATTTTGTGACTCTTGACGCAATTTTCACCAAAGGTGGTTCTCACCTGAAAATGAGCCGATTTAAACCAAAAGATAGTGACTTTTCTACCAAATTCTTCGTAGATAACAATGTAAAACTTTTGGTAACAGTAGGTGGAGACGACACCGCTTCTACTGCAAACAGAATTAGCAAATATCTGGCAGAAAATAATGTAAGCATTTCAAATATTCACGTACCTAAAACCATCGATAACGATCTTCCATTGCCAGAAGGAAGTCCAACATTTGGATTCCATTCTGCCAAAGATGAAGGTGTAAAGATTGCCACTACCGTGTACGAAGATGCAAGAACATCTCAAAACTGGTTCGTATTGGCAGCGATGGGACGTGAAGCTGGTCACCTTGCATTCGGCATTGGTGCGGCATGTCATTTCCCAATGATCATTATTCCAGAAATGTTCAACAAAACTGCAATTTCGGCAGAGAAAATTGCCCAATTGGTAATTTCATCTATCGTTAAACGTAGAATTCTAGGTTTAAACTATGGTGCTGCTGTAATTAGTGAAGGTGTTTTCCACTTTATGAGCGATGAAGAAATTGAAAGTACAGGAGTTAACTTTACTTACGATGCTCACGGTCACCCTGAATTGTTCAATGTAAGTAAGTCTCATGTTTTCAACATGTTGATACAGCGCAAAATGAAATCTTACGGATTAAATATCGGTACACGCCCTGTTGAATTGGGATTCGGATTGCGTTGTTGTCGCCCGATTGGATTTGACTTGAGCCTTTGTACTCTTCTTGGCGATGGAGTATACAGCCTGTTTAAGCAAGGTCATTCGAAATGTATGGTAACTGTCGATCCAAAAGGTGATGTTTCTCCTCTTTTCCTAAAAGATGTAGAAGATGAAAATGGAAAAGTAAAACCTCGTTTGGTAGATGTGAACTGTCAGAAGGTTCAATCGGTTGTAAATTACAATCTTCACTACCTGACAGAAGAAGATGTAGAAGCAGCTAAGGAGTATCTTCCTGATGCAGAAAATTACATTTTCAAGAAGATTCTGAATTGGGAATAATAATAATGAATAATTATTAATGAGTAATTAATAATTGAAAGCATATAAAAAGGCAGTTGTGGTAAATCAACTGCCTTTTTTATTTATTTTCTCTCCATCATTAACCATTAAAAATAGTTCTGAGCAGATTTAAAGACTTATTCAATTATTGTTCCCGTATCTGGTAAAAAACACCTCTCTCCTGCTGCACTTTTTCAAATCCTTTCAGACTGGCAAGATTGTCAAGGCAACGAGTAACTTCCTCTTCGCACATACCAAGCATACTTATTAAATCCTCCACTGTACAGGGTCTTCTTGAAATGGTTTCCTTAATTGCTGTTTCGGTATCCGATCTAAATTGGTTTTGTTTTGTTTGTTTCGCTTTCGCGATAATTCTTACATTATCCAACTGCCAGAAATCCATAACAGCTTGCAATTCCTCTTGTGTTGCACCACGTAGCTTTGCAATGGTTCCTGGACGATCCAGCGTATTTAGCTGAACGATATCTGGTTTAATCTGTTGAATGGTTTTCTTTAAAGCCTCTAGTTCCTCTTTCTGATCATTATAAGCTGGTAAAATGAACACCTCTAACCAGATCTTGCCTTTAAATTCTTGTGCAAAATCAATCATTCCCTGTATGTAGGATTCGAAATTGATCTGCTTATGCGGACGGTTAATTTTCCTGAAAACGGGTTCTGTTGCCGCATCCAGTGATGGCAGTACCAAGTCGGCCTGACCTAAGGCGGCTCTCACTTTTTGATCATGTAAAAGTGTTCCATTGGTGATGATACAAACCGGAATATTTGCCTCATTCTGTTTCACGAATGCTATGATCTCTTCCAAATTGGCATTTAATGTTGGCTCGCCCGAGGCCGTAATGGTCACATAATCCGGTGCCTGATTGTTCTCCAGGTAGTGACTCAACTCTTCTTTTATTTTATCAGCCTCTATATAATCTTCCCGATCGATTGATAAAGTGGTGGTTTTGCCAACTTCGCAATACACACAATCAATCGAACACACTTTTTTTGGCACCAAATCAACTCCAAGCGACATGCCCAGGCGTCGCGATGGAATTGGGCCAAACAAATATTTATACATTCTCTTCTCAGTCATTTCAAAAAATACTTGCAGTTCGTTTCAACCGCTAAATTACTTAGCAAACCTAATGAATTATCTTATGATTTTCTCTCTTTCGCTAAAATTTCTATTTTTGCATCACACACCTATCAAATTCTAACGGACAATTCGTTAATTTTAAGTAAAAACCATCGGTTGTATCCGATTAAATACACGAATATGTCTGAAAATAATGTAAATGCTTATTTACTTTTAACTTGTCCCGACCAGAATGGGATTGTAGCTAAAATCACCCAGTTTATTTACCAAAGTGGAGGCAATATTATTGCCCTGGACGAACACGTAAACCAAAATCAGGAATTCTTTTCATTTCGTGTAGTTTGGAACATGAAAAACTCCAGCATTCCGGCTTCGGAATTGCATGCTGCATTCGAACCCTTGGCTCGTGAATTTAATGCTCATTGGAGAATTGAGTTTTCGGGGCAAAAACAGCGCGTGGCAATTTTTGTATCGAAATACGATCACTGTTTACAGGAAATATTATGGCGACATAACATGAATGAATATGAAATCGATATTCCTTTGATTATTTCTAATCATCCAGATCTACAGCACATCGCCGATGCTCACAATATTCCATATCATGTATTCCCAATCAGTAAAGAAAACAAATTGGAACAGGAAGCAAAAGAGATTGCTTTGCTGAAGGAACATGATATTGATTTAATTGTTCTGGCCCGCTACATGCAGGTATTGTCGCCAGGCTTTATCAAAGAATATCGGAATAAAATCATCAATATTCACCACTCTTTCCTTCCGGGATTTGTGGGTGGAAATCCATACAAGCAGGCCTACGAACGTGGTGTTAAAATGATTGGAGCAACCAGCCATTTCGTTACCGAAGATTTAGATGAAGGACCAATTATTGAACAAGATATCATGCGTATCACTCATAAGGATACCATTCCTGATTTAATCCGTAAAGGAAGAGATTTGGAACGTATTGTACTTGCGCGGGCTTTAAGCTACAAAGCGGAGCATCGAATTATTGTAGATGGCAGTCGTACCATTGTTTTTGGTTAGTTCATTAAAAAAAAATACCAAGGGTATCACTTCAAGTGATGCCCTTTTTCATATGCATATCAAGAAAACATTGATTCTTTGATCTATTGAATTAAGACTTCATTTAAAACTTTTCCAGGCTAAAAGTCTTACTACACATCACTTTACCATCATAGAGAATTTCAAATATCCATTCGCCCAATTGCATTTCCCAATCAAATTCAATGGTGTAGAAATCAAAACCCAACTCATCGCTAAAGCAGTCCTTTTCCTCGCTTGTTTCCACAAATACTTCTTTGTTTCCCGGGTTGGTCAATTTCGGGTGTCTGATTCGACAAATGAAATCAACTAACTCCGATTCTTTCGATTCCGTTTCAAATTCATAACTGATTCCAAAGCTCATTCCTAGCTTTGGATAGATCACATCAGTTTGCTGAAGAAACTCCATATCATCCGAATGCAAGAAATATCCTGTTGCACTTTCTGGTACAATATCCTTTTTTGTTTCTCCAATTGCTCTGCAAATTCCGTAATTGACAATATTTATTTTCATGATAATCTTTTAAACCAATAAGCTACTCATCCTAACAGATTGAGCGAATCTACCTTTCTTAATTTGCATGCAAATATGAGGTTTTATTTTTGGCTATTGGCCGATTTTCGAGCCAATTGATGGCAAAACGCCTGTTTGTTATTATCGGAGTTTCCCTTAATCCATTTTAATTCGATTAATTTATTTTCACAAAGTTCATCGATAAGTTTCCAGTATTGTACAAACTTCACTTCGTTACCATAGGCAGTTTGCCAATTGTTATGCTTCCAAAAATGAATCCATTGAACCACTCCTCTTATCACAAAACGGCTGTCGGTATTCACCTGAATTTTAGTCTGATTTCCAACACGTTTTAGTCCTTCAATAACTGCTAACAGTTCCATTAAATTACTGCTGCCATCTTTATACGATTCATAATAGATTTCCTGAATTCCTGTTGTCGATTCTATAAAACCAGCATACCCCGACTGATTCAACTCTGCCGAATGAGAACCATCGGCATAGATTTTATGAATACCGCGTAATCCTGATTGACTTGTCGTGATTTCTAATTTTCCAGCAAGTCTATCCACTCTAATGTAGCGATTGAATTCAAGTCTGTTTAGAAAGTTAAATCCATCAATAAAAACGCAGCTAATCGATTGGCCTATATTCAATTTCCCTTTTATGGATGTTCTGATTACCTTTTCGAACTGTAGTTTTAGCTTACAAATCATTTTTGACAAACTTGTATCTTCCAAACAGACAATCGTTCTCTCTTCGGGAAAATAACTTAATTGAATTTCCTCGTGTCCATCAGAAAGTAAGCACTCTATTTTAAGTGCGCTTTTTGATTGAATCAGCAATATGACCTTAATCACTTTCAATTTGAAATCGGATTTTCTTCAATTTACGCCATTGTAGCCAAATCATTCAATCTTATTGTCAATTCTTACACCAAAGCACAAAAAAACCGCCTCAAAACTGAGGCGGCTCATATCTTTTCAACAAATCTTAGCAATCTACCAGATTACAGCTCTTTGTTCTTCGCTGCGATACAATGGATCTGTTTCTGAAATTTCAAATGCTTCATAGAACTCAGGAATATTAAATAAACCACCGTTTACACGATATTTACCTGGTGAGTGAACATCTTCCTTGATCAGTTTTCTTAGGTATTTATCACGCGTATTACCTCTCCATACTTTTGAATAAGCAAGGAAGAAACGCTGCATGTTTGTGAAACCATCAATATCTTCAGGCTGCTCTCCATTTAAAGCCATTTTATATGCTTCTAATGCAACTGTCAATCCACCGTAATCAGCAATATTTTCACCTAAAGTTAGTTTTCCATCAACATGAAGATCTTCGAAAGCATAAAATCCGTTGAATTGCTCAACCAACTTCTCAGCTCTTGCATTAAATTTCTCCGTATCTTCTGGTGTCCACCAGTCTCTCATGTTTCCATCCTTGTCGAATCTACGACCAGAATCATCAAAACCGTGAGTCATTTCATGACCAATTACAACACCAATAGCTCCGTAGTTTACTGCATCATCACCATCAAGGTAGAAGAAAGGAGGCTGAAGAATTGCAGCTGGGAAAACCACTTCGTTCAATAATGGGTGATAGTATGCATTTACAGTTTGTGGAGTCATGCTCCATTTTTCCAAATCAACTGGCTGACCTAATTTAGCAATGTTTTTAGCATCCTGGAATCTTGCAGCTCTCCACAAGTTTTGGATGTAAGAATCAGTAGAAACTTCAAGCTTCGAGTAATCTTCCCATTTGCTAGGATAACCAATTTTCACACCAAAAGAATTTAGTTTGGCCAAAGCTTCCACTCTTGTTTCATCGCTCATCCACTCTAGTTTTTCAATTCTTCCGCGCAAAGCAACTTTCAAGTTTTCAACCAACTTGTCCATTCTCTCCTTAGCTTCTGGTGGGAAATATTTTTCAACGTATAACTGTCCAACAGCTTCGCCTAAAACATTACCTGTTGTTTTCGACATACGTCTCCAACGTGGTTGTTGCTCAGTAGCTCCTGTTAAAACAGTTCCGTAAAAAGCAAAATTCTGATTTTCCAAATCGGTTCCAACTGCACCTGCTGCATCGTCTAAAACTTTCCATTTCAGGTACAATTTGATGTCTTCCATTTTCTCATCAACCAACATTTGGTTCAATTCAGCCATATATCTTGGATGAGTAGTAATTACATACTCTTTGATATTTGCTCCTCTTTCTTCGAAATAAGTTGCCCAATCGAAGTTAGGATATTCCGACATCAATGTTTCAACCGGCTTAGGATTGTACATTGCTGGGTAGTTTCTGTTCTCAAGACGAGTATTAAACTTAGCAGCCATTCGAATTTCATGATTCTCTCAGCATTTTTGGCTGCATCATCAGCATTTTCGCCGATTAATTCGAACATCTTAGCAACGTGTTTTACAAATTCTTTACGGATATTCAGGTTGGTTTCATTATCAACTACGTAATAATCACGATCTGATAAAGAAAGACCCGACTCAGATAAATACATACGATTTACCTCGGTATTTTTCATATCCTGTTCAACTCCTGCACTAAACAAAGCACTAATTCCCAATTGGTGTAGGTGTACCAACTCTTTACGAAGATCTGTTGCATTCTTAAGATTGGCAATTCTTTCAAATTCTGGCAACAATGGAGCGATACCTACTTCATCAATTTTTTTGGTATCCATTGCAGTAGCATAAAAATCCTGAATCTTCTTCAAGTTACTTCCCTCTTCTGCATTTTCAGCTTTTGCAGCATCTTCCAATAAATTGTGAACTGCTTCGTTGGCTTTTTCTCCAAGAATATCGAAAGCTCCGTAGCGACTTCGGTCTGCAGGAATTGGAGTATTTTTCATCCAGGTTCCATTCGCATATTCAAAGAAATCCTCACCTGGTTTAACAGACAAGTTCATGTCTTCTTTTTTGATCACGCCAGCACCTTTTTGTGCCTGCTGTGAACATGCAACTGTAATAGCAAGAGCGGCACCAAGACCTATTGCTCCCCATTTCAATTTTTTCATGTTTGTTATTATTTATGATTAGGTTTAATTATTAGAATCTACAAGTTGCCGAATTTATAAAAAAAGCGAACAAAACACTCATTTTTTCGATAAGCAGAACAAATCTCGGGATAAGTCACACTGCCTATCTTAAGTAAAAATGCCAAAACGTTATTTAGCTGTAATTATGAATTTGTTATTTACCTGTTCAAACCGCAAAACTCTTACATTCTGCATTGATCAGAAAAAAGCAAAGACTTCAGGAAATGCTTATTTCTGATTGTCGAAATTATAGGTCAACTTCAACATTACATATGGTTTGTTTCTATAGTGATCCTCGAAAATAAAATTATCGCCCTTGGTTGTGCTCTTGTATTTAATACTATTGAATACATTGTTTACAGATAGTAAAATCTGCCACTGATCATCCTTAATGGATTTCTTTAAGGCCATATTTGAAAAAATATAAGCTTCTCGTTCCGATTGTGCCGTAACATGAGGGCTTTTATATTTCACATCCCATTTAAAAGTAAAGTTCTTAGGCAAAGTAATGATATTATTCAGCCTTGTATCAAGTTTAAACTGTTCCTCTTTTGTATTCTGATTCTCATAATCTACATCCAATCGGTAATGATACATGCTGGTTGACAAATTCATATTCCACCAGGAGCACAAATCCACTCCACCCATTAATTCAAAGCCTATACTCAATGAGTTGCCAATATTATCTTGGGAAGAAACACTCACGTTTTCAGATTCCAATCGATAATAATCCTGTATTACATCAGAGGATTCATGAGCAAACAACTCAAATCCGATAAAATCTTTATTCCATGATTTCTTATAATTCAATTCATATGAATTTGAATAAGAAGGCTTTAAATTTGCATTTCCTTCTACGTAAGAGTAGCTATCTTCGTAAGTCCTAAAAGGAGCCAATGGCCAATAGTTCGGCCTCCTAATTCTACGAGAAAAACTGGCTCCAATTTGATGCTCATCGGTAAAATTGTATAACAAATGAGCGCTTGGAAAAAAATCCCAAAAATCCTTGCTAGATGGTTGTTTTATTCTTTCTCCCTGTTGATTGGTATATTCATAATCCGATTGTCGGTCAGTCCATTCCACTCGAGCCCCCAATTTATATTCAAACTTCCCAAATTCACTCTTAAATGTAGCGAATCCAGCATAAATATCTCTTTTGTAAACCACCACCTGGTCTATTGGATCGTTTGGAATAGGCATAAACACATCATTCGAATCGTATGATCCATTCACGACTGTCATATTTGGAATATGATCCGTGTCTACCTGTCCTCCTATTTCAAAAGAGGAGTTTTCACTCAATTTATTTGAGTAACACAGTTTCAGGCTTACAAAAGTTTCATTGTTTTCGGTATCTTTTGAACCTATTCTTTCAACCCTATCGGCATATGTTTTTGTATCAATCGCTTCTCCGATATACTTATGCAAGTAGGTGGAATAATCGGCATAAAAACTCAACAAATGATTTCTGTTTTTGGTAAAACTGTGCTCGTATTCCAAAGTTGCTCCCAGGTATTGATAATCGCTCCTGTTGCGATTCTTCAAATCGTATTCTTGATAATCGATTTCATTTCCTTCCTGTAAGGTTTTTTCCTCAAAATGACCGTTCGCATCGTGATCATTACCAAGTAAAAGTGGGTTTACATTAATATTAAAATCTATACAGTCTTTGTCTGTGAGGTCATAATTAAAACCAAACTCTACATATCCATTGGTTCCAGATTGTTTTCGATCTAATTGGTAATCAACCAAGAATTGCTTGCCCTCATAATTATTGACCTTGCTCCCATTTATTACTACATCTCTCCAATAATTTTTACTAGCATTTCCATTAATGTACCATCCCCCCTTTTCGGATTGTTTATCAATTGATAATGAAAAGCGTTTTGTATCGTTGGTAGAAAATTGAGCACTTGAAGTAATTGCATATCCCTCCAAACGATTCTTCTTCAAGATTATTTGAATAATACCCGCCGTTCCTTCGGCATCATATTTCGCTGATGGATTTGTAATTACCTCAATTTTATCAATTTTTGAGGCATCTAATTGCTGCATTTTTTCCACCCCATTTCTTACTGGATGTCCATTAATAAACACTTTAAAAGTCCCATCTCCTCGATAGGTTAATTCTCCTTCAAAACTAACTTCCAATGATGGTACATTCTCCAAAAGATCTAAAGCCACACTTGCTTCAGGAAAACTGGAAGCATTAATCACTTTTCGATCCACCTTATAGCTTACCGGAGATTTAATTGCTTTAACAGTTACCTCATTTAAATTTTCATTTAATACTTTTAGTTTCAGATCTCCAAGCTTTCTTGTTCCCTTGTACACATCCACATCCTTAAACTCAACTGATTGGTAGCCAATAAAGCTTATCATCAAATTGTATTTCCCCTTCTTTATTTTTTCTATTTCAAACACTCCTTCATCATTCGTAATTGCTCCCAATAAAATGGTCGAATCACTTAATG
This sequence comes from Marinifilum caeruleilacunae, assembly GCF_013141825.1. Classification (GTDB taxonomy): domain Bacteria; phylum Bacteroidota; class Bacteroidia; order Bacteroidales; family Marinifilaceae; genus Marinifilum; species Marinifilum caeruleilacunae. Next base: position 175,614 of record NZ_RZNH01000002.1, read on the forward strand.
AAGTTAAAATAGCATTGGCATAAGGAAGTGGATTTGAATTCTGTTCATCAATTATTTTTCCAGTGATTTTACAGTTTTGGGCATGGACATTTTGTAATAACAGAAGGAAAACGATTATTAAAATCTTGTGTTTCATTTCAATTCTTTTGAGTTAATGAATTTTAGAGATTGCAATCCTTACTCGTTGTCTATTTCTTATCTTTTTCTGATATTTGGCAAAACTTTGACCGAATATTTTATGTAATATTAAAGACAAGACGAACAGGTGTTTGAAAAGTTACAGGTCAAATTTTAAAAACATAATTACATTCACAATATGAGTGATGCAGATAAGGCAAGAGGAAGAGTGATTTTAGGAATGAGTGGAGGAACCGATTCTTCGGTTACTGCCATGATGCTAAAAGACAAGGGGTACGAGGTAATTGGAGTCTCTCTATGGTTTTATACCAATGAGCATTCATATGATGAAAATGATGCTTATCCTGATTTTATTCGTGATGCTCAGAAACTTGCCGAAAGACTTGGATTAGAACATCATGTTATTGATGCCCGTAAAGCCTTTCGCGATAGCATTATCCAATTCTTTTTGGATGAATATTTGGCGGGTCGTACACCGAGTCCGTGCATACAGTGTAATCCAAATTTAAAATGGAAACTTTTACTCAAAAAGGCTGATGAACTAAATTGCAAGCACATTGCAACTGGTCATTACATTAACATCGAAAAGGAAAATGATCTGTTCTATATCCGCAAAGGAAAAGATCCTGCTAAAGATCAATCTTATTTTCTCTGGAATTTGAAACAGGATATTCTGTCGAGAACCTTAACGCCTTTGGGAAAATATACAAAAGCCAAAGTGCGCGAAATTGCCAAATCATACGGCTTTGAGGAAGTAGCTCATAAAAAGGAGAGTATGGGTGTTTGCTTTATGGATCGTAAGGATTATCGCGATTTTCTCCAGGAAATGATTCCTGATTTGAATGAGAAAATTGGCAAGGGTAAAGTCTTTAATATTCAAGGAGAAGAAATTGGCACACACGATGGCTATCCGTATTACACGGTTGGCCAGAAACGTGGAATTGAACTGAAAGAGAAATCGGGATTAATGGTGAGTAAAATTGACCCGAAAAACAATAGGCTCATCCTGGAAAAGAAGGCGGATCTTAACAAGCTTCAACTTCGAATATCTGGCTATTACTTCCACAATATTGAGGATATCCAACAAGAAAAAATTACAACTGTAGTAAGAGGTCTGGGACTAAATCCGGAAGGCTATTCAAAAATTTCAATCTTAAACGACAGCGAACTTTTGGTTGATCTTGAGCATCCTGCCTGGGCAATGGCTCCTGGCCAACCAGTTGCATTTTACATCGACGACAAGCTCATTGGAGGCGGCTTTGCCGAATACAACGATTAGCTAAAAATTGAATTTGTACAGACGCAAGGGCTTATATTATATACAACAACAACTAACATAAATGACTGACGAAATCAACAAAGCAGAACTTAACGAAGAGTTAATTAAACTGATACAAATGCGCATGCCTTTTGGCAAATACAAAGGCAGATACCTGATTGATTTGCCGGAGCCTTATTTGGTTTGGTTTCGTGAAAAAGGCTTTCCTCCAGGAAAATTGGGAGAAATGTTAGCATCTATGTACGAAATCAAACTAAACGGATTGGAAGGAATGCTGCGTCCGCTATGTAAAAAATATCAGTAAAAAAACCTTGAATAAATTTTAGGTATTCACCTGCAAAGCCATCGATTTAAACAGGCAATACACCTCGCTGCCTGTTTCCAGCTTCATTTTTTGTTGAGATGCCTGGGTAATAGAAACGATAAGCAGAAAACCAACATCTACCAAACAGTAAATTCGATTCTCTTTTTTGATAATTTTGCTGACCTTACCCTTTAACTGATTACGAATAGATATATCTTTTATTTCTTGTAGGGTTATCGCTATATCTTCAGGTCGTAGTGAAACATTCAGCTCATCGCCTGCATTACAAGAATCGTTAATTAGTTCACGTTCTACATGGATTTCATGGCTGGCGTCACGGTTCATCAAATGGGTCAATCCATTCTCTACATCATGCGATTCAACTTTAAAAGGAATCACATTCATTAAACCTGCTCCTCGCATCATATCCAGCGATTTTTCAGATTGAATCAGGTCGAAGTAATTCCCATGCCCTTCTACTCTTCCATTTCTTAAGAGAAACAACTCCTGGGTAAGACTTAACAAATCAGGTAAGTCATGACTAACCACCAACATAGGTATACCCAGTTTTTTATTAATTTTTATCAGGTATGGAATAATTTGTCGGCGCAAAGCCACATCCAAGGATGAAAATGGCTCATCCATTAAAAGTAATTTGGGTGCGCTTAACAAAGCTCGGCCAATAGCCACTCTTTGCCTTTCTCCACCCGATAAATTCTTTGGCCTTTTCTCCAGCAAATCCCGAATCTCCAATAGCTCTACAAGTTCTTCAAACTCTATGAGTTGCTTAGCTTGGTGCGTATACGAACTTCCAAATAACAGGTTTTTTCGAACCGTCATATGTGGAAATAGACGGCCTTCCTGAAACACATATCCTATTTGTCGTTTCCTGGTTTTAACATGCACCTGTTTCGAAGTGTCCAAAACAACTTCATTGTCAATGGTAATATATCCATGATCTGGATTTTCCAATCCTGAAATAACATGCATTAAGGTAGATTTTCCTGAACCCGATGGACCGTATATTCCTGTGATTCCATTGATAAAATCAACTTCCAAATCGAGAGTAAAATTTCCCTTTTGAGTTTTTAATTTGGCCCTTAGTGCATGCATATTTAAACGATATTCTTTATTTACGATGATGAAGTTTTTTGACTAAAAATTCTGAAAAAGACATGGCTACAAATGAGAAAATCACTGCAACCATCAACAATCGAAATGCTGCAGATTCATGACCAGGAATCTGAATCTCATTAAATAAAGCCAAAGGTATGGTTTGGCTTTCGCCTGATATGTTTCCTGCAAAAATTATGGTTGCACCAAACTCTCCTAATGATCGGGCAAAAGCCAATACAAAACCACTAATAATTCCGGGTAATGCCAAAGGCAAAGTTACACGTACAAATGTTTGCAGCGAATTGGCTCCAAGTGTTTTGGCAGCCTCTTCGTAAGCCGGATCTACCATTTCGATAGATAAACGGATGGCACGAATCGCAAGCGGAAACGAAACAACCATAGAAGCAATTACTGCTGCGTAAAAACTAAATGCCAGTTTCAGTCCAAACCAGTCGTTTAGGTATTTTCCCAACACACCATTTGTTCCTAAAAGCAATAGAAGAATAAATCCTGTTGCAACAGGTGGTAAAACCAATGGCAGGTTCAAAAAACCTTCCACAACAGATTTACCGCGGAAATTCTTTCGTGCAAGCCACCAGGCAATCATAAGCGATGGAGGCAATATGAGTACTGCACACCATATGGCGACTTTGAATGATAATCCGATAGCCAGTAGCTCCTCTTCACTAAAATTAAGCAGTTCACTCATTCTATTAAGGTTTAAAACCGTTTTTATTCCAAATCTGTTTGGCCTCTATAGATTGAAGATACAATAAAAATTGATCTAAGCTTTCAGATTTCGATTTGCTTGCAGCGCCCATATAGTGTATTGAATCGCATGCATGGTAAGGAAATGTATAAACAATATTTACTTTGACTGATTTTTTAGCATCTGTTTGGTACACAATTCCCATTTCCGCTTCGCCCAATTCCACCATAAGCAATGCATCTCTAACATTTTTAGCTGGTAATATTCTATTCCCCAGCTCTTCGTCCCATTCGTAATAGTCTATGGCCTGCATGGCATACTTACCTGCAGGTACATGTTTGGGATCACCAATGGATAATCGACCTGAGAACAGAGATGGAAATTGCATCAAGAACTCATTTTCTGATATCGCTCTTTGATCAGTGAATGGAACAATGGCTACCAATTGATTTGATGCCAAATTACGAATGGAATGTTTATTTACGAGTGACAAACTATCCACATATTTCATCCAATTTTGATTGGCTGAAATGTAGTAGTCAAAAAGAGCACCACTTTCAATTTGCCTGGCTAATATCCCAGACGATGCAATATTTAATTTCACTTTAATGCCACTGCTACGTTCAAAATCATGAGCCAGTTCTCGCGCCACATTGGTAACACTCGAAGCCGCAAAAATGCTAATCTGATTTTTCTTTTCCTGCCTATTCGAACAGGAAATCATGAAAAGAACAAAAAGAGAAAGTAGTGTAATTCTATTCATAAAGCATAATTGTGAAGACCTGAAAATACTAATTTTTAAGCAAAGGCAATGCTTCTGCACTTATTTGACATCTGAAAAGAATATTCATAAAATGAATTAACAAATTTTTATGACAGCTTATTTTGAATCAGTTTAGATAAATTTCGTATCTTCATAAGTGCTGATTAATCCACCAAATCAACGAGTTATGCAAGACAGGATACTTTGGTATTTCGAAAATTTCAATTTCTTAGGTTCTCTTTCCATATTGGAGAAAATGGATTTAAGAAAGAGGGTAAAAATGTTGGAAGCCACAAAAAATCAAACCATCTATTTACCAAATGATGAAGCCAATTCGGTTTACTTCCTCAAGAAAGGAAAAGTAAAAATCTCATCCTTTTCGGATGATGGTAAGGAGCTTATTTATGCCATTCTTGGTCCGGGAGAAATATTTGGAGAGTTAGCCATTACAGGACAGAGCAAACGTGAACAAATTGCTGCAACAACCGAATATGCCGAAATTTGCTATGTAAACATTCAGGATTTCGAACATTTCCTGGCTTCTCATCCCCGCCTTAGTTTAAAGGTCACCAAACTTATCGGTTTTCGTCTGAAAAAAGTGCGTAGCAGATTGGAACGAATGTGGTTTAAATCGGCTCCGGAAAGGGTAAAATGCCTATTGCTCGATTTAATTGAAGAACATGGGGTAAAAATTGGAGACGAAAGAGAAATCAGATTAAATCTTACACATCAGGATATTGCCAGTTTGGCTGCCACTACCCGCCAAACGGTAACAACCACACTAAATGAATTGGAACGCGAAGGTGTAATTACCTACGACAGACGTCGCATTTTGGTGAGAAAACCAACAGCTTTAAACTGATGCTGTAGAATCAGTTTTAATTTTTTAGATTCAAAAAACTGACGGACTGGGCCAAATCTCACGATCATTCCAAGGGCAAATAAACTGGTATATAACTCCCAGCCTTTGTTTAATAATACTACATGAGCTATGGTTAAGACAGCTGCAAAGTATACCAATCGATGCAATGTTTTCCAGTGCTTTTTTAAGAGTTTCATCGATCTACGATTTGATGTGATACACAAGGCAAAGATGATCACGGCTGAAATGGCCGATAAAATCAATGGCAAGTCAGAAAATACTGCAAAAAACCCTTCGTGATACATGAAAAAGAAGGCATGTAGAAATACGTAAACACCACAAGAAATCCCCATAGCCTGCCTAACAAATAAATTACTTTTGGTTCCAAAAACAATTTTGAATGGAGTAATCAGTAATACTGCAATAAGCCAGCGAATTGCCCATTCACCGGTTTGCTCTATGGCCAGTTCTATTCCCGGAAGAATATCTCTACCGGTTTGCAGCGCCATTTTTTCCGATAATTCGACATCATCAAAAAGAAGCATATCAAATTCGGGATATTCAAAGTTGAAACTGATTAATGAAAATATTTTAAATAAAGGAGTTAAAGCCACACAACACACCAATAGCCACGCCCAGTTTTTTCTAATAAATGCCATAATTATTCCTATTAATCCTAAAATTGACAGAATACATGTCAATTTATTTAGAACAGTTCAAAATTGGAAAATTAAGCTGAGGATGTAAATACCTACATGTTGGTATTTTGTGTGGGTAAGAATTACAACTAACCTACTCTACTAATATTTTGCAGACGTTCCATATCTAAAATTTGAATATTTCTACCATCTACAGAAATGATCTTGTCTTGCTCGAAACCCGTAATTTGTTTGGAAACACTCTCACGACTTGTTCCAATCATATGAGCTATTTCTTTTCTGCTTAATGGCAATTCAAATTCTTCTTTTCCAAAAATTACTTTAGAAAAGTACAACAGGGCATCGGCCACCTTACCATATATTTTCTTTTGGTGCTGATCGATAAAGCGATGGTAATTGTTTAGACTATCGTTGCAAACCGAGGAAAGAATTTCGTATCCAAACAATCCATTTTCTTTAATAAATTGTGAGAAAACCAACAATTCGATAAAGCAAACACGAACCGGTGTAATGGCTGCATAGGAATAATGATTATTGGTATCGCTGAATATGGAGTGCAGGCCAAGGTAGGAATGTGGTTTCACCACCTGCAGAATATGCTCATCTTGTAAACCATTTTTACCATATTCTTTTACCAAGCCTTCTCGTAGGTATACAATATGAGAAGTTCTTGAACCTTCAGCCAGGATAATATCTCCCTTATCAAATTTTACTTCATTGCAGCTTTTACTGAGTAGTTCCAATTCTTGATCCGAAAGTGTTTGAGAAGCACAAGACCTGTCATCGCACATCTGACAGTTGGTAAAAATTTTATAGTCGGGCTGGTGTAACATGATTGTGTGAAATATATCACAAAGATAAGATAAAACAATCACATAGCTCCTTTAAAAGATACATAATAAGCTGTTGTAACTTTGTAATAGTGTTAACGATTAAGTAGTGTGTAGAAAATTATTAAAAATGAAAAAACTGTTGTTCACAGCATCTCTTTTAGCCTGTATTCTGTTTTTAGATTACCTGGTATTAATTGCCCTTGGTTGTTCTGCTTTTACATGTGGAGCTAAGGATGGTTTTTATTGCGGTTTTTACTGCAAGTTTGCAATAGGTTTAGTTTTTACTTCAATTATTGGGGGTATTTATTGTGTTAAGAAACTTATGCATCATGTAGTATAAACAAACTGGGTAATTACAAAACACTTTATACAAAACGAGGCTGCACCTAATGGTGTACAGCCTCGTTTTTTCTATTTTTTAAATCCCTTTTACAATCCAAGATTTTTATTTTTGATCACCTCGTCCTGAAGTCGGCGAGCCAATTTTTGTTCACGTACCAAAGCATTCTTTCTATGGGTATCAAATTCTTCTCTTACCTCTTCTAAAGTCTGTTTGGTTTCAACTGTTACCACATTGCTTCTTTTGAACAACATAAAACAAACTCCAGCTACAGCCAATGAACCGATAATCAAAATCCACATCAAAGTGTTATAGGATGATTTTGTCATTTCCATTCCCAAAAACTTCATGCTGTCTTTCATGCGAACGGTTTCATCCAATTGCTTTTTCAGATTTTCAATTTCAGTATTTAAACCAGAAATTTCTCCTTCTTGTTGATCTAATTTGCTCTCAGAACTTTTAAGTGTCGATTTTAAAAGCTTTAGCGTATCCTGAACATTCGATTGATATTTATTTAGCATGTCGACCTTTATTACCTCATGACCTTGCCAATTGCTCGATTTTTTTGTCATAAAATTAAATTGGCTATCAATGGTTCCATGATCTAATGAAGGCTTAACTTCTTGCTTGACAGGTTCTGTTTCCTGAGCGGAAAGTGTCAGCGAAAATAAAAATATCAAACAGTAAGTAAGAATTGATTTGTGCATGTTCTTTGGGTTTCTATTATTATTTAAGTTTTAATTACATATGAAACGATCCGCAAGTCTCAAAATTGCCATTTGTTCATGTTTTCTTAAACTTTTTTCTTAGGCTGAATTACGACTTGCATTTATGTTTCCATAAAGAGATCGGATGACCAACTTCTGCAATATACTGTATTTTGTAGCGTTTGTTTCATTATTTCGCTCCAATTCTCGAATTTTTATCAATGCATACTGTTGAATTGTAATTAGTGGAAGTACCATCTCTTCTCTCAAATTTATCGAATCTTTTAAGAATAAAGCAGTTTGCATTAATTCATCCTGATCGGATACTTTCAGCAACATTTCTATACTTAATTCATATTCGTCGTGAATCCAGGTCCAAAAATCACCAAACTCCTCATCTTTCTTCATGTATTCCGTCAACTTAAAGTAGGATTTACAGATGGATTGCATACTGTTTGCCACCAAAGTTTTAAAAAAGAGTGAGCTTTGGTAAAGTTTCTTACAATCGTCGAACAAGCCTTCTTCCTCAAGTTTCTTTAGGGATGAACCCACGCCAAAAAATCCGGGTACATTTTGCTTCATTTGGCTCCATGCTCCAACAAATGGAATGGCACGCAAATCTTCAAAATTCAATTTTTCCGACTGTTTTCTCTTTCCTGGTCGACTCCCGATATTTGCCTTACCGTAATATTTCAGAGCACTCATTTTTTCGAGGTATGGCACAAATTTATCCGAAGATTTAAATCTTTGGTATTCTGCCAAACTGTATTCCGAAAGTTTTTCCATCACCACACGATCGGTGTCTGAAAGTAACTTATCAGGATCGTCGAATAGACTATTTTCAAGTACAGCCGATAATAACCTTTCCTGGTAGAATCTCGCAGAATCGTGAGTTCCAAATTTCGAACTAATGGTTTGCCCTTGTATGGTCACCTGTATTTCACGATTTTCGATGGTATTTCCTAATGATGAGTAGAACTTGTGCGTATTCCCACCTCCTCGCGCCGGAGGTCCTCCACGACCGTCGAAGAAGGCCACTGTAATTCCCATCTCACGTGAAAGCCTGGTAATATTTTCTTTTGCTTTGTAGATATTCCAGTTGGCAGAGAAATAACCACCATCTTTGGTTCCGTCTGAGAATCCCAGCATAATGGTTTGCTTCTTACCTCTGAACTCTAGATGCTTGGCATACTGCTCATTTTCATATAACTTACGCATGGTAATGGCAGCTTTCTCCAAATCGTCAATGGTTTCGAAAAGAGGAATAATATCCAATGGGATTTCGCCTTGCCAAGCACACATTTTCGCCATGGCAAATACTCTTGCTACATCATCCTCGCCTCTACAGTTGCTAATAATAATTCGATTACAAGCCTTTTCGCCATTTCTGTGCTGAATTTCTTTTATTGTTCCAAACAAGCTTAGGGTATCTTTTACCACCTCATCGTCCGATTGGAACATGGAAACAGGTGTACTCAAATTGGTGAGTTCTTCAAAATTCAAATTGCCGGTTTGATCTTTTAATTCGGGCGCTGTAGAGCAAAGAACATCAAAAGCATTTTTAATGATTCTACTATCCTGTCGGATATCGATTCCTGCAAAATGAGTTCCGAACAACAATACTTTGTTTCTGAATTCGTGTAATAAGTCTACAAAGAATCCATCATGTTCGTCTATCAATTGCTTTTCGATTACTGAAAGAGAACTGAGAATCTCTTCCTGCTGAATTCTGGATGCAGTATCTTCTCCATTCACCGCCTGAAGAATCCGCTCCTCGAGAGCGATAAGTTTTTCGTACACTCCCTTAAAACTTAACCTTCTTCTTAATTTCCTGATATCAGTATGATAATTAGCCAGCAAAATACTTCTCAATCTATCAGCTACAGCAATAGTTGTATCAACCTTTACAAAGGGATTACCATCGCGATCGCCACCAGGCCAAAAACCAAAAGTTAAAACATTCCCAGCTTGTTCTTCCGGATTGCTTACTTCTTTTAATAAATCGCCATAAAGTTCCGATGCCGACTGATAAAAGATATTTTCGAGATACCAACTTAAGCTCTTCGCTTCATCGTAAGGTGTTGGTCTTTCTTTTTTAAAGAATGGTGTTTTTCCCAACTGGGTAAGTAGCATTTTAATTTCCAGCAGGTCATTTTTCTGAATTGCATCAATTAAATCATTGATGATCGCAAGAACCGTGCTCGGATAAAATTGTGTTGGGTGAGCCGTTAAAACAATACGAACCGCCAAATTCTTCAATGCTTCTCCTATTTTCTCTTTTCTTTCCTCACTGTCCAGCCTACTCTTAATCGACTCAATTTTTCCGACTCTCCTTGCATCGTGCAGGTCTAAAAAAGCTGCATCTTCCAAAGCATCCAGCAACACTACCTGGCGCTCGATGTAACTAATTACCCGAAACATGAAATCCAATTGTTCATCTTCTGATGTAAAATTGGTCTGTTTTTCGAAAAAATGATCTAAAATTTCAACAGGAGATTTTCCTTTTTCCAAGCCCTTCCGGCATTCATCTTTCATTAGTGGAATGAGAATACCTGTTCCATGTATACCATCTAAGGGAAGTGTCAGAAAAATACTGTTGTACAATTTGTACTTTAATTCTACTTCGTTCTGAAATGTTTCTGATTGCATAGCCTCTGTATTAAATAATCCCCCTTTTGTTAATTTACGAGTCAAGATAACAAAAAGTGCGATTTGCACTAAAGGATCCAATCAGAAACTTGAGAAATTATTTTTTGATTTCAATCAGAACTGGCAAATGATCTGATGGGAATCGCCCATTAAACTTGTCATCTATAATCCGATAGCTTTTCACTTTCGTGGATTGATCAACAAAAATATAATCGATTCTATCCCTTACTGGTTCTGCATGTTTAAAAGCATTAAAGGTTCCCATATCCTGAATCTTATTAATTTGAAGGTGAGCATCCAACATCTTACTGCTTAAAAACTGTATGGCTTCACTCTCTGGTTTCAGGTTTAGATCACCCATTAGGATTACAGGCAATTTCTTTTGATTGAGCTCTTCAACTTTTTGTAATATCAATTTTGAGCTTTCGTACTGAGCCTTTTTTCCCACATGATCGAAATGTGCATTAAAAACAAAAAACTGCTTTCCTGATTTCTTGTTTTCGAACAAAGCATAGGTGCAGATTCTTTCCAAAACAGCATCCCAGCCAACTGAAATCTGATTTGGTGTGGTCGACAGCCAAAATGTTGATTGTTTAACCACCTTGTATTTATCATGATCATAAAAGATCGCGCAATACTCACCTTTGCTTTTTCCATCGTCTCTACCCACTCCAATGTATGAATAGCTATCCAGTTCATGATTCAAATATTCAAGTTGATGATGCAAACCTTCTTGTGTTCCGAAAATATCGGGTGAATAATTTACAATTAGCTTTTGAACTTGTTCTTTTCGCAATTCCCACTTGTTAATTCCATCTCCCGGATTATCGTAACGTAGGTTGTAGGTCATGAATTTTTGAGCATTCATGGAAAGCCCAAAAAACAATATCATTTGAAGTAAAATGATTCTTTTTTTCATCTTATATCTTATAAAAAAGGCTGTACAAATCTCACAGCCTTTCTAAATTATTTCCTTGATTTTAATACAAAAAGTAATTCCCCACCCTGCATAATCTGCTGATGCGTAATTGTCAATTGCTGATACTCCTTACCATTAAGCAATACCTTTTCAATATAATGGTTGTTTTTGCCTTGATTTTCTGTAGTAATGGTAAAGGTTTTTCCATTTGGCAAGTGCAAGACAGCTTTATCCAGCCATGGCGAAGTAATATCGTAAACCCCGTTTGCCGGATTTACTGGATACAATCCCATTGAAGAGAATACCATCCAGGCCGACATTTGTCCACAATCTTCATTTCCACAATAACCATCAGGTTTGGTCGTATATTGTGTGTTAATAATTCTTCGGACCATTTCCTGGGTTTTTTCTTCCTGATCGATATAATTGTAGAGGTAAGCAACATGGTGGCTTGGCTCATTTCCATGTGCATACTGGCCAATCATTCCTGTGCTGAAAATTGGCAGTTTATCATCTGCCGAAGGGTAATAGGTGAACATAGAATCCAACTTGGCAGAAAACTTTTCTTCGCCTACTGTTTTAATAAATTCAGGAACATCTTGTGGTACATACCAAAAATACTGCCATGCATTACTTTCGCAATAGTAGTTGGTGTATTCTTTGGGTACAAAAGGCGAAACAAAATTTCCTTTTGGATCTTTTGGTCTGAAGAAGGTCGATTTTGGATCATACAAATTCTTCCAGTTTTCTCCCCTTTTCAGGAAATATTCATAATCTTCCTGCTTGTTTAAAGCTTTCGCAAACTGGGCAATACACCAATCATCGTAAGCATATTCCAAAGTTTTTGAAACCGACCAGTTTTCACCTTCTTCATCGGTTGGAACATAGCCCAGGTGCATGTATTCATCAATTTGGCGGCCTTTTTCTTTAGCCGATTCCACACAAGACTGGTAGGCTTTTTCAACATCCATTTCAATTCCTTTGAAATAAGCATCAACAATTACTGGAACAGCATGGTAACCAATCATCATATTGGTTTCGTTACCAGCCATAGACCAAACCGGAAGTAAACCCGTCTCGTCATAATGAACCAGGAACGACTTGATAAAATCTTCCACTTTATCCGGGCATAAAATTGTATACAGTGGATGAGCTGCCCGGTAGGTATCCCATAAGGAGAATGTGTCGTAACGATCAAATCCTTCTGCCTTGTGATAGTTTCCATCTGCACCTTTGTGCATGCCATCAATGTCGCTTAGCAAACTAGGAGTCAGGTAGATATGATAAAGATTTGTATAAAACAACTCCTTCTGATATTCGCTGCCTTCAATTTCGATCTGCCCTAACAATTTTTCCCATTCCATATCGGCTTTGGCAACAGTTGCATCGAACTCCCATCCGCTCAATTCGGCCTGTAGGTTTTTCTTTGCTCCATCAACCGAAGCCGAAGATAAGGCCACTTTCACCAATACTTCCTCGCCTTCTTCACTCGCAAATGTGGCTACAAATTTGGTTTTAGGGCTGACTACTTCCTTTTTATTCGATTTTTCATCTGCTTCGAACAATTCTATCTTCTCGAATGGTCTGGAAAAATGAGCGGTAAAATAAACATGCTGATCTCTCGCCCATCCATTAGATTTTCGATATCCAGAAATGGTTGAATCATTTTCCACAATTATTTTGGTATCGTAAGGGTGATCCCAATTTAGTTTATAGCCCAGGTCAAGGATGATTTTTGAAGCCGAATCCTTCGGAAATGTATATCGGTGAAAACCGACGCGTTGTGTTGTGGTCAACTCTGCTGTGATACCCGAACTCAATAGCTCCACTTTGTAATAGCCTGGCGAGGCTTCTTCCTGGTCGTGGGAAAATTTAGAATACGGACGATAATCTCCTTCGGGAGTTAGACTCTCGGTAAATTTACTATTCATTGGCATTAGTAATAAATCGTACATGTCGCCAGCACCAGTTCCCGAAAGGTGTGTATGACTGAAACCCGCAATGGTTGAATCGGGCCAAAAATACCCTGCAATTCGATCCCATCCAGGCAAGCCATTGTCTGGACTTAGTTGCACCATTCCAAATGGCATCACTGCTCCAGGATAAGTATTTCCCGGTCCATCGGTTCCAACAAAAGTATTTACGTAATCGGTAAGTTTCCTGCTCTCTTTTTGTTCATTATTACACGCAAAGAGTCCAATCATTGCCAAACAGAAGGCTAATAATCTCATAATAAGTATAGTTTATCTTCCAAAGGGTAATTGGAAGATGTAAATAGTAAATTGGCTTTTGGAAATATGCATCAAATATAAATAAAAGCTGTGTTTTATCCTTGAAGGAAATTCAAAAAAGAGTAGGAATTATATCGAAAAATGAATTGCCTTTACGTGTTTTACTGATCATGAATAAATAAAATTTTAATGATGAAAAGTTGACTAATAATTTTATTAAATTTAGAACACTACTCATCAAATCTTTAACTCAATGAAAGCATTTATCTATCTCATTATTGCCATGTGTACTTTCATTTCATGCCAGGTAAGTACAGAAAATACAGTTGAAAATATTCGTGAAGGAGAATATTTAGGGGAAAATGCAAACGACAGTATTGCTAAACTATTCGCGCCCAATTTTGTTTCTACTTATATGCACGAAAGAGATTTTACAATGAGCCCTGATGGAAAAGAGATATACTATACGGTTCGAAATGGAGCAAGCTATTTTATTGCCGAAAGCAAAATGATTAATGGTGTTTGGACCGAACCCGAATTTGCTTCATTTTCTGGCAACACGAATTACAACGACCTTGAACCATTCATTTCGCAGGATGGCAAAAAGTTTTACTTTATGTCGACAAGAGCACCCAAAGGCAAAGAACAAAAAGCGGGTTGGTTTTACCAGAACATCTGGCTAATGGACAAAACAGCTGAAGGCTGGTCGGAACCCTATTTGCTGGAAGGACCAGTTAATACGGATTCAGGGCAGTATTATCCAACATTAACCAATGATGGCACCATCTATTACACACACGAAGAAGCAAAGAATGTACAAATGATTTATCGATCGAGCTTGGTTGATGGTAAATATCAAACACCGGAACGATTGCCAAAGGAGGTGAATCCAACAAATATGCAGTACAATTCGATGGTAGCACCAGACGAAAGCTATATCATTCTATGTACGTTTATTGAGGGAAACAGCATTGGTCGTTCCGATTATTACATCAGTTTTAACAAAGGAAATGACAGTTGGACTCCGCTAATGAATATGGGTAAAAAAGTAAACTTTCCTAATGCTCACGGTTTATCTCCTTCTTTATCTCCTGATGGAAAATATTTTATTTTTTCGAGTAATAAGCAAATTCGTCAGGAAAAACCTGTATTAAAAGAGATTAAGAAAAGTGCCATTTCACCTCAGAATGGGAATCTTGACCTATACTGGATCAAGACTGATTTTATTGAGGAATTGCGAAAGGAAGCATTGAAGAAACAATAATAGATGTGAATTAGATTATTAAAATTAGAATATGCGAATATTACTTACCGGGGCAAACGGCTATATCGGAAAACGTTTACTTCCCATTCTTTTGGAACAGGGACATACCGTATTTTGTTGTGTGAGAAACAAGCAAAGATTTACGCACAAAGAGCTTTTACATCCCAATTTACATCTGATTGAGGTTGATTTATTACAGGCCAAAACCCTGGAGAAAATCCCTAAAGATATTGAGGTAAGCTATTACCTGATCCATTCGATGTTACATGGTACCGAAGACTTTGATCAGTTGGAGAAACAATGTGCTCAGAATTTTATCGATTATCTGAAAAAGACTGAAAATCGCCAGATAATTTATTTGAGTGGCATTGCCAATGAGGATAAGCTTTCGAAACATTTACAGTCGAGAAAAGAGGTGGAAGAAATTCTAAAACAAAGCAGAAGCTATTATACCATTTTAAGGGCTGGGATTATTGTTGGCTCAGGCAGTGCATCTTTCGAAATCATTCGTGATTTGGTAGAGAAACTTCCCATTATGATTACGCCCCAATGGCTTCTCACCAAATGTCAACCCATTGCCATTAGAACGGTAATTGAGTATTTGCACAAAGTGATTTTCCATAAAGATTGCCTCAACCAAACTTTTGATATTGGGGGAACTGAAGTGCTGAGTTATAAGCAAATGTTGCAACAATATGCCGAAGTGCGAAAACTTAAAAGGAAAATCATTACGCTACCAATTATGACTCCTCGTCTTTCGTCGTACTGGCTGTTTTTCATTACTTCTACTTCATACAATTTGGCAGTTAACCTGGTAAACAGCATGAAAGTTGAAGTGATTTGTCGTCCAAACAATTTTGCACAAATTCTAAATATACAGCCCATTTCGTACAAGGAAGCCATAGAAAGGGCCATGGGAAAAATCAAACAACAAATGGTAATCTCCTCGTGGAAAGATGCCCTAAGCAGTGGTAGGCTTTCCAACAGAAACTTTAAGTATGTTGAGCCTCCAAGTTTTGGTTGTTTCTTTGACACCAAGGTTCTGCCGGTAGAAAACCAACAATTGGCCCTCGATAACATTTGGGCCGTGGGTGGTGACAGAGGCTGGTATTATGCCAATTGGTTGTGGAAATTTCGGGGTTTTATCGATAAATTATTCGGAGGTGTTGGACTCAACCGTGGACGAAGACATCCTAATGAAATAGAGATTGGCGATTCGCTGGATTTTTGGCGGGTGCTATTGGCAGATAAAGAAAATAAAAGGTTATTGCTTTATGCAGAAATGAAGCTGCCTGGTGAGGCCTGGCTTGAATTTTCGCTCAACAAAAATCAGTTAGAGCAAAAAGCCATATTCCGGCCAAAAGGTTTGGCCGGAAGGTTGTATTGGTATTTGAGCTATCCATTTCATGTATTTATCTTTAGAGGAATGATTCAAGGAATTATACATTACAACAAATAAATTGAAACTATGAAAAAACGAGTAACAGGAATAGGTGGAATCTTTTTTAAGACCAAAGATCCGAAAGGAACCAGAGAATGGTACAACAAGCACCTGGGCATTCAGTGTCCTGACGAATATGGTGGAGTGTTTGAGTGGCAAAAAACAAGCAAGCCTGAAGAAACTGGCTTTACCATTTGGGGGCCGTTCGATGAAAACACGGAATACTTTAAGCCTTCGAAGAAAGATTTCATGTTCAACTACAGGGTAGAAAACCTGGAAGAATTGCTAAAAGTTTTAGCCGAAGAAGGGGTTGAAATTGTAGGTGAAATGCAAGTGTTTGAATATGGAAAATTTGGCTGGATTCTTGATCCGGAAGGAAATAAAGTAGAACTTTGGGAACCCATTGAAGGACCATTTAGTGAAATGTACAAAGGCAAATCAACCTCTGAATAATCAAAATATAAATGACACAACCAATTGTTAATTTTTTAGATCCATTAAGTCTACCAGAAGATAATTTGAAATACTCCATTGTCTGTTCGAAATACCAGGACAAATGGGTGTTTGTTCGCCATCGTTTAAGAGAGAGCTGGGAAATGCCTGCCGGACATATCGAAGAAAATGAAAGTGCCTTGCAAGCAGCCAGGCGCGAATTATTCGAAGAAACAGGAGCAAAGGAATTTAGCATCAGGTTGATTGCTGATTATTCCTGCGACTGGAAAGGTGAAATTAATTATGGAAGAATCTTTTTTGCAAACATTAGCCATTTGGGTGAATTGCCAAAATCCGAAATTGCTGAAATTCGTTTTTTTAAAGATTTACCCAAAGAATTAACTTATCCTGATATTCAGAATTTGGTGTTTGAAGAAGTTCAAATGGTGTTGAATAAAAAGAGTAAAGTAAATATTCAGTAGATACAAAAGAGCGCAATGAATAAGCTAATATCTTTGCGCTCATATATTATCTTACCTAAGACTCAACGAATATGTCTAAAATCCATTTCCACTCCGATTTTTATGAAGACATTAAAAATGGGTACAAAACTCAAACTGCAAGATTTAAGGAAGCAGCTCCTGAACTGGGAAGAGGTGAAGCCATTTTTGATGATAAACCTCCAATTCCCATTGATATCACGAAAGTGAAATACAAAAAGTTTGAAAGCCTAAACCGAGAAGAAGTACAAAAGGATGGCTTCAATTCAAAAACAGAACTTTGGTCTGTGCTAGTGGGATTTTACCCCCAATTAAAGCCAACAGACCCATTGCTCTTAATCGAATTTAAACCAGCTGAATAAACTAATTCTCAAACAAAACACAAACAGGTTTCGCTGCTTTTGCCTCATCAACGAAAGTGAGTAAACCTGTTTTTTTATTGCGTTTAAAGCTGATTAAGTTATTGGTATTCTGATTGGCTACTACCAGGTATTTTTCATCTGGGCTCAGTCTAAAATTTCGGGGATGATCGCCACGGGTTGACACATGGTCGATTAATTCCAAGCCACCATTTTCCATTACTTCAAAAATTGCAATACTGTTGTGTCCGCGATTAGATCCGTATAAAAACTTGCCATCAGAACTAATATGGATATCTGCGGTAAAACTGCTTCCCTTAAAATCTTTGGGCAAGCTCGATGTGTTTTGAACCACTTGGTAATTGTTTGTATTGATACTGCTAATGGTATTGTTCAACTCATTGATTACATACATCCACTTCCCATTAGGATGAAAGGCCAAATGACGCGGACCAGCACCTTCTGGCATTGCTATTCGATTCCTTTCTAAAGCAACAAATTGATCATTCTCAATTTTAGACAGCCAGAGCTCATTGCTTCCTAAATCAACTGCAATAATATGCTTACTATTGGGCTGAAACCAAACACTATGAGCATGAGGGGCGTCTTGTCGGCCTTGAACACTTCCCGATCCTTCATGCTGATTTACATCCAATAATTCAGATATCATTCCATCTTCGTCAATTCGCAGAAATCCGGTATTGCCACCTGTGTAATTGGCTGTAAGAATCAGTCCTTCATTATTAGTAGTTACAAAACAAGGGTGTGCGCCTCCACTCGACTTTCTGCTCAACAAATCCAGTTCTTCTCCAATTTTATAACTCTCAACACTTCCAACACCGTCAAGTGTGTTAATCTCGTTAATGGCAAGCAGGTTCTTTCCATTATTGGCAAAGCACAAATAAGAAGGATTTACAGTTTCTGCCTTAAGTTTCAGTTCCCCAAACTTCCCCGATTTATTCATTGAAATCTGATAAATTCCTTTTGAATCGGTATCGGTATAAGTTCCAATATACATGGAGTAGGCAGACTTTTCCATTTTCTTCTTTCCGGTGTTGTTGCAAGACATAGCCATGAGTAAGATGGCCAATAAAAATGCAAATTTGTTGATGTGCTTTAATTTCATACCTCCAAAGATAAAAACATTAAGCATTAGGATAACATACAGACAATATGGAATTTTGATCGACAGTAGCTAATCAACAAGTATCACTTTACGTTTCACTTGCTTATCGAGGTATTGAATGAGCAGGTAGTACACACCAGAGGAAAGTCCGTTCATGTTTAAATCCAATCGGTTACCCGAATTTAAGTACTCCGTAACTTTTCTGCCGGCCGAATCGAAAGCACTTACCCGAAATTCGCTCACTTCCTCATGCTCTACCAAAACGGTAAAAATGCCATTACTCGGATTAGGATAAACTTTCACTTCTCTTTCCGCTTCCTCATCCGGATCTGGGGTTGGATCAGGATCGGGATCTGTATCCGGATTTGGATCGCCTGCAATGGTATCACGAACCACAATTTTATGCATTCCCTCAGCCAAATCAACCGTAATTTCAAATATTCCATCCTCGTTGGAATCGCCAGTTCGGGCCAATTCATCGTTTACAAAAACGCCAAAGGAAGTATTTGCCTGCATATCTACAGCAAAAATTTTAATGGTCCTGTTTCCATCAAGCGGATTTATGGTGTAAGATGTGTTAAGCGTATCACCATTGGCATGGAAGAGGTACAAATGATTTTCCCAATCTACCCCAATGCTTGATTCGTTTTGGTGTAGCTCTCCTCCTGCATTGGAAGAATTCTGATTATCGCCAATTTTAATGGTATGCAAAAATACAAGGTCTTCTTTTAGCTCGCTTGGTTCCACTTCGATACGCCAGGAACCAGGATGTTCTAAATCCAGGTTTGGACTGCCATTGGGCGGATAATTCGTTCCGTTTACCCAATACTCATAATTGTTTCCACCAATTAAAGTGGTGGTGCTGGCTTCTGGTAACAAAGTACGAATGGCTACATTTCCATTGCCATGCGAAGCCTTATAATCTTTCCCGTTATAAGTAAGAATTTTATCGGGAACACTTGTATTTACAATTTGCCCATTGATATCGGGACGATTTGCAAAGTGATTAATGTACTTGGCTTTTCGTTCCCGAGAATTGGTGTTTAGCAGGTGAATATGATCCAAAATCAGGACACGATCAGGTTTGTGATAGAGCAATCGCCTCTCAAATCGATCCAGCTTGTTCGATGCATAAGAATCTGCTGCATCGCTGATATAATAGGCATATTCATCGGCGGCAGCAAACTTTAACCACTCACCTCTCCTATGGTCACTATCTGTTACTTCTCCCACATTTTCCAATCGGTCAGTCCATATTTGTCCGCCATCATTGGAAACCGATCGACCAAAAGCCCGATAAGATTCCGATGCATCGAAAACACAAACAGAGTTGTGCGCAATGGTTCGAGAATAGTAGTTGTTGTAATGATCGGTAGCATAAGAATCGTAATAACCTGCATCTAATATTTGTGGTTTATCCCGAATAATAACGAAATGGTTGTTGTCTCTGTGTTCGTGATCGGCCCTTTTGGCTGGTGCACAATAATACCAAAGCATAGTCGCATCCTCATCCCATGAAGTTCTGCTCACGGCCAAACCTGTTTTATCGGCCCACCAATCAAGAGGAGGTTCAGGGTGGGAAACTGTAGCTGCTTCAAAATCTTTAAACAATAGCTTCTGAAACACCAGGTTTGTATTGTTCAGGTATTCAGCACCTCCATATTTCTGCACCAAATATTGACTTCTTGCATCACCAAATTCCGCTGCATGACGATACATTACCCTGTTGGCCTGGTTTAATCCAATTACTGCATCGCCCAAATGAATGGTGTAATAATCAGGTCGATAAAAATACCAATACTGGTTGATCGATTCCCTGATCCAATCCTGATCCTGGTAATAATCCTTACCGGTGGCAATTTTCATGTCATCGAAAAACTGGTACTGTCGAGGCAAGCCAAACATGGAATAGGCAGCTCCCCAATTCCAGCCTCCATCATCATCACGAAAGTGAGCAAAGGCCGGAAGAATACCATTCTCCCACTTATCGACCAGAGTACGATACCAAGAATTTACATCAGACATTTGACCGGATGATAATCCGTCGGCGCCATGTAGGGCAAGTGCCGCATGCATGGTAATTCCACAGTTATAAATGTTATGGCTGGTAACATATGAATTGCCAGAAGGAGTTAAAACATAGTTATCCATGAAGTATTCGAGCACCCGATACAAGGCCCGTGAAAGTTTCTGCCGTTTTGCTTGCGGAACTTCATTGTAGGTCCAATCCAGAAGTATGGCTCCGTAATTGCAATTGTTACGAAGAAGGTTTTCTTTTGTATCGCCGGAATAGTTATCGAAATTGAGGGAATTGAGGTATTCCACATACCTGGAAATGATAAATTCACAACGCTGAAGAGCCAAACCATCCGTTCCCATTTTTAGAAGGAAAGCTGTCATTCTGGACATTTGAAAAGCATGGCTCGATCCAAATTCGTAGTTCCACTGACTTGAATCCGAACCCACCAGGTAAGTCTTGGAGTTGGTCACCCAATTTCTATCGTAACTGCTTTTAAAGCGTTGGTAGGTTTCCTGGCTTTCCCCCAAAGAGATATTTTCTTTCAACCAGTCAAATCGTTCCTGACTTAATTCCAATCTTGGATGCTGCTCATTCACAATGGGTACATCTTGCGAATAGCAACCAAACAATAAAAAGAAAAACAGAAAAACAAAAACACTCCTCATTACATCCCTATTTGTAATCAATTGATTTATTAAAATACAAAATATTAAGGGATTAACAGATTAATATTTCATAACATGGCTAATTTAGAATCGAAAATTAAGCCTATTATGGCAGAAGTTTAGGTCAACTTCTTGTTTAGTTTTTTAAATTCCCAAATGATAAAGATTCCTGCAATAATGGCCGATCCAACATCTGAAATTGGACCTGCAAACCAAACGCCGTCTAAACCAAGGAATTTTGGAAGTATGAAAAGGATCGGAATGAGTAAAATAACCTGTCTCATCAGGGTTAATAAGGTGGAAACACCAGCTCGCCCAATGGACTGAAAGTAATTTCCTACAATAATTTGAAAGCCTACAATTGGCAAGGCAATCAGGAAGGTTCGTAAACCTTTCGACCCCACTTCAAGCAATTCTTTATCGCTGCTGTTAAAGGCCAGTACCATAGTTTCAGGAAATAGCTGGACCAAAATCCATCCAACCAGGGCAATTCCCGTTGCAGCAGTCATGCAGATTTTTAGAGTTTCCTTTACCCTTTCGTAATGTTTGGCACCATGACTAAATCCAAAAATTGGCTGAGCTGCCATATTAATGGCAATAATGGTCATTACAATAAGCATGGCAACCGAATTGATTACACCCATTGCTGCTATGGCAATATCGTTGCTAAATTTTATGAGCTGTACGTTGTATAAACCTTGTACAAAACTACCTGCAATCTGCATAGAGAATGGTGCAAATCCGATGGTAATGATGTACAAAATAATTTGAGGATTCAGTTTAAAATTGCTGGCTCGTAATCTGATTACCGATCTGTTGCTTCTAAAATGCTTGATTACCCATACACAAAGAATCATTTGCGAAATGATTGTGGCATAGGCTGCACCTGCAACACCCATATCCAAAACAAAAATAAAGATCGGGTCTAAAACAATATTTGTTCCGGCGCTTATTAGCATGGAGTACATGGCAATTTTTGCATTTCCCTCCGAACGAATCAGGTTATTCAGGGAAAAGCCAACCACATTAAAAATGGCTCCATATAGAATAATGTTGAGGTATTCGTTGGCAATCGAAACGGTATCGCTTGATACACCAAAAAGTCTTAACAAAGGATCTTTAATGGTAAAGCCAAGAATGGTAATAAATGCCGAAACAATAATCATCAGGATAAAAGAGTTCCCTAAAACCCACTCGGCCCTTTTAAAATCTTTTTTTCCCAAATTAATTGAAATTCGAACTCCCGCTCCCATTCCAATAAGCATTCCAAATGCCATTAATATCAGCATAATAGGATAAACGGCACTAAGACCCGATAAGGCAACCGATCCAACGCCCTGACCAATAAAAATACGATCAACCACATTATACAGCGAGTTAATTACAACTCCCGTAAATGCAGGCCAAAAATATTTCCACAGCAAACTGCTGATTTTGGCATTTTCTAATTCGTATACATTTTGGCTGTTCTTGTCCATAGAAGGTGCACAAATGTACCAAGAATGACTGGCAAGGCAGACGAATTCCAGATAAAAATTCCTAAAAGTCGGTAAGAGGCTATTGTAAGGGGGCAAAAAGCTCCTGTTAACCTGTAGATTCAGGAAAGACGAGAACAAATAAGCAGCTTGAAATTCTTTAAAGAATTATTTCAGTTTATACCTGTCGCTTTCGGCAAAATAATCCATTACTATGGTTTTGCTGTTAAATTTGGCCGAGTGCAATACCCCTTCAGGAATGTAGTAATGATCCCCTTTCCTGTAATTTTTTGTTTTGCCATCAATGGTCAGGTCCATATCGCCATCAATCACCATTCCCCACTGTTCCCCGTGCGAATGTCTTGGTACTTCTCCAATGGGCTCAATCTCAAAAAATACAATTTGTTGATTTTCTCCCTGGGCTACCCAACCTCGTACCCCATTAAATGGGATATCAGCCTCAGGCAAATTTTTAATCATTTGCGGATAAATGTCTTGCATGCTTGTTTCATATTAATGAATTCGAACGAAAGTTATAAATATTTACTCCCTTCCCGAATACTCAGTGGAGATAAAGAGTGTTGAGAGATAAATGTTCTTACCCAGTCGGGATTAAACTTCGAATATTGTCGCAAGGCCCAACCAATTGCTTTATTCACAAAAAACTCATTACTCAGATGATTGGATCGAATTGCTTTTGAGAGGAATTCTGTATCCACATCATTTTTATATTTCAATTGAAAAATAATTGTGACTCGTTTTAGCCAGATATTGGAATCTATGATCCAATCGTACATCACCTCTTGTTTTACTTCGGGATATCCTTTACAAATTACTCCAACCAGTGGTGCCAAGGCATCAACCGAATCCCACCAGGATTTAGATAGGATAAGCATCTCTAATTTTGAAAGATCATCTTTTACCAGGTATTTCTGCAGTTTGGAGAGATATTCCAATGCCAGGTATTGATACTCACGTTCTGGCAAATCCCATAAGTACATAACCATGTTCCAATCGATGCTTTTTTCTTTTATTGCCTCTTTCAGGAACGCTTTGCTAAGCGCAGCTCTTTTGGGCTTTGGTATTCCCAAAAAAGAGAAATGATTCTTCATGTATGCTGACATGCGTTTGGCATATTCAGGATCGGTATTTTGCCTGAAAATTTCTACAATCTGTAAAGTTTGAGTTTGCATTGTACTACATATTTATTGGCATGAAATTAACAGCGAGCAGTTTTCTTCTTTTTACCAACTCTCCCCTTATCAATAATTTTTTGCAGATATTCAGGTGCAAAAGGCACTTTACAAGATGTTTTGCCCATATACACATCTACTTTCCCAATTTTTTCAGCCGTTTTCATCGATAAATCGGTTAGCTCTTCTACATAGGCTCCTACCGAAATCACAAATCCATTCATGGTATACTTTACCCTGTTCAAAGATTGATGAATATCTTTCTCAACTCTCAACAGTAAGCTTTTAAGTTGTGTCACATCCAACTCTTCATCCTTTTTTAAGGCTACCAGACTCGATAGGGTTGACCAACCTGCAGCGGCGGTATTTTCTTCATCCGATTCAATCCATTCCAATGCCAACTCCAATCCAAAATCAGACTCTGCGGCTATCCAGGGAACGGTATATTCGCTAATCATCTGCCAGTATGCGCCTTTAACCCACTTCTGAAGATCTGCTTTTGTCATCTGTTTTTCATCTGCAATCAAACCAGCAAGGTACATGGCATCCGAATTACCAGACTCGTACAATTCCAACGACAATTGATAATCCTTTTTAATTTTCTTTACAATTTTCTTAAGATCCTGCACCTTTACGCCATAAAAAGGTTCACGAGCACCATGTTTGATCAGAACATTTTTCGTTCCTTCGTTTCCATATGATTCAAGCTCTTTAAATACTTCTTCTTTGGTCATTATTTCCTTAATTATTATGATTATCTTTGCTAGTTCTTCACTTTATCCGCTGGTGCGTTAATTTTAAAAACATCGGCATACACCAATTTAGGTTGATTTTCTTCCGATACTGCTGTGGCAAGACTCTTTATGTTGCCACTGCCCTTAGGACCTCTTTCGAATTCCTGCACAATTACCTGAAGCGGTTGATCCTTATACTTTCTGCTCAATTTAAATTCGCGCACCACAGTAAAATAGTTATTTTTTACCACACTGCCAGAAATTGGAATGCTAACTCCTTCCTCTTCCAGGCTGTCTTCATTTCTGCCATCGGATACACTTCCATAAACCGGTTGTACCAGTTCAGGGTCAAGGAAACTTATTTCCAAATAGTTGCCTGTATTTCCATTTCGATCAAGAGGATTTGAAATTACGCCTTCCACCTGCAATGTAAAACGGGAATTCATATTATCCTTTTTAAAAGTAAGGGTGGCAATTCGTTCAGGCACCAACTGAATATAGTCTGCCATTACAACCGACGACAAGCATACATCTCGTCCGGCTTTTCGAACCGAATGTGGCTGATATCTGGCCAAAGCCAACTTTACAAATGGGAAATACATTTTTCCATGATTCAAGGCAAAATCGGCATACCATAGCTTTCGTTCTTTATCGAATTCAACTGGATAAGCCACAGCATTTACCTTGTGCTTTTCCTTACCGGGATAAACCAAAGCCTTATCGACAGTCGGATTGTGCCTAAAATCCTTAATGGAAGGGTAATTCATGCCAGCAGGCTTTGATGGACGGATTGGATCCTGTGCCCAATGAGTAAACATACTGTTGAATCCTGCACCTCCCAAAGCAGCAATGGTTTGGGATATTTTCGATGGATCAGATCCCGGTAACAAGACTGCAAGCATCTCATCTTCTCCTGTTGAGAACCATGGCCTCTTCAAATATACACGTAAACCGCCACCAAGACGATGCTGTCGCATTACGCTCGCACTTTTTGTTTTTCTCCACTCGAATGTAGGGATTACATATTCCACGAATGGGATTTTTGGCCGGTCCGAACTTAATATATTCACTCGTTCCATCCATTCTCCATCTCTTGTCATTTCCAAACCTTCCGATTGTATCAGCTTGTCGAAATGCTCGGCATAACGAGTGGTTGCTTCGGGGTAATAATCTACATAACGATGCTTCGTATCGCCAAACTTGTGCTTTAGTGCACCACTAAACTCACTTGCCAAACTTACCTGCAATTGAGCTTTGGCCTGATTGTTTTGCCCTTGTATGGCTATTTGTTTCGAAGGATCCTTCTTTTTAGGAAGATTTCCCTTATCCACACTTTTATCGTGGTATGAAATGTCAATTTCTTCTACATTGTCTGAATGATCTACCCAATCGGGTTCAACTGTTCTTGGGTCATCTCTTCGATCTTTCCAGCGTGCTTTGTATTCTACTTTATGACTCGAAAATCCATGAACTGAAAATCTTGTATGCAGCCAGGCATGTGTATCATCGTAATTCTTATCAGGATTAATAATTTCTATTTGAGGCGCTTCAACGGGTTGCAGAACGGCATGAGTGAGTTCAATTTCCCTGGCAGGGCTAATCATCCAATGTCTTCCGCTTCGGGCAAGTTCTTTAATTGTATCTATGTTTGCAGGGTTTTCTTCCTGCAGCAGCTGCCACATGCCCGATAGTTCATTCATATCTTCCTCTCTCCAGAAGGTAGAAAACCTCAGCTTTATTCTTTCTCCCTTTGGCAGGGATACCAATAACAGTCGCTCCGAGGCCTTCCAATCAAATGAAGTACTTCCCTCGACCAATTGAATTCGTAGAGATTTTGCTTTGTACCAGTTATCTTCGGAAACCGAAATGTTTGTATCGTTCGAACTCAATTCAGCATTACCAAAAAAGCTGAACAATCTTGGCTCAAATGCCTGAGAATGTGTTTTATCATATCCATCTGCTAAAAATAAGGCAACTCCGGCTGCAGCCGGATCTGGCAAATAAATCAAATCAACTTCATCTCCCTTATAGACTTTTTCCTTACCATTCTCCCCTTTTTCCAATTGTACTTCTTTCGAACTAATCAGTTCATAAAGTGCCTTGGCTACCTCAGGATTGTTCCCAAATGCCTTATCAAATTTTGAATGTTGTTCTGCAATTAATTGTGAGTTTCTTGGTGGCAAAAAATGCCTGGTAGCATTTCTGTTCTCGCTAGCATCCAAACTGCCATATCGTTCCTGAAACTCGTCGGTTGTCATATTATAATTGCTTCGAACTACCAATTCCTCCAATGCTTCACCATCTTTCAATTCCGATCCTAACAATAGAACCGGGTTCATCAAAGCATCGTAACGATAGTAGCGGAAACCCCTGATCACAGCTTCCGATACTTTCTCGGGCTGCGACTCAAGTGGAACACTATTACCAGCCAAATCTACGGTTCTTACCCGTAGCATGTAATCACGTCCGAATCGCAGTCTTGGCAAACTGCCTTTTACAGTTTCGGTTTTGGTGTGTAATCGAAATTCGCGGGTAGAATCGAATTGGTATTTTTTTACTTCCACATTCTTCGAGGTATTCACATAGTCAACTCGTTTCGAAGGATCAACATTTTCATCTTCGGCCTCATTTATGGCAAATCCAGGTTTGGGAACCGATAAACTCCATCCTTCCCAGCGAATCATATTTTCACCTACAAATAACTCATTGGCATTCTCAGTATCTTCTGCAGCGGCGGTTTGTATAAAACCTTCATCCACCTGAATATCATCAATAAACTCCTCTACATTACTGGAATCAAAATAGGAATACGACTCCTTTCTCATGTGTAAAGAGTGCCATTTTTCAGGATCACTAGCGTAAGCAACATCCATTCGGTACCCTTGTACAAGGTCTTCGGCGTATAATCTTTCATCAGACAATATCAGCTTTAAGCTGTTATCCATTTTCGATGGATCGATAATTTTGGCCTGCAATTGCTTGGCCTGCAAGAACCTGGCATTCAAGCGCTCACCCATTCCGTTTCTGGCAATTCCAATACCCGCCGACCTTAGCGATGGCAAACCTTCCTTTTCCGGTTCGTCGGCGGGGATTGCTGCATTTTTAAATCGCTTGCTTTTGCCCAGATCGAGCTCTACTATTTTCAGCTTCACCTCTTCCTGTATCTTATTGTCTACCATATGGTTCACTTTCATGGCAACACCATCGGTATCAATTTGAAAAGCGGTAAAAGTGTCGGTATTGATTTTTACAAAGCCCAGGTTGATATCAGAATCCTCTTTTGACTGAGCGTAAAATCCTTTTTCGGTATAACGATATGCTGTTAAAGGAACCGATACTTCTGTATTGGTAATAAAATCGATATTCTCAATAATTAACCTCATGGCCTGACTTGCCGGAAAACCCGATGGAATATCAAGACTAAAATCGAGAACCACTCCCAATTTTCTTTGGATTTGCGGATAAGTGCTAACAACAGCCAAAATATCATGAAACTCGAATTCGGGCTTTTTTATTTTTGCCAATGGCGCATATCTTGTAGGCCGATCGGTTTTATGAAAATCTCTAAACTGTGCAAAATCCATTTTGGGGTTGGCCTGTTTTTGGAAAGGGACAAATCCATTCTTTTTTCTCAGTTCTTCCAATCTTTGGCTTGTACTTTCATCCACATCCAGGAAATCGGACTCCTTAAATACCCTTCTGCTTGAGCTTGTAGCGTTGCTTTCGGGTGGCTTTGGTGTATCCCTTTTTTTAAATTTGGATATCTGTCCAAGGCTTTTCGGATCGCTCAGGTCCTTGGGATCAATTAATCGATCAGGATTTTTGGTTCCAAGCCTTTTATAAGTCTCTAAAACAAAACTTTGCACATGCTTAATTGGATAGGAATGAATACGAGTTTGGCTCAAATCTTCTTGCTGAAATCCATCCACGCGAATGTCTTTGTGCATAAGTTTCATCCACAAGTCATTATCCAACAGGTCTGAATTCAAATTAATATCATATTCTGTCCCATTCTTTAATCTTAATTTAAAAGAAGCATTCTTCAGTTTCCCTGGCCAGTTTTCCATATCAGGAAAGGAAGATAGTGTTGTAGAAACCGCATTTTCGAGACGTAAACTAACCTGCACCGAGAATCTAAGCTTGTTTTGAGCATCAATTCGGTGTGGCAAACATGTGAATATGATCTTTTGTTTCATTGCTTCAATAGTTAGTTCCTATTTTATCTTTTCCCAATCATGATAGATTGCTTGTTTTTTATTATGCATAAGCCTGGCAATATTCCAGCCAATCGTTTTCTTCCATAATCATTTGGAAAGTAGGATCGGCATCGGCACCTTTCAATTCTCGACGAGCAGTAAGCGTTACCGTTTTGCTGAAGAACAGAACTTCTACCTTCACTTTTACGATGGCCTCGCCATACAGCTTTTCAACCTTACCATTCTGGAACATGGCAACAAAAGCCAGGTAAATTTCAATTGAGAGGCTTATAATTCCAAGAATTGAGAGGTAACCGTTAAAACGGATATAACCTGTTAAAATGGTTTCGGTATGATCATCAACAATCTCCATACTAAAATAGAAACCACCCATAACCGATACTCCTCCACTTGCCACTCCAAAATTCATCGATAAAGCTGCTCCAAACTCAAAGGCAGCTTCCATTCCCACAAAGCCTTTCACACTTGTTTTCATGAGGAAATATCCTCCGCCTCCAAATGCCGATACCGTTAATAAAAACGGAGCTTCTCGCTTACAGAAGTTGAATTTAAGCGTTAAAGGTGCGCCTGTAAATGGTAAATTAACACCTGCACCCAGGGTCATATTTGCAATGGTACAAACCCCAACCTCAACACTTGGAATGGCCAAATCGAAACCTGCGCTTACTCCTGTCGGAGAAAGTTTCATGTATGGTCCATCAGCAAATCCATTGGAAGGGATTAGATTTTGCAACTGATTTACAAAGCTCAATGGTCCCAAAAACAGAATTGAATCTTCCTCGGCCATCTCCACTTTTACATCGGCCTTTTTACCCGAGCCTCCACCAAACTTCAGTGATTTAAAGCTTACGCGGATCAATTCCTTAATTTCAACATCGAAATCGGTGAAAGAGGCATCTACTCCAAACTGTGTTTTTTGTGATGTATCGAATGGGCGACTTAATTTGCTTAAAATCTGTAAGGCTTCTTTAGGTTTCTGAACATTTACGGTAAGGAAACCACCAAATAATGATTTACTGGCTTCCATTTCAGGAATCCAGCGATATTCCACAACAAATGCTTTATCGGTTTTGTAGGCATTAAAGTTTGGGATTCGTGGCACCTGGCTGGTTAATTGTTGTTCCAGTTCATTCACCTTACTTTCAAGTTGACTTCTTAGATTTTGAATTTCCTGTTGTATGGTCGCCTTGGCATCTTCGGCCGCGGATTCCAGCATGGCTTGTTGTTCAAGAATATCCTCTTTTAATGTTTCCATTTGGTTGCTTAAGCCACTTAAAGCCTCGGATTGTTGATTTCCTTCAGCACCAAAATTCAGATTGCCCAGCAAGAGATCGAATATGGAAACAACACCAAATAATTTGGCGACAGGCATATCACCTGCCGATGCGAAAAATTCTGCAGGATCAAACTCCAGGTTCTGCAATTTGTCAACCGCTCCACCCATTGGACCTTTCAATTTAGAAAGAGAAGTGAGCTGCGTATTCGGACTCATAAATCCACCAGACTTGTCTGAACCTCCAGAAAAATCCGCCTTTAAATTATCCAGAACTTTCGCAAAAACTTTCGCTGCATTGTCATCATCCTGTAATTCAATGCTAACCGGATCTGGATTTCCTGTTAATTCTTCAACAGCTTTTACCTTTACGGATGCTGTTTTTATGCTAGGATGAAACTTTAAAATGCCAGCAGGTTTGCCCTGGAGAGTAATCGCTCCAAAATCAACAAATTTGGTTTCGAAAGTAGTGTCACCCTCAATCAATGATTTTGAAAAGGCAATTTTCTGCAGGTTAAAATCCGCTTTAAAGCGATTCATTTCGGCATTGTAAACTGCAACCAACTGTGTCGATTTTGATTCATTATATGCTGCAGATTTCCCAATAAATATCAAAGGAAGTTTGATTTTTTGTTCCTCTCCTTCCTGATCCACCAAAAGCAGATCAAAAATTAAGTCTGTACCTCCGCTTCGAATCAGAAAATTGTAATCTCCGCCCATATTCACAAGGTTTTGCGGAGCATCTAAATCGGGTGTTCTTGTAGCTGGAAGTTCAACAGTTTGAAATGGAAATGGGATAAATCCATTTTGCGAATCTCTCATTTCATAATAGACTATCGGCTCCAGGATTACAATATACATTCTTTGTCGGTTCACCGCTGCCCGGGTAGCCTTATCCGGTTTACGCTCGGTTATTTTCACCAGGGCTGCCGTATGTCCAAACGGAAACAGAAAACCTGCTTCAACCACCTTCACATAATGGTCTCTTCCCAAAGTAGACAGGTGTTCCCATTCCAGCAATTCCAAATCGGGCTGTGCATGAAAATCGGGATAATCGAAATTTACATTGAAATCGATCCAGGCACCCAAAGAAGACATCATGAATTTTTTAGCTTGTACTGCTCTTGGCGTATACGATTTAATGGTAAAATTAGAAGTCTGATGTACAATATTGTGCCTGTCCCGACCATCTAATGCTGTTCTGAACGGTTTATTTCTTGGCGGTTTTGGCATCAATTTTTTAAAGGCATCACGAGCCCAAAGTGCACGGATACTTCTAAAACCTTCCATACCATATTCGTCAATTTCTCCATTCTTTAGTCTTACCCCCATACGTGAATGCCACAGTTCAGATAGTTTTCCTTTGTTGGTAATTAAAGGATTATTGAACTGTAGATTTTGAATATTTCCTGTTGCAGTTTCCTGATGATCTTTTATTTTTAATTTTTGTATATGAGAAAATCCCGCCAGCTGATTTGGTGAAATAAACAATCGGCTTGGTGCTTCGATAGATGTTTCCAGAATGTTAGGCTTTCGCATCTCTAATAGGTTTGCCTTAAGTGATGCATAATTGATTTTGGCATAGATTTGTCCGCTGACTTCCCCTGGTAAATTTTTCACCAATTGATCTTTATTGTACAAATACCTACTACTTAACCTGTTTTTAGAGTACCTGGCAATGTTTAAGCTTTGTTTGCTGAGAGTTTTTGGTGTGGAAACACTCTTCTTGCCCAGAAAATTACCCAGTTTCTGAAATTTATTAATTACTAGTTTAACAGGTTCCAGAACTCTTGCCCTGTAATTCACTTTTAATCGAAAACGCGACCAGTTTAAAAGTTCATCCATAATAATTGGCATGCCTTTAAAATTGGCCGGCACAGAATAAACCAATCGACTTTTGCCACTTCTTATATATTTTGCTGGCAATATCACATTCTCATTGCCTTCTCCACCCGGCAATGAATTGTTTTCCCAAAAGGCTTGTTCAAGCGTATGCTGAGGAGGAAACACAACTACCATAGTGGCTGGCTTTTTTGGATTATTGATTTCCAAATAGCTTTGTTGATCCTTTTTGATGTATCGGAAATTATAAAACTCGAATTGGAGAAATAACATATCCTCTGGGCGAAGTACACTTAGTCTTATAATTTCTTTCTCTTTAATTTTAATTTTCCCCAGCCTGGAATCAATCACCACTTTCTTTTTCGATTGTAGTTTCCGATCCTGATAATCAATTTCTGCGACTGGTTTTTCCGGATATTCAACCGCCAAACTAATTGCATCCTGCAGTAAGTATTTGGTTGCACTAACCAGAGCAAGCCCTTTAACAGAATGAATCGTACCATTGCTTCCATTCAATTCGAAAGCCACATGCTCATTCGGATTTCGCATTTGATATGAAGCATTTGCAGAATTCATCCACACACCAGAATCAGCCAGGCTGGCATAAAAAACCAACTTTTCCTCATTGGCATGTAGTTCCATTGCCATTTGCGATTGGTAGAGTTTTATGATATCATCCTGTTCCTTATTCACTTTTTTATGAAAGAGAAATCCAGGCTTATTATTTAATTGGCTTTCATCCAAAAACACGATACTTGAATGACCTGCAAATTGAGAGCTTGATTTTAAGATTTTAATTTCATGAAGAAGATCACCAGATGACTTTAAGTCTGAATTATCATTAAATTTCCAGGCATTTAACAAGTGATTAATAGATGTACTGAAAATTGTACATTGCAATACAGGTTTAAAAGTTGATTTGTAAATGGCCAGGTCTTCTTTCGTTGGAAGACTCATAGAAATTCGATCTGCAAAACATTCTTGTCCATTCCAGCGATAGCTTGCCAGCTGTTTCCCTTTTAAAGTAATTTTCCAGTACTTATCAATTATAATATGATAATGATCTTCTATATCCAGGCTATACTTCTGGTTTAAGTTCAAACATTGATTCAAATATGTTAGTCCACTTAATTTACTTTTCTCATTGATCCAATCTGAAAAATTCAAATCATCCGATACATCGAGTTTGGTAAAATCAATTCTGATTCTCCAGGCAAAATCATAGTAAATAATGGCTCTAAAATCGATAGGAATTTTAGTTTCCGGAAAAAATGCATTTCTCAATACCAGGTGGTAAGAGTCATTTCTCTTCCTGAAAATTAATTTACTTCTTCCATCGAATCGATCAGAATCAATCGTCCATGAATTTCCATCGTTGGAATAAAAAGTAATTTGTTTTGCCTTCTTTTTGTAATGAATATCATTAGATAAAGCATTGCCTAATGCTTTTAGTGAAGGTTGAAAAGCCAGGAAACCCAAGCCCAAACCTTTTAAGAAATTTCTACGACTTGAAGATTTTGGACCAGAAAAATTACGCTCATTTCTTGTCCTTTTCAGCTTGACTATATCAATATTCCTTAATCGCATCCTTTTCCATTTTTATCCAATAGAATAGAAATTAAGAAAGACAGACCTGAAAGTCAAGCAAAAAGCACCTTTATTTTTATTGAGTATAAATAAATTTTGATTAAAGTAAGATCCATAAAAAAAGCTTCACCATTTGATGAAGCTTTTTTTATATGATTAAATATCGTTTTCGTAATGACGCATGCCCGATTTTTTAGGCTTGGCTCTCATAATGCCATATCTCTTTCCTAAATAGTATCGGAAACTTAATTTGGCTACCTGGGTTTCTCTATACTGAATTACCTTATTGTAGAAGGTAGGGTCTGCAGTATGAATCTTAAACCTGAAAGTATTAAAGATGTCATTTGCAGTAAATGAAATACTTCCCTTGCCTTTTAACACTCTTCTGCTCATGCCCAAATCTACATAGTACAGGTTCTGATATTTACCCTGCGGCACCAATATTTCGGATTGATAACGGAAACTTGCCTGAAATTTAAACCACTTTTTGAAGTTCATAATGGAAGTAATTTTTCCTTCAACTTCCCACATATCTCGAGAGTCAAAATTAAACTCACTACTTGGTTTAAACTCTTCATAAATTCCGGCAACATATCCACTCAAACTCCACCATTTATTCAATTTGGTCGATGCTTCAAATTCTAATGATGAAAAGAACTTAGAATCGTAATTTCCATATTTTACAATGGATCTATTAGTTCCCTCTTCAATAAATCGGTATTGGTTGATTAGATCCTTAAAGTAGTTCACATACAGAGTAGTCTTGTAGCTGGCCTTTTTGCGATCGAAAGACATCGACATCTCCACATTGTGGTTGTAGTATGCACTAATATCCTGCGTTCCACGCTTCTGATTTTCCGGATCACGAAGGTTTTGAAATGGGTTTAACATTTTTGAATTCGGACGATAGATCATTCTACTGTATGCCAACTGAAACTGTTTTTTATCAGAAATCTGATAAGATAAATGTACACTTGGGAAAAGGTCAAAATAATCGTCTTCGTAATTTAAATTGGTTTTGATATCGGAATATTCTGCACGAAGTCCCAATTCATAACCAAATTTACCGGCACCACCAGAATACATCGCATATAAACCATGAATGTTTTCTTCATAATTAAA
Source organism: Marinifilum caeruleilacunae (assembly GCF_013141825.1). Taxonomy (GTDB): domain Bacteria; phylum Bacteroidota; class Bacteroidia; order Bacteroidales; family Marinifilaceae; genus Marinifilum; species Marinifilum caeruleilacunae. The sequence goes on from NZ_RZNH01000002.1 coordinate 210,373, forward strand.
TGCAGTCGATAAATCGAATTGATCCTCGTAATCAATTTCATTGTTACGATACATGTATCCCGTTTCGAATTTCCCTTTCTTACCAACTGGTAGCACATAATCAACTTGTGCTACAGATTCCTTTCGGTCGAGCTTATAAAAATCTCCATATGCATCTGTCAGATTATTCCAGTTGTCCTGATATTCAAAATATTTTCCTTCATTATCTGATGCATTATCGGTATAAGCAAAATCTACCGAAAGAGTTTCTCCCTTCTTCGCAAATTTATGAATGTAAGAAGCTTTGTAAATCCACGATTCCAAAGCCATATCAACGGCACTGGTTCTAAAATCCATTGTAGGCATTGCACTGCTCAATAAATTCCTGCGCGTGTAGTCGTATGTTCCATTCCAATTCTGAAGAATATCTCTGTAAGATGCCGAAACGGTAAATGTATTGTTTTGATCGATCAGAAAATCCATTCCTAATTTGCCAATGTGATACCTGTTTCCAAAATCGACATCTGCATTTTCCAATAGGTGAGAATTGTTGGTATAAATCGTTCTATCGACATTGTAATCTCTACCAGCCCAATCATCCTTATAGTTATAAGAACCAAAAAAGTTTACACTTCCTGTTCTTAGGTTTGCTGATAAATTACCCGATTTTTTATCATTGGTTCCTACCGATGCACCCACATTACCACTAAAGCCTTTGGCTCTGTTCTTTTTCATGATAATGTTAATGATTCCACCTGCTCCAGTTGCGTCATACCTGGCCGAAGTGGTGCTAATCACCTCTACACGATCAACATCGCTTGCCGGCATACTATTTAAAACTTCAGAAGGATCTACACCCAGCAATCCTGTCATTTTACCATCAATCAGGATCTTCACGTTCGAACTTCTTCTAAACTGAATTTCACCATCAGCATTTACACTCACTTTTGGAATTGTGTTCAACACTTCGTTAATGGTTCCACCATCGGCAACCGGCGATTTGGATACATTGTATACGGTTTTACCAAGTTCAACACGCGAAAATTCACGATTGGCTTCTACGGTAACTTCCGATATAGATTTGGTATCAAGCTTTAGGTTGATAGAAGTGGGAAGGACTTTTTTTTCACTATCGCTAAGTGTAAATTCTTTGCTATAATATGACAGAAATCCCAAATGCTCCACTTTTAAAAAGTAATCATTCGGATTAAGTCTTTTTATTGAAAACTCCCCCTTTTTATTAGTTATTGTTCCTTTAACAAGAACAGAATCTTTTAATGAATAAATAGAAACAGTTGCAAATTCAAGTGGTTTATTGAATTTACCTTCAAAAACTTTTCCCTTTATCTCAGAACTCTCGCTTTTTAATTGTTGGTTATTCGCGATGGCGAGAGAAGAAGTAAAAAAACAAATCAAAAGAAATGTAATTTTACCATAAGTAAATTTTAGGCTCATTGTAGTTATAGATTAGTTTAGATTGTAGTTGGGCAGAACAAATATATAAGATTATGGTGAAACAAACATCAAGATTGATCATTATATTGATGTTTTAATACAAAAAAAAAGGCAGTCTATCTACATTTTTTGTTGTTTCACTTATATTTTAGAGAATCATATACTCCTATCTTTTGATGCTCCGAACATCAAATTCCATAAAAAAAGCCGCTACCTAAAGGTAACAGCCTTCTTTTATTTTCGCTTTTTAATCTTCCTAAATTTCCAATTGCTTTTTGAGGAGCTTAAATCCATTTCTACTTACTTTTAGGCTTTCGCCTGATTTTAAAATGACAACCCAGCTGTCTTTTTCATAGGGCTGGAGTTGTGAAATCTGATCGATTCGAACCAGGTAAGAACGATGAATTCTGCAGAATTCATTTGCACTAAGATGAGTCTCAAAAAACTTCATGGTTTTCTGCTTTAAATAGTGCCCGTCATTTGTGTAAATCATTACATAATCATCCTGTGCTTCGAAATATTTGATCTTATTTACTGCAATAACATCGATTTTATTTCTCGATTTTACCACCACTCTATTTAGTAGTTCATCAGAATCATCGTTATGAGATTTTATCTTCTCTATCTGATCAAGATTTTCTGTAGTATTGGCTATTCTCTCTTTTGCTTTTGCCAGTGCCGATGAGAATCGATCTTTTGAAAATGGTTTGAGCAAATAATCGATGGCATTGTGTTCGAAGGCTTTTATTGCGTACTCGTTATAAGCTGTTGTAAAAACAATATTACATGGTTTGTCGAGCAATTCAAGCAACTCAAAACCTGTCAGTTTAGGCATTTGCACATCTAAAAAAACCAGGTCAGGATTCAACTCATTGATGGCTTTTAAACCTTCGAAACCATTTGAATACTCGCCAATTACTGTGATTTCTTCTTCTGTTTCCAAATATGAAGCAACAAGCTCTCGCGCTAGTGATTCATCATCTATTATAATTGCTTTTATCATGACTATTTAACTTGTGGGAATTCTAAATTAACTGTAAACTGGCTTTCTGTTTTTACGATTTTGAGCAAATCAGTTCTTCCATAAATCAAACCCAATCTCTCCTGAATGTTTTTTAAGCCAATGCCATTTCCTCGCGGTGGAATGGCTTCCGGGTCAAAATTGTTACTAATTGTGATTTTGAGCACATCATCAATCATTTCACAATTGGTATCAATACTTACCGGTTCGAGGCTTTCGTGCACACCATATTTAATGGCATTTTCATAAATTGGCTGCAAAATCAGGTTGGGGATTTTTAGCTCTTCACAATCGGTTGTTGACTTAAAGTTTAGAAGCAGCCTGTCTCCAAACCTTACCTTCTCAATATCCAAATACAAGCGAATGTTATTCAATTCGTTTGCTAAACTGTTAAGCTCCTTTAAATCCTGACCGAGTGAATACCTTAGAAAAGTGGATAACTTTACAACCATTTCTCTCGATTGCTCTGGTCTCGACATGGTTAGTGAACTAACAGAATTGAGGCTATTGAATAAAAAATGTGGATTGATCTGAGATTTTAAGGCATTCAACTCAGCTTCCTTTACCAGGTTTTTTAGCTCCGATTCCATTACTGCCTTGTCTTTAAAGTTTCTGTAATAAATAATCAGGTAATAGATTAATATGATATAATCGTAGACACAGAAAGCAAAGAATATTTGCCAGTGTATCGGAATAAAATAGTTGATTCCTTCCGGATCTTCGCCAAATAAACCGACTCTAATTTGATAGCCTACCGACACCCAAACTCCAACCACAACGGCTGCCGCCGTTAAATGATGAAGAAGAAAGCCCAGAATTCCCGACTCATCCATACTCACATAACTCACCACATACCAAATACATGCTCCCAAAACAAGCAATGGCAATGAAAAGCTAATGGAGTTTACAAATGACGAATACCAATCATTTCCATCGAAATACCAACCGATAAAAAACAGAAGGAGAACAAAAAGTATCCAGGAGCCAATGTAAATTGGAATTCCATAATGGTTTCGCAGTAAAGGATGTCTCATTGGTATTATTTATACGATTTGATTTCGCAACCACCAAGGGCAACAAATCCTTTGATAATTAACTCTTTTTTCGGTTCAACCACATAATTGGTTGTTGGCATGCGTTTATCCGAAACACCTCCCAATACAGCCGAAACTTCTACTTTCACATCCCAGTCGGAAGGCACAATCAGCACGCAACCTCCGAACATGGCAAATACATCGATTACATTCGTTCCTTCGGCCAAATCGGCATTGGTAAGGTTAATTTCTGATCCTCCAAAAACACAGGTTACTTTCCCTCCTTTAAAGTTTTTGGTATTGATCATTTTTTCTCCTCCACCAAAAATATTTAGTTCGTCGATATAGCCCGATCCTATATTTTCTGTTGTGCTTCCTCCAGGCACACATTCATTTCTCTTACGGATAATGAAAATACCCACTACGATTAGAATTACCGGCCAGAACAGACCTTTCCAATGGAATCCCCAATCGAAAATAATAGGTAGTAAGAATAATCCTCCAACACCCATTAGGATAACACCCGTGGTTTTGTCTTTTTTACCTACATAGAATAATGCACCTAACCCAAGCAGCAATGCCGGCCAAGAGAAGATAATATCCTTCATGTAATAAGGAAAAATATCAAGGTTTTTTAATACCAATAAACAACCAAACAAGATTAAGAAAACCCCAAATATTACCCTGTTGTTTTGCTTCGATTCGTGATCTTTGTGATGATGATGATGTCTCATAATTTATCTATTTATACGATTAATTTATATTTTATTTTTTACAATTCTTCGAAACAGGCTGAAAAATAAAAGCTACTCCACCTAATATCAGTGCAGCTGGTAAAAACCATACTTCCCAATTGTATGGTAGAAAGAACATTTCATCCATTAAAAAGTATGCACCTACCATGATGGCTGCAATGCCTCCAAAGAATTTTCCTCTCACAAGAATAAGTAATAAGCCAATAAATATTACTAAGGATTCCCATCGATATAGCCAAGACCATATAAAATCAGGATAAAAATCGATTCGCTCCAGCATCACAACCAGGCCAACCGTTATTAATAATATCCCCAAAAACAAACTTTTATTTCTCCTGTGCTCATCCATATCATTTCAATTAGGTTCAACATCTAATAATTTATTGTAACACTAATGTATTGCATTTTCATTGCTAAAATAATTGTAAATCGGTTAACGGAACACTACAATCGGTAAATGACCTCTGCAAACAGGATTCACTGTCTGATAAAAGCAAAGCACTTCGGCTCTGTACTTCAATCTATTAATTAAGAATGCTAAAGATTCCTTATAAAAGCATGTTAAAATCAGGCGAAGGTTTACTATTTTTACAATTCACGAAGAGGGTTCAATCTTCGGATCTATTCACAAACTGGTTACATTTTTATCATGAATCAACAAGAGGCAAAACTTCGTATCGAAGACTTACGCGAGCAATTGCATACACACAATCATAACTATTACGTTTTATCTCAACCTAGCATTTCGGATTACGATTTCGACATGTTATTGAATGAGTTAATTGAGCTTGAAAAGAAGCATCCGGAATTTGATGATCCCAATTCACCCACTCAGCGTGTAGGAAGCGATATCAACCTTGAGTTTAACCAGGTGGAGCATAAATACCCAATGCTTTCGTTGGGAAACACCTATTCGGAGGATGAAATTCGTGATTTTGAAACCCGGATTCGCAAGCTGATTGATGGTGAAATTGAATATGTATGCGAACTGAAATACGATGGTACATCCATTTCGCTGACCTATAAAAATGGCAAGCTGGTTCAGGCAGTAACACGTGGAGATGGTGTGCAAGGAGATGATGTAACAGCCAATGTAAAAACCATACGATCGGTACCTTTGCAATTAGCGGGCAATGAATATCCTGAAGAGTTTGAGATTAGAGGAGAAATTCTAATGCCATTTGCAGTGTTTGAAGAGCTGAATAAAGAACGTGAAGAAGTTGGGGAAGCTCCTTTTGCCAATCCGAGAAATGCAGCTTCGGGTACTCTAAAAATGCAGAATTCGGCCATAGTTGCCAAAAGAAAACTTGATTGCTACCTGTACTATTTATTGGGTGCAAATATTCCGGGAAGAAATCACTTCGAGAATTTGCAAACGGCTAAAAAATGGGGATTTAAAGTTCCTTCGAATACGGCTCTTTGCAAAAACATTGATGAAGTAATTGATTTTATTCAATCCTGGGATGAAAAAAGAGAATCCTTACCTGTACCTATCGATGGTATCGTAATAAAGGTAAACTCGATTGATCAGCAGGAAGAGCTTGGCTTTACGGCCAAATCGCCTCGTTGGGCAATATCATACAAATACAAAGCAGAGAGGGTTGCCACTAAATTAAATGAAGTAAGCTACCAGGTTGGCCGTACGGGATCGATAACCCCGGTTGCGAATCTGGAACCGGTTTTATTGGCAGGTACAACGGTAAAGAGAGCATCTCTTCATAATGCTGATATTATTGAAAATTTAGACCTGCATGAACATGATACCGTTTATGTTGAAAAAGGAGGTGAAATTATTCCTAAAATTGTTGGAATTGACACCAAATTAAGAGGTGGAAATGCTGAAAAGGTCGAATTTATCGAGAATTGTCCGGAATGCGGAACGCAATTAGTCCGTAAGGAAGGTGAAGCCAATCATTACTGTCCGAACGACAGAAGTTGTCCTCCCCAGATAAAGGGAAAAATTGAACACTTTATTAGCCGAAGAGCGATGAATATTGATGGCTTGGGAGAAGAAACCATCGATCTGCTTTTTAAAGAAAATTTAATTCATGATATCTCTGATTTATACCTACTTAAAAAGGAAGACATTGTGCCTCTTGAAAGAATGGGTGATAAATCGGCAGAGAGAATATTGAATAGTATTCAGGATTCCTTGCAGGTTCCTTACGAAAGAGTTCTTTATGCCCTGGGAATTAGATATGTGGGAGCCACAGTTGCAAAAAAACTGGCAAAAGCCATTCCATCTATCGATTCATTGGCGAATTCGAGTATCGAACAACTGGTAGAAGTTGATGAAATTGGAAGTAAAATAGCTGAAAGTATTGTAGAATATTTCTCTGAATCGCATCACCAGGAGTTGGTAATGAAACTCAAAGATTATGGTGTTCAGCTTGAAAAAGAAGTATCAGAATCACCGGCGGGAAGCAATAAACTGGAAGGATTATCGATTGTTATATCAGGAAGTTTTGAGAAACACTCCAGAGATGAACTGAAAGAGATGATTGAATTGCATGGTGGCAAAAACGTGGGATCGATTTCGAAGAAGACCAGTTTCTTGCTGGCAGGAGAAAAAATCGGACCAAGTAAACTTGCAAAGGTTGAAAAACTTGGTATTCCAATGATTTCTGAAGATGAATTTCTTGATAAAATAAACGGATAAGCATTTACCTGTACTTATGAATTTTACGGCAATAGATTTTGAGACCGCAAACGGGAAAAGAAACTCGGCATGTTCACTTGGATTGGTGCGTGTTGAAGATGGAATCATTGTGGAGAGCAAAGAGTGGTTAATTTCTCCGCCCGAAATGTATTTCCATCCGATAAACATTAGCATTCATGGCATTACGGAAGAAGATGTAGCCGATCAGCCAAGCTTTAATTACATTTGGGAAGAAGTGGAAGATTACTTGCACGGAAATATGGTAATTGCCCATAATGCCAGTTTCGATATTGGCGTTCTACGTGCTTGTTTGCAGACTTATGGCCTTTCCAATCCCGATTTTGATTACATGTGTACGGTTCAGATCAGTCGAAATTTGTGGCCCAATATGCCCAATCATAAATTAAATACCCTGGCTCATCTTTTTGATATTCCTCTGAAACATCACGATGCATTGGAAGATACTCTGGCTTGTGCTAAAATCGCTGTTAAAGCATGCACTACAATGAATGCAAACAGCATGGAAGAATTGGCGAGCCAGATTAAGATTAAACCTGGTAAACTATACCATGGTGGTTATCAATCTCCAAAAAAATATAAATAATCTTAAAAAGAAATGAGGCTCTAAAATTTTTCATAACTTGTAATTTTCAATTTATGCTAATCTAAAGCCTCTCGACATTGGGTCGATAATTAAACTATTATTCTTACAATGAGTCTCATCCAGAACATTAAGCAAAAACTCTCTGATCGTATTATAAAGGGTAAACTGAATAAAAATCCAAGAAAAAAGGAGTTTCATAACCTCGATAGTGCAAAAAACATTGGAATTTTATTCGATACTCTAGATGATAAAAATTACCCTATTGTAAAGAAATTCTCGGAAGACTTGTCAAAAAAGGGATACAAGGTTCAGACGATTGGATGGATTAATGCAAATGAGCTTCCTGATTTTGGTGTAGCACAAAAAATCATTTTCTATACCAATAAGGATGTGAAATGGACAGGTGAACCATTGGCAGATGAGATTAAGGATTTTATGAACAAGAGGTTTGATTTGCTGTTTATTCTTTCCGATTCGGATCACATATCGTTCAGGTATTTGGCTGAGCTATCGAATGCTGCCTGTAAAGTGGGAGCTGTATCGGAACAAAGCGACCGATTAGACCTGATGATTGATCAGGGGAAAAATAAATCGGTTGATCATCTTATAAAAGAAAGCTTAAACTACCTATCACTAATAAAAAAACACTAACATGACTACAAATAAATTCATCGGAACAGGGATTGCCATTATTACACCATTTCTTGATAATGGTGAGGTAGATTTCGATTCGCTTAAAAATCTTGTAAACTTCCAGATTAGCAATGGTGTAAACTACCTTGTTGTATTGGGAACTACAGGCGAAGCTGCTACTTTAAACAAGGAAGAAAAAAATGCTGTGATTGATTGTGTGATTGAAACCAATAATAGCAGAGTTCCAATTGTTGTAGGCTTTGGTGGAAACAATACGCATGAGATTGTACAACAAATCGAAAATTATCAGAATTTCGACAAAATCGATGCAATTCTATCGGTAGCACCATACTATAACAAGCCAAGTCAGGAAGGTTTGTTTCAACACTATAAATTGATAGCCGAGAGCAGTCCGGTACCAGTAATCATTTACAATGTACCAGGCAGAACAAGCGTTAACATTAATGCTGAAACAACATTAAGAATTGCACGGGAATTGCAGAAGGTCATAGCAGTAAAGGAAGCTTCAGGAAACCTGGAACAAATCATGCAAATTATCAAAGATAAACCAGAAGATTTTCTTGTAATTTCGGGTGATGATGCCATTACCTACCCAATGATTCAATTGGGTGCATCGGGAGTGATTTCGGTAATTGGTAACGCTTTTCCAAAAGAATTTAGCTGCATGGTGATGCAAGCAATAAAAGGAGAAAACAAGCCAGCTCTGGATACTCATTACAGATTGTTTGAACTGATAAAAGGAATTTTTACCGAAGGTAATCCTGCTGGCGTAAAAGCAATTCTTCACCAAAAAGGCATCATTTCGAATCACTTGCGTCTTCCTTTGATTCCGGTGAGCGAATCGCACTATAAAAAATTGAATGCGTTGAGAGAAGATTTTACCGTTATGGCATAAAAATTGTAAACCGTTAAGAGGTTATTTAAATATCACAAAATTGATTTTACAAACAAAAAATGATTAGTTATATGAAATATTCATTTCGCCTATTTGTTATTGCTCTTGCTGTAATCAGTCTTGCATCATGTTCAAGACAGATAACAAGAGTATCTCCAGATCAGCAAATTGATTTAAGCGGACGTTGGAATGATACAGATTCCAGATTGGCCGCCGAAGCTTTAATCGACCAGGTTTTAAACCAGGGATGGATTGAAGATTATCGACAAGAGTTTAATAAAAAACCAGTGGTTACTGTTGGTTTAATTACCAATAAAAGTTCTGAGCACATCGATTCAGATACTTATATCAAAGACATCGAAAAAGCAATCTTGAATGATGGTCGTGTTCGATTGGTTCAGGCTGGTGCGAAACGAGAAGAACTACGCCAGGAAAGAGCTGATCAGCAGGATTTCGCTTCAAAAGAAACCATCAAGAAATGGGGTCGCGAATTAGGAGCTGATTTCATCCTTCAAGGTGACATTACTTCGATTATCGATAGCTACAAAAAAGAAAAGGTACGCTACTATCAATTGAACCTGGAGTTAACAAATCTTGAAACCAACGAATTGGTTTGGATTGGAGACAAAAAAATCAAGAAATACGTTAATCGATAAACTTACATAAGGGAAGCACTGTTCTTCCCTTCTTTCCTCTCCTATTGCAATGAATAAGCTTTTTACAAATAAGGCAATTTTTCTGCTTGTTTTTATTTCGAGTATTTTACTTTCGAGCTGTGCCACCTATTATGCGCAAAACGAAGCATTTAACCAACATTTCCAAAATGGAGATATTGCCAATGCGGAGCGTGCCCTCGATCAGGATGCAAAGAATAAACGAAATAAAAACCGTTCGCTTTACCTTCTTAATAAAGGTACACTTGCGTGGATGCAGCAAGATTACCAAAGAGCTACTGCATATTTTAACGAAGCTGATTTATTTATCGAAGATCAGCGAAAGAACATTGCAAATGAAGCTTTGGCGCTACTCACCAATCCTGCCACTAAACCTTACGTTCCTGAGGATTTTGAGAACGTGATGCTTAATTTCTACAAAGCATTAAGCTACATAGAAATGGGTGATACTGAATCGGCATTGGTAGAATGTAGAAGAGTAAACGAAAAGCTGTATGCCTTAAACGATAAATATCCGAAGAATTATAAAAACCGATACAGCGACGATGCCTTTGCGCACGTTCTAATGGGTTTGATATACGATTCATCGAAAGATTACAACAATGCATTTATTGCCTACCGTAATGCATTAAAGATATATGAAGAGAACTACACGAAAAATTTTGGTACTCCTGCACCACTTCAACTTAAAGAAGATCTTTTAAGAACTGCCTATCAGACAGGATTAAATCAGGAATACGAATTTTACAAGGATAAATTTGGTTTCGACTTCGCAAAATCAGATCAAAACAATGGTGATCTGGTCTTTATTTGGCTAACAGGTTTAGGACCTGTAAAAGACGAATGGAGCATCAACTTTAGTGCCCTGAATGGTCGCGATGGATACCTGACTATGGTAAATGAAGGTGAAGATATTACCTTTCCGTTTTACGTGGGCAATATGGATCGAAACACTCGCAGTTCACTAAACGATTTAGAATTTGTTAGAGTTGCTTTCCCAAAATATGCCGAAAGAATTCCTGTATTTACCGATGCCTCAATTTTGGTAAACGATTCGCTTTCTTATCAGCTTGACAAAGCCGAAGATATCAATGCCATTGCATTTAAAACACTTCGCGACAGAATGTTAAGAGAAATGGCAAATTCTTTACTTCGCCTGGCTACAAAAAAGGCCTTAGAGAATTATGCACGTAGTAAAGACGATACCATTGGCCTTTTCGTGGGAATTCTAAATGCGGTTACCGAAAAAGCAGATACCAGAAACTGGCAGACATTGCCTCATAGCATTCACTATAGGAGAATCAGTTTAAAGGAGGGAGAAAATAATCTTACCCTGCAGGTTCAATCTCCAAATGGAGCCGTACAAAATCAAAACATACGGGTTACAATAAAAGCTGGACAAACCAACTTTTTTACTTTCCACAATATGGAATCAAACTAAAACTCGTGTTTTACTAAGGGTGAAACAAACCGTTTCTTTATCTTCTACGGTTTTTGTTTCTGTATACAATACCAAATCTTCGTTAAAGAATTTCTGACATCCCATAAATAAACCAATGGCTAAATCAATCAGTTCTTGCTTTGATTGAAAGCTTACTTTAAATGTGCTTTCGTTGAGTCGTTCGGTTTTAAAACCTTTTATTCCATCGTGAGGAAATTTTTCCTGCATCTTCACGTGTATAAAATAGTCTATCTGTTCCAAAAACTGGAAAATATCAGAATTTCCGGCGAATTGCGGTCGGTACAAAATCACCAGTCGGCTAAAAAGATATTCTCCAAAATTTTTAGCAATATCGGAAGGTGATAATTTTACCTCCTGACTTAAAAGCAAAATGAGGTCGTAAAAATGATTGAATGAATAGTCGGTAAGTGGCTGGAATACTCCGTGATACCCGGCATCTAGAGATGAAATAACCTTTTCGACAGTAGGAGAACCATACTCCCTTTCTGTCATTTCCAAGAATTCTGTAAAAAATATCCCTTTCATCTACATCTATCTATTTGAACAACAAAAGATTGATTTTCTATTAAATTTAAGAAAAATCAATCTAATGTGTCAAACGTAAATGAAACTTTTTTATTGTTTAGAACTTACAATTGTGCTTTATTTTGCTCTTGATTCCTTAATTCTTCGATTAGTTTCTGCATGGCCAGGTACTTTTGCTCATAATCCCATCTGCCCTTGTCTTTTTTATGAGCTGCCTCGTAAAACTTTAATGCCTGCTGGTGTTTTTCGGTTACTTCGTAAATTTCTCCGGCATAAAAATAGGGCTCGGCTTTCTCGGGATAGTTTACCGAAGTATATGTTAAAAATTTAATGGCTTCCTGGTATTTTGCCTCCTGTTTTAATTGCAAACATACACTCTCTAAAAGGGAGTATGGTAACTTCTCTTTTCTACCATAGTTTAACATGATATCGCGCAGATAACTATTGGCTGTCTTAATTCCTCCTTTGGCAAGATCTTCAACCGATGGATATTTATAGTCCTTAAAAATGATCTCCATTCCTCTCATCAGGCTTTTACGATACAAGCTATAATGATTCTCATCAGGCATCCATTCATAGTTCCACTTTAAATCCTTTGGCGCTTTCTCTTCCATCAACTTGGTTAGATCTTTGCACGCTTCGAGCATGTTTTTAGCCTCCTTCGCAAAGCTCATGAATAAATACTTTCTAATGCTGGAGTTCTCTGTTAAGTGTCGATCCATGTCGTTTATCATGGCGGTATTATTCCACCATAAGGTTGGGCTAAAAGACATGTACCTGTCGAACAACTCTGGTCTTGATAAAAAGGCATGCATTACAAACAAGCCGCTATAGTTATGCCCAAGCACCAGGCGTCGTGAACTGCCACGATATTCCTTTGCAACAAATGGGAAAATATCGGTTTCCAATACTTGCAAGAAAGTATCGGCTCCACCACGAGTGGGGAAAATGGTTTTATTCAAAACCGAATCAACAGGAGTCATATCCCTAAAACGATCGGTATTGGTTATTCCAACCACAACATGTGGAGGGATAAAATGATTATCCATAAGGAAGCTAAGCACTTCTATACCAGTGCCAAAATTAGATTCCGCATCTAACAAATAAATTACAGGATATCGGAAGTAGGTATCACCAAACTCGCTTGGCAACAAGATCTGGAGTTCGCGCTGTTCTTTTAAAATGGATGAATAAACGCTGGTGCTGACAAGGTTTTTAGGATTAATCTTAGCAAATACACTACTTACACATAAAATCAATACAAATGTCGCAAATAAACTTCGCTTCATACAAAAAGGGGGTTTTTACTGTTATAACCTTTGTAAATTACGATTATTTACAATATCAAAAAAACAATCCTTTATTAACGGGTGCTTTACTGTGATAAACAGCTTTATTTTTAGTAGAAAAAAACCGGCATCTAAGTAGATCCGGTTTTGTATTCATTTATCTTATTATTGCAGATAGAGGTCGAGGCTCAGTTCAAAATCATCATAGATGGTTTTATCACCTAAATTATCGAAAAAGCTTCCTGACCCATATCGAACATTAAACTTACTTCTATCAATTACAATTTTACCGCTTACATGTAAATCATCGCCATGCTGATGCATATTTACATTAAAACTAATTGGTTTGGTTATACCTTTAATGGTAATATTACCATGCACTTCGTAGTTTCCATTACCCAGCTTTTTGGTCTTCACGATCTCAAATGTTGACTTTGGATGTTGCTCAACTCCAAAAAAGTCATCCGATTTTAAGTGACCAACCAATTTAGCACGATAACCTTCATCTTTAATATCGGTATTTTCGATTGTAGACATGTCTACAACAAAACTTCCTTTCTCTAACTGATCATCTTTAAACACAAGATGCCCTTCCGAGATTTTAATTGTACCGGAATGTTCACCGGTTACTTTCTTACCCAGCCATTCGACCTTACTTTTTTCACTGTTTAATTTTTTACTACCATTATCTGCAAGAACATTGCCTGCAAATACGAATGATAAGATCACAAATAAACTTGTAAGCTTTAGTATTGATTTTTTCATATTACTAAATTTTTAAAATCATATTTTTAATAATAACTGAAGTATATATGCTCTGTATAACAATCGCAACTCCTTATTTGTTTTTATTCCAATTAAAAATAAGAAAATATTAAGTAGGTATCGATATGAATTCGTGTTAAAGCTGTGTTAAATATTGCTCGAAAGTTCGAAAATGATTCAGAAACTGAAAAAATATTTCAAAGCTAAGTTTCTACCAACAAACCGATTAGAATTACAGGGTTATTTTTTTGTAAAAAAAAGATAAGAATAGCTTGCATAAACCATTCTAAAACCCCTATATTTGCAGCGCCTTTAAGGAAAAACGGACGCGTAGCATAACTGGATAGTGCACCACATTACGGCTGTGGAGGTTGGGGGTTCGACTCCCTCCGTGTTCACATTAACAAGCTTACTTGGGCTAAAGGGGCTTCCACCCTTCCAAGTCAAGAAATCGTCACCCTTCATCCGGTGACGATTTTTTTTTGCCTTATTTTCAAAATCACTTTCCTTTTTCAAGTCGATTAAAAAAGAACTTGTCAATTTTTCGGTAGCATAAAACATTTTACCAACTTAGCTTTGTTCTGTATATTTAAAGAGAGAGGAACAGACAAACATGAATATCAAATTAAGCTTTGAAGAAAAATACGATGCCATTGGTAAGGCAGAATCTGATTATGAAGGCGTTTTCTATACTGGCGTGGTGACAACAGGAATCTTTTGCCGACCATCTTGCAGGGCAAGAAAGCCCAAGCCCGAAAATGTGATTTTTTACGATACCGCCCAACAGGCCATTCAGAATGGTTTTCGTCCATGTAAAATCTGTAAACCTATGGAACAGGCAGGAGAAACGCCCGATTATATCAAAAATCTAATCAATGAGCTACATGCCGATCCTTATCTAAAAATTAAAGATTACGATTTAAGACAAAGGGGTATAGAGCCAAGTCAGATTCGCAGATGGTTCAAGAAACATCACAACATGACCTTTCATGCCTACCAACGTATGATGCGAATTAACAAAGCTTACAACCAGATTCGGGGCGGAAATTCGGTCACCAATACTGCATTTGGAGTAGGTTATGATTCTTTGAGCGGCTTTAACGAAGGTTATCGCAAGATATTTTCGAACTCACCTACGGGAGATCAATCAAAAAATGTAATCAACATCATCAGGTTTACCACCAAACTGGGCCCTATGTTTGCCTGTGCTACAGAAAAAGGCTTGTGCTTGCTGGAGTTTACCGATCGTAGGATGTTGGAAAGAGAATTTCAGGATCTCTGTAAAAGATTGGATGCAGTGATTCTGCCCGGCCAAAATCCTATACTAAGTCAGGTTCAGGAAGAGATTGCCGAATACATGGAAGGGAAACGATCTAATTTTACAGTGCCTCTTCACAGCCCTGGAACCGACTTTCAGAATTCTGTTTGGGACTTACTGAAAAACATTCCTTACGGAGAAACCCGATCGTACCAGGAACAAGCCAATTTACTAGGCAAACCCAAAGCTGTAAGAGCCGTTGCCAATGCCAATGGAATGAACCGCATTGCCATTATCATTCCCTGCCACAGGGTAATTGGTAGTAATGGCGAACTTACTGGTTATGCAGGTGGTTTAGGACGTAAAAAATGGTTGTTGGAGATGGAGAAACAATGCTGCGAATCACCTAAAACTGGAGAATCATCTACTAAATAGTAAGAGTTGGTTGGATCATCGTAAATCTAATCCCTCCTAAAAATCAATCACAATTCCAATGGTTGGGATTGGCGCTCCTTCCTCTTCTACTACCTGTTCCAGACTTCGGGGTTCAATTACATTACCCATATCATCTCTTGCGAGGATATATTCGGGTGCTTCTGGTGTTTTGCGCATAAGCAGGTTTTGAATCTCTAGAAAAAATTCCAGCGATAGCTTTTTGAAATTGTATTTCTTATCGATTCTTACATCCAACTCGCTAAAAACTCCTAGCTTCTCCTCTCCCATGCGGCTATAATCCAACACAATTTCAGGATAACGGATCAAGGTCTCATCCAAATTGGTTGGCACAATTGGTGTTTCCCCTGCAAAGCGATATCGGGCACTAATCTCCCAGTTTTTCTTTAGCTTATAACCTCCCGTGAACGACAACAAGTGACGACTATCCCAAACCGATGGCAAATACTTACTTCGATCGAATCCGGTAAACTCGCTATAGAAAAAAGTATAGGCAAACAATCCGTAAAAACGCTTGCTTAATTTTTGCTGAAACTGCAGTTCCAATCCATAGCTTCTGCCTTTTCCAACAGTCTCTACAGCCTCGTTACCCAAGATTTCGAAATCGGCTCCTTTATTGGCCAGCGATACCTGGTCGACAATGGAAACAGGGTAATCCTCGTATTTTTTGTAAAAGGCCTCCAGGCTGATACTGGCTGCCGGACCAAGAATTCTTTCCAGGCCCAGTACAAAATGATCACTCCTGGTGTAATCGACATCTTTATTTACGAAAGTCCCATTTTCCTGGAATCCCAATATGGTGTAGGGCGCAATCTTGTAATATCTTCCCACCGATGCTTTTACTTTCCAGTCGTCGGTAAACTCGTACGACAAGGCCATTCTGGGCGATAAATTAGAGAATATATCGTTCCCCCTGGTGAAGCTATCAGCATCCATTCGTACACCTATCGAGAAATCGAGACGTTCATCCAGAAATGTACGTGTAAGATTCGCATAAGCTCCGTATTTCATAAAATCGATCTCGGTTTCGTAGGCATAATTATCGTTCAGGTCCAGAGTAATGTTCTCATAATCGCTGTATTGAATATTCACCCCGGTTTGAATTTTCCAGTCTTTTTGAAAGTAAGTCAGTCCCCATCGAAGTTTGGTCTCCATTTCGCGGGAATCATTCCTGAAATAGAGTCCGCTTTGAGTTCGGTTGTCTTCGTAACGTGAAAAATCGTTCACCAGTAAATTGTTGCTTATGCTGGTTTGCATGAATCCCTTACCGGATTTAAACCTGTGTCGCCAGCTTAAACCAATGGTATTGGTTCGTTGTTCGATAAACGGAGCCTGTTCCAAAATCGACAATTCATCTCCTTCAATATCCCCACTGGCATCTACTGCAAAGTCGTCAATCGATCCAAGACCAATTAAATTTAAGGTGTTGTAATCATCAATTCGATGTGTGATTTTGTACTGGTAATCCCAATAATCAGGACGAATAGGCAAACCTACCAATTCGAATAAAAACTGCAAATAGGACCTTCGGGCCGAAATCATGTAACTCGTTTTGCTCTGCTCCTCTCCTTTTTTAAATAATGGTCCTTCGTGGGTTAAGGCAGCTTCGCTTGCACTCAACCTAAAGTTCGTATGATAGGAAGATTGACTGCCTTCGCGCTGACTAAACTGCAAAACCCCAGACAATGCATTATCGTACTGACTGCCAAAAGCAGAAGTCGATAAACTAACATCATCGATAAAGGAAACATTCAACATGCCAACAGGTCCACCCGAACTTCCCTGTGTACTAAAATGATTGATATTTGGAATCTCTATCCCATCAAGGTAATACACCGATTCGTTGGGTGCTCCTCCACGAATAATTAAATCGTTGCGAAAACCGCCAGGCGATGGTGAAATTCCAGGAAACGACTGGGCTACGCGGACCACATCATTATTCCCTCCCGGATAGGTAGCAATTTCAACTGACGATAAGGTTTGTGTCGACAGTGGCGTTTCTCTAGGTCTTGTAATCTTATTCTGATTGGAAACCACAACTTCCGACAGATTGGTAGCAGACTCTTTAAGTACAAAATTGTAGAGTTGGTTTCCAACCGATCTTAAGTCGATATTGTATCGGGTCTGACTTTTATATCCCAAATAACTTACCACCAAATTATACGAACCCGGTTTTACATTATCGATTTGGTAATATCCCTTCTCGTTGGTAATGGAACCTTGAATTGTATTTTCAAGATAAACCGACGCTCCAATTAAAGCCATCCCGGTTTCATCTTTCACATAGCCCCTTATGGATGTACTAATTTGTGTAAAGCCTTCGAATGTTAGCAATATCAAAAGTATTGTAAAGAGTTTTTTCATCTTGATAGCAGGTAAGTTTTTTGTTCTATGCTTTTAAACAATTAAGATAGAAATATGTTTGCAATTATTAACTGTTTATAAACAAGAAAGGAGCCCTAAAAAAGGGCTCCTACACGATAACACTAACTAAATCAGATGTTCTAATAAAACCAAAAATTAGAACTCTAATGCTTTTTGTTCTTTACATATCTTTTATACAGACTATATGCGTTATCCCAGTTCATACTTACCAAACGAACCTGTTCAGGATTCAAATTCATCATATAATCGGCCTGAGTTTTTCTCATTTCGATAAAATCCTTGTTCGAATCTTCGAGCATTCCCTTACCAATGATAAACAGATCTTCCGATATACCGATTTCTTCACCCTTGCTAATGGTAATGTGATACAAATTGTCCTTTACCTCAGTTTTTGCCAATAACCTTTTAAAAGCTCCCTGAAACATTTGAGCTGCTACCTTTTTTTGCTTGTCGGTAGCATCTTTTACTTTCTCAAAATCTACCTTCAAAAAGAAAAAGTATTTGTATTTCTCATGACGTTTTACCGCAGCGAACAAATCTTTGGCAGCACACCCATAAATTTGAACAGAATCTTTACCATGCTTAATATACAGGCGATTTCGAACATCTTCCATTACCTGCTTTTTTACAGGACCTTTAGTAGTTTCGCTCTTTAAAAATTCCAGGAAGTAATATGGGCGCTCAAAACCATATTTTTTCGCTTCAATCTTGGCCTCTTCGGGCGATAACATCAGGTTTTTTCCCAATTGGTACCACGAATAATTATCGATATAGAATCGGTCGTTGGCAATTTTTTCTGCCTTAAACTCTTCAATGCTTTGTCCTCTAGCACTAAGCAAACGAGCTGAATCGTGTTTGTTTACGGTATAGGAATTGATTTCCTTATCGAAATCAGCCTTAAACTTTGCAATATAAGCCTCATGGTCGTAAGAATTACACGCCGCAACAAGCAAGCTTAATACCAGTAAAATATGTGAATGTTTCATAAGTAAATTGTTTAATAGGCTTCGTTATTGTTTTTCAAAATTCTACAGCATCTCTTGCACCCTAAATTTCCGCACTACTTCCACTCTTCGAGCAAATTGTCGGCATGCAGCTGATGTTCCAGAACGAATCGAATGTATCGGATATCAACAGCAATATGGCGGGTTAATTCAGGCATATATTTGTAATCGCCAACCAAGCCATTTCCTGCACGGTCGAAATTCAAACCAATTATTTTTCCCTTGGCATTCAATACCGGACTTCCCGAGTTTCCACCTGTTGTATGGCTATTGCTGATAAAACAGGTTGGAATGGCCTTTTTCGATTCTTTTATGGCCTTCTTGCAGGTATCGATATAAGCTTGAGGTGCTGCATACACTTTAGGGTCTTTGCTGTTTTTTTCTACCAACTCATTCAAATAAGCAATAGGAGCATAATTTTTGCCATCATCCTCAATTCCTAAAATATTACCGTAGGATACTCGTAAAGACCTGTTGGCATCGGCAATAATTTTTTGCCCGGCCATCATTTCCTTTTTGGCCTGTAAGTACTTGTTGTGATACTTGCCATACTCTTTTCTGATATCCACACGTTGGCGATATACCATATCCTTATTGATTAGAAAGTAACTCAGGCACAAATCAAACACAGGATCATTTTGTAGTTTCTTCGCATCTTCCTTTGTGAAGTACTTCAAAAACTCATTCAATTTCTCTTTCGAAGCAAACATTGAATTGCTGAAAGCATCATCGATATATCGATCGAAATTGCCATTGTATTTGGCTCTGGCCTCTATAATAGGTTTTGGCTTGTACTTATCACCCACATTTTCGTCATAAAGTTTCACCAATGTTTTCAGGAATTCTTTTTCTGTTTCCAGATCATAAGCATTAAAGAAGTTGGAAGCTTCCACTCTTAATCGTCTCAACTCTTTGTTCAGGCGTTTCTCATTTACATTCTTTCGCGAGGCAATTGCATTCAACATGTCGAATTTTCCAGCAAAAGAAACAAAATTACCCCCTTTTATTCCACCTTCGAATACATACATATTCAGCTTTTCAATGGTATCCAAACGGGCAACACAATCCTCAATTCCCGGAATCACTTCTGCATATTTCTTTTTCAACTCTTCCGAAGAATTTATCCATTGGGTAAAGGCTTCCTCTTCCTTCCTTTTCAGATTCACAAGGTCCAGTTTCTCGATTCCACGAAGCTCGGCTTTCCATCTCAGCAAACTGTTCGATGTTTTTGCCATAAAATCTGAATACTTTAACCACAGATCTTCATTCTTGTTCATGGCCTTGCTAATAATCTCCATTTTGGCCTCTCTGATTTTGATGCCATGATAGTTCGTTACTTCAGCAATTTGCTGAACTGCACGAGCCGTTAAATATTGCTTGGTACTACCCGGAAAGCCGTATACCATGGCAAAATCACCCTCCTTATATCCTTTCAATGATAATTCCAAATGGTTTACAGGTGTAATTGGCTCGTTTGCAATTGAATATCTTAAAGACTCATGATTAGCATTTCCATAGACTCTTAGAACAGCAAAGTCAGCCGACTGGCGAGGCCATCTCCAGTTATCGCTTTCACCTCCAAATTTTCCCAAAGCCAATGGAGGCATAGCTACAATTCTTACATCGCGATAAATCTCGTACACCTCAAGAAACATCTGCGTTCCACCAAAATACGATTTCACCTTAACTTTGTAATGATTTCCTTCTCTTACCTTTTTGGAAATCTCCTTGGCTCTCTTATCAACCAAACGACTCTTTTCCACATCGCTTAATGATTCAGTTCCTTTCAGAAGGTTTTCAGTCACATCTTCCAGGCGAACAAGACGTGCCAGAGTTAAACCTTTGGCTGGCAGTTCATCTGTTTTATTCTGCGCATAAAAACCATCTCTCATGTAGTTCAATTCTTCGCTGCTGTGCTTGTGCAAATAACTCACCACAGTATGATGGTTGGTCAATACCAATCCACTTTCAGAGATAAATGATCCGCTACCAGTAAAAGTGGTAGGATTACTTTTGCTACCCAATCCGAGTATGGCATCTTTCAGGCATATTTTATTGATATCGTAAACATCTTCGGCAGACAATTTAAATCCTGCCTTTTTCATGTCTTTGATATTGTATTTCTTTAGTAATGAAGGAATCCACATTCCCTCGTCTGCTTTCACCGATGCTGCTGATAACAGCAGGCAAATCAACAATAATTTAAATCTTAGCATTTCAATTTCAGTTGTAGGTTTCCCTGTTTGATGAATATGAATTCATCAATTATCTTTTCAATTCGCTTAATTCTGTACTTGTATGAACTGTATTTTAGTTCAGGATATATGTTAGGAAGGTGAAATGCTTTTTCACTTCTTCATTCCCTTTTTCTGTTTTTTTACTTGCCATATTTTTTACAGCATTCAACTCAGCTTTAATATCAGCCATGATCAAATTATTAAATACATGCCCCCCATCTTTGGCATTGTCTTCTAGCAATTTCTGTAAGCCTTTCACGTATTCAACCTGTATATTTCTCATCCAGCTTGTTGCCTGTTTCTTGCTCGAAACCGAAAATACACGTTCTGTGATATCGCTTAAATATTCGCTAACTGCATAAGGATCGGTCGACTGACTCGAACAGGTATACATTCTCACCAAAACAGCCCTGTTGATTAATCGATTGATGATTTCACCTTGCGATTTCATAATTTCCCGATCCAAACTTCCCAGCCTTCTCTCAAACTCATTGGTTTTCATCCAGTCGTACTGACTCAATAACTCATCCATGATGTAATCCAAAGCCTCCTTCTGTTTGTCTCGACTTACCGCTACATATTTTTCAGGATGTGTTTCGTTGGTTACATCGAACTCATACATCCCGCCAAGGCGCGCTTCGGCATGTTTAAAATACCTGTTGTATTGTTTGATCACTCCTTCATACATCCATTCCAAATGATTGTTTCCAAGCTCATCGGCGGCAGTCCATTCCACAAGGTTTTTCATAATTAGCTTGGTGTTTGCCGCACCATAACGACTGGCTTTTATCACATCATTTCCTAAAGATTCTGTCAATACCGAAGGATCCAACATGCCATCACCCATTCCATTTTTGGTGCCAAACAGGTACATATCATCATTGCTTCTCTCTTCGAACCATTTGTTCAGTGTTGCCTTTTCTTCTTCAGCATTATCGGCATTATAAATAGGTTGGTAAGCCCATTTAATGGCAAAATAATCGTATACTCCCAGTAAAGGAGGTGTTAAGCTTACTCCTTTATCTTTTGGCTGTGCGATATAATTGTTTCGGGCATAATCCATAATCGAAGCGGCCGTTCCGTATTTTTTTGTAAAACTTGCCGAACGCAATGAATCTACCGGATAAGCATAGGAAGCACGATAGTTGTGTTTCATCCCCAGGCAGTGTCCTATTTCGTGAGCAGCTGCGTATCGAATTAGTTCGCCAAGGATCTCATTTGGCACATTTTCCATATTTCCCCTGATTGCAGGATCGTTAGCCGCAGTCTGAGAAAAACGCCACTGATACAATTTGCTGATTACATTGTGATAGAAAAGCACATCGCCCTGAAGAATTTCACCCGAACGCGGATCAACCCAGTGGTTGCCCATGGCATTTGCTTTATCGGTTGTGATGTATCTAAAACATGAATTGGTAAAATCATTGGCATGGAAAGTTGTATCGTTTACCGGATAATCTTTTGCTATGATTGCATTCTTAAATCCAATGGCTTCGAATGCCATTTGCCAGTCTTCAATACCAGCTTTAATATAAGGTTTCCATTTTTCAGGAATCGAATTGTCAACGTAAAATACAATTGGTTTCTTAGGTTCAACCAATTCGCCATTCTGGTGGCGTTTCTCATCTTCTTTTTTGGCTTCGAGCCTCCATCTTTTAATATAGGTGTAGGATTTAACATCCATATATTCAGATGATAATTCTTTTCTTACTTCTTCGTAATAATTTATCTGCGAACTCCCTAAACGAGGACGCATTGGTTTTTTGGGAAGCAACACAATAGAGCGATGTAAAGAGCACATAAATTGTTTGCGTTTTCCCATAAATCCCATCTGGCTAACAATTTCAACATTGCTATCATAAGCTCGTGCTTCAATGGTTTTTGTAGCTTCAGGAATTACTTTTCCCCTGCTCCCGCCTCCAAAAGGTGAAATCTGAGGAATCTGATTGTTAAAGAATTTTGTTACATCGATAACCGATGCATTGTTTTTTGCATTTCTGGCTTCTATTTTAAAAGCAGAATAAATGGTTTGAACATTGTTTCGATTGAATGAAATACTGATTGGATCGTTTGGATCCATCTGCTTTTCCAGGCTAATAACATGTAGGTAAACAGCTTTGGCATCCTGACTGAATTGCACCAACATTGGGTTGTGCATCATTTGCCCCGCCACTGCACTCCTGGTAGAACTAATTTCCTCTACCCTGCTGCCAATTAACAAATCTCTTCCCATAATGCTATCAGGAATTTCGAGCCACAGCTTGCTGTCATTCATGTGTACGCTTATAAAACCGCTGTCGCTGATATCAGCCTTATTAAGCAAAGGCTGGTACTTTTTAGCCAATGCCGCATAATTGCTTTGAGCACTTGCCGAAATGCTTAGTGCCAAAATGAAGAAAAGAGTTGATAATGTAAATCGAAACATTTGTTGTTATTTATAGTTCTGTGGGTTGTTTCTGTTTGTTGAAAAAAGGATAAGTGACCGGCTTTCGCCGATCACTTTTAGTTGAATTATTTCCAGTTGATGTACTTAATTCTCATTGTATAAGTATCTCCGTCATTCGAAATATAATATTTAGGATCAATCTCGAAGTCATCATCAGAACATGTGAATGTAATATCTACAATAATTTCTTTGCTTGTAGCATTAAATGTTCCTACTGATCTTTCTACAGTAATTGTAGCAGGTGTTACTTGTGAAGATTTAGAGATGTCTCCACCATTTAATTTAGAATCAGCATACCACCAGTAATAATACTTTGATTTAATTTCTCCATTAACATCAACATCAACGTAAGTTTTAGCTTTCCAGGCATCAATATCATTTGCTTTATAAACAGTTAATGTTTGAGCAGGAACAACAACGTCACCAGTTGTAGCATTTACTTCCTTGGCTGCAAAACGGAACCATCCAGTTTCCGATTTGATTTGAGAAGAGTTAGAGCTATAAACCGCTTCGTTATCAAAAAACTTGGTCAATCCCAGGTAATCACCACCTTGATATTCTGTTCTTTCAAAATCTGTAGTATAAACAAATTTACCACCAACTTTATGCTCAAATGTATTTGTTACATCAGTCCATTGGTTACCATCAGTTTCTGAAACATTCAATACATTACCTCTCGATAAAGATTTCCAATCTTCAGCAACAGAATCCCAATAGTATCTTTTTGTCCAATATGCCATATTGGATTTAAATACATAAGTGTCTGTAGTATTGTCTTCTCTAAAACCAGTGTAGTCGTTAGTTTCGTTAAACCATACAGAAAAATCAACCTGTGGATCAACAGCATTAATTGCGAAAGTATTCTCAGTAGCTTTCACAGCATAATCGGTTACCGATGGAGCAGCAAAACCAAAAGTTACAGTTTTGTCCATATCAACCACGGCAGTATTTTTCATTGTTACAGTAAAGTCTGCTGAAACCGATCCGGCCGGAATTGTAATTGCATTGTTGCTTAAACCAGCAATTTCATAATCTGTATCAGCAACTAAATCTCCATCGATAGTCAATGGAATTACAAGATCAGAAGCATAAGTTTTGCTCAAACCAACTGTAATGGTTTTCACCTCTTCCATATATGGATTAGTTACAAAATCAGATGTTCCAAAAGAAACCTCAGGAGCATCCGAAGGAGGATTAGCATTGTCAACAATGGTGATGTTTACATTTGCAGGAGTAGACAATTCATAACCTGTACCTGCTTGTAGTGCAATTGCCAATGTTTTGCTTGCTTCAATGGCTGAAACATTAATTGGGTTAACAAAAATGTTAGCCGTAGTCTGGTTTGCAGGAATGGTTACAGTTTTTGCAATATCCTGGAAGTTTACACCTTCAACAGCAGTTCCCGATAAAGCAATACCTACAGTGTATGCAGTTTCAAGAGGAGCATCAGCATTTACTTTTACAAGCAAAGCAGAAGTAGCTGTTTCCGAAATTTCGATTGCATCAGCAGTCAATGATAGTTTTGGGATGATTGGATCATCATCGTCACTACAACTTGCTAAAATTAGCGCAGCTACCATTAGCCACATCATGTTTAAATAACTCTTTTTCATGTGTTAATAGATTTTTGATTATTCGATCTTCCCAAGGGGATCCGGGAAGATCTTATGTTAAAACTTAATTATCTTTAAATATTAGTATCCCGGATTTTGAACCATATTTGGATTTCCTTCAATTGCATCTTCTGGAATTGGCAGAACAAATAAATCGCTTGGATAATCGACATTTACATTTTGAGTAGCATTACAATCCACTCTTCTCAAGTCTCTTCCCATTCTTACAATATCAAAGAACAAATGCCCTTCAAAAGCCAATTCTCGTCTTCTCTCCAGGAAAAGTTCTTCTTTTAAAGCAGCTCCTGACAATTGTAGGTTTGTAGCATTGGGATTTGCACGTTTGCGAATGACGTCTAAGTCGGCACGAGCCTGCACCTCATCTATTGCTGGTAGATTAAGAGAAGCTTCTGCTCTAATCAGGTACATTTCAGCCAAACGTACCACTGGGATATAATGGTCTTTATCGGCCATTTCTGTCCATTTAGCAGTTAGAGATTGTACAACATCTTTTGCTTCTTGCTCGCCAAATAGTTGTTTTCTTACATCTTCATCATCATACAAGTCAATAATATCATTGCTTGGCAGCAAGTAAAAACGATCTCTGTTTTCACTGATTCCAATTCTATCCGACAAGGGAGCAGCATTATTGCGACCTCCATTATCAATCGCAAAAAGATCTTCGTTAGTAGGTGTATTGTTCGAATAGTAATCTAAAACTTCCGAATTTGGCAGTAAAGAAGCACTACCACTTTCTATAACTTTCGTAGCATATTCTCTAGCTTTGTCCCAATCGCTCTTGTACAGATAAACTCTTGCCAAAAGAGCCTGAGCTGCAACCTTAGACATATAGAACTTTGCCGACTTTGCTTCTTCTACCCCAATTGCGGTTCCTAAATTCTGCTCAGCTTCCAAAAGATCTGCAATAATGTTTTCGTAGTTATCGTAAAGCAAATCACGACTGGTTAATTCGTGGTAAGCAATATTTTTTTGCAGATATGGAATTCCTAAATGCTGAGCATTAGCGGTGTAAGAATATGGTTGTGCATATAGCCTGGCCAAATCGAAATGTGCCAATGCACGAATTGCTTTTGCTTCTGCCACAGCTTGTAACTTTTGAAGATCACTTGCATCCTCCACGTAATCAATATTTTCAATCACCATGTTTGCAGCACTAATCACTTCATAAATCTGTCCGTAACATCCATCAAAGTAATCATCTTCTCCTTCAACTGTATGCGTAAATTCAAATGCTGGGATATAGTAGAATGAAAATGGACTTTCAAAATTAAGGTCGTCAATTTTCAAATTTCCACCTTTAACTTCGGCAGCCATAATCATTTGAGTTCCGTAATAATTAGTTGCTCCCATTTCGTAATATGCGCCATTCAAAGCCTCTTCAACTCCACTTAGTGTAGAAAATAATCTATCATTAGATATTTTTGTTTCATCATCGATATCCAAAAAATCGGAACATGAAGCAAAACCTAATGCCAATAATCCTATGTATATTAATTTTTTCATATCTATCTCCTTTTAAACTTCATGATTAAATCCCCAGCTTTAACTGAAAAGCAACTGTTCTGGACTGTGGGAATGGGTAACGGTATTCGGCCAATCCATTTCTGCCTGATTTTCCTCCCTCTTTGTACCATGTATAAACATTTGAAACATTCACTCCAAGCGAAGCATTGGCCAATCTCATGGAAGAACACAAACTTTTTGGAAGGTTGTAGTGTAGAGCAATTGAACGAACCGAAACATTGGATTGATCGAACAAAAATCGGGTACTGTAGGCATTGTATTTGATATCCTTATCCAATCTAGGAATATCAGTACGGTCACCAGGTTTTTGCCACCTGTCCAATAAATTCACACTTTTATTGTAAATATTCAGTGTCTTGATATTTTCCATATCCCTGGCAGGGTAAGGCATCATTTTATCAGCTCCATACTCAAAGGCAATCATGAATGAAAGGTTAAAACCTTTATAATTGAAATTGTTTGAAAAACCACCTGTAAAATCAGGATTGGACTTCCCTATGATTTGCTTATTATCAACCCCAGATAAATCACTAGGATCTTTTGTGATGCTTCCGTCTTTCATTTTCCATTGCGGATCACCTGTATTAGCATCAACACCAGCATAAACATTTCCCATAATTAAAGAAGTAGATTCACCGACAATTAATCCGGCAGTTCCCGAAACAAATCGCTCAGAATAAAGTGCCAATTTGTCTAACCTACTCTTATTAAAACCAATATTAAAGTTGCTGTTCCATTGTACTTTTCCAAGCATAATATTACTTGCCTTCAAAGTAAATTCCAGACCATAATTCGTCAAATCAGCCGTGTTCACAGAAATAATATTCCATCCCGTTTCCGGTACCACATTCAATGAAAGGATACCATCTTTGGTTTTATTGTTATAATACTCTGTCTCAAGAGTAAATTTTCTCAAGAACTTCACAATCAAACCTGCATTAAACTTATAGGATTGTTGCCATCCTAAGTCTTCATTAGGAGCGGCATATGGTTGAGCAATTAATTTCCCATTATAACTGGAGGATGTGCTATAACTATATAATCCTCGAGCCGAGTATGATCCTACTTTCGCATTTCCCAACTTTCCGAAAGAAGATTTCAACTTCACGAAATTGATGATATCATTCTCTATCCAAAAGTTCTCTTTTGAGATAATCCATGAGCCACCAATGGAAGCGAAATTTTCCACTTTTTGATCTCCTCCAAAGTAGGATGATGCATCGGAACGGAAGTTCATTGACAAGAAATATTTCTTTCCAAAGTCATAATTGAATCGACCATAGTAAGATCTCATTGCACTTTCACTCTCCGATGAACTTACTGAACTGTCTTCATCATCACCATTTCCTGGAATACGAATCTTTTCCGAAACCAAATTCTCTTCTGAAACAGATGTTTGGTTTCGCTCATCATGTTTTAGCTGAATACCGGCAGTGGCGCCGAATGAATGTTTTTTTACCGATCCGTTATATTCCAATTGTGTATAAGTAACCCAATTATTATTCTCGGTACGTTTTTCTTTGATTACTCCATTCTTTTTACGGCCCCTTCCATTTTCTTTCGAATAAAAGGAGTATTGTTTGGTGTTGGTATAATCCAATCCAAACATACTTGATGAACTAAAGTTTTTCGAAATCTTCACCTTCAGGTTTAAACTGTTATTCGAGTAGAACTTCTCAGACTCATTGGTATTCTGAGCCAAATCTGCCAATGGATTGGCATAAGTCTCCATCTGAGTATATTTTCCTTCTTCATCGTACACCGGAATATTTGGTTTGTATGCATAGGTTGCAAAAGCTGCATACTTCTCCGATTTAAAACTACTTATACCACCACTGTATGATAATCTTACTCCTTTCGCCAATTCAGTATCCAAACTCAAGCGAGAAATAATTGACTCCGAATCATTTCCTTTTGTGGTTGTTTCATTGTCTTTGTAGCCAAACGACAAACGATATGTTGTTTTATCGGAACCTCCAGAAATATTCAAATTGGTTTGGTGCGCCACTGAATTTTGCAATGTCAGATCACGCCAATTCGTATAAACATCCGTACGACCAACTTCTTCTGGAATACTTTCCTCTGAATAACCCGAATTTCGATAATACTCAGTAGCCAATTCAACATACTGATCGGTATTTAAATATTCAATTTTATTAATAGGTGTACTTAATAAGGTTTTGTGGGAGATGTTGACCCTGGTTTTCCCTTTCACCCCTTTCTTAGTGGTAATGATTACTACACCATTTGCCGCATTTGCACCATAAATCGCTGCTGCAGAAGCATCTTTCAATATGGATACCGATTCAATATCCTCCGGATTAATCAAGGCTAACGGATTGATGACTATCTGATCATCAGCAGCAGCACCAGATTTCTGATCAACATTTGGGTTTAATGCATCAACCAAAGGCACTCCATCCAAAATATACAATGGCTCACTTGAAGCTGTAATATTCGAACCTAAATCAGGCAACGAGTTATTCCCACGAATACGCACTTTTACCGGACTGTTCGGGTTTCCATCATCCGACTCCAAATACACACCAGCAACCTGTCCTTCCAACATTTGGTCGACACTTTGCGCATTACTGTGCTTTAACAATTCGTCTGATTTTACCTGCTCTACCGAACCTACAACAGCTTCGCGCGATTTTACGCTACCGTATCCCAGTACTACCACCTCGTTCAGTTTCTGGTCTGCCGATTTTAGCTGCACGTTGATTACTTTCTGCCCTTTTACCGGAATAAATTGGGTTTCGTAACCAATGAATGAAAACATCAGTTCAGCATTCGCTTTGCTTACTTTTAAAGTGAATTTTCCATCGAAATCGGTGGTTACGCCATTCGATGTGCCTTTTTCTAGCACAGTAACACCTGGTATGCCAAGCTTATCGCCTGCATCGGTAACTGTTCCTGCTACTGTTAGTCCCTGGGCAAAAAGCTGGAACTGCAGTAAAACAAGAAGTGCTATTAAATAGATTCTTACCATAGACTTGTTATTTAATTGATTTTAGCGTGGGTTAGTTTGTAAGTTTAAATTTGAAAGGGTTTGCCACCTGCTCGCTTTCTCCATTGGTATACACCAAAGTCATCTCTTCTTTTGCTGCCCATTCTACCATTTCATCAGGATTAACTTTATCCTGGATGTAGAAGAATCGAACGGTTGGTTGTGCCTGGTAATCGGCATGAATACCAACAACTCCCTTGTATTTTTTAGCTACGTGATTTGACAACTCCTTAAACTTGTTTTCGTTTTTCGGGAAATCTTCCAATACCAGCATGATTGATCGTAATTGCTCTCTTGGGTAAGATTTAAAGTTGTTAAATGTTGCCTTGTGTTTCTTAAAGGTTCTCTTCATCAATCCAATTCCGTTGATTGGCACATTAGATTTTACCACGTCTTTTACCTCGTACGGATAGCTTCTTCTGTGTTTAATCGATGTAATCAACTTTTCGATTTTCGATTCACTCATTTCCGAATCACAGAAAGCCAATAATCTGATTTCTGTATCGAATTGTGTTTCCAATTGGTAGATGCCTTCATTCTGAAGTGCCTCAGCCATAATTTTCAAATCGGCTTCGGTCAAATACTTGGCTACACGAAGTTTATGAACTGCAAGTTCCTGATCAAGCTTAGGAGCTTTTACAAATTGCTTCGATCGGGTGTAAAGCATTTTTCGAATGCTCAACTCGTCAATCTTGGTGGTATCGTAAGTAATTTCGGCTTTGTGATCGCTGATGTAAGTATTTACACCAAGAACTCCATCTACCTCTTTCATTTGGCGTACAAATCCCATAGAGCTGCTAAAGCAGGTCAAATGGCTCATGTGTTCGATGGTAAATTCTTTCGACTGGTCCATTTCGGTAGTATTACCCCAGGCTTTAGAAACTGTTGGCAAATTGTACTGACTTGCAATTACCAATCCGGCAATAAACAAAACAACTACCAATACCGATGGTAACCATTTTACATTCAGTTTTTCATTTAAGGTCAATGCTCCATCTTTCGGACAAGCTGAAACACAATCGCCACAAATGTTACAGTCCGGGTGTTTCACCATTTCCATATCTGCTACATCAATTCCCTGTGGGCAGCTTCTTGAACACAATCCACAATCGATACATGTGTGTGTATGGCGCGTAATTTTTAATACAGATTGTTGTTTGGTTTCCACTTTCAGGATTTCCAACACATAACCCACCAGGCAGATAATTCCAACAATAATACTGATATCAACACCTACTTCGAAGAAGTACATTGAGCCTAAAATGGCTACTACTACTCCTACTCCTATCCAATATTTAAAAATGTTTGATATCGCACCAAGCGGACACAGGTACTTACACCAGAACAATCTAAATACTATGGAGCCTAAAATAAATATAGAAATAGAGATTGTTGCGAAAAGGTAGTTTACCCTGTGACCGTATAGTGTGATACTTGTATAAAAAGGATCGTATTGTTTACAAAACAGTTCACCGGTTTTTAAGGTAATGGTTAGGGTAAAGAACAGAAGAATGTATTTTAAACTTCTTAAGGCTTTATCGGTAACACCATTAATATCTCTTCTAATTTTAAAGCGATCTGCTGCTTTTCCAATTGCTTCCGATACCGTTCCCAGCGGACAAAGATGACTACAAAACAGTTTACCCAGTACCAATACAGTAAATAAGAATACTGCACCCAATACCATTTGGGTTACTGTCATATTACAAGCGATTAATCCATCCTGCATTAAAGTTAGAATGGCTTGAATTCCCCCCATTGGACAATATGTCTCAAAATCGACTACACTTAAGCCTAGCTGATTTCCGATAAAGAACAGGATAATCAGAGAGAGTACAGAAAACTGTAAAATGTTTCTGAATAGGCTAACTCGTTTTTTACTCATAAGATTAGATTGATTTTTGATTTCAACCGAAAAGTGGGAAATGATGCAAACCCAGGCGCTGCATTTTGGAATATGGGACTTTTAGAACCGTATCAAATTGGATAATGACACCTCCATCTATCTCTTTATCTGCACCTTGCCTTTTTAAGTGGATTCGCTCTAAAATATGTCTGACATCTTACTGTTTTGAACCATTCTATACTACTCTCTCGTTTTTCTCCTTTTAGCACTTTCATCTTATTCTATTTTTTCACAAAATCACCAGGTATTTCCTTTTCTTAAAATGGTGTTGCAAATTTGAGAGAATTGACTTGGCTATGCAATCGCATGATTGTGGTATTTTTTTTAAACAAAAAGGCAGAAAAAAAGCCTGTACAATAAATACAGGCTTCTCTGTTTACTCTTCTTAAAAATTATCTTCTGGTTCTGCGCTCTTTCATTCGTTGTTCCCTCACTTTTAGAAAATCCTCAATTCTTTTGGGGTTTATCTTTAGAGCTTCGCTTAAAAATTTTCGTTGATTCAACTCGGCAACATTTGATCTCTCACTGGCCTTTGCAACTTTATCGCGCAAGTCCTTCATGAATTGTTTCATTTCATCGTCCCATTTATCTTTATGAAACCTGAAATACTCATAAAACCTGTATGGATGTTTAAAACCTCTCTTTTCAGCCATTTGCTTTGCCTCTTCCGGAGTAATCCATAAATAGTAACTCGATTTTAAATGACTATAGGTAATACGATTTGAGGCAATTCTTCCCTGATCCCAATTCCCAAATTCCCCCACTAATACAACTCCCAAAGAGTCTTTCCATGAATCTATTCTTTCTGGGATAAATCTAAACTTAGTTACGATTGAATCAAACTTTGCAGAAGGAATATTTATTTTATAATCTTTATTCAAATGCTCATATTCATGTGTCAGGTAGTCGTAATCCAGATACTCTTGTGGAATTTTTCGAGGCTGCTGCTGAGCGCTAATCGTCAATGAAATTAGTAGTAGTGAAAATACAAATAGAATTCTCATAAGTAAATGTTTTTGTTATTTATTTTGATATTAACTCAATATAGTCAGTATATTATGCGGGTTTCACCTCACAACACACTCCTTAAAATTATTAACTTAAAATAACAAAAGGGTTAATTAAAAAACCATGATTTTCACTTAACAGATTCTATAAATATGTATCATTTCACAAAATGACACCTTCTATTGGCTCACATTATGAATTTTAATCGATTAAATAGAACTTCTCTAAATTCTGTATTAAGATTTCGATTTGATATACTCGGTAGGTGTGATATCGTGAAATTGTTTAAATACACGATTGAATGAAGATTTTGAATTGAAGCCACAATCGAAGGCCAGGTATAGTAAGGTTTTGTCTTCGTGAGCTTTTTGCTCGATCAAGTGTATAAAATAGTTAATGCGATAAGAGTTGATAAAATCGGAATAAGATCGATTGGCACTTCGGTTAATGGCCTGAGAAATGGTATGCTCTGGCACATCAATCATAGCTGATAATTTTCGAAGCGTTAAGTCTCCATCTTTGTAAACCTCTTTTTGCTCTATAAATTCACAAATCTGTTGAAACTGTTCATCGTACGGATTTTCATCATCTACAACCACCTGTTCTCTGGAATTGTTTGCTGCTGGAGCAACAAGTGCAACACTTAAAGGATGAGCAAAAATGTAGGAATACTTCGTGTATATATATACAAATGAGATGACAAAAACAGAAACGATAATATTAATCAACATCACCTGGTCGATTACAAAATGAACACCATTGGATCCCAACAATTTGATCAGAAATACCACCGACAACAAAATGAGCACTCCATTACCAATACTGCTGATCCATTTTACTCCATAAGGATTTCCTTTGGTAAAGGATTTATTCTTTTGAACTTTCAAAATCATAATATAGCCCGTTAATACATAAGCCAAAATGATTAAGAATTTCATGTAAACAGAAATAACAGCATAGATATTATCGGAATGCGAACAACCGCCTTCTTCCAAACAATCGACCAAACCTAAAGATTTTGTGGTGGTTTTGTATCCCATGTAAATTCCGAAAGGAATCAGGTGAAGCAGGTGCTTCTTTCCGAAAGAAAAATCAGGATTTACAAGACTTAGTACATAGAAATAGAACATTGTACCATGCAATACATGACTGGCACAAGCAAACTCGTAAACCCAATGAAAATCGTGAAACAAATTTTGAGAAGACAAAAAGAAGGTTACTTCGGCAAGCGCAACAAGGAAAAGCCAGAAAGTGAAAATTTTATCGGACAGGTGATTTGCTTTACGCGACATGATAGACACCATAAAAAACACCAGGATGGCCAAACAAATCACAAACAAATAATCCATACTCTACCAACTTCTCTTTTAATTACTTTCGCTTATTTGACTAGCAATGTTAACTATTTTTAAGCATTTCAACAACTTATAATACAAATTCTCAGACTACAATTCTCATCAAATCAGATAAATAAAAACATAATTGTAAATCTTTCAGGAGTAATACAAACATGAAACACCAATATAAATAAGCTTTAAAATGATGTTGTAAATGCTATGTTTTAAGAATTATAGCTCAATCTTAAAAAAAACATAAATTGGTAATACCAAAGATTATCGCATACTTTATTGAAAATAAAATTATCGAAACTTAAAAGGTTCTACATTTGTAAAATAGAATCGCTATAAATTATATTTAAGAATTAATTAACAAATCGATCATACATGAGAGAGTATATCAGAAATATCGTAGAAGACAATACCACAAAAAAGGGAAAGATATTCGATTATATCATCCAGGTTTTAATCATGCTTTCGCTGATTTCTTTTTCGGTAGAAACTTTACCCAATAATTCTGAGCATGTAGTTTTGCTTCTTGAATATTTCGAGGTCTTTTGTATCATCGTTTTTTCCATAGAATATTTATTGCGAATTTTTGTTTCGAAGAAACCACTCTCCTATATCTTTAGCTTTTATGGCATTATCGATTTACTGGCCATTCTACCTTTCTACTTGCGCGGAACGCTTGACTTTAGAGCCATTCGAGCTTTTCGTATTTTCAGGGTATTCAGAACCTTAAAACTAATCAGATACAACAGAGCTTTGCATCGTTTTCATATCGCTGCCAAAATTGTAAAGGAAGAAATCATTCTCTTCTTTATCGTAACCGGAATCTTGATTTTCTTATCGGCATCGGGCATTTACTTTTTTGAAAACGAAGCCCAGCCAAAAGTATTTGCATCGATATTTCATAGCTTGTGGTGGGCAATTGTAACCCTTACCACGGTTGGTTATGGCGATGTATATCCTATCACGGTTGGCGGAAAAATATTCACTTTTTTTGTGCTGTTAATTGGCGTTGGTGTGGTTACCGTTCCGGCTGGATTGGTTGCCACTTCACTTTCCAAGGCAAGAGAAATTGAAGAAGAAGAAAGAAAAAACACGCCCTCTCAAACCTCATAATGTGCAACTTACAACCCCACACTCATTCCTTGAATCTTTTTTTTGAGTAAATTATGATTGTTATTCAAGAAATTTCATTTAAGTTTGCCAACATTATTAACAAGGGGTGCCTATAACGGCTGAGATTATACCCTATGAACCTGGGCGAGTAATGCCGCCAAGGGATTGTATCTATCTCCTGTTTCTACTCCTGTAATCTTTTTTGTAATGAACATTTTTTGTAATGGTAATCCAATTGCTTTGGATGATTGTACTTCGCTATTTACACTTTTATCGGTGACTGAATACGTGAACCAAAAAGGTATTGCAGTGGCTGTAAACAATTGTGTAATCAAAAAACAGGATTGGGAATCTCACCAACTTCAGGAAAACGATAAAGTATTGATTGTTTCGGCTACTAAGGGAGGATGAAAGTAATTTTCATTGTACAACAGCAGTAGATTCAACTTACTTCGTTTTGCGTCTCTTGTTTTCATTTTAAGAACATTAAAACACTATAAAATTGAAAACAAAGAACATTACTCAGGGAGGATTTCCTAACTCCAAAAAAGTCTATGTAAAAGGCAAGCTTCACAACATAGAAGTTGCCATGCGTGAAATTCACCTTGCAGACACAAGCGATAAGGATGGCAATGTAATTAAAAACCATCCGGTAACGGTATACGATACATCTGGTCCTTATACCGACGATAAAATTGATGTAGATCTTGAAAAAGGATTGCCAAAAATTCGCAAACAATGGATTCTTGACAGACAAGACGTTGAGGAATTGGATGGCATGTCTTCGGAATATGGACGCATGCGACTTGCCGATAAAAAATTGGATCATTTGCGATTCGACCATGTTAGCACCAAGCCTTTAAAAGCTAAAGAAGGCAAATATGTATCGCAATATTACTATGCCAAAAAAGGAATCATCACTCCCGAAATGGAGTATGTAGCCATTCGTGAAAACCAGCGTATTGATGAGATAAAGGAGAAATATTCTCAGCACAAAGGTTGTCCGATGGGCGCACAAATTCCCGAAACACACATTACTCCCGAATTTGTACGTGACGAAATTGCCAAAGGGCGAGCAATTCTACCAGCTAATATCAACCACCCAGAAGCGGAGCCAATGATTATTGGTAGAAACTTTTTGGTAAAAATCAATGGTAACATTGGTAACTCTCCTACTACATCAAGTATTGAAGAAGAAGTAGAAAAGGCGGTTTGGGCATTCCGTTGGGGTGCTGATACTATTATGGATTTATCTACTGGTGAAAACATTCACGAAACAAGAGAATGGATTGTTAGAAACAGTCCGGTTCCGGTTGGTACTGTTCCCCTGTACCAGGCACTTGAAAAGGTAAATGGTAAGGTGGAAGATTTAAGTTGGGATATTTACAAGGACACATTAATCGAACAGTGCGAGCAAGGTGTAGATTATTTCACCATTCATGCAGGCTTGCTTTGGAAGCACATTCCGATGACCATTCACAGAACAACAGGAATTGTATCGCGCGGTGGTTCAATTCTGGCAAAATGGATTCTTCATCACCACAAAGAGAATTTCCTATACACTCATTTCGAAGACATTTGTAAAATTCTGGCAAAATATGATGTTGCTGTTTCGCTTGGAGACGGTTTGCGTCCGGGATGTTTAGCGGATGCCAACGACAAAGCACAGTTTGGCGAGTTGGAAGCTTTGGGTCACCTCACCAAAATTGCCCGTGAAAACTACGTGCAGGTTATTATCGAAGGGCCTGGTCATGTTCCTATGCACATGATTAAGCAAAATATGGATGAGCAGTTGAGACATTGCGACGAAGCACCATTCTACACTTTAGGCCCATTGGTAACCGATATTGCACCAGGTTACGACCACATTACCTCGGCAATTGGTGGGGCCATGATTGCCTGGCACGGAACTGCAATGCTGTGTTATGTAACTCAAAAAGAACACTTGGGTTTGCCAAACAAAGATGATGTTAAAGAAGGTGTAATTACCTTTAAACTGGCCGCTCATGCAGCCGATTTGGCCAAAGGTTTTCCTGGTGCTCAATATCGCGACAATGCAATGAGCAAAGCCCGTTTCGAATTCCGATGGAGAGATCAGTTTTCACTGGCATTAGATAGCGAAAAGGCCATGAAGTTTCATGATGAAACATTGCCGGATGAAGGTTATAAATCGACTCATTTCTGTTCGATGTGCGGCGAAAACTTTTGTTCGATGCGTGCCACAATGGAGGTGCGAGAATTGGCCGAAAAAGCACAAGCCAAGGGCGTAGAATTCGAAGAAGCAGGAAACGAATTGTACAGCTAAAGCATGAAATTGATATTGGTATCATATCCAGATTTTTTTAAAGGGGAAACCAGCATTGTTTCCTCTTTACTGGATTCTTATGATTTCACATTTCATCTGCGAAAACCTCAAGCTTCCAAACAGGAATTAATTGATTACCTGGATGAAATTCCTACCAGACTACATTCTAAAATTGTCTTGCATAACGAAATAGAAGTTTTTTCGAGCTACAAGCTTGAAGGAATGCATTTCTCGGGAGCAAAAAGAGAATCTGCCCAGGAACTGGCAAAAACTGTGACGAAAGGAACATCTTGCCATTCCATATCAGAGATTAAATCTTTAGAAAAAACTTTCGACTATGTCTATTTAAGTCCGATTTTCGAAAGCATTTCAAAACAAGGCTATCAGGGAAACCTGGATATGGAAGAAGTGAAAGTATTTCTGGAAGAAGCAAAACAAAACCAGGTCTACGCACTGGGAGGAATAGCTATCGAGAACATCCATCACATCAAGCAATTCGCATTCGATGGACTTGCTGTTTTAGGTGCAGTCTGGACCCTTAACCCTCTAAAGAATCGGGATATGATTCAATCCAATTTCAATAAAATCTACTCAAAAATTCAGTCTGTTTATGAAAAAAGCAATTCCTAAAATTCAATATATCACACAGGATCATCCTGAATTGTCGCATTCCATGCAAGCCAAACTGGCATTTGAAAAAGGCATTGAGGCAGTTCAAATCAGGATGAAAAACAGTAGTGAAAAAGAAATATTAACGGAGGCCAGAATGGCAATGCAATATGCCGATGAGATGGATGGCACTTTAATTATTAATGATTCCATTGCCATTGCCAAAGAAATTGGAGCACATGCCCTGCATCTAGGATTGAATGACACTCCAATTGATGAAGCCAGGAAAATTCTTGGTGCAGAAATCATTATTGGTGGAACTGCAAATACACTGGAAGACATTGTTATTCAAAAATCCCGTGGAGCGGACTATGTAGGCCTTGGACCATTCAGACATACAAGTACGAAGAAGAATTTAAGTCCAATTCTTGGTTTGGAAGGGTATCAAAATATCCTATCTAAAATGAATGAAAAGGGATTAGAAATTCCAATTGTAGCAGTAGGAGGAATACTTCTTGAAGAAATTGAATTATTGCAAAACGCAGGCTTGTACGGACTTGCCATTTCAGGTGCATTATTGAAAACACTAAACAACCAAACTCATGAATGATTTAAAACTAGGAGATAAAATATTTACATCCCGCCTTTTCACCGGAACCGGGAAATTCAGTTCGAACGAAGTGATGAAAGAAGCCATCGAAGCTTCGGGTTCAGAATTGGTAACCATGGCTTTAAAAAGAATTGACATAGAGGATGAGAATGACAATATGTTGCAACATCTTCAGATACCAGGTGTTAACTTACTGCCAAATACTTCGGGCGTACGCAACGCCAAGGAAGCGGTATTTGCTGCACAACTAACAAGAGAAGCCCTGGAAACCAACTGGTTAAAATTAGAAATTCATCCAGATCCTAAATATCTTTTACCCGATGGAGAAGAAACCTTAAAAGCTGCAGAAGAACTTGTAAAGCTTGGCTTTCACGTATTGCCTTACGTACAGGCAGATCCCGTGCTTTGCAAAAAGCTGGAAGAAGTGGGTACTGCTGCCGTAATGCCATTGGGATCACCAATTGGATCGAACAATGGTTTACAAACCATCGATTTTTTAAAAATTATTATCGAGCAAAGTAATGTTCCTGTTGTAGTTGATGCCGGAATTGGAGCTCCTTCACATGCAGCTGCTGCCATGGAAATAGGTGCTGATGCCGTTCTTGTGAATACAGCAATTGCAGTATCACCCAATCCGGTTGAAATGGCAAAAGCTTTTAAAATGGCTGTTGAAGCAGGAAGAATGGCTTTTGAGGCAAAACTGGCAGAACGATCGATGGGTGCTAATGCAAGCAGTCCTTTAACAGCATTCCTCGAAGATTTGGATTAATATCGTAACATGAGAAAGTTAAAAGGCATAACCTATTAAGTCATAAGAATGAGTTTCTATAACGAAATACAAAAATACAATTGGGAGGAAGTCAAAGATCAAATCTATTCCAAAACCACGGATGATGTAAAAAGAGCCCTGCAAAAGGAGAAAATTGATTTGCATGATTTCCAGGCGCTCATTTCGCCTGCTGGCACAGAATATTTGGAGATTATGGCGCAGAAAAGTATGCATCTTACCCAAAAGCGATTTGGAAAATGCATTCAAATGTATATTCCTCTTTACATCTCCAATTCCTGCACAAACACTTGCGTTTATTGTGGTTTTAACTGTAAAAATGAGTTTGAGCGAAAGATTTTAAACCGTTCCGACTTAATCGATGAAGCCAAAGAAATTAAAAAGCTAGGCTTTGAGCATATATTGCTGGTTAGTGGTGAGGATCAGAAAAGATGTGGCAGTGCTTACATCTCAGAAATGATGGATACCATAAAAGATGATTTTTCACTGATATCGCTGGAAGCACAGCCTCTTGAAGTGGATGAGTATGAAAAATTAACACACAAAGGATTACATACCGTATACATCTACCAGGAAACCTATAATGAGTCCAATTACAAAAAATATCATCCGGCAGGAAAAAAATCCAATTTCCAATTTCGATTGGAAACGCCCGACAGATTGGGACAGGCTGGCGTACACAAAGTTGGATTGGGCTGTTTGCTAGGTTTGGAAGATTGGCGAGTGGATAGTTTTTTTACCGCTCTTCACCTTCAATATCTGGAAAAAACATACTGGAAGAGTAAATATTCGATCTCATTCCCAAGACTGCGTCCTCATACCGGAGGCTTTCAACCCAACTACGAAACCTCACAAAAAGATTTGGTACAGCTCATTACTGCATACCGACTCTTCAATCATCATGTTGAAATTTCATTGTCTACAAGAGAAAGCGAACAGTTTCGTGATAACATGTTGAAACTGGGAGCGACTTCTTTTAGTGCGGGATCAAAAACAAATCCCGGAGGATATTCAAACAAGGAAGAATCGTTGGAACAATTTTCCATTAACGATGACAGAAGTCCTGCAGAAATTGCAGAGATGATTCAATCCAAAGGTTACGAAGTGGTCTGGAAAGACTGGGATAATTTTATGCAATTGTAAACAGATGAAGGAAATTCAAAAAGAGCGATACAACAGGCATATCATCCTGTCTGAAATTGGCGAAGAAGGTCAAAAGAAATTATTGAATGCAAAAGTATTGGTTGTTGGTGCAGGAGGTTTGGGAGCTCCTGTGCTGCAATACCTTGTGGCGGCAGGCGTTGGGTACATTGGGATTGTTGATGCCGACACTGTAAGTTTGTCGAACCTGCAACGGCAAATTCTATACCGTGAAAATCAGATTGGCAAGTCGAAAGTCGAACATGCAAAACAAAGCTTGACTCAACTGAATTCGGATGTGAAAATTAGTACATACTCGTTCATGCTTGATGATAGCAATGCCGAAGAAATTATTTCTGCTTACGATGTAATTGTTGGAGCAACAGATAATTTCGATTCCCGAAAGTGCATCGATCGAATATCAAAACAACAAGGCAAAGCCTTTGTTCATGGATCGATTGGAGAATTTGAAGGGCAAATTTCAGTATTGAATCATAAGGGTGGTCCCTCCTATTTTGATCTGTTTCCTGATACACCCGATGAATCGGCTTTGCCACTTGGTGTATTGGGTGTTTTACCAGGAATCATTGGCAGCATGCAAGCTTGTGAAGCCATAAAAATCATTCTTGAAATTGGAGATATTTTATCTGGAAAATTATTGATTTATGATGCTCTTTCACATCAAGTGAATATCATAAATTTCTCCTGATAAAAATTTAAAAGGCCAATGTAATTCTTCTACAATGGCCTTTTTTTTACCTCGGTATGCTGTAATATAAAATAAAAAAAACGTCACCAATTCATATCAGTGACGTTTATTTTTTGTTATCTCAAATTCTCAGGAACCTGAGGTGTAGATATTAAATGAGTGAAAATTTCCCATCGCTTATCGGGATTGCTTTCTACTCCTCCTCTCTTTTCTACATATTCTTTTACCATATCCTGTCCCCAGTTGTAATTGATGATATAGCTTCGGTAAGTTTCAGGAAATCTGAAAGTAGATTCGCTCGCTCTGCGCAAAGCATATTTTTCCATCCATTTTCCTGTCTCTTCTTTCGACCATTTTCCATCAAGGTAGTTTCGCATAGCAGTGGTTCTGGCGTAAGTTAATTCATGAGTCAGTTCCTGAATTTTATAATACAGATCTACTTTATCAGTATCCAATCCGGCAAGCGGGAATAACACTTCTTTCTCGAATTTCATTCTCTCTTCGCGAGGAAATACCACATGAATTCCATAGTTTGCAGTTCCTTCTGCAATTAAGGATTGTGGACTAAACAATGGATAAACCGAAAATTCGTTCCATCCTCTTTCTTTTACCAGGTTCGATTCCAACAAAGAATTGTACACATGGTGCCCCGGATATCCTTCATGGCTTGCCAAATCAATTGCCCTGTCAATAAGGATTGGGAAATCGATATTCACCTGTATCAAACTAAAGTTATTTCCTTTATACCAATTGTATCCTGCCCAGGCTTTATCAGTAACATATTCCAATTCGAAGTTTTCATTTTCAGGCAAAGGAATGTGTTGTTTGGTTCTTTTGCGCGATTCCTCAATGGCAGCTCTAAATACGGCGTCCACCTTATCTTTTGGAATCACAAAATCTTTCTGAAAAACCGATAGTCGATCAATTAGGCTTCCTTTTCCCGGAACGAGTCTCTCCAATTCATTGATGATTCCTGCGAAATGCTCATCTTCAAAATCGGGAACTACAGCATCGTACAAATGCTTCGACTCCTCGTTAAAAGTAAAGTTCTTTCCCGAAAGCATTTCCACTCTTGCTCTTACAGCAATAAATTGCTTTAACAGGTATTGCTTCCTCAACTGAAGCATTTCATCCTCTTTAGAGAGGTCCAATTCTTTGACTTTTGCACTTAATTCATCAAGTCGTGCAATGAGTTCATCAGCTGGAATTTGTTCTTTCTTTAGTTTCT
Source organism: Marinifilum caeruleilacunae (assembly GCF_013141825.1). Lineage (GTDB taxonomy): Bacteria > Bacteroidota > Bacteroidia > Bacteroidales > Marinifilaceae > Marinifilum > Marinifilum caeruleilacunae. The sequence continues at coordinate 252,859 of NZ_RZNH01000002.1, forward strand.
CAACCTCATTTTTCCAATCTTCTGGTCCGTAATATGCATCAACATACAAAGGATCGTACAATCCAATTTCAAGTACTGTTTTCACATACCTTTCCGCCACATGATTCATTACTGTATTTACATCAGCCTTTTGCTGACATGAAAACAATATCCCGCTAAGGAAAACAAGAGATAAAAATTTCTTCATATAAAGAATTTTAATGGTTAAGTTGATTGTGTTTAAGTAATACAATCCAAATTTATAAAAGCATTTTCAAAAATGAATCAGGAAGCTGTGATTTCTTTTTACTAAATATCCTACCTAAGGGCTCGGGCAATATCACATTTTTCTATTATTTTAGATCTTCTTAAAAATACAAATACAATATGGACGCGATACTTTTAAAAGATTCACTACATACGAATGATGTCAAAGATTTAATTCTGAAAGGGGTTAAGGATATGGATATCAACCAGGATAAAAGGGATGAGATTGAACAGGAAGCAAACCAGCTTTCTGATGCTTTTGTTGAGAGCATTACTTATCATACCCAGCATGGAAAGGAGAACGATTCAAGTTATGCTTTTCAGATAGCCGTAAAATTCAACCACTTTACAGAGGAGTTTCGAAAAGTATTCCTAAAAAATTACAAACAGGATGTATTGGTTGGTTTTGGAATCAGCGCAATCTGGATGGGAATTTTAAATGGCCTGGATGCTGAAAGCGGCATTATGCCAAATCATCCGTTTAAACGAGAAATTGCAAATTGCCTTGTTGCCATCGCCGAAATTTTAGATGAATCGAAACAATAAAACAATCAAAAATCCCCGTAAGGAAATAACCTTTCGGGGATTTTGAGTTTAAAGTATATAAGATCTGGCCAAGAAGTTAACTCCAGGTAATAAAATCGAAATCAATAAAAAACAATGAGACAGAATGTAGAAATAATATACAAAAGTCAGTTTTCCCCAATTGTATTCATTGCGCTTATCATTGGCATTGGAGGCTTTGGTTTTGTAGGTTTTATGTTATTGGAAAACTATAAAGAAATTGGAGGGGCAATACTTCTTCTACCAGCACTGTTTTTCATATTGAGCTCATTTTGCTTGACTGCTTTACTGACTCTAAAAACAGTAGTCTTCACTCCGCAAAAATTAATGGTGAACTACATATTCTTACCATTGAAATATAAATTTGATTGGAATGAAATTAGTGATGTAAAAATGAAATTTGCTGCAATGAGAGCAGGGGATAATTATAAAGTTGTTTACAAAGGATCAGATTTAAAAATATATTTTGGCAAGAAGTCTTTTGTATTAGAATCGGTTGGCTATTTAAGATTTGAAGAACTTTTATCAACATTTGAAAAAAAGATTACTCCAGGCTTACGAAAAAAAATGAAATCGACATACAAAAGAAGCAAAAAGAAGTTTTGGGAAGAAGATGATAAGTATTGGACAATTCAGCACAAGATAGTATTACCAATTAGTTTGGGAATATTGATTCTCATATTACTTTGTAGATAAACAACCATCACGCCCAACCAACTACCATCCAACACAAATCATCTCACTCCAATTTTAAATGAAAGAAAATGCTATGAAAAATTTAACGCTAATTGTATTATGCCTGAGCATGTGTATTTTTTATGCATGCGATCAAAAGCAAATTACAAGCTTAAAAATAATGTCTTATAATATCAGGCACGGAGAAGGAATGGATCAAATTTTAGATTTATCTCGTGCTGCCGAAGTGATAAAAGAACAAGGCCCGGATTTGTGTGGATTGCAAGAAATTGATAAGGATTGCTTACGTTCCAATAAACTTGATCAAACAGATTACCTGGCTCAAAAAACGCAGATGACTGGAACCTTTGGTAAGTTCATGGACTTTGATGGTGGAGAATACGGCATGGCCAGCCTTTCTGCAAAACCTATCATTTCAACAAAAATATTACACTTGCCTGATGGAATATCAGAAGCTCGCTCTGCCATAATTCACGAAGTTGAAATCGCCAAAGCTTGCACAATTGTATTTGTAAATGTTCATTTCGATTGGATAGAAAGTGAAGAAGGTATCGCCTCCCGTTTAAATCAGGCAAAAGTACTTACACAATATATTGATTCAATAAACAAACCAATAATTATAAGCGGCGATTTTAATTGTTCACCAGATTCTCCAACCATGAACTATTTTTACGATCAGGGTTTTGAATTTATAAATAAAGGTGAAGATCGTTTAAGCTTTCAGGGAGAACACAAAGCTGAATTGGACCATGTTATTTTTCGCAATACAAACCATATCAAAATTAAGCCGAAAAGCATATATCTGTTAGAGGAACCTATCGTATCTGATCATCGTCCTTTAATTGCAGAATTAGAAGTAATTTATTGAACTTTCAACTGATTCAGTGGAAAAACAATCGGTATCATTCATTTGAGTTTCAGAGTCATTTTATTCATATTGGCCGCTTCAATATTGGGCGACCACCAACAAGAACTACACTTCAAAATATCAAGCAATAAAACCTAGGGAAAATGAAAGAAAGATTAATTATCATTTCTGATTTATGGGGAAAAGAAAAATCCCAATGGTTGAATCATTACACTCAAATTTTAGAAACTAAATTTGACCTGGCGTTTTATGACAGTTGCGAAATCGGTGAAGTAGATAAATCGAATTATACCCAAGGTGATTTGCATAAACAATTTGTTAGTGGAGGCATTGAAAAGGCTGTCGAAAAACTGATTGAACTGGAAAAGAGTCCTGTGCATATTCTAGCATTTAGTGTTGGAGGTGTAATTGCCTGGAAATTTGGACTTAGGACTAATAATGTCAAGTCTTTAAAATGTGTTTCATCTACAAGGTTAAGGAAAGAAACAAAAAGACCAAACGGAAAAATAAAACTATATTTTGGAGAAAATGATGAGCATCGGCCTAAATCAGAATGGATAGAGAATATGAAGCTCGAATCCAAACTTATAGAAGGAAAAGGACACCAGGTATATATTGAGGCAGACTTTGCCCAAATGGTATGCGAAAGAATAGTAAAACAAAATCACAATACGATTTGAAACAAAAGCCGAACAATCACAACTGTTAGCTCTACAATCCCATTGTTCCAAAAAGCAAACTCAAAAAAAATGGACACCCCGTAAATACAGGGCATCCATTGAGTTTATAGTAGTCTAGGTCAGATACTAAATATTACTTGTTTTCCTCAGCAAACTTACGTCCTGCGTGAAGAGCCTTAATATTCATTTCAACTACTTCTTCACCTTTACGACCGAAAATCTTACGGATACCTTCTTCAAGGTACTCGAAAGGAACATCGATAAATGGAGATGCAGCACCTAACATTACGAAGTTGAATGCACGCTTAGAACCAGTTGTTTCTTCAGCAATTTTATCTGCATCAATCAATACATAATTTGGCAATTCCTTAATGGTTTTTTCCAATTCTTCCATTTCTGGATAATCAGGAATATTCACAAAAGGAGTTGAGTTGGTTACTACATATCCACCTTTTTTAAGGTAAGGAAGGTAGCGAAGTGCTTCCATTGGTTCTACCGATAGAATAATATCAGCACCACCTGCAGGAATCAAATCTGAATAAATAGGCTTGTCAGAAATTCTCATGAATGACTGAACATCACCACCACGCTGACTCATACCGTGAGTTTCAGCTTGCTTCATATATAAATCATTGTCTAATGCAGCAGATCCTAAAGCAGCAGCAATGGATAAAATCCCTTGACCACCAACACCTGCTATGACCATATCTGTTTTCATGTCTTTCTAATTTTTCAGGTTAATAGTTAATTATGCTTTAGCAGCTGCTTTTGCTTTAGCGGCTTTTTTAATTTTCTGATCGCGAACGTTTTTCTGAACACAAACACGACGAGGAATAATTACAGATACTCCCTGGTATTCGAACTCCTTGCGAAGCATTTCTTTCAAATCGTCACGTTTTTTAGGTACAGCAGTTAATACATGTAAGTGATCTTCTTCAACTCCTAAACCTTCACAAATAGCTTCAAGCTTGCCTTTTGCAGAAGAGTGCTGACCACCTGTCATCGAGATTGATTCGTTATCAGAAATGATTACTGTAATTGGAGTTTTTTCGTTGATTGCATCCAATAAACCAGTCATACCTGAGTGAGTAAATGTAGAGTCACCAATTACTGCAACAGAAGGAATCAAACCTGCATCAGCAGCACCTTTGGCCATGGTGATCGAAGCACCCATATCAACGCAAGAGTTAATGGCATTAAATGGAGGCAATGCACCCAAAGTGTAACAACCTATATCTGCAAATACACGACCTTCACCATACTCAGCAACTACTTCGTTCAAAGCAGTGTACACATCAATATGCGAACACCCAACACACAATGCCGGCGGACGAGCAGATACTAAATTTGGAACTTCAGCACCTTCTTCTACATCGAAGCCTAAAGCTCTACCAACCATTTCTGGTTTCAACTCACCATCGCGAGATAAAGTACCATCCAAACGACCGATTACAGCTTCTTTTTCCAGATATCCTTTCAACATTTCTTCAACAACAGGATACCCTTCTTCCAGGATCATTACTTTATCGCACTCACTGGTGATTTTTTGAATCATTGTGCGAGGAATAGGATACTGGCTCACTTTTACAACTGGATATGGACAATCTCCGTTAGGATAGTTTTCCATTAAGTAGTTGTAACCTAAACCACAGGCGATAATACCCATCGATTTATCAGTACCTTCGGTGTAGGTGTTATATGGTGATTCTTCGGAAGCAGTTTCGAATTTTGCCTGGTTGTTTAACAACAATTTGTAACGCTTACGCGCGATACCTGGAAGCAATACGAACTGTACCTTATCTTCTGGTAATTTCATTTCGTTCTGAGCAACAACCTCAGCAGCGCGAACAACACCTGCACGTGAGTGAGCCAAACGAGTTGTTAATCTAAGTAATACCGGAATTTCACAAGCTTCAGACAATTCGAATCCGAAACGTGTCATATCGTAAGCTTCTTGCTGGTTCGATGGCTCCAGAATTGGCATCATTGCAAACTTACCATACACACGTGAATCTTGCTCGTTCTGAGAAGAGTGCATTGATGGATCATCAGCAACAACAATTAACATACCACCATTAGCACCAGTAATGGCTGCATTCATAAAACAGTCTGCTGCTACGTTCAAACCTACGTGCTTCATACACACCATTGAACGCTTTCCAGCATATGACATTCCCAAAGCAGATTCCATAGCAGTTTTTTCGTTAGCTGCCCAGTCTCTGTGGATATTTAATTCTTGTGCTTGCTTAGAGTGTTGAATGTACTCTGTAATTTCGGTTGAAGGTGTTCCCGGATAAGCATAAACTCCAGACATTCCGCCATCGATTGCACCTTGTGCAATGGCTTCTACACCTAATAGTAAAGACTTTTGCATGTTATATTTGTTTAACTATTTAGTTTTCTTAGTATTCAGTCAACTTGCAATTTAAAATTGCAGGTATGCGAGAGATGTGATCTTACGATTTGAAGTGCAACACTCCAAATTCAAAAACTCAGTTACAAAATATTGTGTATAGGAAAACGGATCCTAAAATTTGAGGATCGCGGTAAGGGATGGATTTTACAATCCACCAAAAATTTCTAGGAAGCATACTAAGTATGCAAGAACGTAAAAGTAAAATTCAAAATAATCTTTCATTTCTACTTATAGATTGTAACTCAAATGAGCTTTTCTACTTTTATTTGCTGCTAAAATACCATTATTTAGATTAAAGCCAATAAAAAAAGATTCCACAAGGATTTTTTAGATTCATTTCAAATAACGAAAACGGTTGCGTAAACTTGTATTTTCACATCTGCACAAGTCGAAACTACCTGGTTTTCTTTAAAATATTCGGCTTTATCGATCCGAAGGAATCAAAAATGTGACGATTGGCCAGAAGAATACAGATCATTAAATTAAGCGTACTGCCTACAAAAACCGCCAACATGATTAAAATTTGATATTTGATGGCAACCACCGGCGAACTTCCTCCCAGTATCTGTCCTGTCATCATTCCGGGTAAGGATATCAAGCCAATTACCGACATGGTTGCAATTAATGGGTTTAATCCTTTACGGATAGATGAACTGATAAAAGGTTCCAGGGCTTTCTTCCTGCTCGATCCGTTGATCAGAAGAAAATAGTACAAATCCTGCTCCTTGTCCAGGCGATCGAAGTAATTGCTAACCCCAACAATATTATGATTTAAGGCATTGCCCAATACCATTCCCGTTATGGGAATAAAATACCTGGCATCAAAGACATAATCCAATCGGATAATCCATCCCAGGAAAAAGGCATCTAAAATTACAATGCTGGTAAATCCGGCAATAAAAAATGGCAAGAGGAAATATTTGTAGTTTAATCCAACCCGTTTCACGGTAGTATATGCACCAACCATTACCATGGCAATTACCCAGCTCGCATTGATCCAGGCATTGTTCCATTCAAAAATGTATTCAAGGTAAACAGCTATAAGCGATAACTGAATAATCATTCGCAGAATGGAAATTAAAGTTTCCTTGATAATTCTTACCTTAAAATAGATGAAACCAATAATGGGTAACACCATCAGTAAAAATCCCAGTGCAAGACTATATATGCTAATATCTAATGTTTCGTTCATGTTTATAATTTGATAATGCTTGAACATTGCTCAATCCACCTTTTATTGTGCGATGTGGATACAATTGTTTTACCCTTCAATCCATTAATAACATGAATAAACTGATCAATGGAGTCATCATCCAGGGCTGAGACCGGCTCGTCAAGAAGCAGAATTGGTTTATCCAGGCTTAAACAGGCTGCCATCACCATTCTTTGCTTTTGTCCCCCGCTTACTTCAGTAAAAAGCTTTTCTTTGCCATTGCTGGCAATTCCCAATTGATCAAGATAATGATGATATAGCTCCAGATTCTCTGATTGAAAATCAAGCAATTCTGTTAACTCTTTTCCTGAATTAACAGGCAAGTGTATGTTTTGTGGTAACCAGACTATTTTTTTTCTGGCATCGAAAATATTGGTGGCGTTAAGTTCCTTTCCATCAATAAAAATTTTGCCCGAATCGGGTTTAATAATACCCAAAATCAATTTCAATAAACTGGATTTCCCTTTGCCCGATGGTCCACTTAAGCACAAAGATCCTCCCTGGTCTAAATCGAAACTTAAATTTTCACAGATGACCAGCTCACCGAACCTTAAACTTACATTCTCAAATTTTATCATGATAATAATACCTTATCAACGAAAGTAAGTTTAATTTAAATGACTACGAGAATTTTTCTTGCATTTCTTTCGAATCAATAATCATCCTTTCATAAATTATGAGAGTATTCTCAATTCCTACAGTGTGAAATATATCACACCCATCCTTACCAACTGTATTTCTGCCCATTACGTCTACACCTCCTTCAAACATGCTTTACAACAGCTCTTCATAGAAGTAAAACATAGCGAATCATTCCAATGAAGTTTTACTTTTGCACCAATTACATCTAGATGTGTAGATGTGTTTATTTCTATAGATATTAATTTTTACAAAATATTCCAATGGCAAAATTTTTAATTGTAGGTGGTGTTGCAGGAGGCGCAACAACTGCAGCTCGTCTAAGAAGAATGGACGAGTCGGCAGAAATTATCATGTTTGAACGAGGCGAGCATATTTCTTATGCAAATTGTGGATTGCCGTACTATGTGGGTGGAGTGATCACCGAAAGGGAAAACCTCCTGTTGCAAACACCAGAAAGTTTTCACAAAAGATTGAATGTTGATGTTCGCGTTAAAAACGAGGTGATTAAAATCAATCGCGAAGAAAAAACGGTTGAAGTAAAGGATCTTTCGAACAATACAACTTATACCGAAAACTACGATAAACTCATTGTATCGCCAGGTGCGGAACCCATTAAACCACCCATTCCAGGAATCAATGACAAAGCCATTTTTACGGTTCGAAATGTAAAAGATACCGACAAGATTAAAAAGTTTCACAAAGAACATCAACCACAAAAAGCTGTTGTGGTTGGTGCCGGTTTTATTGGTTTGGAAATGGCCGAAAACCTTCATCATTTAGGCATGATGCTTACCATTGTGGAAATGGCAGAACAGGTTATGACCCCTCTCGATTACGAAATGGCTGCTGTTGTTCATCAGCATTTAAAAACCAAAAATGTTGAGTTTTATTTAAAAGATGGCGTGAGCGAGTTTGAACGAAAAGGAGACTACCTGGAGATTCGTTTACAGTCAGGAAGAAAAATAGAGGCCGATATGGTCATCCTATCCATTGGCGTTCGTCCCGAAACAAAGTTGATTAAAGAAGCTGGAATTGAACTGGCACCCAACGGAGGCATACAGGTGAATGAATACCTTCAAACCAGCGATGAGCACATCTATGCTTTGGGCGATGCCATTGCATTTCCTCATCCCATAACCGGCAAATATACCAATGCCTATCTTGCAGGTCCGGCAAACAAGCAAGGCAGAATGCTGGCCAATAATTTGATATTGGGTCATAAGTTTGCCTACAAGGGTGCAATTGCCACAGCCATTGCCAAGGTTTTTGATTTAACTGTGGGTTCAACCGGATTGGCCGAGAAAGTATTAAAGAAAGAAGGCTTCGAGTATGTTTCCAATATCACACATAGCGGTTCGCATGCCGGATATTACCCTGGTGCAACGCCAACTAGTATTAAACTCATGTTTCATCCAAAATCGGGCAAGCTTTATGGTGCACAGGTATTGGGATACGAAGGCGTTGACAAGCGCACCGATCTGATTGCTACTGTTCTGCAAAAGGGTGGAACAATTTATGATCTGCAGGAAATAGAACATGCCTATGCCCCACCCTATTCCTCGGCAAAAGATCCTGTAAACCAGGCTGGTTTTACTGCTGGAAATATTATCGAAGGTCTTGTAAAAATTATCCATTGGGATGAACTCTATCAGCTTCATGCACCTAACAATTATATTTTGGACGTTAGAACACCAGACGAATATGAATTGGGCAAAATTGAGGGTTCGGTGAATATTGAGGTGGATCAGATCAGAAATCGTTTAGATGAGATACCGAAGGACAAAAAAATTATTATTTACTGTGGAGTTGGCTTGAGGGGATATTTTGCTGCACGTATTCTGATGCAGAAAGGATTTACCGAAGTATACAACCTTAGTGGTGGTTACAAAACCTACGAGCATGCTACCTGCAAGCAAAGCAACGAAGACATTTTTGAATCGAGCTATATCGCGCGCGATGGCCATATTTACAGGGGAAAACCAACAGAAGAGCAAGCAGAAGAGCCAAAAAACACGAAAACCATTCAGGTCGATGCTTGTGGATTACAATGCCCGGGTCCGATTATCAAATTAAAACAGGAAATGGACAAGCTGGAAAACGGACAGCGTTTACAGCAAAAAGTAACAGATGCCGGTTTTGTAAAAGATGCAGAAGCCTGGTGTAAAATGACTGGTAACAAATTAATTTCTATTGATTCTGAGAAAGGCATTTACACTGCCGTGATAGAAAAACAAAAACAGGAAATGAAAACCGCTCATCATGCTCAATTGCCAAAAAACAAAACCATGGTTGTATTCTCTGATGATATGGATCGTGCCCTGGCCTCATTGGTAATTGCAAATGGTGCAGCCGCCACTGGAAGTAAAGTAACGCTATTCTTCACTTTCTGGGGCTTAAACATCATTAAAAAAACAGATAAACCAAAGGTTGAAAAAGATTTAATGGGCAAAATGTTTGGCAAAATGATGGCCAAGGGAGCCGATGACCTTAAACTCTCGAAAATGAATATGATGGGCCTTGGCTCAAAAATGATGAAGAAGAGAATGCTTTCGAAGAAAGTAGATTCTTTGGAAGACATGTTGAAAACAGCAATGGAAAATGGTGTAGAAATGATTGCCTGTCAAATGTCGATGGATGTAATGGGTGTTGCTGCAGAAGAATTGCTCGATGGTGTTCAAATTGGAGGAGTGGCAACTTACCTTTCGGAGGCTGAGCAATCCAATCTGAATTTGTTTATTTAAAGTCTTAAAATTAAACCTGTCAGTTGAAGATACTGACAGGTTTAATTTTTAATCATTCTCTTCCAATAGGAAAATATCTTCTACATTACATTCGAAAAAACGTGCCATTTTTAGTGCTAAAACAGTTGATGGTACAAATTTACCCTTCTCTATAGCATTTATCGTTTGTCTTGAAACACCAAGTTTGTAGGCTAAACCGGCCTGAGTGATATCTTTTTTAGCTCTTTCTACCTTGATTGTATTTTTCACAGTTGTCCTCCTTGAAAAGTGTTCTTTATCTTAAGCAATTGCATATTTACTATACTTATTGTAATAATATAGGAATGTATAGAATATTAAATGTAACTGTAAAATATAAAATCCTTCTAATTCATATGCAGGTCGCAACCAATATATTAGTCCAGTAATAATCCAGGTAATAAATAGAGCCTGAGTCAAACATTTTCCTCTTAGTTGCTGATAAAACTCATCTTCACTTTTTTCCTTTGAAAATAAATAAAGGGTAAAACCAGCAATAGATAATAATAAACTCCAATCTAAATACACCGATTTCTCCTCTGTAGTAAAATAAGGTGTATAAGATAAAGTTTGATCTAATTCTTCAGAACTGGCGTTTATTGCTTCACTGAACTCGACTCCTTCTTCAACACCAAGGAAGCCACGCATAAAATCATCAACATTACCTATGCATGACAAAACAATTGCTGTTAACACAAGAAATGCACCAACATACTTTAATTGATATGGAAAATACGTTTTCATTTTTCAAAATATAAATTACACTTAAATATTATTTCAATTTTAAGCTAATGTAAAGTTTTATTTACATTTTGACAAGTTTTTAATTCTTTTAGTATACATCTATTTACTTTTCTAGTCAAAAATAAAATCTATCAATACACCTGTGTAGAATTGAAAAATATCATCCTCAACTATATCAATAAATAAAAATGATTAGAAAAATTTAACCTCAACGCAAAAGCTGATTATCACCACTTTACATTATCTTAAACATCAGAAAAATAGATACTAAAATGCCCAATAAAAGCCATTAAAAAAGTGGACTTTCGTCTGTCATTTTTGTAAATTACTTATTCCGAAAAAAATTGGGTATCAATTCTAAAAACAGGTTTAATTGCATCAATCTTTAAACTCAACCATGCAACACTTGTTTTTTAAAGAGGCGTAATTCTCCTGTATTGCGTTTTTGATATGATATAAACAGAATTTCCAAACAGGAAGAAGATACTACATTGGTAGTGGTTAGTGGTTAACCGAAGCGGCAGAATTTTTCCGTAGTCCCTTATTCAGAAAAATTCTGCCGGTTCATTATTCCAGCTCCTCATTTTCAGCTCTTTTCACACTTTTCATGCGCAGGTAAACCAGCCCCATAATGCTTAAAAATCCTAATACTTTAAGATATTGCCTGATTAAGGATACAGTATTTTCAGGACTTTCACTCAATACATCGGTATTGTTAATCAGTAATATTGAGCCAATAGAAAGCACCAATACTGCAAGGAGTATAATAGTTAATGTTCTTTTGTTCTTCATCGCGTTTATTTTAAAGCCTTGAAGATACATTTTTCCTGAAAAGAAACAGGGCTTAACTTTTAAAGAAATTAAGTACTGGATAATCAATCTAGAATTTCATATATTTAGTTATTTAGATTTAACTGATAACCAAAATGTAAGATCATGATTGATAAAATTAGTACCCTTGGCGGATACATACACGAATATCAAAAGAGTGTAGAGAATCCTCAAGCCTTTTGGAGTAGAATTGCAGAAAGCTTTTTTTGGCGTAAAAAGTGGGATAAAGTTCTGGATTGGAACTTTACAGAACCTCGGATCAATTGGTTCATCAACGGAAAATTGAACATTACCGAGAATATTTTTGAACGCCATCTGTTTACTCGAGGCGATCAGCCAGCCATAATATGGGAACCAAACGAACCCAATGATGAAAACAGGGTACTAACTTACAACGAACTTTTCCTGGAAGTGAAGAAATTCGCCAACCTAATGCTCAACCTGGGTATAGGCAAAGGCGACAGGGTTGCCATTTACATGCCTATGGTGCCTGAATTGGCCATTGCCATGTTGGCATGTGCCCGAATTGGAGCCATTCACTCCATAGTTTTTGCAGGCTTTTCGGCCAACTCCCTGGCCGATAGAATTAATGATGCAGAGGCCAAACTGGTAATAACATCGGATGGTGGATACCGCGGAAACAAAATTATCCCTATCAAAGAAATTGTTGATGAAGCATTGGAAAGCTGCTCTTCGGTTGAAAAAGTAGTGATGGTTAAAAGAACAAATTCCGATATCAATTTTAATACAGAAAGAGACATATGGTGGCACGAGGCAATGGCTGAAGCCGGGGAAGAGAACAAAGCAGAATTAATGGATGCAGAGGATACCCTTTTTATTCTTTATACATCGGGTTCAACCGATAAACCCAAAGGAATTGTGCATACTTGTGGTGGTTATATGGTATATTCGGCCTATACCTTTAAAAATGTATTCCAATATAGCGATGGCGATATTTATTTCTGCTCTGCAGATATTGGTTGGATTACCGGTCACTCTTACATTGTTTATGGACCCTTACTGAATGGCGCTACAACTGTAATGTTCGAGGGAATTCCTACCTATCCCGATGCAGGAAGATACTGGGATATTGTAAACAAATACGGAGTTGCCCAGTTTTATACGGCTCCAACGGCCATCCGCTCTCTCATCTCAATGGGACAAGAGTATGTCGAGAATAAAGACCTTTCAACATTAAAAGTACTGGGAACGGTTGGAGAACCCATTAACGAAGAGGCGTGGCACTGGTACCACGATCATGTGGGAAAAAACAGGTGCCCGATTGTTGATACCTGGTGGCAGACCGAAACGGGTGGAATATCCATTAGTCCAATTGCAGGTATTATTCCAACCAAACCGGGATTTGCCACTCTTCCACAACCAGGCATTCAACCCATTATTGTTGATGGCGATGGCAATGAGCTATCGAGCAAGAGTGTTGAGGGCAATTTGTGTATTAAATATCCATGGCCGGGAATGCTAAGAACCATTTGGGGCGATCATGAACGCTTCAAAAAAACCTATTTCAGCACCTTCGAGAATTTGTATTTTTCGGGCGACGGAGTAAAACGGGACGAAGATGGATACTATAGAATTCTGGGCCGTGTGGATGATGTAATCAATGTTTCGGGACACAGAATGGGAACTGCAGAAGTCGAAAATGCCATTAACGAGCATCCTCTTGTGAATGAATCGGCCGTTGTGGGCTATCCACACGAAATCAAAGGACAGGGAATTTATGCCTTTGTGGTTTGCGGTGAACTTTCAACAGGTGGTGAAGAAGGAATTAAAACCAGTATCCGTAAAGGGGTAACTAAAATCATTGGGCCGATTGCAAAGCCAGATAAGATTCAGTTGGTTCGTGGTTTGCCTAAAACCCGATCGGGAAAGATTATGAGGCGTATTTTACGAAAAATTGCCCAGGGAGATTACAGCAATTTCGGCGATATCTCCACACTTTTGGATACTTCGGTGGTAGAGGAGATTATTAAAGGTGCGCTGGAAGATGTAAAAGATTAAGATTACAGGAAAAGATCATTCAAATTGAATGGTCTTTTTTATGGAATTAATCCCACATTCATTGGTTTTTCTTGTCATAATTTCCTATTTTAAGTTATATCATTCAATTTATACGTACATGAAAATTGGTGTTGCTCTTGGAGGTGGAGGAGCAAGAGGATTTGCTCATTTAGGTGTTTTAAAAGCGCTCGAGGAAAAAGGCATTAAGCCTGATATTATTTCGGGTGTAAGTGCTGGTGCTCTTATTGGTGCCTTTATTGCTTCAGGTTTTTCCTATACAAAAATCTTAAAGGCATTAAAGAACAAGGGTGTAATGGCCTATTCGAAATGGCAATATCCGCGACATGGATTATTCAGTTTGGTTGGCCTGGAAAAAGAGGTGAAAAAACACATCAAAACCAAGAAAATCGAAAATCTCAAAATCCCTCTATTTATTGCAGTTTCTAATTTAAACGATGGCAGGGTCGAGTACATAAAAGAAGGTGATCTTTTTAAATATTTAATGGCTTCGGTAAGTATTCCTGTACTGTTCTCGCCCGTTCAAATGGATGATATCATGTATGTAGATGGAGGTTTATTCGATAACCTTCCCATATCGCCCTTAATCAATAAATGTGATATTATTATTGCTGTGAATGTGAGTCCGATTCAGAAGATTGAAAAATTCGATAATTTGGTTCAGGTAGCCTCAAGAACCTTTCAATTGGGCGTTCATTCCAATGTAATCCGACACAAGGAAAAATGTTCTCTATTAATTGAACCCACAGGCTTACGCGATTATGAAATTCTTAATGGCAACAAGGCTCAGGAAATTTTTGAATTGGGATATGAATATACCAAAAACCTAGACATCCCTCCTTTGGATGAATTGTAAACTGAATCAGGAATTTAATCTATTTATGGTTTCATTTTCAAACAATAAAGCTATCTTTAGCTTACCCAATTAATTAAGAAACAAAACCCACTATGATTACAAAAAAAGAAAAAGCAATTGAAAGCTTTAAATCTGGAATGAACTGTGCGCAATCTGTTCTACTTGCATACTCCGATCAATACAAATTTGATGATAACCTGGCATTTCAAATCTCCAGTGGATTTGGAGGCGGAATGGGACGATTGCAGAAAACCTGTGGAGCGGTTACCGGTGCTTTCATGCTAATTGGCATTCACAATTGCGAGAAAAATTCAAACCACAGTTTGCAGACCGATAACAATCGATCCATGATTCAGGAATTCAACCGAAGGTTTACGCAAACCTACGAATCACTGGAGTGCAAAGACATTATTAAATGTGATTTGAATACAGAAGAAGGTCAAAAATATTGCAAGGAGAACAATACCAAAGAAACCATTTGTGCCAAATGCATTTCCGACTCCATTGAGATTGTCGACTCCTTAATCAATTCATAAAAAAAGCAGGCTTAAAAGCCTGCTTTCTTTTTATACTGTAGTTTTGATTTCTATTTTAAATAGCTTCTCCATGACTTCTCTAACTTCACTCACGTCCGGATTAATATCGAACACATGAGAAGGTTTCAGATAAAGAATATCTTTCTCACGTTTGAATCTCTCTTCTCCACCACCTGTAATATTTAGCACTATGCATGCATCTTTATCCAATTTGCCCTCTTTGGCGTGATTGATTAAAGTAGCTGTTGCAACAGCAGCAGCTGGGTGAATATCATTGCCTTCTGTCTCTTCAAAAATTCTTGCAGCTTCGGCAGCTTCTTCGTTAGTGGCTTTTAACACATCTCCGCCAGCATCTTTCAAAGCATCGTACAAACCACCTACAATTGAGTAAGGAGGTTTTCTATTCGACAATACCTTCGCAACAATTTCCTCTACTTGCTTTCTTGCCAAATCATCATCCAAAGGAAGCATTTCTCTCGAATCTTCTTTCCATGCATCATGCATTGGCAGGAATGGAGTATTCTGAGAAACCATTAATTTCATTTTGTTGGAACCAAATCTTCCATCCTCTATAAAACGTAAGTTTGCCTCCCAGGCAGCAATCGCTCCTGTACCCGAACCTACGGCCTGAAAATAAAAATCAGGAATTTTACCGATTTCGGTTACAGCAGAATTCACTGTGCAAGCCATACCATCGCGTCTGGCAACATTTTTTGCTCCTCCTTCGGCAATGAAACCATCTAACTGGCAAGCCAGTTCCGACAGGTGAATTGCATCGAAATAATCGCTACCCGATTTTGTAACCACAAGTCTTACATTGTCCTTAATTGGCTCATCGAACCACAAGGCACCAATATTATCTTCGGGCACACATAATAAAAGAGGAATATTATTATCTGAACAAACCCTGGCAAATGCACGGGCAGTATTTCCTGCCGAGGCAACAACCAGGATATTCTTGTCAACTTCTAATCTACCACCAACAGAGTATGCTTCTGTTTCTTTAAAAGAGCAAGTTCTGAAGTTGGCACCTTTTTCGGGCCAGTAGCCACTAAATGTAATGTAAAGATTATTCAAACCAAGATACTTTGCCAAACCTTCACTTTTATAGGTAGCTGGCGCCGAAGATCCTTCTAATGTTTTATGAACAGGTAACCAATCGGAGAACTTATAAATTCCAAGGGAGTTATCTTTTACTTCAATTTGCTTTTTGTCGTAAATTGCTCGAATTAAACAAGGTTTCTCTTCACCGGGTGCATCTAAAGTCCATCCTTCGTCCTCAAATCTTTTACCCGTTTCTAGCGACTCTAAAATATAGTCGGTTGGTCGAAAATCTTTTGTCATTTTTACTTGTTTTTATTTTGAAGATGTAAAAATAGTGATTTTACTGTAAGGTTAACCTTTTTGGGATTTTTTATACCTCTCCAATCAAGAATATTTACGAACAATAAAAAAATATTTTCATCGATTTGATACCATATTTTTCTCCAAAATCCTATCTTTAATAATCAAAATAATAAACTATGACAGTTAGCTGGGGAATATTAGGCGCAGGTAAAATTGCCAATAAATTTGCCAATGATTTTAAGGTGGTACCAAACGGAAAAATCATTGCAGTGGCCTCACGTTCCGAGTCAAAAGCGAGTAATTTTGCCGAAAAATATCAAATAGAACATTCCTATACTTCCTACGAGAGTATGATGTCAAATCCTGATATTCAGGTTGTATATGTGGCAACACCTCATAACTTCCATTTTGAACATGCCAGCTTGTGTTTGAATCATGGCAAAGCGGTTTTATGCGAGAAACCAGTTTGTGTTAACGCTGCGCAGTTGGAACAATTAAGCAATTTGGCCAAAGAGAAAGGCCTGTTTTTTATGGAAGGCATGTGGACCTATTATTTGCCTGCCATTTTAAAATCGATGGAATGGATAGATGCCGGAAAAATTGGTGATGTTTTACAATTGCAGGTAAGTTTTGGTTTTGTAGGCGATATGAAAGCAGAAGGCAGGTTGGCGAATGCAAATTTGGCCGGTGGTGCTTTACTGGATATAGGAATTTATGGTGTGGCAATTTCCGAACTGGTTTTTAACCAAAAAATAGATTCCATTCAAAGCTTTGCTGAAATTGGAAAAACAGGTATCGACGAATACAATAGTATTCAGCTCAAATATGCCAATGGTGGACTTTCGCAAATTTCAAGTTCATTTCGTTCCAATTTAAAGAACGAAGCTGTGATATACGGTACTAAAGGAAGAATTGAAATTCCAAGCTTCTGGATGGCAAAAAAAACCATTTTGTATACCGAAAACGAGATTCTCGAATTTGAAGATGAAAGCAAAGAGTTGGGTTATAATTATGAAGCCTATGCCGTTGGAGAATTGATTAAAAAAGGCAAATTAGAAAGTTCGATAATTCCGATATGGAAGAGCAAAAAAATATTATCTGTTCTTGATGAGATCAGAGATCAAATAGAATTAAAATATCCTTTTGAAGATTAAATATGGATCAGAACGAAATCGTATTGGGTAAAGGCATTTCAGGAGTTTGCTTTGGCATGATACAAGCCGAAGTTGAAAAATTACTGGGTAAAGCAGACGAAGTTGGAGAATATTCACTTTCTCCGAGCGAAAACAGTATTACCCTTTTTTACAACTCCAAAGGATTGAGTTTTACCTTCGAATCGGTAGATCAGTTCAAATTGAGTTACATCTCGGTTCATAATAAAAACTACCATATTTTCAGCTTCATCAAAATTGGTTTGTCAAAACGAAACTTGCTTGATGAATTGGAACATTTCCAATTGGGCAAACCTGAATTCGAAAAGGCTGACTCTGAAGAATTTCCCACACACGAATTGATTTATTTTCCAGGAGAAAACCTACACCTGTGGTTGGATGAAGGAAGAATATCGGAAATTCAGTTTGGCCCTTTTTGGGAAGATATGAAAACAATTGTTTGGGAAGATTAGGGCAAAAATCCGTTTACAGAAAAATAGAAATATTTGAAATATCCAGGCAAGAATTAGAACTGGAGGAGGATAAAAGAAAACTCCCTGTATGTACAATGGCAGCAGGGAGTTTTTTCTTTTTAAAATTTTAACTGATCGGCAATTTTCAGCAATTCACTTTTTCCAAATGCATTGGAGCTTACGATGGAAACCACCATATCTTTCGATGGATACTTAATGATTAAAGCAACTCCATCAAAATCTTCCTCATCTCCACCAGTAGCATTGCCCAAATACATATCGTTTCCATTGTGTTTGAAATGTTGATATCTGGCCAATTCATCGCCATAATCCTGAGACTGGATATTCTCAATGGAACTTGCCACGATCATAAAATTCTCATTCATCGATTTCATGTAGGTCGTTATGTGCTGACCATCCATACTCATGGCCATAGCTTTTTTATATCCATTAAATTCGATGTTTTGGGTTGCTTTTTTGAAGCTTTCAAAAGGATAGCTAACTGGAATGGCTTCGCTATCATCTTCATCATCGTATGAATCGTTGTAATATTCCCCATCAAGATCAGAAAACTGACCTTCAGCACTATTCAGATCGGTCCAATCAATGTTTTGTGGTGGCGAAAACTTAGATGCAGGAACCGAAATGTTCTCTTTAAACAATGTGGCTGTTTCGGTATTTTTCTTTCCCAGCAAATTTACCTTTGTTTTTAAAACCACACCTTTATAAATGGTTTCGGTAACTCCCAATACCTTAATTAAATCGCACTTACGACCCAACATATTGGTTGTTCCAAGCTTGGTCCCACCAAGATCACTAAATATTTCATCAGCAAACTGATTTTTTTGTTCTTCAGACATCTGATCGTAAGCCTGGTAAAATTCTGCAGGAACACCATAAGTGTGTTTCGTTCCTGTGCCAGACAACAAATCAACACTATAAAACTCTTCCCCATTTACAATACTAAGTGTATGGGTTTCTTCCACCGATTTCATGCCAAAAATTTCGGTTGTTGTTACGACTTTTAACTCATCGCGGTATTGTCTACCATAATTATCGAACCAAATGGTACGAATCCCTTCGGATATTCCTTCAACTTTCATTTCGAGATGTCCTGATTTCACCAGGAATCTTTTGTGATTTACCTGTGCAGAAAGAGCGATGTGCGTTGAAAGCAGCACCACACAGGCTGTTAATACTTTAAAATTCATCTGTTTAATTGGTTTTAAGTAAATATATAGTTGTGTATAACCAATCTAAATTAAGAAGATCTATACTACTAGCAAAATATAATTTATTGTCTGTTTAATTGTTCATAAAAACTTAACATAGAAACCGCTAATAATAAGATAGAATTGCAAGTAAAGTGGAAATAGTATTAGCTTTCTCGATTATTTTATGCTATAATCGTAGCGAAATACGAAACCAAACAACCTAAAACTATGAAGCGAATTTTTATCAGCTGCCTTTTGGTAGTGATGATACTTTCATGTGCGCATGAAAAGTCCAATTCCCCGGTACTCATCAAAAGCAAGAACCTCATTAAATATGTGAATCCTTTAATTGGAACAAAAAATATGGGACATACTTTTCCGGGCGCTGCAGCTCCTTTCGGAATGGTGCAACTGAGTCCTGAAACCAATGCTGAACCCATGTTTATTGATGGGAAATACAATAAAAAAACATACGAATATTGTTCTGGATATCAATATGCCGATAGTACCATTTTTGGATTTAGCCATACCCATTTTAGTGGAACTGGGCACTCCGATTTGGGAGATTTTTTAATCATGCCAAGCACAGGGGAACTGCAATTGGAACCTGGCAAGGCAAGCCAGCCTGGAAGTGGATATCATTCTGCCTTCTCGCACGATAAGGAATTTGCTGAACCTGCCTATTATAAAGTGTTTTTGGAAGATTACCAGGTGCAAGCTGAATTGACTGCCAGCGAAAGAGTTGGTTTTCATCGATACACTTTCCAAAAATCAGATGATGCTCATATCATATTGGATTTAATGGCAAACATTTATCATCACGATGACAAAAACGTGTGGACTTTTATTAGGGTAGAAAATGATTCTTTGGTAACGGGCTACCGACAAACAAATGGCTGGGCGCGTACAAAAAAGGTATTTTTTGCCATGAAGTTTTCCAAACCATTCAAATCATACGGACACAAAAGATATGAAAAGGTAATTTACAACGGATTCTATCGAAAGTTTAATGAGGAAGAGAACTTTCCGGAAATGTCTGGTAAAAATATCAGGGCTTATTTTAATTTCGATACGAAGCAGAATGAAGAAGTAAAAGTTAAATTTGCTCTTTCCTGCGTAAGTACAAATGGTGCTTTGAAAAACCTTGAAACAGAGGTTCCACATTGGGATTTTAATCGCGTGAAGCAAGAGTCGCAGGCGAAATGGAATCAGGAATTATCGAAATTAGTAGTTGAAACAGAAAGCGAAGATCAAAAAGAAAACATTTATACTTCGCTGTATCACACCATGCTTAGTCCGGTACTTTACGAGGATGTGGATGGATCTTATCGAGGACTCGACCAAAACATACACCAATCTGATGGATTTACCAACTACAGTATTTTCTCCTTATGGGA
Source organism: Marinifilum caeruleilacunae (assembly GCF_013141825.1). Lineage (GTDB taxonomy): Bacteria > Bacteroidota > Bacteroidia > Bacteroidales > Marinifilaceae > Marinifilum > Marinifilum caeruleilacunae. The sequence continues at coordinate 273,529 of NZ_RZNH01000002.1, forward strand.
TACCTATCGTGCATTACACCCCTGGTTCACCATTCTTCAGCCCGAAAGAAATAATGACATGATTAAATCGATGTTGGCGCATCACGATCAGAGTGTGCATAAAATGCTACCGGTTTGGAGCCATTACGCCAACGAGAATTGGTGCATGGTAGGTTACCATTCGGTGTCGGTAATTGCCGATGCCATTGCAAAAAATGCTACCGATGTAGATCTGGCAAGAGCTTTACAAGCCTGCAAAAACACCTCTACCCTATCTTATTACGATGGCATTGGCGACTACATGAAATTAGGTTATGTACCCGAAGACAATAGTTCATCATCGGTTTCCAAAACTTTGGAATATGCCTACAACGATTGGTGTATTGCACAAATTGCAAAGGCAGCCAATGAGAAAGAGACTGAACACGAATACAACAAACGTTCGGAATACTATAAAAATGTTTACGATGCTGAAGTCGGCTACATGCGTCCTAAATTAAGCAATGGACAATGGCGCAAAGAATTTGACCCATTAAACACTCACGGACAAGGTTTTATTGAAGGCAATGCCTGGAATTATGGTCTGTATGTTCCTCATAACATTAGTAATATGATTGAGATGATGGGCGGGAAAGATAAATTCTCAAATCATTTGGATCGGATTTTCACTACACCTATCGATGACAAATACATCGAAAAAAATGAAGACATCACCCGTGATGGAATCATTGGCAACTATGTACATGGTAACGAACCTGGACACCATATTCCTTATTTGTACAACTGGACAAACGACCCCTGGAAAACGCAGGAAAGGGTGAGAATGATTTTGGATACGATGTACAGCAATGAAGTAGATGGACTTTGTGGAAACGACGATGCCGGACAAATGAGTGCCTGGTACCTGTTTAGCTCACTGGGCTTCTACCCTGTTCTTCCAGGGTCTGATGAATATGCCATAGGAAGTCCATCTGTTCAAAAAGCAGTTTTACATCTGCCCAATGGCAATCAGTTTGTCGTAAATACAGTCAATCAATCCAAAGAGAATGTATTTGTTGAGAAGGTAGAATTGAACGGGAATTTTTTAACCGATTTTAAATTGAAACATTCCGAGATTGTAAAAGGTGGCGAAATTGTATTTTACATGAGCAATCAAGCAAATAAATAATTGAATTCATTTCAATCACAGATTAACCCCAGACTTCATTTCTGGGGTTAATTTTTGCCTAAAAGTCTAATATTCTAATCATTAGATTAGCTATTGTGCAACACAAAACAAAAAACGCAATAGCCAAAACATCTGCGAATTGCACTGAGATTCACCACCTTAATAAAATCAAAGAAAAATGTTCTAGAGTATACATGTTTTTAAACTACATAGCGCTTTAATTCCCTGCTATGCATTTTGTTAGTTTTGCCGCTCAATCAGGATAAAATTAACTTTAGCGATGAACAACGTAAATTTAGGAAATCCGGCGGTTGTCGGTTTAGGAGGATTTGGTTTAAGTACCATTTTATTACAATTGCATAACCTTGGTTTGTGTGGATTAGGCCCAGTATTGGCTGTTGGTTTTGCATTTGGTGGAATTGCACAATTGTGTGCTGGATTATTAGAGCATAAAAACGGTAACAACTTTGGTTTTGCAGCATTTTCTGCTTACGGATCTTTTTGGATTGCAATCGGAATTGTGTGGATGCTAAACTACTTTAACATCTACAAATCATCGGGTACTGATGTTGGATACTTCCTAGTAGCTTACACATTCTTTACCTTAATTCTTTGGTTTGCTTCACTATTTATTCATGGTGCAATGGCAACTACTTTTAGCATTTTGATGGTAGGATTCATTTTATTGGATCTTGGTCATTTCGGATTTCCGGCATTAAACACTGCTGCTGCATACGTATTAATTGCATGTGCTCTTGCAGCTTGGTACATGATGGCAGCTATTATTATTAATGGTGTAGCCGGAAGAACCATTTTAGGTGTTGGAGAAGCTTGGCTAAAAGCTGGCGAAAAGGAAATGATTCCAGCAACAAAATAAGAAAACTCCATTCTCATAAATATGAGATAGGTTCCTTAAAAAATATAAAAAGGGAAATTGGATTCGCTCCGATTTCCCTTTTCTTATTTGGTCAAAATCAATTCCTCGATCGTATTAAGGCAATAATTCTTTGTGAAGTGTTACTTCGAATTCCTGAACATGATGCGGTTTTCCATCGTTAAAGAATTCGACAATATAAGGTTTGTTGCAATGTGCATCGAAAGTTACCTGATCGTACCACTTTTCGATAAAAGTAATTCGATTTGGCTCATCAATACACTGATTTAATTCATAACGGATACATCCACCCTCCTGCAAAGTCATAGGAATCAATTTGTGCAGGTTCTGGATTAATTGATCAGCTTCACCTTCTTTGGCTATAAATTTGGCAATACACACCAGTTGTGTTTCGTTTCTGTTGATTGTCATTTGTAGATACTGTTTTGTAAATGAATTCGAATATCAAACTTAAGGAAATTCGACCACATCAACATGAATTGCACCAGGAAAATGTAATGCTTTGGCAAGAAAATGCCGTAATAAAAATGCCGTTTCAATAATTGAAACGGCATTCTTTATATTTTTTAATTGATATCGTCTAGAAAATTCCAGGGATTCCAGGAAGTTGTCCAACCAGTGCCAGAGAAACAACACAAACAATAAACATTGCTCCAGGAATAATCAATTTTTCTTTCCAGCTTAATTCAGCAGCACGCTCGCTATCACCAATCAATCCCAGGTTATCAAGCAACATGGTAAATGCCCAACCGAAAACAGGATTTACAAAAGCACATGCAAAAATACAAGTACCTGCGCTCAATGAATCTTTGTGCTTACGAACCATTTGCATACCCGCTTCAAGTAAAGGAAGGAATACACCAACAATTAGTGCAACACGCAATACTGGTTCCCACATGGCCAAATCCATAGGATAACCAAATACCGATGCCAATACACAAAGTAGAGCCGTTAAGATTGCACCACCAGGAATAGGACGTTTTGCAATTGCTGCAGGAATCATATAAGTACCCCAGGATGAAGCAATGTTACCACCACCAAGTGCAGTACCAATCATCTGGCGAACTGAAGCAACAGTCATTGTATCATCAACATCCATCAATACGTTCTTGGCTTTTTTAGGGTAATTTAATTCCTGGAATACACGGTGACCCAAATAATCAGGAGACCACATTGCGACTGCAAGAATTGCAAATGGAATTACCGCTACAAAATGTCCAACATTAGGTAAACCTAGTTGCCATCCTGTATCTTCGCCCCACCACCACATTGGGTTCATGTGAGGTAAACCAGGTTTGGTTGTAAAAGCAAATTCGGCACCCATTACAAAGGCAACAATACCTGCAATTGCCGAACACAAAGGAATAGCCAACCAACGTTTATTGATTTTTGCCAAATATGCATAAATTAAAATCGTGATTCCAATTACTGCGAAAGAAACATATCCGATATCACCGGCAGAAGCCCAGGCTTCCAATTTTGTTATCTGACTCAGCAAACCTACAGCACCTAAATAGATTAAAAGTCCACCACGAACCCCAACACCTGTAAGTTTCATTAATTTAGAACCACCTTTGGTTATACTTAAAGCAAGTCCGAATACCCCGATTAATATCCCCAAAGCAAGCGGGTGACCACCGGCGGCAGCAATAATCGGAATCAGTGGAATCATAGGACCATGAGTTCCGGCAAGGTTAGCATTCGGATTAAGAATTGCTGAAAATAGCAATACAAAAATACCTCCTGCAATTAACAACTCGTAACGAACGTTTTCTGCAACGAATTCAGGAGACAAACCAAATTGAGTAGCAAATACAGCAACCATAGCTGTTACCATTACAACCTTACCAATTGTAGCGGCCAAGGCAGGAACCCAATCTTCCAGTTCGATATTGAAATCTCTGAATGGCAAGTGGATGCGCCATCTGCGAAATTTCATAATCTCGAGTTCGTGATTCAAGTATGCCTCACGGCTCTCGAACTCATGCGCTTTCTTGCGCTGTTCTTTGTAAGAGTTTTGATTCTCTTTTTTCATTTTATAAGATTTAGATGTTTTTACAAACCCCTATTCAGCTACCTACGCGTTTTCAGGGGCTAAAAATCCCCGTAAAAATTATAAAAAAAGAAATGCCAAACAAGAAGCTTTAAGCCACAGTATGACAAGTCTTAAGAGAAAATTATCCGACTCATATCGAAAGTTTGGCATACTTTATTTTTAAGATCAATAGACATAAATGTTTACATATAGATATCTCAATTTCATTATAAGTAAGAAGTGTTCTGTCAATTGGCTCATAAAAATATCAGAATAATCGAAAAATGAGTACTTAGTTATCATACTTAAATCAACAAAATTATATTATTTTGTTTAATACATCTCTTTATGCAAGCATATCACGAAAAAGTGACCAATCACTTGCAATCGATAGAATTTAGAGTGAGACTAAATTAGGGAACTAACAGTATGTAAAGACGGCAGCAATATGTTTAGATTATCAATAGGTAGCATCTTCCCTCTTCCCTATTCCGACTGGTATTTTGATAGGCAAAAAACCAAAAGAATATTGAAACAGTTTATTACCAATCAAACAAATCCATCATCAAACTAAAAACCAGATTGCATCACTCTCCACTCATCATATTTTTCTACTCTATAATATATTTTTATGTAAGGCATAAAATTCATAAATTAGTGAATATTAGTATTTATACACCTTACACTCAATACTTTCTAATTAATTATATAAATGAAACTAAACAAACTATTCATCGTCTTGTTAACATTCGTTTCCCTCTTTTGTGGTAAAGATCATACACAGGATGAAACAATAACAATAGACTTTGAGTGCAGGCTTCAACATGATCGTATACAACTTGATGCCAACGCTTCTTTTTCTGAATTAACAGATAACCTGGAGTATAAATGGGAATTGGATGATTCACAAATTTACCTGAACCAGAAAGATCAAAAAGTAGCCTTCTTTATTTTACCTGATCGGGAAACGGAATCTGAAATCTCAGTACAGCTTGTGATTGATGATGGCAAAAATGATGAAATTCTTCAAAAAAGAGTGACGATTCCCCCCTTTAATGACCATATCGCTGAATGGGGATTGGGTGAGCAATCGATAAACAGAAAAAGCAACGATCAGGAATACAATTGGTATTTTGAACAATCAAACACAGGCCAATACAGTTCCGAAAACTGTGGCCCTTCCTGTGTTACCATGGCTCTAAAATGGGCCATTAAAGATTGGGACAAGGATGTGGAGCATGCTCGCAGCCAATATCATCCTTTTGGTGGATGGTGGTGGACCTATGACATAATAGATTACTTAAATGTTAACGATGTTACCAACAAAACGGTTCCCTTTAATACACAACAGAATATTAGAAAATATTTAGATGATGGTCTAATTGCCATTCTATGCATCGATATGCACCAGGTGCGTCTCGAATCGAAGCCTGAACACCGTATCGATAAATACTACGAAACACGACCGGAATGGGGACACTTTATTATTGTAAAAGGTTATCGACAAACCGATAAAGATGTTTTTTTCGAAATTTATGATCCAGGAGGCAGAGCAAAAATGTATGAAGATGGTAGCTTTAAAGGGAAGAATCGATACTACAGGGAAAGAGATTTAATGAATGCGGCCCATGTTTGGTGGAAATATGCCATTATTGTGAGTCGATCTTTGATTAAAACCAAATCGGCAGTGGATCCTAATACTATTGAGCATGCCAGGGGCAGGTAAATCAATCGAAGTGTAAAAGCATAAAGAAACCCACCAAATAAAGTGAACTGCACCCCAAAAGTTGGACACAACATTTGGGGTGTTTTTATGACTAAAAAAAAGAGAAACAAATTTAGTATTGAGGATAGAGAACAAGCAGTTCTAAAAATACAGAACGAAGGAAGATCTTGCCTATCTGTTGCACGAGAAT